>NZ_JBFUAK010000004.1:0-592904 GCF_056406315.1 Roseateles sp. P1_C6
ATGGCAAAAGGCAAGTTTGAACGGACCAAGCCGCACGTGAACGTGGGCACGATTGGCCACGTTGACCATGGCAAGACGACGCTGACGGCAGCGATCGCGACGGTGCTGTCCAAGAAGTTCGGCGGCGAGGCCAAGGCCTACGACCAGATCGACGCAGCGCCCGAAGAAAAGGCCCGCGGCATCACGATCAACACCGCCCACGTCGAGTACGAGACGGCCAACCGCCACTACGCGCACGTTGACTGCCCCGGCCACGCCGACTACGTCAAGAACATGATCACCGGTGCCGCCCAGATGGACGGCGCCATCCTGGTGTGCTCGGCCGCTGACGGCCCGATGCCCCAGACCCGCGAGCACATCCTGCTGGCTCGYCAGGTCGGCGTGAAGTACATCATCGTCTTCCTGAACAAGTGCGACATGGTCGACGACGCCGAGCTGCTCGAGCTGGTCGAAATGGAAGTGCGYGARCTGCTGTCCAAGTACGACTTCCCCGGCGACGACACCCCCATCGTCAAGGGCTCGGCCAAGCTGGCSCTGGAAGGCGACACGGGCGAYCTGGGCGAGCAAGCCATCATGCGCCTGGCYGACGCGCTGGACACCTACATCCCCCAGCCTGAGCGCGCCGTGGACGGCTCGTTCCTGATGCCGGTGGAAGACGTGTTCTCGATCTCGGGCCGCGGCACCGTCGTGACCGGTCGCGTCGAGCGCGGCGTGATCAAGGTCGGCGAAGAAGTCGAAATCGTCGGCATCCGCGACGTGCAAAAGACCACCGTCACCGGCGTGGAAATGTTCCGCAAGCTGCTGGACCAAGGTCAAGCGGGCGACAACTGCGGCATCCTGCTGCGCGGCACCAAGCGTGAAGACGTCGAGCGCGGCCAAGTGCTGGCCAAGCCCGGCACGATCAAGCCGCACACCCACTTCACGGCAGAAATCTACGTTCTGTCCAAGGAAGAGGGCGGCCGCCACACGCCGTTCTTCAACAACTACCGTCCCCAGTTCTACTTCCGCACGACGGACGTGACCGGTGCCGTGGAGCTGCCCAAGGACAAGGAAATGGTCATGCCCGGCGACAACGTCGGCATCACCGTGAAGCTGATTGCGCCGATCGCCATGGAGACGGGCCTGCGCTTCGCCATCCGTGAAGGCGGCCGCACCGTCGGCTCGGGCGTCGTCGCAACGATCATTGCCTAACCACTGCGTGACGTGCCGGGTGGCCCTGTCGCCCGGCGCTCTCCCCGCTCTTTAAGGAACCGTCATGCAAAAGCAAAAGATCCGCATCCGCCTGAAGGCGTTTGACTACAAGCTGATCGACCAGTCGGCCCTCGAAATCGTCGAGACCGCCAAGCGCACCGGCGCCATCGTCAAGGGCCCCGTGCCCCTGCCGACGCGCATGGAGCGTTTCGACATCCTGCGCTCGCCGCACGTCAACAAGACCAGCCGCGACCAGTTCGAGATCCGCACCCACCAGCGCCTGATGGACATCGTCGACCCGACCGACAAGACGGTTGACGCGCTGATGAAGCTCGACCTGCCTGCGGGCGTCGACGTCGAAATCAAGCTGCAGTAATTCGCCGGCTTCAGTGCCCGCGACCCCAAGGCCCCGGCCCTGTCTTGACAGGCCGGGGCCTTGTCTTTTGGACTGCTGCTGCCCAGAGGCTTGCATCAGGACAATCCCTCGCGCTATACTCGCCAGCTTTCCTGGGTTGGCCTATGCCTGCCCCGGAGGTTCGCGTGGCGATTCGCAAGCGTCGTCACACAAGTCAGCCCGGCCAATCGATGTCGGGTGTTCGCAATAGCTTCGGCAGCGTCAGCGGTCGGGGCTGGAGAAAAACATGAGTCTGAGCAACCGTCTCGGTTTGCTGGGCCGCAAGGTGGGCATGATGCGCATCTTCACGGACGATGGCGATGCCATCCCTGTGACGGTGCTGGACGTGTCCAACAACCGCGTGACCCAGGTCAAGACCGAACAGACCGACGGCTACAGCGCCATTCAAGTGGCGTTCGGTACGCGCAAAGCATCGCGCGTGACCAAGCCCGAAGCTGGCCACCTCGCCAAGGCAGGTGTCGAAGCAGGTCGAATCCTCAAGGAATTCCGCGTCGAAGCCGACGTCGCAGCCCAGTACCAAGCTGGCGCGACCGTGCCGGTGACGTTGTTCGCCGCCGGCCAGCTGGTCGACGTGCAGGGCACGTCCATCGGCAAGGGCTTCGCAGGCACCATCAAGCGCCACAACTTCAGCTCGCAGCGCGCGTCGCACGGTAACAGCCGTTCGCACAACGTGCCGGGCTCGATCTCGATGGCGCAGGACCCGGGCCGTGTGTTCCCGGGCAAGAAGATGACCGGCCACATGGGCGACGAAACCTGCACCACGCAGAACCTGGACATCGTGCGCGTTGACGAAGCTCGTCAACTGCTGCTGGTCCGCGGTGCGGTGCCGGGTTCCAAGAACGGCCACGTCGTCGTTCGTCCCGCCGTCAAGGTCAAAGTCAAGAAGGGAGCCAACTGATGCAGCTCGAGCTCCTGAACGAGCAGGGTCAGGCCACCGCCAAGGTGGACGCGCCTGACACCGTCTTCGCTCGCGACTACAACGAAGCCCTGGTGCACCAGGTGGTCGTGGCCTTCCAGGCCAACGCCCGCCAAGGCACCCGTGCCCAGAAGGACCGTGAACAGGTCCATCACTCGACCAAGAAGCCTTTCCGCCAGAAGGGCACCGGCCGCGCTCGCGCCGGTATGACCTCGTCGCCGCTGTGGCGCGGGGGCGGTCGCATCTTCCCGAACATGCCTGACGAGAACTTCTCGCACAAGCTGAACAAGAAGATGTACCGCGCCGGCATGGCTGCGATCCTGTCGCAGCTGGCCCGTGAAGGCCGCCTGGCCGTGGTGGACTCGATCTCGGTCGAAGCCCCCAAGACCAAGCTGTTGGCCGCCAAGTTCAAGGCCATGGGCCTGGACTCGGTGATGGTCATCTCCGACATCGTCGATGACAACCTGCTGCTGGCTTCGCGCAACCTGGCCAACGTGCTGGTCGTCGAGCCGCGCTACGCCGACCCGCTGTCCCTGGTCTTCTATAAGAAGATCCTGGTGACCAAGGCTGCGGTCGAGCAACTCAAGGAGATGCTGGCATGAGCGCCCCCAAGTATTCCGAAGGCCGTCTGGCCTCCGTGCTGCTCGCGCCCATCGTGTCCGAGAAGGCCACGCAAGTCGCCGAGAAGCACAACCAGGTCCTGTTCAAGGTCCTGCGCGACGCCACCAAGCCCGAGATCAAGGCCGCTGTTGAACTGATGTTCAAGGTCGAGGTCGAGTCGGTCAACGTCGTCCAGGTCAAGGGCAAGACGAAGCGCTTCGGTGGCCGTGCCGGCCGCCGTGACCACGTCAAGAAGGCCTACGTGGCCCTCAAGGCCGGTCAAGAGCTCAATTTCTCCGGGGAGGCCGCGTAAATGGCCATCGTCAAAGTCAAGCCTACCTCGCCCGGTCGCCGTGGCGTCGTCAAGGTGGTGCACAAGCACCTGCACAAGGGCGCGCCCCATGCAGCTTTGCTTGAGCCGCAAATCCAGAACTCGGGCCGTAACAACAACGGTCACATCACGATTCGCCACAAGGGCGGTGGTCACAAGCACCACTACCGCGTGGTCGACTTCAAGCGCAACAAGGACGGCATTCCGGCCAAGGTCGAGACCATCGAGTACGACCCGAACCGCACCGCCCACATCGCGCTGGTGGTGTATGCCGACGGCGAGCGCCGCTACGTGATCGCCCCGCGCGGTCTGGAAGTGGGCGCAACCCTGCTGAGCGGCGCCGAAGCCCCGATCAAGGCGGGCAACACGCTGCCGATCCGCAACATCCCGGTGGGTTCGACCATCCACTGCATCGAGCTGCTGCCCGGCAAGGGCGCCCAGATGATCCGTTCGGCCGGCGCTTCCGCTGTGCTGATGGCTCGTGAAGGCGTCTACGCCCAGGTGCGACTGCGCTCCGGCGAAGTTCGCCGCGTGCACATCGACTGCCGCGCCACCATCGGTGAAGTGAGCAACGAAGAGCACAGCCTGCGCCAGTACGGCAAGGCTGGCGCGATGCGCTGGAAGGGCATCCGCCCGACCGTTCGTGGTACCGCCATGAACCCGGTGGACCACCCGCACGGCGGCGGCGAAGGCCGCACCGGCGAGGGCCAGGCCCCTGTGTCGCCGTGGAACACCCTGACGAAGGGCTTCCGCACTCGCAACAACAAGCGCACGCAGACGTTCATCGTCTCGCGTCGCAAGAAGTAAGGGCTAGGCCATGACGCGTTCGCTGAAGAAAGGCCCCTTTGTTGACCACCACTTGCTGGCCAAGGTCGACAAGGCAGTTGCCATCAAAGACAAGAAGCCCATCAAGACCTGGTCGCGCCGCTCGACGATCCTGCCCGAGTTCATCGGTCTGACGATCGCCGTGCACAACGGCAAGCAACACGTGCCGGTCTATGTGTCTGACCAGATGGTCGGCCACAAGCTGGGTGAATTCGCACTGACCCGCACCTTCAAGGGCCACCCGGCCGACAAGAAGGCCGGGAAGAAGTAAGGATGCCAACGATGGAAACCAAAGCAATCGTTCGTGGCGTTCGCCTTTCGTGTGACAAGGGTCGCCTCGTGGCTGACCTGATCCGCGGCAAGAAGGTGGACCAAGCGCTGAACATCCTGGAATTCACCCAGAAGAAGGCGGCCCTGATCATCAAGAAGGCGCTGGAAAGCGCCATCGCCAACGCCGAGCACAACGACGGCGCTGACATCGATGAGCTCAAGGTCACCTCGATCTACGTCGAGCAAGGTGCCACGCTGAAGCGCTTCTCGGCCCGTGCAAAGGGTCGTGGCAATCGCATCAGCAAGCCCACTTGCCACATCTTCGTGGCCGTCGGCAACTAAGGCGTTAGGAAGAACATGGGACAGAAAATCCATCCGACCGGCTTCCGCCTGCCTGTCACCCGCAATTGGGCTTCGCGTTGGTACGCGAACAACCAGAACTTCGCCACGATGCTGGCCGAAGATCTGCAAGTTCGTGACTACCTGAAGACCAAGCTCAAGAATGCCGCCGTTTCGCGCATCCTGATCGAGCGCCCCGCCAAGAACGCCCGCATCACGATCTTCTCGGCACGTCCGGGCGTCGTTATCGGCAAGAAGGGCGAGGACATCGAAGCGCTGAAGGCTGAGCTGACCAAGCGTCTGGGCGTGCCCGTCGCCGTCAACATCGAAGAAGTGCGCAAGCCCGAAGTCGATGCTCAGCTGATCGCCGATTCGATCACCCAGCAGCTCGAGAAGCGCATCATGTTCCGCCGTGCGATGAAGCGCGCGATGCAGAACGCGATGCGTCTCGGTGCCCAGGGCATCAAGATCATGTCTGCCGGCCGTCTGAACGGTATCGAAATCGCTCGTACCGAGTGGTATCGCGAAGGTCGTGTGCCCCTGCACACCCTGAAGGCGGACATCGACTACGGCTTCTCCGAGGCCAAGACCACCTACGGCGTCATCGGCGTCAAGGTGTGGGTCTACCGCGGTGACCGTCTTGCCAATGGCGAGGCCCCGGTCATCAACACCCCCGCAGGCGCCGAAGACGATCGTCGCCCGCGCCGTAATGCGCGTCCGGGCGCTCCTGGTGGCCGTGGCCGCCCGGGTAGCGACCGTGGCCCGCGTGACGGAGCAGATCAGCCCGCTGCCGCCGCCCCCACGGGTGACGCAGCCAAGCCCGCCGCCAAGCGTGTGGTCCGCAAGGTCCCCGCCGCCGGTGAGGCCAAAGGAGAATAAACATGCTGCAACCCGCTCGTCGTAAATACCGCAAGGAGCAGAAGGGCCGCAACACTGGTGTTGCAACCCGTGGCGCCGCGGTGTCTTTCGGTGATTTCGGCCTCAAGGCCACCGAGCGCGGCCGTCTGACGGCCCGCCAGATCGAAGCGGCTCGCCGCGCGATCTCGCGCCACATCAAGCGCGGCGGTCGGATCTTCATCCGCGTGTTCCCGGACAAGCCCATCTCGCAAAAACCCGCCGAAGTTCGGATGGGTAACGGCAAGGGCAACCCGGAGTACTACGTGGCTGAAATTCAGCCCGGCAAGGTGATCTACGAGGTCAATGGCGTGCCGGAACTGCTGGCTCGTGAAGCGTTCACGCTGGCCGCTGCCAAGCTGCCGCTGCGTTGCACCTTCGTGGCCCGCCAGGTTGGCACCTGAACTGGAGGACACCCATGAAAGCATCTGAACTCCGCGCCAAGGACGTCGCTGCCCTCGAAAAGGAAGTGACCGACCTGCTCAAGGCCCACTTCGGCCTGCGCATGCAAAAGGCGACCCAGCAACTCACCAATCACACGGTGCTGGGCAACACCCGCCGCGACATCGCTCGCGCCAAGACCATCCTGGCCGAGAAGAAGAAGGAGGCCACGAAATGACTGAGGCCCAAGTCCAAGTGAAGAACACGCGCACCCTGGTGGGCCGCGTGGTCAGCGACAAGCGCGCCAAGACCGTCACGGTCCTGGTCGAGCGTCGCGCCAAGCACGAGCTCTACGGCAAGATCGTGGCCCGTTCCCGCAAGTACCACGCCCACGACGAAAAGGGCGAGTACAAGATGGGTGACGTCGTCGAGATCAGCGAAGGCCGTCCGATCTCCAAGACCAAGAGCTGGGTCGTGACCCGCCTGGTCGAGAAGGCCGAGATCGTCTAAAGACACCGGTCGCATGACCGCTGCACAAACCGGCGCGCTGGGCAACTGGCACGCCGGTTTTTTCACTTTCAAGAACCACCGAGGAGCGACACCATGATCAAAGTTGGCGACAAGCTGCCCGCAGGCAGCCTGCAGGAATTCATCGAAGTCGAGGGAGAGGGTTGCAGCCTGGGCCCCAACAGCTTCGACCTCGACAAGCTGACGGCCGCCAAGACCGTGGCCATCTTCGGCCTGCCCGGCGCGTACACGCCGACCTGCTCGGCCAAGCATGTGCCTGGCTACGTCGAAGCCGCCGAGGCGCTGAAAGCCGCCGGCGTCGACGAGATCTGGTGTGTGTCGGTCAACGATGCCTTCGTCATGGGCGCCTGGGGCCGGGATCAGAAGACGGCCGGCAAGGTGCGCATGATGGCCGACGGCAGCGCCCTGTTCGCACAGGCCACCGGCCTGACACTGGACCTGACCGCCAAGGGCATGGGCCTGCGCTCGCAGCGCTACTCGATGCTGGTCAAGGATGGCATCGTGCAGACGCTCAACGTCGAAGGCCCCGGCAAGTTCGAGGTCAGCGACGCGGCGACGATGCTCGCCCAAGCCAAGGCGGCCTGAGTTCTCGCCTGACCGAGTGGGCTGCTTGGCGGCCCGCTCGAACTTTCTCGCAAGAAGGCATTGACGGCCGATCAGTCGGCAATGCATAATGCGCAGCTTCGCCGAACGCCAGTGCACCTTGCTCCGCAAGTGCCCATGCTGGCTTCGGATCCGCCCTCAACCGTTGGGCAGCCCAGGCGCAACGCCTGAGCTGTTTGACTTACGGGCCCAAGACTGACCGACGCGCAGCTCGCTGCAACTCGGGGCAAGTTGGGGACAGACATGATTCAAATGCAATCGCGGCTTGATGTCGCGGATAACACTGGCGCGAAGTCCGTTCAGTGCATCAAGGTGCTGGGCGGCTCCAAGCGTCGCTATGCGCACATCGGCGACATCATCAAGGTCAGCATCAAAGAAGCTGCCCCGCGTGGTCGCGTGAAGAAGGGCGAGGTCTACAGCGCCGTGGTGGTTCGTACCGCCAAGGGCGTGCGCCGCCAAGACGGCTCGCTCGTCAAGTTCGACGGCAATGCCGCCGTGCTGCTCAACGCCAAGCTGGAGCCGATCGGCACCCGCATCTTCGGCCCGGTCACGCGCGAACTGCGCACCGAGCGCTTCATGAAGATCGTGTCGCTGGCGCCCGAGGTGCTTTGAGCCCCCACTGTCTGAGGTAAGCCATGAACAAGATTCGTACCGGCGACCAGGTCATTGTGCTGACCGGCCGCGACAAGGGTAAGCGCGGCACCGTGTCCGCCCGCACCGACGTTGACCACGTGGTCGTTGACGGCATCAATGTCGTCAAGAAGCACGTCAAGCCCAACCCCATGAAGGGCACCACCGGCGGCGTCGTCGACAAGACCATGCCCATCCATCAATCCAACGTGGCGATCTTCAACGCCGCCTCCGGCAAGGCCGATCGCGTGGGCGTCAAGCTCGTCGACGGCAAGCGGGTGCGCGTGTTCAAGTCGACCGGCGAAGAGATCAAGGCTTAAGAGGTCCCTCATGGCTCGTCTTCAAACGCATTACCGCGAAAAAATCGTGCCCGGCCTGGTCGAGAAGTTCGGCTACAAGTCGGTCATGGAGGTGCCTCGCATCACCAAGATCACGCTCAACATGGGCGTGAGCGAGGCCGTCGCCGACAAGAAGGTCATGGACCACGCCGTGGGCGACCTGACCAAGATCGCTGGCCAGAAGCCCGTGGTCACCAAGTCCAAGAAGGCCATCGCAGGCTTCAAGATCCGTGACAGCGTGCCGATCGGCGCAATGGTCACCCTGCGTGGCGTCCAGATGTATGAATTCCTGGACCGCTTCGTGACGATCGCTCTGCCCCGCGTGCGTGACTTCCGGGGTATCTCCGGTCGCTCGTTCGACGGCCGCGGCAACTACAACATCGGCGTCAAAGAACAGATCATCTTCCCCGAAATCGAATACGACAAGGTCGATGCTCTGCGTGGTCTGAACATCAGCATCACGACGACTGCCAAGACGGACGACGAAGCCAAGGCTCTCCTGGCTGCGTTCAAGTTCCCGTTCAAGAACTGAGGTGATCTGTGGCTAAAACTTCCATCAAGCAACGTGAACTGAAGCGCGAAGCACTCGTCGCCAAGTTCGCGAAGAAGTACGCAGAGCTGAAGGCCATCATCGACGACGGCAAGAAGTCGGATGAAGAGCGCTACGCCGCTCGCCTGGAGCTGCAGAAGCTGCCCCGCAACGCCTACCCGACCCGCCTGCGCAACCGCTGCGAGTTGACCGGTCGTCCGCGCGGCACGTTCCGCAAGTTCGGCCTGGCCCGTAACAAGATTCGTGAACTGGCCTTCAAGGGCGACATCCCCGGTGTCGTCAAGGCCAGCTGGTAATCGGCCGATAGGAGAAATCGCAAATGAGCATGAGTGATCCCATCGCCGATATGCTGACCCGGATTCGCAACGCGCAAATCGTTGAGAAGCCCAGTGTCGTCATGCCGTCGTCCAAGCTGAAAGTCGCGATCGCCAAAGTCCTGAAGGACGAAGGCTACATCGATGAATTCGCCGTCCGCGGCGACGCAGCCCGCCCCGAGCTGGAAATTTCGCTGAAGTACTACGCTGGCCGTCCGGTCATCGAACGTATCGAACGCGTCAGCCGCCCTGGCCTGCGTATCTACAAGGGCCGCCACGACATCCCTCAGGTCATGAATGGCCTGGGCGTCGCGATCGTCACGACTCCGCAAGGCGTCATGACCGACCGCAAGGCGCGCGCTGCCGGTATCGGCGGCGAAGTGCTCTGCTACGTCGCCTAAGCGAAGGAGAGACGAACAATGTCCCGCGTAGGAAAAATGCCGGTCGCCGTCCCGCAAGGCGTGGATGTGACCGTGTCCGCTGAGGCAATCAGCGTCAAGGGCTCGCTCGGCACGCTGGTGCGTCCGGCGAACAAGCTCGTCAGCGTCAAGAACGAAGCCGGCAAGCTGAACTTCGTCCCCGCCAACGAATCGGCCGAAGCCGATGCGATGAGCGGCACGATGCGCGCGCTGGTGGCCAACATGGTCAACGGCGTCAGCAAGGGCTTCGAGAAGAAGCTGAACCTGGTCGGTGTGGGTTTCCGCGCCCAGGCCCAGGGTCAGAAGCTCAACCTGCAGATCGGTTTCTCTCACCCCGTGGTGAAGGACATGCCGGCCGGCATCAAGGTCGAGTGCCCGACGCAGACCGAAATCATCATCAAGGGCGCTGACCGTCAGGTCGTCGGCCAGATCGCCGCCGAGGTGCGTGCCTTCCGTCCGCCCGAGCCCTACAAGGGCAAGGGCATCCGTTATTCGGATGAGAAGGTCTCCCTCAAAGAGACCAAGAAGAAGTAAGGAGCAGCGCCATGATGACCAAGAAAGAACAACGCCTGCGTCGTTCGCGCCAGACCCGCGCTCGCATTGCGATCCAGCGCGTGGCCCGTCTGACGGTGTTCCGCTCCAACCTGCACATCTACGCCCAAGTCGTGTCGGAAGACGGCGACAAGGTGCTGGCCGCTGCGTCCACCGCCGAGAAGTCGGTGCGCGAGCAGCTCGGCGCCGATGGCAAGGGTGGCAACGTCGCTGCCGCCACGCTGGTGGGCAAGCTGATCGCCGAAAAGGCCAAGGCTGCTGGCGTCGAGAAGGTCGCTTTCGACCGCTCGGGTTTCGCCTACCACGGCCGTGTCAAGGCACTGGCCGAGGCCGCTCGCGAAGCCGGCCTGCAGTTCTGACGCATCAAGGAATAAGAAATGGCAAAGTTTCAACCCCGCGCGCAGACCGAAGGCAATGACGACGGCCTGAAGGAAAAGATGATCGCGGTGAACCGCGTGACCAAGGTGGTGAAGGGCGGCCGTACGCTGTCCTTTGCAGCGCTGACCGTGGTCGGTGACGGCGATGGCCGCATCGGCATGGGCAAGGGCAAGGCCAAGGAAGTGCCGGTCGCCGTGCAGAAGGCCATGGAGTCGGCTCGCCGCAACATGGTCAAGGTCAGCCTGAAGAACGGCACCATCCACCACAACGTGGTGGGCGAGCACGGTGCGGCTCACGTCATCATGGCTCCGGCACCTGCCGGTACTGGCGTGATCGCCGGCGGCCCGATGCGCGCTGTCTTCGAAGTGATGGGCGTGACCGACATCGTGACCAAAAGCCACGGTTCGACCAACCCGTACAACATGGTCCGCGCCACGCTGGACGCTCTGAAGCGTTCGACGACGCCGGCCTCTGTCGCAGCCAAGCGCGGCAAGACGGTTGAAGAAATCTTCAACTGATCGCCACAGCGGAGCACAACATGTCTGACAAGAAAACCGTGACGGTCAAGCTGGTGCGTAGCCCCATCGGCTGCCGCGCCTCGCACCGCGCCACCGTGGTCGGCCTGGGTCTGCGTCGGCTGAACAGCCAAAGCACCCTGGAAGACACGCCCGCCGTGCGCGGCATGATCAACAAGATCGCCTATCTGGTGCAGGTGCTGTAAGCGCCGCGCACACCGAGGACAAGACGATGGAACTCAACACGATCAAGCCCGCAGAGGGCTCCAAGCATGCCAAGCGCCGTGTCGGCCGCGGCATCGGCTCGGGCCTGGGCAAGACCGCAGGTCGTGGCCACAAGGGCCAGAAGTCCCGCGCCGGTGGCTACCACAAGGTCGGCTTCGAAGGCGGCCAGATGCCGCTGCAGCGTCGCCTGCCCAAGCGTGGCTTCAAGTCGCTGACGCTGAAGTACAACGCCGAGATCACGCTGTCGGACCTGCAAGGTCTGGCCGGCGAAGAGATCGACGTGTCGACGCTGAAGGCCGTCGGCCTGGTGCCCCAGCTGGCCAAGTCGGTCAAGCTGATCCTGTCCGGCGCCATCGAGCGCAAGGTCACGCTGAAGGGCGTGAACGTCACGAAGGGCGCCAAGGCGGCCATCGAGGCGGCAGGCGGCTCGGTCGCTTAAATCCAGCGCACAAGGAACTGACTCAGCGTGGCTACCAACGCGAATCAGCTGGCCAAGAGCGGCAAGTTCGGCGACCTGCGTCGCCGGCTTGTGTTCTTGCTGCTGGCTCTGGTCGTGTACCGCATCGGGGCGCATATCCCCGTGCCCGGTATTGACCCGAACCAGCTCGCCCAATTCTTCAAGGGTCAGGCCGGTGGCATCCTGAGCCTGTTCAACATGTTCTCGGGCGGCGCGCTGTCGCGCTTCACCGTGTTCGCGTTGGGCATCACGCCGTACATCTCGGCTTCCATCGTCATCCAGCTGATGACCTACGTCGTGCCGACGCTGGAACAGCTGAAGAAGGAAGGCGAAGCGGGTCGTCGCAAGATCACCCAGTACACGCGCTACGGCACGCTGGGCCTGGCCTTGTTCCAGAGCCTGTCGATTGCGCTGGCACTGGAAGGCTCCGCAGGTCTGGTGATCAATCCGGGCTTCGGCTTCCGCCTGACCGCGGTGTCCAGCCTGGTGGCCGGCACGATGTTCCTGATGTGGCTGGGTGAGCAGATCACCGAGCGTGGTCTGGGCAACGGCATCTCCATCCTGATCTTCGGCGGTATCGCTGCGGGTCTGCCGGGTGCGATCGGTGGCCTGTTCGAACTGGTGCGTACCGGTGCGATGGGTTACGGCTCGGCGCTGGTCGTGATCTCGCTGGTCGTGCTGGTGACCTTCGCCGTCGTGTTCGTCGAACGTGGTCAGCGCAAGATCCTGGTGAACTACGCCAAGCGCCAGGTCGGCAACAAGGTCTACGGTGGCCAGTCGTCGCACCTGCCGCTGAAGCTGAACATGTCGGGCGTGATCCCGCCGATCTTCGCGTCGTCGATCATCCTGCTGCCGACGACGGTGGTGAGCTGGTTTGCGACCGGTGACGGCCTGCGCTGGTTGAAGGACCTGGCCGGCATGGTCAGCCCGGGCCAGCCGATCTATGTGTTGCTGTATGCGGCGGCCATCATCTTCTTCTGCTTCTTCTACACGGCGCTGGTGTTCAACAGCCGCGAGACCGCAGACAACCTGAAGAAGAGTGGCGCGTTCATCCCGGGCATTCGGCCGGGTGAGCAGACCGCCAAGCACATCGACAAGATCCTGTCGCGGCTGACGCTGGCTGGTGCGATCTACATCACGCTGGTCTGCCTGCTGCCCGAGTTCCTGACGCTGAAGTACAACGTTCCGTTCTACTTCGGTGGCACGTCCCTCTTGATCATCGTCGTCGTCACGATGGACTTCTGGGCCCAGGTGCAGAGCTACATCATGAGTCAGCAGTACGAATCACTGCTGAAGAAGGCCAGCTTCAAGCCCAATTGAGGGCCAAGCTGTACTAAGGAAATATTTGATTTAACCCACACGACACGTTGGCATGGCGAAAGACGACGTCATTCAGATGCAGGGTGAGATTGTTGAAAACTTGCCCAACGCAACGTTTCGTGTGAAGTTAGAAAACGGGCATGTCGTCCTCGGGCACATCTCCGGCAAGATGCGGATGCACTACATCCGTATCCTCCCCGGCGACAAAGTGACTGTGGAATTGACACCCTACGATTTGAGTCGTGCTCGCATCGTGTTCCGGGCGAAGTGAGCTGTTTGAACCCCCGGACGCGTGTGAGCGCAAAAGAAGTTAGGCCAAGGAGCAGACCATGAAAGTTTCGGCATCCGTGAAGCAGATGTGCCGCAATTGCAAGATCATCCGCCGCAAGGGCGTGGTGCGTGTGATCTGCACCGACCCGCGCCACAAGCAGCGCCAGGGCTGAGCCCCAGAGCACGCACGACAGGACTAGAGGACAACCATGGCACGTATTGCTGGTATCAACATTCCGCCGCAAAAGCACACTGAGATCGGTCTGACCTCGATCTACGGCATTGGCCGTACGACCGCCCAGAAGATCTGCACCACGTGCGGCATTCCGTTCGACAAGAAGGTCAAGGATCTGACCGACGGCGATCTCGAAAAGATCCGTGACGTCGTCAACCAGATGACCATCGAGGGCGATCTGCGCCGTGAGATGTCCATCAACATCAAGCGCCTGATGGACCTCGGCTGCTACCGCGGCTTCCGTCACCGCCGTGGCCTGCCGATGCGTGGTCAGCGTACCCGTACGAATGCCCGCACCCGCAAGGGTCCGCGCAAGTCGGCGGCGACCGGCAAGAAGTGATCGCTGCACCGAACTGAAAGAAGGTCAATATGGCAAAAGCACCCAATAATTCGGCTGCCCAGCGCGTCCGCAAGAAGGTCCGCAAGAACGTTGCCGACGGCATTGCGCACGTCCACGCCTCGTTCAACAACACCATCATCACCATCACCGACCGTCAAGGTGGCGCCCTGTCCTGGGCTTCGTCGGGTGGTCAAGGCTTCAAGGGCTCGCGCAAGTCGACCCCCTTCGCAGCCCAGGTGGCGGCTGAAGTGGCTGGCCGTGCAGCGCAAGAACAAGGCATCAAGAACCTCGACGTCAAGATCAAGGGCCCCGGCCCGGGTCGTGAGTCGTCGGTGCGTGCCCTGGCTGCCCTCGGCATCCGCATCAACTCGATCTCTGACGTGACGCCCGTGCCGCACAACGGCTGCCGTCCGCAGAAGCGCCGTCGCATCTAAGCTGGCTCGCCGCCAGTTGATGACAGGCCTATTGCAGAATCGGATGACGGTGCGATAATCGCGCGTTTTCCCGGAGCCGGCGGGCACTCATGTGCCGCGCCGGCTTCAGTCTTGAGTCCGCTTCATTTTGCGGCGGCTCACAAGCCCACCGTCCAAGCCCACAAAAACACCGGCTGGACTCGCGCCAGGCAGCGACGGCTGCAGGCGTCAGATTGAACAAGGACACGCAAAGTGGCACGTTACCTCGGCCCCAAGGGCAAACTTTCCCGCCGTGAAGGCACCGACCTGTACCTGAAGAGCGCCCGCCGCGCCATCAGCGACAAGGTCAAGTTCGACAGCAAGCCCGGCCAGCACGGCCGCACCTCTGGCCAGCGCACGTCCGATTTCGGTCTGCAGCTGCGTGAAAAGCAGAAGGTCAAGCGCATGTACGGCGTGCTGGAGCGTCAGTTCCGCCGCTACTTCGCCGAAGCCGAGCGCCGCAAGGGCTCGACCGGCGTGAACCTGCTGCAACTGCTGGAATCGCGCCTGGACAACGTCGTCTACCGCATGGGCTTCGGCTCCACCCGCGCAGAAGCCCGCCAGCTGGTTTCGCACAAGGGTGTGACGGTGAACGGCGAGGTCGTGAACATCGCTTCCTACTCGGTCAAGGCTGGTGACACCGTCGCCGTGCGCGACAAGGCCAAGAAGCAGCTGCGCGTCACCGAGTCGTTCAAGCTCGCCGACTCCATCGGCCTGCCGGCCTGGGTGACGGTCGACGGCACCAAGCTCGAAGGCGTGTTCAAGAAGGCTCCGGACCGCGACGAGTTCGGCGCCGAGATCAACGAATCGCTGATCGTCGAGTTGTACTCGCGTTAATGTTTTCCCCCGCCGATCACGCCCACTGCGGGCGCGGTCGGCGTTTCCTCGTCCGGGTTTCCGCCTCATCGGGGCCCTTCGAAGGCTCAACCCGGCTGGTCCTCAGCCTTATCGGTGTAACGAACCGAGGGTATTGAAAGAAAGACCTCATGCAAACCAACTTGCTCAAACCCAAGTCCATCAACGTGGAGCCCCTGGGCGGTCATCGCGCCAAGGTCACGCTGGAGCCGTTCGAACGCGGCTACGGTCACACCCTGGGCAACGCCCTGCGCCGTGTGCTGCTCTCGTCGATGGTGGGGTATGCGCCGACGGAAGTAACGATTGCCGGCGTGCTCCACGAGTACTCGGCCATCGACGGCGTGCAAGAGGACGTGGTTCACATCATGCTGAACCTCAAGGGCGTCGTCTTCCGCCTGCACAACCGTGAAGAAGTGACCCTCGTCCTGCGCAAGGAAGGCGAAGGCCCCGTCACCGCGGCCGACATCCAGACCCCGCACGACGTCGAGATCATCAATCCCGAGCACGTCATCGCCCACCTGTCGCAAGGCGGCAAGCTGGACATGCAGATCAAGGTCGAGAAGGGCCGTGGCTATGTGCCCGGCACGATGCGCCGCTTCGGCGACGAGCCGACCAAGAGCATCGGCCGCATCGTCCTCGACGCGTCGTTCGCACCGGTCAAGCGCGTCAGCTACGCCGTCGAGAACGCCCGCGTCGAGCAGCGCACCGACCTGGACAAGCTGGTCATGGAAATCGAGACCAACGGCGCCATCTCGCCCGAGGAAGCGATCCGTGCTTCGGCCAAGATCCTGGTCGAGCAGCTCGCCGTGTTCGCGCAGCTGCAGGGCACCGACCTGGTCGACGCCTTCGACCAGCCGGCCCAGCGCTCCAGCAGCTTCGACCCGATCCTGCTGCGCCCGGTCGACGAGCTCGAACTGACCGTGCGTTCGGCCAACTGCCTGAAGGCCGAAAACATCTACTACATCGGCGACCTGATCCAGCGCACCGAGACCGAGCTGCTGAAGACCCCCAACCTGGGTCGCAAGTCGCTCAACGAAATCAAGGAAGTGCTGGCTTCGCGCGGCCTGACTCTGGGCGCCCGCCTGGAAAACTGGCCGCCGCAAGGTCTGGACAAGCGCTGATCCAGCGCCGTGAATTGAAGGAATGGGTGGCGCGCTGACCAACGCCACCCGGTGCACCCCCCAGTACCTGATACGGCTGGGGGCATTAACGAAGTGAAAGGAATAGCACCATGCGTCACCGTAACGGCCTCCGTAAACTCAACCGCACCAGCGCCCATCGCCAGGCGATGCTGCGCAACATGTGCAACTCGCTGCTGCAGCACGAAGCCATCAAGACCACGGTCCCGAAGGCCAAGGAGCTGCGTCGCGTCGTCGAGCCGCTGATCACGCTCGCCAAGGAACCCACGCTGGCCAACCGCCGCCTGGCTTTCGACCGCCTGCGCGACCGCGACATCGTCACCAAGCTGTTCAACGTGCTGGGCCCGCGCTTCGCGGCTCGTCCGGGCGGCTACACCCGCATCCTGAAGATGGGCTTCCGCGTCGGCGACAACGCGCCCATGGCTTTCGTTGAACTGGTGGATCGCGCCGAAGGCGAGACCGCTGGCGAAGCCGTCGAATAAGTTCAGCCCGCGCTGAATTGCTAAGCCCGCCTTGTGCGGGCTTTTTTCATGGCCGAGTCGGCGCCGGCCTACGGCAGCGGGTCGCGCAGCCCGACGGCGGCAAAGCGCTTCGGGGCGCACATTGGGCGGACATCGCGCTGGACCCGGCGGGCGGGCCGCCCGGCCAGAGCGAGGAAGGAACTCCCATGCCCAAGACCCATGGCAATCGCGCCGGCCCGGTGGAACACAAGGTCAGCGATTTCGCGACCAGCAAGGCCACGCAAGGGCAGACGCTGACCAAGCAGGCCAAGGCCCCGGCCCGGCAGGACGACGGCACGGCGCGCGACGCGCCCAAGGGCCCGCCGCAGCACAAGATCTGAAGCGTGTGCTCGGCTGCTCAGCGGCCCCGTGGCAGCCAGTGCAGCTCGCCGTCACCCAGCACGGCAACCTCGGCGCGCTGCCGCGCCAAATCGCTGCGCCGCAAGGTCAGCGCCCCCGTCAGGCCGCCGAACGCCGGCAGCACCAGCGCGTGCGGGTAACGCACGAAGCAGGGCCGCCGCAGGCGGTCGCCCGCGCGGCTGCGGACGGTGACGGCGGGATGCCAGTGCCCGGCCAGCGTGAAGCCCGCCGTGCCTGGCGGTGGCGGCTCGTGCGCCGCGGTCAGCGGCCCTAACGACAAGGCCGTGCTGACCGCGCTCAGCGGCAGGTCCGGCGGATGGATGCGCCGGTCGTGGTTGCCCAGCACCAGCGTGGTGTCGACCCGCCGCGCGAACGCTGTCACCGCTGCCAGCAGCGATGGCGTCAGCCCCTGGGCGCCATGCCAAAAGTCCCCCAGCACGACGAGTCGCGCCGCGTCGTGCCGGGCGGCGAGCGCCTCCAGCCGTGCCAGCGTGCGTTCACTGTCACCGGCCGGTACCGGCTGGCCTTGCGCGCGGAACGCAGCGTCCTTGCCCAGATGCAGGTCCGCTGCGAACAGCGTGCGCCCGGCCGGCCACCAGGCGGCAGCTTCCGGCAGCAGCCACAGCGTCTCGCCCGCGGCATCCATGCACAGGCTCACCGGCGCCTCCGTCGCGGCCGGTGCGCTGCCTTCTGGCCGTCCTTCTCGAACGCCAGGCGTGCATCCAGGTCCGGCGGCACCTCGCCACCTGCCGCCGTCTCCAGCTCAGCCAGCATGCGCGCCAGCCGCTGCTTCAGCGACTCGGTCGACACGCGCTCGCGCAGCCGCTCCACCAGCAACGGGAAGGCCAGCGGCGGCGGGCGCACCGGGTGCTGCAGGTCCAGCTGCTGCGCGGCCAGGCGGGTCAGCGTGCGCGCCAGCGCATCCACATCCAGCTCCGCGGACAGCAGCTCGGCCTCGGCCTGGCGCAGCAGCTGGTTGCCGGGATCGTGCTGGCGGAACACGTCGAAATACAGCGACGCCGACGCCTGCAGCTGCCGCTGGCTGCGCGCTTCGCCGGGGTGGCTCTGGAAGATCAGGCCTGCGATGCGCGCGATCTGGCGGAAGCGCCGGCGCGCCAGTTCGCTGGCGTTCAGGCTCGCCAGCACCTCGTCGCGCAAGGTCTCGCGGTCGACCGGCGCGAGCAGGGCGGGCAGTTGTGCGGCCCAGTCGATCTCGGTCGCGCTGAGCAGTTCCAGCCCGTAGTCGTTCATGGCCATCGTGAACGTCGCCGGCGTGTCGCAGCCGATGCGCCAGGCCAGCAGCGACGCGAGGCCCAGGTGCACCGTGCGGCCCGCGAAGGGATAGAGGAACAGGTGATACCCGTCGGACGTCTGCAAGGCCTCGGCCAGCAGCCGCTGCGGCGCCGGCAGCGCCGACCACTCGGCCTGCAGCTTCAGCAGCGGCGCGATGAACCGCATCTCGGCATCGCCGTACCGGCCGTGCGCGGCCTCGTCGAAGCGTTCCAGCATCGCCCCGGCCAGCGTGTCCGAGATCGGGAACTGCCCGCCGTCCCAGCGCGGCAGCAGCGGCCTGCCGGTCTTGGCCACGCGAACGTAGGCGGTCAGCCCCTCCACGCGCACCAGCTCCAGCGCGCGGCCCCCCAGCAGGAAGACATCGCCGGTGCGCAGCCGCGCGATGAAGCTCTCCTCCACGGTGGCAATGCGGCCGCCGCCCAGGAACTGCACGCTCATCACCGCGTCCGACACGATGGTGCCGATGTTGCTGCGGTGGCGCCGCGCCAGCCGCGCATCGGGCACGCGCCAGACGCCGTCGTCATCGGGCACCACGCGTTGGAAGTCCGGGTAGGCGCGCAGGCTCTCGCCGCCGTGGCGCACGAAGGCCAGCGCCCATTGCCAGACCTCGTCGCTGAGCCGCCGGTAGCTCGGCGCGCTGCGCACCTCGGGCAGCAGCGCCTGCGGCCTGAATCCACCGCCCAGCGCGACCGTGACGAGGTGCTGCACCAACACGTCCAGCGGCGCTTCGGGTGGGCGGCGCGGCTCGATGTGGCCGGCATTCACGGCCGCGCGCAGGGCCGTGGCCTCGACGATCTCCAGGCTGTGCGTGGGCACCATCGTCACGCGCGAGCGCCGCCCCGGCGCGTGACCGCTGCGGCCCGCGCGCTGCAGCAGCCGCGCCACGCCCTTGGCCGAGCCGATCTGCAGCACCTGCTCCACGGGCAGGAAGTCCACGCCCAGGTCCAGGCTCGCCGTGCAAACGACGCACTTGAGCTGACCGGCCTTCATCGCCGCCTCCACCCAGCGGCGCATGTCCGCGTCCAGCGAGCCGTGGTGCAGCGCGATGAGACCGGCCCAGTCGGGGCGCGCCTCCAGCACGGCCTGGAACCAGCGCTCGCACTGCGAGCGCGTGTTCGTGAACACCAGCGTGCTGGCCGCGGCCTCGATGCGCGCGATGACGGCCGGCAGCATCGCCAGGCCCATGTGCCCCGCCCACGCAAAGCGCTCGATGCGCTCGGGCAGCAGCGTGTCGATGGCAATCTTCTTGTCCTGCGCGCCTTGCATCAGCACGGCACCGGGCGCGAGCGTGTCGCGCGCCTCGTCCAGGTTGCCGAGCGTGGCGGACAGGCCCCAGGTCATCAGGCCCGGGTGCCAGCGCCGCAGCCGCGCCAGTGCCAGTTGCACCTGCACGCCGCGCTTGCTGCCCAGCAACTCATGCCACTCGTCGACCACCACCAACCGCACGCGCTTGAGCACCTCGGGCGCATCGGCGCGCGACAGCATCAGGCTCAGCGATTCGGGCGTCGTGACGAGCGCGGTGGGCCAGCGGCGCTGCTGCGCGGCCCGTTCGCCGGAGGTGGTGTCGCCGGTGCGCGCGGCCAGCGTCCAGTTCGGCGCGAGCGTGGCAGCGGCGTCCTGCAGAGCCAGCAGCGTGTCGTGGCTGAGCGCGCGCATCGGCGTGATCCACAGCGCCGTCAGCGGCGCTTCGACATCGCCCAGCGCCTGCAGCGCGCCCAGCCAGACGGCCAGTGTCTTGCCCGAGCCGGTGGTCGCGTGCAGCAGGCCCGACTGGCCCGCGGCCATCGCGCGCCACACGGCGCGCTGGAAGGGGAAGGCCTTCCAGCCGCGTGCGGCCAGCCAGTCATTCGTCGGCGAGGTCTTCACCGGCATTCGGTCCGATCTCCATCAGCTCGCGCAGTGTGTCCAGCGTATCGGCCTCGTGCAGCGGTTTGTCGTCGCGGATGCGCAGCATGCGCGGGAAGCGCACGGCGATGCCGCTCTTGTGCCGCGTGCTGGCCTGGATGCCCTCGAAGCCCAGCTCGAACACCATGGACGGCCGCACGCGGCGCACCGGCCCGAACTTCTCCACCGTGGTCTTGCGGATCACGCGGTCCACACCCTTGATCTCCTCGTCCGTCAGTCCGGAGTAGGCCTTGGCAAACGGCACCAGTGTCAGCTCGCCGCCGGTCGCGTCGAGCGCGGCCTCGGCCTCGGCGGCATCCCGCGGCGCACGGCTCCACACGGCGAAGCTGTAGTCGGTGTACAGGTTGGCGCGCCGGCCGTGCCCGGCCTGGGCGTAGATCAGCACGGCGTCCACGCTCAGCGGCGCGACCTTCCATTTCCACCAAGCGCTGCCGGTGCGGCCGATGCCGTAGGGCGACTCGCGGTGCTTCAGCATCAGGCCCTCGACGCGCCGTTCGCGCGACTGCTCGCGAGCGTTGGCGAGGCCGGCCCAATCGCTGGCGTCCAGCAGTGGCGACGTCGCGATGCCCAGCCGCTCCAGCCGCGCGCGGCGCATCTGCATGGGCTCCTGCCGGCGGTCCGCGCCCTCGCTCTCCAGCAGGTCGTAGGCCAGCAGGCGCACCGGCGCTGCGGCCAGGATGGCCTTGGACAGCTTGGTGCGGCCGATGCGCTTTTGCAGCAGCGCGAAAGGGGCGGGCTCGGCCTCGTCGGGCAGCCAAGCCAGCAGCTCACCGTCAACGACCGTGCCGTCCGGCCACGTGCTCGCCGCTGCGTCCACCTCGGGGAAGCGCTCGGTCACCAGTTCCTCGCCGCGCGACCAGATCCACACCTGGCCGTCGCGCTTCACGACCTGCGCGCGGATGCCGTCGTACTTCCATTCCGCCAGCCAGTCGCCGCGCGCGCCCAAGGCCGCCGGCTCGCCCGGCAGCGCATGCGCCAGAAAGAAAGGGTAGGGCTGGCCGCCGCGCGTGCCGCTGGTGTCGTCGGCCAGCAGCGCGTGAAAGCGTGCCGCCGTCGGCGGCGTGTCGATGTCGGTGTAGCCCATCATGCGCTGCGCCACGCCCGCCGCATCTACCTTGGCCCACTCCGCGATCGCGCGCTGCACCAGCAGCTTGCTGACGCCGACGCGAAAGCCACCCCCCACGAGCTTGACGAACATGAAGCGCTCGTCCGCCGACAACCCCCGCCACGCGGCCAGCACCGCATCACGGCGCCCATTCGCATCCAGCGCACGCAGTGGCAGGATGCGCTGCTCCATCCAGGCGGCCAGCGGCTCGTCGAGCTTGTCCTCGGGGTCGGGCAGCACATAGGCGATGGCCTCGGCCAGGTCGCCGGTGACGGCATAGCCGGCCTCGAACAGCCACTGCGGCAGCCCCGCGGCCTCGCAGGCCAGCGCGCGCAGCTCGCTGGTGGGCACCGCGCGGCGCGGCCGGCCGCCGGCCAGCAGGTAGACGGCCCAGGCGGCGTCGCTCGCGGGTGCGTCGGCCAGGTAACGCTTCAGCGCCGCCACCTTGGCCAGCGTCGACGTGCTCGCATCCAGCGCGAGGTAGAGCGCCACGAAGCGCTTCATTCGGCCGCCTCCACGCCATGCGTCTCGTCGCCGTACTCGGTCGCGAACGCCTCCGCCTGCAGGCCCAGCTCACCGAGGTAGCGCACCAGCGTGCCCTCGTCGCCATGCGTGACGATGACGCGCTGCGCGCCGGTGGCGGCGATGGCGCCGAGCAGGCCTGGCCAGTCCGCGTGGTCGCTGAAGACGAAGCCGCGGTCAACGCCCCGGCGCCGGCGTGCGCCGCGCAGCCGCATCCAGCCGCTGGCAAAAGCGTCACTGTGCGGCCCCAGCGCCTTGGCCCAGCGGCTGCCCTGCACGGCGGGCGGCGCGATGACCAGCGCACCGCGCAGCGACTTGAAGTTCGTCTCCGGCGTCACCGTGGCCACGTCGGCCAGTGCCACACCGGCCTCCCGGTAGGCCGCGCTCAGCCGTGCCACGGCGCCGTGCGCCAGCACCGGTCCCGGCGCATCCGCAGTGGCCAGGCCGGCGATCAGCCGCTGCGCCTTGCCCAGGCTGTAGCCCATCAGCAGCGCGTGCCTGCCCTGCGCCGCGCAATCGACCCACCAGGCACGCATCTCGTCGAACACCTCGGTCTGCGGCGCCCAGCGGTAAATGGGCAGGCCGAAGGTGCTTTCGGTGACGAACACGTCGCAGCGCACCGGCTCGAACGGCGCGCAGGTGGTGTTGCAGTCGCCCGCGCCGCTGACGAAGTAGTCGCCCGCCACCACCCACACCTCGCCGCCGTGCTCGATGCGCAACTGCGCCGAGCCCAGCACGTGGCCGGCGGGGTGCAGGCTCAGCGTCACGTCACGGATGCGGCGCGTCTCGCCATAGGCCAGGCCTTCCAGCGGCGCGTCGTCCCCCAGCCGCGCGCGCATCAGGCCCAGCCCGTCGCGCTGCGCGAGGTAGGTGCCGTGGCCGGGCCGGCAATGGTCCGCATGCGCGTGCGTGATGACGGCGCGCTCCACCGGCAGCCAGGGATCGATGAAGAAGCCGCCTGGCTCGCAGTACAGGCCTTGCGGGCGGCGCGTGACCAGATCAGGCATGGCCGCAGTGTGCCCAAACGGGCGGCGGGCGCACGCGGATTGCGCCGCCCGCCGGCAGGGCATGAGGGGTGGGGATGACCGCGCGTGGCGTCGTTCGCCTACACGGGGCCCGCCGTGCGCGCTGCTTTGCGCATATCCATCTGCGCAAAGCAGCGTTCCCTCTTCGCGAGGCGCTGCCTAGAGTCGCGGGCAATGACTCGCCTGCTCACCTTCCCCGACTCCCAGCACCAGATCCTGTCGATCCGCGCCAAGGCGTTGGTGTTCGACGATCCGGCCTCGCGTGCGCTGCTGGCCCAGGCCGAGCGCGTCGCGGCGAGTGACGCGACCGTCCTCATCATCGGCGAGACCGGCACCGGCAAGGAGCTGATCGCGCGCCACATCCACAACAGCAGCGGCCGGCGTGGCCCCTTCCTGGCGGTGAACTGCGGCGCCTTCACGGAGCAGCTCGTCGAGGCGGAACTGTTCGGCCACGAGGCGGGCGCCTACACGGGGGCGACCAGCGCGCGCGCCGGCTGGTTCGAGGCCGCGGCCGATGGCACGTTGTTCCTCGACGAGGTCGGCGACCTGCCGCTGTCCGTGCAGGTGAAGCTGCTGCGGGTGCTGCAGGAGCGCCAGGTCGTGCGCATCGGCTCGCGCAAGCCCATCGACGTGCGCGTGCGCCTGGTGGCCGCCACCAACGTTCGGCTGGAGCAGGCCGTGGCCGCGGGCCACTTCCGCGCCGACCTCTACTACCGCCTCAGCGTCGCCACGCTGCAGCTGGCGCCTCTTGCGCAGCGGCCGGGCGACATCCTCGCGCTGGCCGAGCACTTCATCGGCGTCTACAGCCGTCGCCTGGGCCTCACCGACGTGCGGCTCAGCGGCGAGGCCAGCGACGCGCTGCTGGCCTATGCCTGGCCCGGCAACATCCGCGAGCTGGAAAACGTCATCCACTACGCGCTCATCATCTGCCGCGACGGCCGCATCGCACGGGAGGACCTGCAGCTGCATGCGGTCGCGCGGCCCAACCTAGCGCCGGTGGAATTGCCCGCGGCGGCGGGTGACGACGATGCGCTTGAGCGCGTGTTCGAACGCCTCTTCGACGAGCCGCCGCACGAGCTGCAGGCGCGCGTCGAGGCGGCGCTCATCCGCAGCGCCTACCGCCATTGCCACCACAACCAGGTGCACACGGCGGCGCTGTTGGGCATCACGCGCAACGTGCTGCGCACGCACCTGAAGCGCCTGGGCCTGCTGCCGTTGCCGCGGGCTGCGCTGCGCGCGCCGGTGCGCATCCACGCGGTCGCATGAGCTAAGACGAAAAGCTTCGTTCCGCACCGCACCGGGTGCTGCGCACACTGACCCGGTCCTCCAGATCACTGTCCATCAGCCATGAAAACATTCACCCGCGCCGTCGCACCGCTTGCCCTGCTTCTGATCGCCACGGCCGCCCAGGCGCAAGGCGACAACCCCTACGGCATCGGCTCCGTCTGGGAGAAGAGCGATGCCGTCACCAAGGCCGTGCTCTTCATCCTCGTCGCGATGAGCGCCGGCAGCTGGTACGTCATCATCACCAAGCTGCTGCAGCAGGCCAAGCTGGGCGCGCAGGCGCGCGCCGCGCAGAAGGACTTCTGGAACGCCGGCACCGTCAAGGCCGGTGCCGAGGCGCTGGCCGCCAACAGCCCCTTCCGCTACATCGCCGAAGCCAGCCTGGAGGCCACGCAGCGCCACCACGGCCTGCGCGCCAAGGTGGACTTCGCCGACTGGGTGGACCTGTCCCTGCACCGGGCCACCGAGCGCGCGCAACGCCAGCTGTCCACCGGCCTGAGCCTGCTCGCCACGGTCGGCTCCACGTCGCCCTTCGTCGGCCTGCTGGGCACGGTCTGGGGCATCTATCACGCGCTGACCGCCATCGGCGTGGCCGGCCAGGCGTCCATCGACAAGGTGGCCGGCCCGGTGGGGGAGGCGCTGATCATGACGGCCATCGGCCTCGCGGTCGCCGTGCCCGCCGTGCTGGGCTACAACGCACTGCTGCGCCGCAATGCCCTGGTGCTGGATGAGGTGCGCGACTTCTCCGGCGAACTGCACTCCGTGCTGCTGGGCTCGGGCCATGAAGAAGCCCCGGCCGCCGCCGCCGCGCAACAGCCGGTCGGCCTGAGCCCGGCGCTCGCCTGATCGCACCATGGCCATCCAGATCGCACAGGGCGCCGACGAGGCCGTCTCGTCCATCAACACGACGCCGCTCGTCGACGTCATGCTGGTGCTGCTCATCATTTTCCTGATCACCATCCCGGTGGTGAACTTCTCGGTGCCCGTGGACCTGCCGCAGCAGCGCAACGAGGTGCGCGAGAGCCAGCCGCAGGACATCGTCATCACGGTCGACAAGGCCGGCCGGCTGTTCTGGTTCGACGCCCCCGTGTCGGGCAGGCAAGCCTTGCTCGAACGCCTGAAGGCGGTCGCGCTGCAGCAGCCCCAGCCCGAGGTGCATGTACGCGGCGACGCCGGCAGCGACTACGCGCCGGTGGGTCGCGTGCTGCTGGCCGCCCAGCGTGCCGGCATCGCCAAGGTTGGCTTCATCACCGAGCCGCCGGCTCGTTCGCCATGACCGCCGGACCGCTGCGCAAGGCGGCCCGCGCGCGCCGCCAGATCACGTCGGCGCTGCCGGTGCCCGACATCAACACCACGCCGCTGATCGACGTGATGCTGGTGCTGCTGGTGATGCTCATCATCACCATCCCGGTCCAACTGCACAGCGTCAAGCTCAACCTGCCGATCGCGCCACCCCAGGAGGCGCCGCCCGCGCCGCCCGAGGTCGTGCGCATCGACGTCGACGCGACGAACGCCATCTTGTGGAACGGCAGCCCCATCGCCGACGAGGCCGCGCTGCGCGAGCGCCTCAATGCGGCGGGCCAGCAGGCCACGCAGCCCGAGGTGCATGTGCGCCCGCAGCCGGGTGCCAGGTACGACCGTTTCGCCGCCGTCATGACGGCCGCCCACCAGGCGGGGCTGACCAAGCTCGGCGTGACGGGCAGCGAGCAGTTCCTCGACGAGCAATAGCCAGTAGCTCCCCCAGGAGATTTCCATGAGTGCAGTTCTCTTGCCCGGCGGCCTGACGCTGGATGACGCCCGCCCCGCGCCGCGCCGCCTCGTGTCGCCCGCACCGCTGCCCGCGTCCACGCAGGCGCGCAGCCGGCTGCAGCCCCCGCCCACGGGCCACCGCGGCACTGGCATCGCGGTCGTCATCGGCCTGCACATCGTGCTGGGCTGGGGCTTGAGCACGGGCCTCGCCTCCAAGGCCATCGAGGCCATCAGAAAACCCATCGACATGGCCTTGCTGCCCGAGGTGGCGCCGCCGCCCCCGCCGCCCCCGCCCAAGGTCGTCAAGATCGAGCCGGTGCAGAAAGTCGTGCCGCCCCCGGCCTACGTGCCGCCGCCCGAGGTCGTGCCGCTGGTCGCACCGCCGCCGCCCATCCAGGTCGTGCAGGCCACGCCGCCCAAGGAGCCCGTGGTCATCGCGGCCGCGCCTGCACCGGTCGTGGCACCGCCCGCGCCGCCGCCGGCACCGGCCATCGTCAAGCGCGAGATCAGCCTCGCCTGCCCCGGCTACGAAGCCGTGCTGGCCTCGGCGCTGGAGGAAGCCATCGACCGCGTGGGCCTCAAGGGCACCGTGCAGACGTTGATCAAGATCCGCGGCAACCAGGTCGTCGACGTGCTGCCGCAATCCGGCCCCAAGGAGTACCACAAGTACGTGCAGGCCGCGGTCAAGCGCATGCGCTGCACGGCGGGCGGCGCCGATGAAGTCCAGGTCTCTCTCCCGGTCATCTTCTCCTGAATGAGCTCTCCTTCCCGACGCGACCTGCTGCAAGGCCTGGGCGCACTCGCGCTGCTGCCGGCCACCGCCCGCGCGGCCGATGCGCCGCCCAACATCCTTTTCATCCTGGCCGACGACATGGGGTACGCGGACCTCGGCGTCTACGGGCAGCGCGACTTCGCCACGCCCAACCTCGACCGACTGGCAGGCCAGGGCATGCGCTTCACGCAGGGCTATGCCAATTCGGCCGTCTGCTCGGCCACGCGCTTTGGCCTCATCACCGGGCGCTACCAGTACCGGCTGCGTGGTGGGCTGGAAGAGCCCATCGGTGGCAACGCGCTGGGCCTGCCGCCTGAGCACCCCACGCTGCCATCACAGCTGAAGGCGCGCGGTTACCGCACGGCACTGTTCGGCAAATGGCACCTGGGCGCGCTGCCCAAGTACGGTCCGTTGAAGAGCGGCTATGACGAGTTCTTCGGCAACACCGGCGGTGCGGTCGACTACTTCACGCACAAGGCCGGCGTCGGCAAAGATCTGCCCTCGGACCTGTTCGAAGGCGAGGTGCGTGTCGACAAGGCGGGCTACTACACCGACCTCATCGCCGAGTACGGCCAGGCCTTCCTGCGCAAGCAGACGGCCGCCCAGCCTTTCCTGCTGTCGCTGCACTTCACCGCGCCGCACTGGCCCTGGGAAGGCCCGGGCGACGAGCCCGTGTCGCGCGAGCTGAAGAACCTGAACCACAGCGACGGCGGCAGCCTGAAGAAGTACGGCGAGATCGTCGGCGCACTGGACGCGGCTGTGGGCCGCGTGCTGGCCACGCTGGAGGCGCAAGGCCTGGCACAGAACACCATCGTCGTCTTCACCAGCGACAACGGCGGCGAGCGCTTCTCCAACACCTGGCCCTTCAGCGGCCAGAAGTCCGAGCTGCTGGAAGGCGGCATCCGCGTGCCCACGCTGCTGCGCTGGCCCGCGCGCGTGAAGGCGGGCCAGGTCAGCGAGCAAGTCGTCATCAGCATGGACTGGCTGCCCACGCTGCTGGCCGCGGCCGGCACCGCGCCGGCGACCGACTACCCCAGCGACGGCGCCAACCTGCTGCCGCAGCTTCTCGGCCAGGCCAGGCCCGTGCAGCGCAAGCTCTACTGGCGCTACAAGTCGCTGGCCCAGCGGGCGCTGCGCGATGGCGACTGGAAGTACCTGCAGATCAACGGCAACGAGTTCCTGTTCAACCTGGCGCAGGACCAGCGCGAACGCGCCAACCTGGCGGAGCGCGAGCCCGAGCGACTGGCCAGGCTGCGCGACGACTGGGTCGCATGGAACGCGGGCATGCTGCCCATCACCGAAGAGGTGAGGAGTTATCGCATCAGCCCCAAGGTGCAGGCGGACCGGCCGGGCGGTTGATCCGCGCGGCGGACGCGCTTGAGGGCATCCCCTCGTGTGGCGGGCAAGGCGACTTCCTAAGATTCATCGCTTCCTTGTCCGACCGTTGGGGAATCTCATGCGCCGTGTCTTGACGATCGCTGTGGCCGGATTGGTATCCGGCGCGCTCGACATCCTGGCCGCGTTCGCGAGCTATGCCTCGCAGGGCGCCACGGTGCAAGGCATCTTGAAGTACATCGCCAGCGGGCTGCTCGGTGCCGCGGCGATGCAGGGTGGCATGGCGATGGTGTGGCTCGGGCTGGCGTGCCACTTCGCGCTGACGATGGCGATGGCGGCGGTCTTCCTGGCGGCGGCGCTCAAGCTTCGCGCCCTGACCGCCCGGCCCTGGTTCTGGGGCAGCGTCTACGGCGTGCTGACCTGGGTGGCCATGGTCTACGTCGTCGTGCCGCTGTCTGCCGTCACCGGCTGGAAGCTGCCTTCAGGGTGGAACATTGTCAGCGGCCTGCTGTCGCACATCTTCTACGTCGGGGTGCCGATTGCGCACATCACGCAATATGGCCTGCGCGGCCCGCAGCGATCGGCCTGACCCCTCGACGGCGCTGCGCGTTATCGCGGCGCTTGCGCTTGCGTCTGCCGGGTTGACCACAGGGGTTGTCGCGCCAGTTCCGCCGCGGTGACGTCGTCGGCGGTCACTGCATATTCGTTGCTGCTGCATTCCACGAAGTAGGCCGAGCGGTAGCGCTGCAAGAGCCCCCCGAGCGCCTTGCGGGCCTGGCTGGGAGGGCCGTTGAAGGTGAGAGTCAGCGTGGTCATGGTCGGTGCTTCCGTCAAAAAAGCCTGGCGATCGTTGCCGCCGGCCTTTCTTGAACGCCCGCGCGCGGGCGCGGTTGACCAGTGAAGTTGATACAGCTTGTGAGCGTCAGGCAGTGGGTCGCGATCCAGCAGGCATTCGGCGCAGGCCTGCTCAGGCTGCCAGCGACAGCAGCCGACGGTCCGCGCTCCTGAGGCTGCGCGGCGAACAGCCGAACTCGCGGCGGAAGGCCTTGTTGAAATTCGACAGATCGGCCCAGCCGGTCTCGTAGGCGACGTCGGTCACCGGCAGGCGGGTGTCGCGCAGCAGGCGCAGCGCATGCATCAGCCGCATGCGCATCAGGTACTGGTGCGGAGTCACACCGATGGACTGGCGAAACACCCGCAGCAGGTGGAAAGGGCTCAGGCCGGCGACCTGCGCCACCTCGTCCAGCGTCAACGCGTCGGCGCTGCGCGTCTCGATGCAATGCGCCGCTGCGCGGGCGCGATCGTCCTGCCGAGGCACTGCGGCCGGGGCCTCGCCATCGCCCAGCGCACGGCGCACCTGCGCCACGATCGCCAGGGTGGCCTCCTCGAGCGCGAAGCCGTCGCCATCGCCGGCGTCCAGCCCCTGAAAAAGGCCCGCCACGCGCGGCAGCGGTGGCAGGCAGGCGCGCGCGAAGCGGCCCGGCCAGGTGGCTGCGCCGAGGGCGCTCAGCGTCTCCTCAAGCAGCGGCGCCGACAGCGACAACACCGTGCAGTCGTCACCCGAGCCGTCGCTGTCCTCGTGCGAACAGGCATAGCCCTCGCCGACGTTGCCCAGCATCAGCCAGCCGGGGGCGAGCAAGGCGCCGCCGGCGCGCGTGCGGTACGTGAACTGGCCGCGCTCCACCAGCGTGATCGAGAAGGCCTGGTGCTCCTCGTCCACAGGCCGCTCGTGCCGGCCCGCGTGGCACTGGCAGCGCATCAAGCGCAGGCCGGCGCCGCGCTGCAGCGGGCGATAGCGGCGCTCGGCCTCGGCCTCGGTGCGGGCGGGCAGGGGTGTGGACATGGCGGCCATCGTAGGCAGGGCCGGCGCACGGGTCTGTCAGCAGGCATCGCAGTTTTTGCCAAGTTTTCTTCGCCCTGCTTCCCTAGGCTTCGCCCCATGAAACCTCTTCACACATCCCTGCGCCGCCTCTGCTGGCTGGCCGCCCTCGTCGCCGCGCCCGCGCTGGCCGCTGACCACCTGGACACGCCCACCGTCACGGCCGACCCGGCCGCCGACATCGGCGATCTCTTTGCCTGGACCTCGGCCGATGGCAAGCGACTCAACCTCGTCATGGACATCGTCGGCAAGCGCTTTTCCGACCAGGTCCAGTATGTTTTCAACGTCGACAGCGGCCAGCGCTTGGGCCACACGACGGCCAGCACGCGGCTGCTGTGCCAGTTCGACGCCGCGGGCGCCGCGCGCTGCTGGGCCGGGCACGAGCACCGGCTGCAGGGCGATGCCGGCACGCCCCAGGGGCTGGCCAGCCGCGGTGAGCGCGTGCGCGTCTTCGCCGGCTTGCGCGACGACCCCTATTTCAACAATGTGCGCGGCACCCGCAGCGCACTGAACGCCGCTGGCGACGCCGTCCGGGCCGCCCAGGCACCCGAGGACGCCAGCGGCTTCCGGCGCTTCGACGCTGCGACGCTCAAGCGCATCCCTGCGCTGTGGAGCCAGACCCAGGGCGGCCCCGCACGCAATTTCCTGGCCGGCTGGACGACCTCGGCCCTGGTCGTGTCGGTGGACCTCGACCTCGTCAATACCGGTGGGCCGCTGCTGGCGGTCTGGGGTCGCACGGAGCGCCGCCAGGCCATGCCTGCCGATCAAAGCCCGCCGCCGCCCGGCCCGCCCATCGACCGCATGGGCCGAGCACTCACCGGCAACGCCCTGCTGGCCACCGTCGGCACGGACGACATCGCCGATCTGCTGAAGGAGGCCTACAACCGGGCCGACCCGGCCGGCTGGCCCGGCTTCGCCACCGAGATCGGCCGCAACCTGGCCTTGTACGACAGCTTCGACGGCGTGGCCGGCAACCAGTGGCTGTCCGATGCCGGGGACGCGTCGCCCGCCCGCTACCGGCGCCTGGCCGAGCTGCTGGCAGACGATCGCCTCTGGGTGGACAGCCGCCAGACGCGCTGCCTGCATTACCTCGCCGTCGAGCGCAGTGCCTTCGGCGCCCCTTTGCCGGACTGTGGCGGTCGCACGCCGCTGCACAACGTCAACGCCGTGTTCCGCTCGCTGCTGATCCGTGGCACGCCGGACGTCGCCGATGACGGCGTCACGGGCGACGACCACGAGCACTCCACCGTCGACTTCCCCTTCCTGTCCGCGCCATGAAAACCTTGTCCGTGATCGTCATCACCGCCCTGCTGGCCGGCTGCGCCACGCCGCCATCGCCGGCCACGACGTTGAGCACCATCGCGCTGGCCAACCTCGACCAGCAGATCCAGCAGCAGGCCGACGACCCCGCTGCGCTGGACCTGTGGCTGCTGCGCCTGCAGTTGCTGGCCGACTACCGCATGCTGGACCGCACTGCAGCGCTGGCCGAAGCGAACGCCGACAGCGCCACCGACAGGTTGCGCCGCGCGCGTGCGCGCATGGCCGCCCATCGCTTCACGGCCGCCCAGGCGGACCTTGACGCCGCCCAGGCCACGCCCCTCCAGCGCGGCGCGCTGCTCGTCGCGACCGGCCGTGCCGCCGAAGCGCTGCCGGCCTTGCAGGCGGAGGTGGCGCGCAGGCCCGGCTTTGCCAGCCTGTGCGCCCTTGCCCGTGCCCAGGCTGCCGTGGGTCGGCTCGACGAGGCCGACCGGCGCTATGCCCAAGCCCTGCGCGAACTCGACACCACCTCACCTTTTCCGGCCGCTGCCATTGCCTTCGGGCGTGGGCTGATGTGGGCGGAGCAGGGCGGCGACGCGGCGCGAGGCGCGGCCTTCTACGCCGAGGCGCTGCGCCTGGTGCCCGGCTACGCGGCGGCTGGCATCCACCTGGCCGAACTGGATCTGGCCCGCGGCGACGAGGCCACCGCCGAGGCCAGGCTGCTGCAGGTCGTCATCCACACCGACGAGCCCGAAGCCATGGCCTTGCTCGGCGAGCTGCATGAACGCCAGGGCCAAGCAGCGCGGGGCCGGGACGAGATCGATGGCGCGCGCCGGCGCTACGAACTGCTGCTGAGCCGGCACCCCGAGGCCTTTGCCGACCACGCGGCCGAGTTCTACCTTGGCCCGGGCCGAAACCCGCAGCGCGCCTGGACCTGGGCGCTGGCCAACCTGCGCGAGCGCCCGACGCGGCGCGCCCACCAGCTGGCCATCCGCGCGGCCGAAGCCCTTGGCCACGTCGGCGAAGCGCGGGCGCTGCGCGAGCGCATGAACGCACTTCACGCGCCGCAGGCGGCCAGAGGGCCGCAGCCGACCAGGCCTAGTTGAAGAACGCCAGCAGGATGGGCGCCAGGACCTTCGGGCTGACATCATGGGCCTGGCCCTCGACCACCCGGCGCTGCGCACCCGGGATGGCCCGCGCCAGCTTGTCCGCCGTCGGCCGCATGAAGGGCATGGGCCCCAGGCTGGCGCTGCCGTCCATCACCAGGGTGGCGGCCTTCACCTGGGCCGCGACACCCATGGGAACGGATCTGTCGTCACCCAGGACCGCGTTGTCGTAGGCCAGCGTGGGCGCCATCGCCAGCATGCCCGGCCACGCGGGTGACGCCTTCATCTTCGCCACCGCTGCGTCAGGTGCACCGACGAATTTCATGAACTGCGTGATGGCGTCGGCGCGACGGTCAGCGGCAAGCAGACCATCCACCTCCGCCGTGAATGTTTTCCATGCCTGGGCGGCGCCTTCCGCCTCGCTGTAGGGCGGCTCGTAGAGGGCGAGCTTGCTGACCTTGCCGCCGAGCGCCGAGGCGGCCTGCAGCGCCAGGCCCGCGCCCGAAGATTTGCCATACACATAGGCCGAACCACCGGCGCTGTCGATGAGCGCCTCGATGTCTTCGACCTCGCGCTTGACCGAATAGGGCTTGGTGTCGGTGCTGCCGCCACGGCCGCGGCGGTCATAGCTGTAGACCGTCAAACGGGCGGCCAGGAGCTGCGCCAGTTCAGTGCTGCCCGCGCGGTCCGACAGCGCGCCATTGACCACGATGACTGCGGGGCCCTTGCCCCACTTGTCATACGTGATTTGGGTTCCGTCTCGCGACTTCACGACCTGCGTGGTCTTTGCGTTGCCGACACCGGCGGCCTCTGCTGCCGCCTGGCCGTTTGCAATGGCAGCCAGTGACAGCAGTGCGGCCACACCGGCCGATCGAAACAGCGTGAATGCGGTGCGTTGCGCACGAGGGGCGGTACTCATGTCAATTCTCCATTTCAAGTCCGTTCCACACGCCTGACCTTGGTCGGGCGCAACCGATGGGAATGTCACGAGAAATGCCGGCAATCCGCGTGCCGGTGGCGTTCGCTCGAAGTGCCTGAACGCTAGAGGTGCGCGGCCCGGCGCTGATGCTCAAGCCCCCAGTCCCCCATGGCATCGAGGACAGACACCAACCCTTGACCGTAGGCCGAGATCGCGTACTGCGACGTAATCACCTTGCCCAGCGGCACGACGGTGCGAGTGATGACGCCATGTGCTTCCAACTCACGCAAGCTGCGACTGAGCATGCGTTCGGACGCCGCGGTTGCGCGCTGCAGTTCGCCAAAGCCGGCGGCCTGTGAGCGCAGGTGCCAAAGGATGCGCGGCTTCCAGCGGCCTCCGATGACCTCCACCGTGGTCATGACGGGGCAGTCACGCATCTTGTCAATGTCAGGTTCGTCGGTCGACCTGCTTACATCGATGTCAGTCATTGAAGCGTTTGGGATCGACCCATATAGTTTTTTGACTCACTCACCGAAGGTCCTATGTCGAGCAAGTATCGTTGTTGGGTCGCCGTGCTGGCCACCGTGCTTCTGGATGGCTGCGCTGCGCCGGACGCGCCCTCCGCCACGAATGCGCTCACCGCGTTGATGGCGCGTTCGGACCTCGTCGATCTCACGCACACGTTGGACGCGGACTTTCCGTACATACCCGTCCCTGGCGTCACGTTCGGCTTCGCGCTCGAGCCCATTGCCACCATTGACAAGATGGGCGTGGCGGCGAATGCGTGGCGCATCCACGAGCACATTGGCACGCAGATCGACGCGCCCAACCACTTCAGCGCGGGTGGGCTGAGCTTGGAAGCGCTGCGCGCGCAGGCACTGGTTGCGCCGGTGGTGGTCATCGACTTCCGACGCGAGAGCGCGCTCGATCGCGACGCGGTGATCCTGCCGGAGCACATCCAGGCCTGGGAGCGTGCGCATGGCCGGATTCCGGCGGGCGCCGTGGTGGCGCTCTACACGGGCTGGGACCGCAAGATTCACGAGCCGTCCTTCATCGGCCTGGACGAGAAGCACGTGAAGCACTTTCCCGGATTCGGCCCTGACGCGATCCGCTTTCTCGTTGGTGAGCGCAGCGTCTGGGGCGTCGCCGTGGACACGATCTCATTTGACGTCGGCGTTGACGGCACCTACGCGGCGCATCGCGAATTGCTGGGCGCGGGCAAGTGGGCACTGGAGGCGCTGAAGAACCTGGACCAGCTGCCACCGCAAGGCGCGGTGCTGTTCATCGGCGCGCCAAAGGTCAGGGGCGCGACCGGTGGCCCGGTGCGTGTCATCGCCTTCACGCCCAAGGCGCCACCCCCACAACTGCCGCTTGGCGGCACCTGGCGCAGTGTCGGCATCGAGACCCTCCATGGGCCGCGACCCACGCACCTGAGCCGCGCCTTTCGATTTGACGGGGATCGGTGGGCGGTGGACTTCACCGTCTATGCCGATGCACAGGGCCAGGTGCCCCTGATGCGCGGTCGAAACGAAGGCTCATTCACGCTGGGCAGAGCGCTTGCGCTGGCCGATGCCGTTGAGGCCGACTTCGTGTTCGAGCGGCGATCGCTGACGCCATTGACTGAAGAGTTGGCTGCGGCCTTGTCGACGGCCAAGTGTGGCAACGGCGCCTGGCGGGTCGGGCAGTCGCAAGATGTCACCTCAGCCGGATGCGCCGCATTCCGAGTGCCAATGGCAAGCCAGTGCCCGCGTGAATTCGACGTGGTCAGCATCGATGCCGGCCACCTCCGCCTGGGCCCTCGTCCGCAGCAAGGCGATCTGTGCGCGCAGGAGCGGCGACCGGCCTACGCCGAAGGCGGATTGCCGCGCCGGCAATGAGTTCCGAGTCTCCTCGCCGCTGGCGCAAGTGCGCGCGGCAGCCACGCAAGCAGGCGCCAGCGCTGCGGATTTGGGCGACGTCAAGCCCGCGCCCGCTGCAGTTGCATGCCGATGCGCCGGATCTCGGCCTCACCCTGGATGAGCGTCGCCACACTGGTGTGTACCGAATAGCGACCCATGACCAGTTCATGCGGGTGCTTGACCGCGGAGCCCAACACGAACTGCGTGTCTCCCTGCGCCACGAAGTCGATGGCGCCATTCGACTCCTCGAACACCGCGAGCTCGCCGGCGTCGATCGTGCTGCCCAGATCCAGGCGGCCCGTGCTCACCGCGACCCATGCCACCGTGTGGCCTTCTGGCGGCGCGTAGCGCCAATGCTGTTGGTCACTCAAGTGCACTGCCAGGTAGTTGATGGGCGCGGGCGCCGTGATGGCGCTGCGGGCCTGGCCATAACGGCCCAACAGCACGCGTGCCGGCCCATGTTCGGGGATCTCCTCGGGCGCAAGGTACTGGCTTTGCGCCGGCGCATTTTCTGTCGCGGCGGGCAAGGCCACCCACAGTTGAAAGCCGCGCAACGGCGACCCTTCGATCGGCCCGCCCGTGTGCCAAACGCCATTGCCGGCGCGCATCCATTCCAAGCCGCGCGCCCGCAGCACGCCGCGCTGGCCCGTCGTGTCCTCGTATGAAGAATCGCCCTGCATCGGATAGGTCAGCGTGGCGATGCCTGAGTGGGGATGCATGCCAAAGCCTGACAAATCCGTCGCGCGATCGGCGACAAAGTGATCCAGGAACACGAAGGGCTTGATCAGTTGCCCCAGATCGCCCGGGCTCACGAGCCGGGTGATGGGGCCGTGGACGGTGCCGCGCGTGCGGTGGGCAATGGCACGCACCGGCATGGGCAGGGTCGGCGCCGCGGCTGCGTTCATGGCGGCGGCGCTCATGCAGATTGCCTCGCGGTCTTGAGCGCCTGGCCCCACCAGGACAACTCGTCCAGCAGTCCGTTGGCCGCCTGCAGCAGATGAGGAAAGTCTTCAAAGCGCTTGCCCTGTTGACGCACGCCCACGAACTCCACCATGCCGATGTGCACCGCGTTGCGCACCGGGGCCATCTGCATCTCGATGGCCACCAGGCGCAACTGCTCGACCGCGCGGGCGGCGCCGACTCCGCCATAGCCCACGAAGCCGATGGGCTTGCGGTTGAACTCCTTGTACGCGTAGTCGAAGGCGTTCTTGAGCACGGCCGGCGGCGCGTGGTTGTATTCGGGCGTGACAACGATCAGCCCGTCCAGCCCTGCGAGTTTGGCGGCCCAGGCTTGCGCGGCCTCGTTCTTCACGGGTGTCCAGGCCGGCGACGCCGGTTCGTCGAAGAACGGCAGAGGGTGGTCGCGCAGATCGATCAGTTCGACGTTCAGATCCGTGCGCTGACCGGCAATACCGTGGATCCATTGCGCGGGCGTGTCGCCAAAGCGGCCTTCACGGGTCGAGCCGATGACGATGCCGATGCGCGGGTTCGAAGATGCGGTCATGGTTGATTTCCTTTGGTGCATCAAATGGAAGCAGGACGGGAGAAAAGCGGGGGTCGGCCGGCCATCAGGCCGCTGCAGCCGGGCGGGCAGCAGGTCTCAGCCGCCAGGTCACGAAAGCCGCCAGAAGGCCCAGCACCAGCGCGGGCACGGCGCTGCCGCCGATGAGCACGAGATGTGTCAAGGCAGCGAACAGCATGGTGGTGGCAAGCAAGAGGCCGCCGAAGAAGCCGGTGGCAGGCACGAGCAGCAGCAGCGCGCCACCCACCTCGACCACACCGGTCACATAGCGGAACCACTGGCCGAAGCCGACGGCATCGAACACTTGCACCATCTGTGGCACACCGGCGAGCTTGGCGCCGCCTGCGGCGCCGAACGCCAGCGCGAGCAGGATGCGGATGCCCCACACCAACCGGCGCTGGGCGATGGAGGGGGCGGGCGACGGGTTGGCGGGAGCGGTCATTCGAGCGGCTTTCCGGGCATGGCCCTGGGGAGTGGAGGAACAAACGGGGCTTGAGTACCCGATGCATGCAAGGTTAGGGAGATCGTCATTGCTTGATAAGATGGCGCAATCTGATCTGACTAATCCATTTTTTGAAGGTATCTGGGCTTGTGCTGGACCTGAACGACATCGCCCTGTTTGTGCAAGTCGTGCGCTGCGGCAGCTTTGCGGAGGCTGCGCGGCGGCTGGGCCTGCCTTCCAACACCGTGAGCCGGCGCGTGCAGCAGCTCGAAGCGCAGCTGGGCACGCGGCTGCTGCAGCGCTCCACCCGCAAGCTCACGCTCACCAGCGCAGGCCAGGCATTCCACGAGCGCTGCGCAGGCGCCGTCGACGGCTTGGTGGAAGCAGGGCAAGAAGTGCTGACTGGCGCCGGGGAGCCGGCAGGCCTCGTGCGGGTCGCGATGCCGGCAGACTTTTTCGACTTCTTTCTTGTGGAATGGGTGGCCGACTTTCTGGCCGCGCACCCGCGCGTGCGGCTGGACTTCGTGCTGAGCGATGCCAAAGCCGATCTGATCGCGGAGCGCATCGACGTGGCGTTTCGAGGCGGGGACGTCGGCGATGTGGGCTACATCGGCCGCCAGCTGCTGCCGCCCCGTGGAGACGGCCTGATGGCCAGCCCAGCCTACCTGGCTGCGCGTGGGGTGCCTGGCACGCCTGCGGACTTGGCGGGCCACGATTGCGTCACCGTCGGGCACCCCAGCGGCCGCACGCCCTGGCGGCTGACGGGGCCGGACGGCCTGGCGCACGAGGTGCTGGTCACGGGCCGCTTCAACGCCAATACGGCCCAGGCGCTGCGCAAGGCCGCGGTCGCGGGCCTTGGCATCGTGCTGCTGCCATCGAACATGACCCGGCGGGATGTGCGGGACGGGCTGCTGGTGCCGGTGCTGCCTGGTTACCAGCGCATGGGCCAGGGCCTGACGGTGCTGTATCCGAGCCGTCGGCACCTGCCGCCGGCGGTGTCCGCCTTCATTGCCTTGATGACGGAAAAACTAGCTGACTTGGAGTCGGCAACCGCCGAGTAGCGGCGGTCGAACCGCGCGTGGCGACCGACTCAGCCCGGCGGCATCGCCAGTCTGACCGCGGCCTGCAGCACCATCGCCGCAGCCCGGTCGTCGCGCCCGCGCAGGATGGGACGCTGCAGATAGAACGCCAGCGTCGGTCCGGCCGGCGTGCTGGCGCAGACGTCGGTGAACAAGCCTGCGGCGGCGTCGACGCGGCTCTGCACGGCCGTCCAGGCTGGTGCAATGGCCGCGTCGGCCAGGCCGGCAGGCAGCCAGCCGCGCGAGCGGGCCAGCGTCAGCGCATTCAGCGCCATCGCGGTCACGGTCAGCTCGGCGGGCGCCGCGGGCTGATCCAGCACCTGCCGCCACGCGCCGTCCGCACCCTGCCGCGCCAGCAGCGCATGCAGATGAGCCTGCAGCCGTTGCAGCAACTGCGCAGCGACGGGCGAGGCTTGTGGGGGCAGTAGGCCTGCCAGCGCCTGCGCGAGGGCCAGCGCCGCAAATCCGTTGCCGCGGCCCCAGGCGACCGGCGAGCCGTCGGCGTGGTGGAACAGGCCGTCGGGCCGCTGCAAGGTCTCGGCGTGCGCCAGCAGCGCGGCGCCCAGCGCCTCGGCGGCGCGCTGCCGGTCGGCGGCGGGCAGCAGCGGCCCTGCGCGGTCCAGCAGCAGCGTGGCCATGAACATGTCATCGGTCCAGCGGCGCAGGCCGGTCAGGCGCGGGCCTTCGGGCGTGTCCGTGATGACGGCGGCGACAGCCTGCCGCGCGAGTTCGCGTGAGGCTGCGTCGCCCTCGGCGGTGGCGGCATCGGCAAACGCCGCATAGCCGGCGCGCTGCGGCCAGTCGGCTGGCACGGCGGTGCCGCTGGCCACCTGGCGCAGCGCCAGCAGCGCCTGCTGGCTGCGCGCGGGCAGCGCCCCGGTGGGCGAGAGGCGGCGCTGGGCCTGCCAGATCAGTGCGCTGACATAGCCCAGCGGGGCGTTGACCGGGTCGTGCGCTGAAAGGATTTGCGCGACCTGCAGCGCCGGGCTGGCAAGGCCGCCATCCACAGCCGCCGCGGCGGCGAGCCGAGGCGAGGCCAGAGCCATCAGCAGCGTGTCACGGCGCGTGGGCATCTCAGCGCGGTTGCAGCCTGGCGATGCTGTCGCGCAGCGATGCGGCGATGTCGCTGTCCTCGGGCACCTGGACCAGCGCGCGGCGCCAGTAGCCGCCGGCGGCCGCGGCGTCGCCGCGTTCGACGGCCGCACTGCCCAGCAGGGCCAGCGTGGGCACGTGGCGCGGGTCGAGCCTGAGCGCGCGTTGCAGCAGCGCCTCGGGCTCGCCGTTCAACCCCTCGCCCCGCACCAGGGCCAGCGTGACGGCATGCTGGCTTAGCGGCTGCGGATCGTCGGGGCGCAGGCGTTCCAGCTGTCCGTAGGCGGGCAGCGCGTCCTGCGGGCGGCCCAGCTGCTCGTAGGCGCGGGCCAGCAGCGCCCAGCCGTCGGCGTCGTCAGGCGTGCGCTGCAGGCGGTCCGCCAGGCGCTGCACCATCTGCTGCACGGGGTTCGTCGGTGGCGGTGCGGCGATGGCGTCGGGGCGACCCAGCTGGGCGTAGAGCGCGCCGGCTGCCAGCGGCAAGGCCAGGCCCAGCGCCGCGGCCGTGCGCCATGCGCGCGGGGCACTGTTGCCGCCCAGCAGCGCGGGCGCGAGTGGCAGCAGCGCGGCCAGCGTCAACGCGGCCGCGGCGAGCAGGAACAGGTTCATGGTGGCCCCCCGCGCTGCCGGCCGTGGCGCAGGTAGACCAGCAGGCCGACGGCCAGCAGCGCCAGCGGCCCGAACCACAGCGGCGCGGTGCCGGCATGCAGCGCGGGGCGGTACAGCACCTGCTCGCCGTAGCGCTGCACGAGCTCGGCGCGCAGCTCGTCCTCGCTGCGGCCGGCGGCCAGGCCTTGGCGCAGGTGGCGCTTCATGTCGACGGCCAGCGGCGCATTGGACTCGGCCACGCTCTGGCTCTGGCAGACGACACAGCGCAGCTCCTGCGCCAGGCGCTCGACGCGCTCGTCCAGGCTGTCGGCCTGCGCGGTGAGCGCGGCGGCCAGGCAGGTCGCGGCGATGAGGCTACGCACGCTTCAACCTTTCGATCAGCGGCAGCAGGCGCTTGTTCAAGTCGTCCGCCGTCACCGGCCCCGTGTGGCGCAGGCGCACGACGCCGCGGCGGTCAATGACGAAGGTCTCGGGCACGCCCGTGACGCCCCAGGCCAGGCTGCCCTTGCCCTCGGGGTCGCGCCAGGTCAGCGCGTAGGGGTTGCCGTGGCGCTTCAGGAAGGCCAGCCCCAGCTCGGGCGTGTCGCGGTAGTCCAGCCCGACGACGCGCACGCCGCTCTGCTGCGCCAGTTCGCCCAGCACCGGCAGCTCCGCGCGGCAGGGCGCGCACCAGGACGCGAACACGTTCAGCACCCAGACCTGCCCTTGCAGCGGCTCGGCCGTGCCGTCCAGGCGCTCGAGATCCAGCGTGGGCGCGGGCTTGCCGATCAGCGGCGACGGGGTCTCGGCCTGCGCGTCGCGCTGCAGGCCGCGCGCGAGCAGCGCGACCAGCGCGACGGTGGCCAGCAGGGGCAGGAGGGCGGCGAGACGCAGCTTCATGGCGTGGACAGCGTGGGGACGATGAGGGGCGACGAAGGCTCGTCGGCGACGGCTGCCGCGCGCGGGCGGCGGCGGTGGGCCAGCGCGCCCCACAGGCCACCGGCGGCCATCAGCAGCGCGCCTGCCCACACCCAGGCCATGAAGGGCTTGATCTGCACGCGCAGCGCCCAGCGGCCGTCGGCATCGGCCTCGCCGAGGCTCACGTAGACGTCGCGCCACGGGCTGCGTGCGATGGCCGCCTCCGTCATCGCCACCTGGCGGCGGCCGTAGACGCGCTTCTCGGGCGAGAGCTGCAGCGGCTTGCCGCCCACCTGCCAGGTCAGTGACGCCCGCGCGGCCTGGTAGTTGGGGCCGGGCGCGGCCTCCAGCTTGTCGAAGCGCAGCACATGGTCGGCGACGACGGCCTGCTCGCCGGGCGCCAGCTGCAGGTCATGCGCCTGCTCCAAGCTGCGCACCAGCGTCACGCCCAGCACGAAGACGGCGATGCCGCCATGCGCCAGCCACAGCGGCAGGCCTTGTCGCCAGGCTGCGCGCTGGCGCCAGGCCAGCGACAGCGTGCCGCCCAGCGCCCACAGGCCGGTGGCGACACCGGCGGCCAGCCACAGCGAGCTTTGCAGCGCGAACGCCAGCACCGCCGCACTGGCCAGTGCCGCCAGCGCCAGCGGCAGCAGCGGCCTGACGGCGCCCAGCGCCACGGCCAGACCGCCGCGCCAGCGCGCCAGCGGCCCGACGACCAACAGCGCCACCAGCGGCAGCATCAGGGGCGGGAAGACGGTGTCGAAGTAGGGCGCGCCGACCGACAGCTTGGTGCCACTGATGACCTCGGCCGCCAGCGGGTACAGCGTGCCCAGCAGCACAGTGCCGGTGGCCGTGGCCAGCAGCAGGTTGTTCAGCAGCAGCAGCGATTCGCGCGAGCCCAAGGCGTAGCCCTCGGCCGCGGGCAAGCGCCCGACGCGCAGCGCATACAGCGCCAGCGACCCGCCCACGGCCATGGCCAGCAGCGCCAGGATGAACAGGCCGCGTGCGGGGTCGCTCGCGAACGCGTGGACCGAGCTGACCACGCCCGAGCGCACGAGGAAGGTGCCCAGCAGAGACAGCGCGAAGGCGAGCAGCGCCAGCAGCAGGCTCCAGCGCAGGAAGCCCGGCCGCTTGTCGGCAACGGCCAGCGAGTGGATCAGCGCGGTGCCCAGCAGCCAGGGCATGAAGGCGGCGTTCTCGACCGCGTCCCAGAACCAGAAGCCGCCCCAGCCCAGCTCGTAGTAGGCCCAGAAGCTGCCCAGCAGGATGCCGGCCGTCAGCGCCGACCACGCGCCCAGGACCCAGGGCCGCGCCCAGCGCGTCCAGCGCGTGTCGGGCTCATCGTCCAGCAGTGCGGCGACGGCGAACGCAAAGCCCACCGCGAAGCCGACATAGCCCATGTAGAGCAGCGGCGGGTGGGCGGCCATGCCCGGGTCTTGCAGCAGCGGGTTCAGGTCGCGCCCATCGGCCGGCGCCGGCAGCAGGCGCGCGAACGGGTTGGACGTGAACGCGATGAAGGCGATGAAGCCCGCGGCCACCGCGCCCAGCACGGCCTGCACGCGCGCGGCAAACGCCGCCGGCAACGCGCGCCCGCGCCAGGCCACGGTCGCGCCCCAGGCCGACAGCATCCACACCCACAGCAGCAGCGAGCCCTCGTGGCCGCCCCAGGCGGCCGTGATGCGATAGCCCAGCGGCAGCTCGCGGCTGGCATGCCCGGTGACGTAGGCGACCGAGGTGTCGAGCTGGATGAAGCTGGCCACCAGCGCGGCAAAGGAGAAGCTGAGCAGCGCAAAGCCCAGGCCAGCCAGCGGCCGTGCCAGCGCGATCCAGCGTGCGTGGCCCGCGTGGGCACCCCACAGCGGCAGCAAGGTCTGCGCGACGGCGAACGCCAGTGCGAGCAGCAGTGCGAAGTGGCCCAGCTCCGCCGTCATCGTGCCGATGCCTGCTTCAGCGCCGCCGCGGCCTCGGGCGGCATGTAGTTCTCGTCGTGCTTGGCCAGCACCTCGTCGGCGATGAACTGCAGGCCGGTCAGCCGCCCCTGCGCGACGACACCCTTGCCCTCGCGGAACAGGTCGGGCAGCGGGCCGCGGTAGTTGACGGCGACGTCGCGCGCACCGTCGGTGACCGTGAAGTGCAGGCCGCCGGCCTCGCGCCGCACCGAGCCCGGCGCGACCAGGCCGCCCAGGCGAAAGCGCGTGCCCGCCGGTGCCTCGCCGCGCGCGATCTCGCTGGGCGTGACGAAGAAGACGAGGTTCTGCCGGAAGGCCTGCAGCGCCAGCCCGCCGGCGACGGCGAGCAGGGCCAGCATGGCCAGCAGGCCGAGCAGGCGCTGATGGCGCGGCTTCATCGCCCGGCCCGCCTGCGCAGCGACCACAGTTCGACGGCGATGCCGATGGCCACGGCCGCCAGCGAGGCCCAGACGAAGGGCGCCTGCTCACCAAAGAGACCGTTCATGCCAGGCTCCCCAGCGGGCTGGGCCAGCGCGCTTGCGCCTCGATGCGCGCCTGCAGCATCAGCCGCGCGCGCGTCAGCACGGCGGCCGCGGCATAGGCCCAGAAGCCCACGGTGGCCAGCAGCAGGCCGGCCAGCATCTCCGGTGCGATCTGGCTGCCGCGCGCCGTGATGGACGCGCCCTGGTGCAGCGTGTTCCACCAGCTGACCGAGAAGTACAGCACCGGCAGGTTGAGCGCGCCGATGAGGGCCAGCAGCGCGCCGGCCTGGTCGCCGCGCTGGGGGTCGTCGGGCGTGTCCACGGCGGCCGTCAGCGCGATGAAGCCGACGTACAGCAGCGCCAGCAGCAGCGCCGACGTCAGGCGCGCATCCCACACCCACCAGGTGCCCCAGGTGGGCCGGCCCCACAGCGAACCGGTCAGCAGCGTCAGCACCGCGAACAGCGCGCCGGTGGGCGCCAGCGCGCGCAGCAGCACGAAGGCCACGCGCGTCTTCCAGGCCAGGCCCCACAGCGCCCAGAAGGCCATCGCGGCGTAGCAGACCATCGCGATCCACGCGGCCGGCACGTGCACGTAGAGGATGCGGTAGGCCTCGCCCTGCTGGGCGTCGGTCGGCGCGATGAACAGGCCCAGCACCAGGCCGGCCGCGATGCCGACGGCGGCCAGCCCCCACAGCGCGGGCAGCAGCCGCGCGATCAGCGGCAGGAAGTGGGCGGGGCTGGCGTAGCGCCAGAGGGGGTGTGGAGTCGTCATCAGTCGAGCATCAAGGAGAGGGCGGCCGAGGTGGCCCAGGGGGCGAGCGCCAGCAGCACGGCCAGCCAGGCGCCCAGCAGCAGCAGCGCGGCCTGCGCGTTGGCGCCGCCGTTGGCCGCCGCCGTGCCGAAGACGAGGATGGGCACGTCCAGCGGCAGCAGCAGCAGTGCCAGCAGCCCTGCGCCGGCGCGCGCGTGCAGCACCAGCGCCGCGCCCAGGCCGCCGATCAGCGCGAGGGCCGGCGTGCCCAGCAGCAGGCTCAGGGCCAGCCGCGCCGGCTCCTCGACGCCGAAGGCCAGCGCCAGCATGGGCGCCAGCAGCACCAGCGGCAGGCTGCTCAAGCCCCAGTGCACGGCCAGCTTGAGCGCCACGGCCAGCGGCCGCGGCAGCGGTGCCAGCCACCATTGCTCCAGGCTGCCGTCGGCCAGGTCGGCTGCGAACAGGCGGGGCAGCGACAACAGGCTGGCCAGCAGTGCCGCGATCCACAGCAGGCCCGGCGCGACCTCGCGCAGCCGTGCCGGCTCGGGCCCCAGGCCCAGCGGGAACATCACCGCCACGCCGACGACGAAGCCCAGCGGCGTCAGCCACTCGGCCGGCTGCCGCAAGGTGCTGGCCCACTCCCGCCGCGCGAGTGCTGCGGCGGCCTGCAAGGTCGGGCCCATCAAGGCCTCCCGAGCGACAGCGTGCGAACGGGCCACTTCAGCGGCAAGGCCTGGTGGCTGGTGAAGACGGCGCTGCCGCCCTCGTCGGCATGCCGGTCCAGGCGCTGCGCGAGGCGGTCGGCCATGGCGGCGTCCAACGCCGCCAGCGGCTCGTCCAGCACCCACAGCGGCGCCACCTGCGGCAGCCACAGCTGCGCCAGCGCGGCACGGCGGCGCTGGCCTTCGGACAGCAGCGCCTGGCGCAGGCCTGCGGCGTCTTCCAGGCCCACGGGCGCGAGCGCGGCCAGGGCCTCGCCTTCGGTACAGGGTCGCCCGCTGAGCGCGGCGCTGCTGCGCAACTGCTCGATGACCGACAGCACGTCCTTCAGCCCGGGCCGGTGGCCGATGTAGAGCAGTTCGCGCTCGACATGCACGCGGCCGGCACGCGGCGCGCTGAGGCCACTGATCAGGCGCAGCAGGCTGGTCTTGCCGCTGCCGTTGGCGCCTTGCACCCACAGCAGCTGGCCGGGGTGCAGGGCCAGGTCCAGCCCGTCGAACAGCGGCCGGCCGCCACGCGACTGGCCCAGGCGCTGCAGGATCAGCGTGGGCGTGGTGGTGGAGAAGGCCGGCGTGGTGGACATGCCGGCACTCTAGGCAGCGGCCTCACGGCCGCCAACGAAGCAAAACGAGTGAGCTTCTTCAGTTGGCGGCTGAGCCTGCGGCCCGGCGTCGTGCCGCGACGCCGACCAGCGCCAGCCCCCCCACCAGCAGTGCCCAGCTCGACGGCTCCGGCACCGCCGTCACCGTGAAGTTGTCGAAGGTGGCGTCCATGCCCTGGCCGAACAGTCGCTCCGACAGCGGGATGGACACGGCCAGGTCGGGCCGGTCGGGGTGCTGGAAGGGGTAGGCGTCGAGCAGGCTGAACAGGCCGTGGCCGATGGTCAGGTTGCGGATCTTGCCGGCCAGCGCCTCGCCAGGGCCGTAGGACGGGTAGACGCCCGACCAGGCCACGCCCTGCTGGTCCAGCGGGATGCCGACGTTGTCGACCTTCGAGACGAGCGTGCCGTCCATGAAGTAGCTGACGCTGCCCGCATCGCTGTAGGTGATGGACACCTCGTGCGGGCCGGCGCCGATGGGCACCTGCTTGATGATCTGCGTGTACATCTTGCCGATGCCCACATAGCCCGGGTCGCCGGGCAGCAGCGTGGGGTTGGTGACGGCCGAGGGCAGCCGCTCGATCAGCGTGAACGCGGTGGAGCCCGACACGAACCAGTCGAACAGCTGGCCCGTGGAGAAGTCGATCATGTTCATGACCGCACCGGCCTGCTGGCCTTCGAGCGCCATCGCTGAATAGGGAAGGCCGCTCTGGATGTAGTTGCCGCTGATGACGCGGCCGGCGGCCTGCGTGTTGTGGGCCGTGGCGCTGATGGTGGACGAGAAGGTCAGCGCGCCGCCGGTCGGCACGGCGAAGGTCTGCGCGCTGGTGGCGATGTACTTCAGGTGGTCGTAGACGCTGAAGTCGAAGCCGGTCTGGAAGACGGGCGCCTTGATGGCGAAGTTGCCGGCGGAGAAGTCGCGCGTGTCGGCGAGGGCCATCTCACCCAGGCCGTAGGGGTTGACCCATTTGGCGTTGTAGTCGGCGAGCGAGTAGCCGGGCTTGTTGAAGGCGTCGTACACGGCGGTGTCCGCGGTCGCGGGGCCGTGGGCCGCCGCGAGCCCGGCCGCCAGCGCGAGTGCCGTGAAACCGAAGCGCGCGCCGGGCCGGATGGTCGTCGTCGGATCGAGTCGATGCATGTCAATTGCCCCTTGGTTGAGTTCCCCGCCTGCATTGGCCGGTCGCTCGGCGGGGCCTGACATCCCCGGGGCGGCGACTTGTTGTGCGGTCGATGCTACGGCTGGGGTGAAGGGCGGCTCTAAGGCTTTCACTAGCTGGGGCGCGCGGGTCCGTCCGATTGAGGACGGCACCCCCCTGTCCGTTCAGCGTCCCATGCGCGCGGGCCTTGCGGTATGTTTGCCTTCCCTTGGTGCGCCACCACGAGACCGCATGAACACCCGCCGTGCGCTGCTTGCCCTGTCCGCCCTCTGTGCCCTGCTCGCGCTGCCTGCCCTGCATGCGCAGACGCCATCCGCCACGCAGGCGGCGGTGCGGCTGATCCAGGCCACGCCGCCCGCGCAGCGCGCCCAGCTGCTGCTGCCGTTCACCGATGCGGCACGCAGCGACTGGCACTACACACCGCGCCGCCGCGACGGCATCGCCTGGAAGGCCATGTCCGCGGCCCAGCGCGAGGCGACGACCGCGCTGCTGCGCACGGCGCTGAACGAGCGCGGCCTGGACAAGGTGCGCGCGGTCATGGCGTTGGAGATCACGCTGCGGCAGCTGGAGTCGTCCGGCCCGTCGCGCGACGCCGAGAACTACGCGGTGGCCGTCTACGGCCAGCCCGGCGTCGGTGGCTGGGGCTGGCGCATCGAGGGCCACCACCTGTCGCTGCATTTCAGCCTGGACGGCGACCGCCATGTGGCCACGCTGCCGCAGTTCTTCGGCGCCAACCCGGCCGTGGTGCCGCGCGACGTGGGCGGCGGCGCGCCGCGCGAGGGTTTCCGGCTGCTGGGCAGCGAGGAGGACCTGGCGCGCCAGTGGCTGGCCAGCCTCAGCCCCGCGCAGCGGGCGCGCGCGGTCTTTGACACACGGCCGTTCGGCGACATCGTCAGCGGCAACGCGGCGCGCGCCAGGCCGCCGGAGGCAGCGGGCTTGCCGTTCGCCGACATGGATGCCGCGCAGCAGGCCCAGGTGCTGAAGCTGATCGGCGCCTTCGCGGACCACCTGCAGCCCGAACTCGCGCAGGCGCGGCTGACCCGCGTGCAGGCGGCGCCGCTGGACGCCATCCGCGTCGGCTGGGCCGGCTCCACGCAGCCGCGCCAGCCGCACTACTTTCGCATCCAGGGCGCCGGCTTCCTCATCGAGTTCGACAACTCCGATGGCAACCACGTCCATTCGGTGTGGCGCGACTTCGATGGCGACTTCGGTCGCGACGTGCTGGGCGAGCACTACCGCCAGGCCGAGGGTGGCGGTCACCGCCACCGGCCGGCTAACGCACCTTGACCACCACCTTGCCCTTGGCCCGGCCCGTCTCGACATGGGCCAGCGCCTCGTTGGTCGACGCGAACGGAAACACGCGGTCCACGACGGGGCGGATGGCGCCGGCGTCGATCAGCGCGGTGATCTCGCCCAGCTGCTGCCCGCTGGCGCGCATGAAGAGGAACGCATAGTTCAAGCCGAGGCGGGTCGCCGTCCTTCTGACCTTGGCGCTCAGCAGCCGGACGACGAGCTTCACGAACCAGGGCGCGGCGATGCCCTTGGCGAAGGCGGGATCGGGCGGGCCGGAGATCGAGATCAGCGTGCCGCCGGGCTTGAGCACGCGCAGCGACTTCTCCAGCGCCCCGGCGTCCTGGCTGTGCAGCACCACGTCGTAGCCGTGCAGCAGCTTCTCGAAGTCGTCGGTCCGGTAGTCGATGACGACGTCGGCGCCCAGCCGCTTCACCAGCTCGGTATTGGCGCTGCTCGTCGTCGTGGCGACGATGGCCCCGATGTGCTTGGCCAGCTGGATGGCAAAGCTGCCGACGCCGCCCGAGCCGGCCTGGATGAAGACCTTCTGCCCCTTCTTCAGCTGCGCCTTCTCGACGAGGGCCTGCCAAGCGGTCAGCCCCACCAGCGGGATGGAGGCCGCCTCTTCCATGCTGAGGGCCTTCGGCTTGAGGGCGAGCGACGCCTCCTTGACCGCGACGGCCTCGGCGAACGTGCCGATGCGGAAGTCGTCCGGCCGGGCATAGACCTCTTCGCCCGGCTTGAATTGCCGCACGCGAGAGCCGACCCGGGTCACGACACCGGCCACGTCATGGCCCAGCACCAGGGGCAGGCGGTAGGGCAGGATCAGCTTGAACTCGCCGTTCCTGATCTTGACATCCAGCAGGTTCACGCTGGCGGCATGGACCTGCACGAGCACCTCGTCATCGCGCAAGGTCGGCTCGGGCATCTCTGCCGACCGCAGTGCACGGTTCTTGCCGTAGCTGTCGAGGAGAAATGCTTTCATGATGGGCTCGCCAACGATACCGCGTCGAGTTGCAGATCGCGCCGAATCCCGGCGTCCACCAGGCTGGCAGGCGCGAACCTGCGCAGCCATCGCAGGCGGCTCGCGAGCCCGCCCGCCGTGTAGCGGAGTTGGGGTTGCATGGCGCTGGCAGCCTTCAGCACGACGTCGGCCACGACGCCCGGCTGGTCCGCAGTCGCCATCACGGCCTTGACTCTCTCGCTCACGGCGGCGCGAGCCTCGCGGTACTCGTCGAGCATGGCGTCGGGCGCCAGGAAGTTCGCGTCGAAAGGCGTCTTGGTGTAGGCGGGTTCGACGACCGAGACCCGGATGCCCCGGGTGCGCAGCTCGTGGTCGAGCGACTCGGAATAGCCTTCGATCGCGTGCTTGGTGGCGGCGTAGAGCGCGCCGTAGGGCATGGGCAGGAAGCCCAGCACCGAGCCGATATTGATGATGCGACCGCTCTGGCGGCGGCGCATGTGCGGCACGACGGCCCGGGTCATGCGGACGATGCCGAAGAAGTTGGTGTCGAAGATGGCCTGGGCCTGCGCCATGGAGCTTTCCTCCGCGCCGGCCGGGGCGACGCCGAAGCCGGCGTTGTTGACGAGCAGATCGATGCGGCCTTCCCGCTCGATGACCTGCTGCACGGCGGCCTTCACGGAGTCTTCCAGCGTCACATCCAGCGCCAGCATCTCGAACGCACGCGGCTCCGCCTGGCGGCCCTGGCGACTGGTGCCGTAGACGCTGTAGCCTGCTTTCGCGAGCCGCTCGGCGGTCGCCTGGCCGATGCCTGAGGAGGCGCCCGTCACGAGGTCGACCTTGCTGTTCATGTTCATGGGGCTTCTCCGTCCGCGTGTGAGGTGAGTGAACTCGTCGGCTGACGCGGCGCGCAGCGAGTCCGGGTGATGCCGCGAGGGGCTCGGAAATAATTTGGCATGATGATCGTCATACTTAAAGGCGAGCGAAAAGCCGGCTGTCATCCGTGAGGGTTCAGCGGCCGGCGGGGATCAGTTGCTTCAACGCGGTTTCGCGCAGGCTGTCCGACAGCGCGGGCTCGTCCACGGCGCGCGCCAGCACCAGGGCGCCGACCATGGTGGCCATGGTCGCGAGCGCGCGTTCGTGGGCGGTGGGTCGGCCCCAGTCCGGCAACTGGCGCGCGATGAGGTCCACCATGGCCTTGATGTGCTGGGTGGTCACGCGGCGCACCTCGGGGGCCTGGCGCGACGTCTCCGAGCCGAGCGCGGCCAGTGGGCATCCCAGTTCCGCCTGCTCGACGTGGGCCTGGGAGAGGTAGGCGGTGAGCATGGTCGCCAGCGCCTGGTCGGGCGGCATGCGGGCCACGACGTCGGCTGCGGCGGCCGCCGATTCGGCGCAGGCCTGGCCAGCGGCTTCCGCCAGCATGGCCTCCCGGGAGGCGAAGTGTGCGTAGAAGGCGCCATGCGTCAGGCCGGCCTCCTTCATGATGTCGGCGACGCCCGTGCCGTCATAGCCACTGCGACGGATGGCCCGCGCGGCGGCGGACACGATGCGCTCGTGCGAGGCCTGCTTGGCGGCGGCCCTGGCGTTGGATGTCGTTGATCGCATGACGGTCATCATATTATATTTTGACTGCCGCTGTCGTGATGGATTCGGCACGCCGCCGACCGGCGCCTGCCCGCATGAGCTCATGCGCAAACCTCACTTCGCGCCGCGCCGGCATCCCCTTAGCCTGTCATGCCGCTTGACCGAGGAGAGCCCCATGACCCAGCCCGCAGCGCCTGCCTGGCGTTTTGAAACCGTCTCCGTCCATGGGGGCTACTCGCCCGAGCCGACGACCAAGGCCGTGGCCGTGCCCATCTACCAGACGGCCGCTTTCGCCTTCGACAGCGCGCAGCACGGCGCCGACCTGTTCGACCTCAAGGTGCCCGGCAACATCTACAGCCGCATCATGAATCCGACCAACGACGTGCTGGAAAAGCGCGTCGCTGCGCTCGAAGGCGGCATCGGCGCACTGGCCGTGGCATCGGGGCAGGCGGCCGTCACCTACGCCATCCTGACCATCGCCGAGGCGGGCGACAACATCGTCGCGTCCAGCGCGCTGTACGGCGGCACGTACAACCTGCTGGCCCACACGCTGCCGCAGTACGGCGTGCAGTCGCGCTTCGCGAACTACCGCCAGCCCGAGAGCTTCGCCGCGCTGATCGACGAGCGCACCAAGGCCGTCTTTGTCGAGTCGCTCGGCAATCCGCAGGGCAATGTCACCGACATCGAGAAGCTCGCCAGGATCGCGCACGACCACGGCGTGCCGCTGATCGTCGACAACACGGTGCCCACGCCCTACCTGAGCCGCCCCATCGAGCATGGCGCCGACATCGTCGTGCACTCGCTGACCAAATACCTGGGCGGCCACGGCACCAGCATCGGTGGGGCCATCGTCGACTCCGGCAAGTTCCCCTGGGCTCGACACAAGGCGCGCTTCAAGCGCCTGAACGAGCCCGACCCCAGCTATCACGGCGTGGTCTACACCGAGGCCCTCGGCCCGGCGGCCTACATTGGTCGTGCGCGCGTCGTGCCCCTGCGCAACACAGGTGCCGCGCTGTCGCCGTTCAACGCCTTCCTGATCCTGCAAGGCATAGAGACGCTGGCGCTGCGCGTGGACCGCATCAGCGACAACGCGCTGGCGCTGGCCCGGCACCTGCAACAGCATGCCAAGGTCAGCTGGGTCAACTACCCCGGGCTGGAGGACCACCCCGACCATGGCCTGGTGCGCAAATACCTGTCGGGCAAGGCCTCGGGCGTGCTGACCTTCGGCTTGAAGGGTGCGGCGGGCGAAGGCCGCGAGCGCGGCGCGCGCTTCCTCGATGCGCTGCAGCTGTTCACGCGCCTGGTCAACATCGGCGACGTGAAGTCGCTGGTCACGCACCCGGCGTCAACGACGCACCGGCAGCTGTCGCCCGCGGAGCTGGACAAGGCGGGCGTGTCCGAGGACAGCGTGCGGCTGTCGGTGGGCATCGAGCACATCGACGACCTGAAGGCCGACCTGGACCAGGCGCTGGCGGCCGCCTGAGCGTGGCGGTGGGCAGCTCATGGCATTTCGTCATGAGTTCAGTCGAAAACATGATTGGTTTCGCGGCCGTTCTGGCGCTAATGTCGTGCCTGTTCCTCTTGTCTCCTCCTCCCGCAAGGGTGGATTTCAACCCTTCGGGCGCCTGCCGGCCGAAGGGTTTTTTTCTGGCCCGCGCCTGAGCCGCGCGACGATGCCGCCATGTCTTCCTCCGCGCCACGCCTGCCCGTCATCGACATTGCGCCGCTGCGCGACCCGCTGGCCGGCGCGCCGGCGCTGCGGCATTACGTCGACGAGATCCGCCGTGCCTGCGTGGCCCACGGCTTCTTCTATGTGACCGGCCACGGCCTGCCCGAGGCGCTGACGGCCCGGCTGGACGCACTGGCGCGCGCCTTCTTCGCGCAACCTGAAAGCCTCAAGCTGAAAGTGCCGATGAGCGCCGGCGGCCGTGCCTGGCGCGGCTACTTCGGCGCCGGCGGCGAGCTGACCTCGGGCCGGCCGGACTGGAAGGAGGGCCTGTACCTGGGCAGCGAGCTGCCTGCCGATGACCCGCGCGTGCAGGCCGGCACGCCGCTGCACGGCCCCAACCTGTGGCCCGACGCGCCGCCGGGCCTGCGCGAGACGGTGCTGGCCTACCTCGACGCCGGTGCGGCCGTCTGCGCCGCCGTGCTGCGCGGCATTGCACTGAGCCTGGGCCAGCCGGGCGACTACTTCGAGCAGCGCTACACGCGCGACCCCTTGCTGCTGCTGCGCCTGTTCAACTACCCCAGCCGCCCGGCGCCCGACGACGCCGGCTGGGGCGTGGGGGAGCACACCGACTACGGCCTGCTGACGCTGCTCTACCAGGACAGCATCGGCGGGCTGGAGGTGCACACCCCCGAGGGCTGGGTCGATGCGCCGCCGTTGCCCGGGACCTTCGTGTGCAACCTGGGCGACATGCTGGACCGCATGACACGTGGCCTGTACCGCTCCACGCCGCACCGCGTGCGGCTGAACACGACCGGCCGCGACCGCATCTCGGTGCCGCTGTTCTTCGACCCCGACTTCTTCTCCACGCCCGCACCCATCGCAGGCCTGCCCGCGGCGCCCGACGACCGCGCGACGCGCTGGGACGGCGCCAGCGTGCACGCCTTCAGCGGCAGCTATGGCGACTACCTGCTGGGCAAGGTGGGCAAGGTCTTCCCGGACCTGGGCGCCGCCGTGCTGGGCTGAAGCGCCAAGCACGCGATCCGCATAACAGTTCGCGTTTTGCTTCGTTTGCCGCAGAACGCGGCAGGCCTAGCCTTGCTCGGTTTTCGCATGAGACCCGACATGAGTAACTCAGTTCTCGAAGAACCCGAAGCCCTGGCCCAGGCCCGTGAGGCCGCCCAGGCCACCGGCCTGCCGTTCGCGGGCGGCGTTGCGCCGCGTGAGGCCTGGGCGCTGGTCCAGGCCGGCCGCGCCGTGCTGGTGGATGTGCGCAGCGCCGAGGAGCGCCACTTCGTGGGCCATGTGCCTGGCAGCCTGCACGTGGCCTGGGCCACCGGCACGTCGCTGAACCGCAACCCGCGCTTCGCCAAGGAGCTGGACGCCAAGGTCGGCGCCAAGTCCGGCAACGAGCTGCCGGTGCTGCTGCTGTGCCGCAGCGGCAAGCGCTCGGCGCTGGCGGCCGAGGCGGCGACCAAGGCGGGCCTGGCCAACGTCTTCAATGTGCTGGAAGGCTTCGAGGGCGACAGTGACGACCACCAGCAGCGCGGCCATTTCAACGGCTGGCGCTTCCACAGCCTGCCGTGGGTGCAGGACTGATGGGCGCCGCGCAGGGCCGCCCCAAGCGAGCTCGCTCCCGCCTGGCGGGGCAGGCTGCCGGCCGAAGGGTGCAGCCATGAGCGCTGCTGACCCGGTCGACGACCTGTCGGCCATCGTCGCCGCGCTGCGCGGCGCACGCCGCCGCTGGCGCGAGGAGCACCGCCGCTGGGATGTGGGCGGGCGCGAGCTGCCGTCGCGCGAGCTGCTGGCGGCCTTCGTGCAGCAGCTGGCCGGCGCGTTGTTCCCGATGCGGCTGGGCCCGCCGGACCTGCAGCCCGAGGGCGAGGACTATTTCGTCGGCCACACGCTCGGTGTGGCGCTCGCGCGGCTGCGCCAGCAGGTGGCGTTGGAGCTGCGCCACGACGCCCGCCTGCGCGGTGTGGACGCGCCGCACGAGGCCACCGCGGCCGCGGTCGTCAGCGCCTTTGCGCGCCGCCTGCCCGCCGTGCGCGAGCTGCTGGACAGCGACGTCATCGCCGCCTTCCAGGGCGACCCGGCCGCGCGCAGCGTCGACGAGGTGCTGCTCTGCTACCCGGGCCTGCATGCGTTGATCAGCCACCGCCTGGCGCACGAGCTGTACCGCCTGGGCTTGCCGCTGATCGCCCGCGTGGTGGCCGAACTGGCCCATGCGCAGACCGGCATCGACATCCACCCTGGCGCGCAGATCGGCGCGGGTTGTTTCATTGACCACGGCACCGGCGTCGTCATCGGCGAGACGGCCGTGCTGGGCCGGCGCGTGCGCATCTATCAGAACGTCACGCTGGGCGCCAAGAGCATACCCACCGACGAGGCCGGCCACGCGCACAAGGGCCAACCGCGCCACCCCATCGTCGAGGACGACGTCGTCATCTACGCCGGCGCGACCGTGCTGGGCCGCATCACCATCGGCCGCGGCTCGGTCATCGGCGGCAATGTCTGGCTGACACGCAGCCTGCCGCCGGAGAGCCGCATTTCCCAGGCCGCCTCGCAAGCCGACCCGAACTCAGCCTTCCAGGCGCTGAGCGCCTGAGCACTTCACCACCCACCCACCGCCCCCAGGAGCCTCTTTCCCCATGGCTGACACTCCCCAACTCGCGCTCAGCGACACCGCCGCGCGGCAACTTGCGAACGCGACGAAAACCGTCCCGCAGCTCTCCACCATCACGCCGCGCTGGCTGACGCATCTGCTGCAGTGGATCCCGGTCGAGGCCGGCATCTACCGCCTCAACAAGGTGGCTGACCCCGAGGCCGTCAAGGTCGCCTGCGCCAAGCGCGACGAGGCCGAGCTGCCCGTCACCTTCGCCGACTACGACGCCGCGCCGCGCGAGTACTTCCTGAACGCGGTCGCCACCGTGCTGGACGTGCACACCCGCGTGTCCGACCTGTACAGCAGCCCGCACGACCAGATCAAGGAGCAGCTGCGCATCGTCATCGAGACGATCAAGGAGCGCCAGGAGTCCGAGCTCATCAACAACCCCGACTACGGCCTGCTGGCCAACGTCGCGGACGAGCAGCGCCTGTCCACGCTGACCGGCGCACCGACGCCCGATGACCTGGACGACCTGCTGGGCAAGGTCTGGAAGGAGCCCGCCTTCTTCCTGACCCATCCGCTGGGCATCGCCGCCTTCGGCCGCGAGTGCACGCGCCGCGGCGTGCCGCCGCCCACCATCAGCCTGTTCGGCAGCCAGTTCCTGACCTGGCGTGGCATCCCGCTGATCCCCAGCGACAAAGTGCCGGTCAACGACGGCAAGACCAGCATCCTCCTGCTGCGCGTGGGCGACAAGCGCCAGGGCGTCGTGGGCCTGTACCAGCCGGGCCTGCCGGGCGAGCAGGGGCCGGGCCTGTCGGTGCGTTTCATGGGCATCAACCGCAACGCGATCGCCTCCTACCTGATCAGCCTGTACTGCTCGCTGGCGGTGCACAGCGACGATGCGCTGGCCGTGCTCGAAGACGTGGAAGTGGGCAAATACCATGAGTACCCTGACACCTACCGCTGACGTGGCCGAGAGCCCGTTCGACGTGGCGGCACTCGGCCGGCTGGCCAACGAGCTGTTCGGCAGCCTGGGCGTCGGGTCGCTGCCTTCGGCCCAGCCGGTGCAGTCCGCTGGCGGCCTCAACGTGCCGGCCAACCCGCTGCCGCCGGGCTTGCCCAGCGGCCCGCTGCCGCAGTCCACCACGACGCAGTTCGGCGGCTTCGGCGCCGCGGCGCCGGGGTTGAATCTCATGCCGACAGGGCCCGACCAGGCCGCTGCACTGGCAAGGCCGTCACCCGCCCGCGCGCCGCATGCGCAGGCCGGCAACGGCGTGCCCGACGTGCTGCTGACCAGCGTGCCCGGCATCTACGGCCGCGCCGGCGGCCAGCTGCTGGGCGTGCCGCAGCAGATCGCGCCGCCGCAGCGTGAAGCGGTTCCCTCGGGCTACTACTTCGTTCAGCCGGCCGAGCAGTCACTGCAGCAGCCTTCGCTGTATGTGCTGGACCTGCAGCCACGCCACCCTGGCGTCACGGGCCATCACGCCGGGGAGTTGCCCAACAAGCATGCGCTGCAAGGCCAGCGCGTGCCGTTCGACGTGAACGCCATCCGCCGCGACTTCCCCATCCTGGCGGAGCGCGTCAACGGCAGGCAGCTCGTCTGGTTCGACAACGCGGCGACGACGCAGAAGCCCCAGGCCGTCATCGACCGGCTGAGCTACTTCTACGCGCACGAGAACAGCAACATCCACCGCGCTGCGCACACGCTGGCCGCGCGGGCGACGGATGCCTACGAAGGTGCTCGCAAGACGGTCGCGAAGTTCGTCAACGCGCGCTCGGCGGACGAGGTCATCTTCGTGCGCGGTGCGACGGAAGCCATCAACCTGGTTGCCAACACCTGGGGCGAGCAGCACATCAGCGCGGGTGACGAGATCGTCGTCTCCCACCTGGAGCACCACGCCAACATCGTGCCCTGGCAGCAACTCGCCGCCCGCAAGGGCGCGCACCTGCGCGTGATCCCGGTGGACGACACGGGCCAGGTGATCCTCAGCGAAGCGCAGAAGCTCCTTGGCAGCCCCCGCGCCAGGCTGCTCGCGGTCACGCAGGTCAGCAATGCGCTCGGCACCGTCGTGCCGGTGCAGGAGCTGGTCGGCATCGCGCAGCGGCAGGGTGTGACGACGCTGGTGGACGGCGCGCAGTCGGTGTCCCACCTCGCGGTGGACGTGCAGGCCATCGGCTGCGACTTCTTCATCTTCAGCGGCCACAAGATCTTCGGCCCCACCGGCATCGGTGCGGTCGTCGGCCGCAAGGCCGTGCTGGACGCCATCCCGCCTTGGCAGGGGGGCGGCAACATGATTGCGGACGTGACGTTCGAGCGCACCGTGTTCCAGCCGGCCCCGGCGAAGTTCGAGGCTGGCACCGGCAACATCGCCGATGCCGCAGGTCTCGGCGCCGCGCTGGACTACGTCTCGCGCGTGGGCCTGCACCACATCGCCCGCTATGAGCACGACCTGCTGGCCTACGCGACCGAAGCCGTCCGCCCCATCCCGGGCCTGCGGCTCATCGGCACCGCGGCGGACAAGGCCAGCGTGCTGAGCTTCGTGCTGGCCGGCCACGAGACGGCGGCCGTGGGCAAGGCGCTGGCGGAAGAGGGCATCGCGGTGCGCTCCGGCCACCACTGCGCCCAGCCCATCCTGCGCCGCTTCGGCGTGGAGGCCGCCGTGCGGCCGTCGTTCGCGTTCTACAACACCTGCGACGAGATCGACCACTTCGTGTCGGTCGTGCGCCGCCTCGCGAGGGCCTGAACCATGAGCACCGACGCCCTGACCCGTCAGCGTGTGGAGATCCGCCCGCTGCCCGGCAGCTTTGCTGCCGAGGTGGTGGGCCTGGACCTGAGCCAGCCGCTCGCCTCCGACGACTTCCGCCGCATCCACCGCGCGCACCTGGATCACCATGTGCTCGTCTTCCGCGACCAGCGCATCAGCCCGGAGCAGCAGATCGCCTTCAGCCGCCGCTTCGGCGCGCTGCAGATCCACGTGCTGCACCAGTTCCACCTGACGGGCCACCCGGAGATCCTCATCGTCTCCAACATCGTCGAGAACGACCAGCCGGTCGGCCTGGGCGACGCGGGGCACTTCTGGCACTCGGACCTGTCGTACAAGGAAACGCCCAGCCTGGGCTCCATGCTGCTGGCGCAGGAGCTGCCCAGTGAGGGCGGCGACACGCTGTTCGCCGACCAGCACGCGGCCTGGGTGGCGCTGCCGCCGGCGTTGAAGCAGCGCGTGCGCAACCTGAAGGCCGAGCACTCCTACCTGGCCAAGTACGAGGAGCTGCGCGAGCGCAGCCCCTGGCGGCCCAAGCTCAGCGACGAGCAGGTCGCGCAGGTCTTGCCCGTCGTGCAGCCCGTGGTGCGCACGCATCCGGAAACAGGCCGCCTGGCGCTGTTCGTCAGCGAGCACTTCACGACCCGCATCGTCGGCCTGCCCGAGGACGAGAGCCGCGCGCTGCTGGCCGAGTTGTTCACCTACGGCACGGCACCCGAGCTGCAGTACCGCCACCGCTGGCAGCCGCACGACATGGTGTTCTGGGACAACCGCTCCGTCACCCACCTGGCCGCCGGCTGCCCGCCGCAGCTGCGCCGCCGCATGCATCGCACCACGATAGAAGGCGACAAGCCTTTCTGACCATGAAGCTCACACAAACGCTGCGCCGCCTGGCGCTCACCACCCTCATCGCGCTGCCCCTGGCCGCTCAGGCCGAAGGCCGCATTCGCATCGCCGAGCAGTTCGGCATCGTCTACCTTCTGCTGGACGTGGCCAAGGACCAGGGCCTGATCCAGAAGCACGGCAAGTCGCAAGGCCTGCCCGACGTGCAGGTCGAGTTCGTCGAGCTTTCCGGCGGCGCGGCCGTCAACGAAGCGCTCCTTTCAGGCGGCATCGACATCGCCGGCGCCGGCGTGGGCCCGCTGCTGACGATCTGGGACCGCACCAACGGCAAGCAGAACGTGCGCGGCGTCGCGTCGCTGGGCAACTTCCCCTACTACCTCGTCAGCACCAACCCGGCGGTGAAGACCATCGCCGACTTCGGCGACAAGGACCGCATCGCCACGCCGGCCACCGGCGTGTCCGTGCAGTCGCGCATCCTGCAGCTGGCGTCCGCCAAGCTGTGGGGCGACGCGCAGTTCAACAAGCTCGACCGCCTGCAGGTCGCGCTGCCGCACCCCGAGGCGACGGCCGCCCTCATCAAGGGCGGCACCGAGATCAATGCCCACTTCGGCAACCCGCCCTTCCAGGACCAGGTGCTGGCCGGCAACCCGCAGGCCCACATCGTGCTGAAGAGCTACGACGTGCTGGGTGGCCCGGCGTCGGCCACGGTGCTGTACACGACGGAGAAGTTCCGCAAGGACAACCCGAAGACCTACAAGGCGTTCACGGACGGGCTGGCCGAGGCGGCCAGGCTGGTCAAGGCCGACCCCGAGAAGGCGGCCGACATCTATCTGCGCACCAACAAGAGCAAGGTCGACCGCGCGCTGCTGCTGAAGATCATCAAGAACCCTGAGGTGGACTTCAAGCTGACGCCGGAGAACACGTTTGCGCTGGCGGACTTCATGCACCGCGTGGGCGCCATCAAGACCAAGCCGGCTTCGGTGAAGGACTACTTCTTCGACGACGCCCACCTCGTCGGCGGGAGCTGACATGGTCGCCACGGCCCTGCAGGAACAGCAGGCGGTGGAGGCCGTGGCCTCGCCGCTGCTGCAGGTGCGCAACCTGACGCTGGCGTACCGCAGCGAGCAGCGCACCATCCGCGCCACGCACGAAGTCTCCTTCGACGTGCAGCAGGGCGATCGCTTCGTGCTGCTGGGCGCCTCCGGCTGCGGCAAGAGTTCGCTGCTGAAGGCGGTGGCCGGTTTCCTGCAGCCGCGCTCGGGCGAGATCCTGCTGCAAGGCCAGCCCGTGCGCGAGCCGGGGCCGGACCGTGTGGTCGTCTTCCAGGAGTTCGACCAGCTGCCGCCCTGGAAGCGCGTGCTCGACAACGTCGCCTTCGGCCTCATCGCGTCGCGCCAGTGCGGCAAGGATGAAGCCCGCGAGCGCGCCGCCCAGGCATTGGCCACGGTCGGCCTGACGCGCTTTGCCGACGCCTTCCCGCACCAGCTCAGCGGCGGCATGAAGCAGCGCGTGGCCATCGCCCGCGCGCTGGCCATGCGCCCGCGCGTGCTGCTGATGGACGAGCCCTTTGCCGCGCTCGACGCGCTGACGCGGCGCAGCCTGCAGGAGGAGCTGCTGCGGCTGTGGGGCGAGCTGGGCTTCACGCTGCTGTTCGTCACGCATTCCATCGAGGAGGCGCTGCTGATCGGCAACCGCATCCTGCTGCTGTCGCCCCACCCGGGCCGCGTGCGCGCGGAGCTGGACGCCGATCAATTCGACCTGGGCAGCGTCGGCAGTGCCGCCTTCCAGGCGCAGCAGCAGCGCATCCACCGCCTGCTTTTTGAACCATGAGCTACGTCCACCCCCGCCCCGAGTTCGAGCGCGAGTTGCCACCGCTGCCGGCGTTCGCGGCGCCCGCGCCGCTGGGCCGCGTACAGCGCCTGTGGCAGCGCGACGGCGTCCGCCAGGTGGTCGTGCTGGTGCTCATCGCGGCGTTGTGGGAGCTGGCCGCGCGCTGGGCCGGCAATGACTTGCTGCTGCCGGGCTTCCTGCAGGCCGCGCAGGCCTGGTGGGACGACTTGCGCAACGGCGAGCTGCTGATGCGCACCGCCGCGTCGCTGTCGCTGCTGCTGCAAGGCTATGCGCTGGGCGTCGTGCTGGCGCTGACCTTGTCGGCGCTGGCCGTCGCCACGCGGCCCGGGCGCGACGTGCTGGTCACGCTGACTTCGCTGTTCAACCCGCTGCCGGCCATCGCGCTGCTGCCGCTGGCGCTGCTGTGGTTCGGCCTGGGCCAGGGCAGTCTCGTCTTCGTGCTGGTGCACGCGGTGCTGTGGCCGCTGGCGCTGTCGACGCTGTCGGGCTTCCAGGGTGTGCCCGAGACGCTGCGCATGGCCGGCCGCAATTACGGCCTGCGCGGGCTGCGCTACGTGCTGCAGATCCTCGTGCCGTCGGCGCTGCCGGCGATCCTGTCGGGGCTGCGCATCGGCTGGGCCTTCGCCTGGCGCACGCTGATCGCGGCCGAGCTGTTCTTCGGCGCGTCGTCGGGCCGCGGCGGCCTGGGCTGGTACATCTTCCAGAGCCGCAACGAGCTGATGACCGACCGCGTGTTCGCGGGCCTGGTCACCGTCGTGCTGATCGGCTGGCTGGTGGAGCGCTTCGTGTTCGACACGGTCGAGCGGCTGACGGTCAGGCGCTGGGGCGTGCAGCGCTGATGCGGCTGTTGAAGCCGCGTGTCAGCAGGATGGGGTGCCCTGCGCCTGGCTGCTGCCGACGCAGGTTGTCGCCATTACACGAAGGTACTCGCCTACGATCCTTCGAATGAGCCATACGCCTGACCCCCAACGCTACGAACGCCAACCCTACCGCCGCAGCGGGCGCAGCGGGCTGCTGCTGCCCACGCTGTCGCTCGGCCTCTGGCACAACTTCGGTGACGTCGACCGCTACGACACGGCACGCGAGATGGTGCTGGGCGGGTTTGACCGGGGCATCACGCATTTCGACCTGGCCAATAACTACGGCCCGCCGCCCGGCTCGGCCGAGCTGACGATGGGCCGGCTGCTGCGCGAGGAGCTTCACGCCCACCGCGACGAACTCATCATCTCCACGAAGGCGGGCTACCGCATGGGCCCGGGGCCTTACGGCGAGTGGGGCTCGCGCAAGTACATGCTTGCCAGCCTGGACGCGAGCCTGAAGCGGCTGGGCTTGCCTTACGTCGACATCTTCTACTCCCACCGTCCCGACCCAGACACCCCGCTGGAGGAGACGATGGGCGCGCTGGACCACGCGGTGCGCAGCGGGCGCGCACTCTATGTCGGCGTCTCCAACTACTCGGTCGAGCAGACGCGCGAGGCCAGCGCCATCCTGCGCCGGCTGGGCACGCCCTGCGTCATCCACCAGCCGCGCTACAGCATGCTGGATCGCTGGGTCGAAGGCGGACTGCTGGACACGCTGGCCGAGGAAGGGATCGGCTGCATCGCTTTCTCGCCGCTCGCCCAGGGGCTGCTGACGGAGCGCTACCTTGCCTCGGCCATTCCGGCTGACTCGCGTGCGGCGAAAGGTGGCTTCCTGAAGCCCACCGACGTGACGCCCGGCCGCGTGGCCGTGGTGCGCGCGCTCAAGGCGCTGGCCGATTCGCGCGGCCAGACGCTGCCGCAGCTAGCGCTGACCTGGGTGCTGAGGCATCCCGGCATGACGTCGGTGCTGGTTGGCGCCAGCCGGCTGGCCCAGATCGACGATGCGCTCGGCGCGGCCAACGGCGCACCGCTGACGGACGAGGAGCTGGCGACGGTGGAAGCGGCGCTGCGGCTGGAGAAGCAGTCGGCCTAGCCTGGCTGTTCGACGACGTGAGACCGATGCGATGAGGCTCGGGGCGCTCAGATCGCTGGGGCACAACCTGGCGGATTCGTTGGCCGGCGGTGTTGGCTTGCTGATCGGCGTCTACGACATGAACGTCTTTGGCGAGGCGGCAGCCGAGGAGCCTGGTTACATCCACGTCGACTTCCTCACGGCGTCCACGACAGGAGGCCGCGTGTCGCCGGGTCTGCTGGATGCCATCGGGCGTTATCAGCAGGCGCTGCCGCCGCTGAATCAGTTCGCCGCGAAGCAGTACAGCAACCCCGCGCCACCGGTCGCCACCAGCTTGGGCTGGCTGCAGCCGCGGCTGCCGTGGGCGGAGTTCCACGAGGCGTTGCCGCCGCCGGTGCGGTCGAAGTGGCCCAGTTGCACCGAGCCGTCCTCCGCGCCCGACGTGTAGTTCCTGCAGGTCTTGTCGGCGCCCTCGGGGAAGGCGCGGCCCTCCACCGTGGAGCCGGTCAGGATGTCGTGCTCGTTGGGCGTGTCGCCAGCGGCCTTGGGGCGTTCGCCCTTCTCGGTCAGCGCGGTGTTGCGCGTCAGGTTGCTGCCGAGCTGGGCCTGCTCCAGCGTGTCGCCGTGCAGGTGGGCCACGTCACGCGCCACCGGCTGGCCGCGCACGTTGGTCCACGGCCCCTTGCCGATGCGGTCGCGCGCGTTGACGGCGTTCGCGCCCTGCGTGCTGAGGTAGGCGCGCCAGGTCTTGTGCGGGTTGCCCACGCCGTCGGCGAGCTTCTGGCAGTGTGCGTCGGCGCCTTCCAGGCCGCCATAGTTGGCGCCGTTGCCACCGCCCACGCTGGTGACGAAGAAGGTGAAAGGTGGCGGTGGCGGGGCGCTGGCGGCGTTGGCCGGCGGGGTCTGCGCCTGCACGTTGAAGGCGAGCAGGGCGGTCGTGGCGAGCAGCAGTGGCTTCATGATCAATTGCTGTTGCGGTAGTCGTCGTGGCAGGCCTTGCAGGTCTTCTGCAGCGCGGCGAGCTGGGCCTTGACGGCCGCGACATCGCCGCCCTGGGCGACGCGTGCGAGTTCGCTGGCTTCCTTGCCGAAGGCGGCCTGCGCGGCGGCGGCGCCGGACGCGTCGCTGAACAGCGTGGCCTTCACGGTCGTGTCCTTCCAGCCCTTGCCGGTTTCCGTGCCGGCGGCAAACAGCGACGGCAGGCCGGTGTTGGCGACCGCGGCAATCGTGTTGGCCGCGCGGATGACCTCGTCCTTGTTGTAGGTGCCGTCGACATTGGCCTTCACGCGGCCGGCGTTCCAGCCAATGACCTGGTAGGCCGACTGGCGCCACTTGATGAGTTGCTCGGGCTTGGGGGCCTGCTGGGCCTGGACCGAGGTGGCGACGGCGGCGGCCAGCAGCGTGGCCGCCAGCACGGTGAGGATGGTTTTCATCGAGTTCTCTGGTGGAGGGAAAGGGGTTACTTGCCGCGGCCCGTGTAGCCCTGGGCCAGCGTGTCGATGCGGTAGGCGGCGCCGCGACCGACGACGAAGAGCTGCTTCTTGTCCTTGCCGGCAAAGGCGAGGTTCTGGGGCTGCTTGGGCAGCGCGATGACGCCCAGCGCACGCCCCGTCGCGTCGAAGACCTCGATGCCGACGCTGCTGGCGACGAAGAGCCGGCCTTGCGCGTCCACGGCCAGGCCGTCGGCGCCGCTGCTGGGGCCGCCCGGCGCGTCGATGCGCCAGCCGGCCAACCTGGCGAAGTCGCGCCGAGGGCCGAGGTTGCCGTCGGCCAGGACGTCGTAGGCCAGCACATGCTCGCCGGCCGTGTTGGCCACGAACAGCGTCTTCTCGTCGGGGCTGAGCTGGATGCCGTTGGGGCGGGTGATGTCGACGGCCAGACGCTCCAGCAGGCCGGGAGTCCCGGGCTTGAGCCGGTAGACGGCGGGCGGCGCCGTCTCGCCAACCGCGGCAGCCTGGTTGGCGTTGCGGCCGGAGTCGGTGAAGTAGATGCTGCCGTCGCGCGCGACGACCAGGTCGTTGGGTCGGCCGAAGGGCTTGCCGCCCCAGCCACTGGCCAGCGTCCTGGCGCCGGCGCCGACAGTGCCGACGCGCGTGTCGTTGACCTGCACGGCCACCAGTTCGCCGGTGGGCGTCAAGCCCAGACCGTTGGCGCCATTGCTGTCGCGCAGATGCGTGGACAGGCGGCCGTCGGCGGCGATGCGCGTGATGCGCTGGTCCTGCGTTTCGGTGAACAGGAAGCTGCCGTCGGGCAGGCCGATGGGCCCCTCGGTGCCCTTGAAGCCGTCGCCCAGGACGACGATGGGCGTGCCCTCGGCCACGACGCCGGCGATGCCGCTCGTGCGCGCCGGCGCGGGCGCCAGCGCCTGGGCGGCGGCCAGCGCGGCTTCGACGTTGGCGGCCGGTGCGAGGTTGCCGACAGTGGCGACGACGCGGCCGCTGCGGTCGAGCACGAAGCTGGTCCGCTCGGCGCGCGCATGCGTGATGTCCTGGCCCTTGGTCGTCTTGCGGCCCGCGGGCGTCTCGGTCGTCGCGATGTCGAAGGCGCGGGCGATGCGCCCATCGGCGTCGGACGCGACGGTCAGCTTGCCGGCGCAGGTCTCGGGGTCGCTGGAGAACTCGCGCAGGCGCTCGATGCCGTCGCCGGACACGCCGATGACGGTGGCGCCGGCAGCAGTGAAGCGGGCGAGGTTCTCGGCGAACTCATGCGCCTGCAGATTGCAGCCGCCGGTGAACGCGGCCGGGTAGAAGTAGACGACGACGGGGCCTTTGGCCAGCGCGTCCTTCAGCTGCACGTCGACGGTCTTGCCGGCGAGTGCCGCGCTGGCGCGGAAGTCCGGTGCGGCATCGCCGGGCTTGAGGGCGGCCTGGGCAGCGCCGGTGAAGGCGAGCGCCAATGACAGGCCGAGGGTCTTCTGGAAGAGGTTCATGGCGTTCAGGGCAAGGGCTTGTAGGGGTCGTGGCAGTCGTTGCACGCCAGCGCGATGGCGCGCGCCGATTGCGCGGCGGCGGCGATGTCGCCCTGGGCCACGTGGGCGGGGATGGCCGCCGCCAGCCGCTCGCCGTCGCGCGAGAAGCTCACGGCGTCGGCCGCCGGGTAGTCGCGCTCGAAGTACAGCGCCATGTCGGCGTAGAGCTTTTGCAGCGCCTGCGCATCGGCCACGGCCTCGTCCTTGCGGCCGGCGGCCAGGTGCTTTTGCACGCTGACGGTCTTGCTGTCGATGGCGCGCATCCAGAGGCCCAGGTCCAGCCGCGAGGCGGCCTGGGTCAGCGGTGCGACGAGCAGGGCCGCGAGGGCCATCAGGGTCAGGCGTTTCATTTCTTCTTGTAGACCTCGTGGCAGGTCTTGCAGCTGCGCGTCAGGTCGCTCAGGCGGTCCATGGCCGCGTCGTAGTTGCCGGCCTCGACGGCCTCGACGATGGCGTTCGCGTGCGCCTGGGATTTGCGCGAGAAGTCCACGCCGCGGGCGGCATCGGCCTTGGCGCTGAAGTGGCCCTCCACCTGCTGGAAGTAGCGGGCCAGCTCCTTGGCGTCGTCCAGCGCCTTGCGGTCTTGCAGGCTGATGCGCGAGTCGAGGTTGTGCAGCGTCTCCTCGGCCTCGCGCATGTCGTCGGCCGTGAGCTGGCCTTGGGCGGCCAGCACGGTGCCGACGACAAGCAGGGGCAGGGCGAGCGCGAGAACGCGAACGATCAAGCCAGGATCTCCTTGATGACGTCGCCGAACACGGTGGTGGCCTTCTCCGCGCGGCCCTGGTGGGCGAACACCAGCTTCTTGTGGTTCAAGCCCAGCTGGTGCAGCAGCGTTGCCTGCAGGTCGTAGGTGTCGACGATGCCGGTCTCGGCACGCAGGCCGATCTCGTCCGTGCCGCCATAGGTGCCCGGCTTGATGCCGCCGCCGGCGATCCACTGCGTGTAGCCCCAGGGGTTGTGGTCGCGGCCGTTGCCGCTCTGGCCATACGGCGTGCGGCCGAATTCAGAGGCCCAGACCACCAGCGTCGTGTCCAGCAGGCCGCGTTCCTTCAGGTCGGCCAGCAGCGCGCCGACCGGCTGGTCCACCTGCTTGCACATGACGGCGTGGTTCTTCTCCAGGTTGTTGTGCGCGTCCCAGCTGTCGACGCTGTTGTCCGGCGCGCCGGAGATGACATGCACGAAGCGCACGCCGCGCTCCACCAGGCGGCGGGCGCGCAGCAGCGAGGTGCCGTACTCGTCGGTCTCCTTGGTGCCGATGCCGTAGGCCGCCTTGGTCGCCGCGGTTTCCTTGCTCAGGTCCACGGCCTCGGGGGCCGAGACCTGCATGCGGTAGGCCAGGTCATAGCTCTTGGCGCGGGCCAGCAGCTCGGTGTCGCCGGGGTAGCGCGAGGCATGGTCAGCGTTCAGCGCGCTCAGCAACGCCAGCTGTTCTTTCTGCTCCTTCTCGGTGATGCCTTCGGGGCGGGCCAGGTGCAGGATGGGCGAGTCGCCCTTGCGGAACGGCGTGCCCTGCAGCGCGGCGGGCAGGAAGCCGCTGCTCCAGATGACTGCGCCGCGGCCGCCGCCGGCCGCACCCACGCCGGTGGGCAGCACGACGAAGGCGGGCAGGTCGGGGTTGGCCGAGCCCAGGCCGTACTGCACCCAGGAGCCCAGCGCCGGGCGGCCCGGCACCAGGCCGGCCGTGTGCAGCTTCAGCGACGCGATGACGTGCGTGCTGCCTTCGGTCTTGCTGCCTTTCAGGAAGGCGATCTGGTCGGCCTGCTTGGCGATGTGGGGCAGCAGGTCGGAGACCCACGCGCCGCTTTCACCATGCTGCTTCCACGTGCGCTTGCTGGCGAACAGGTTGCCCACACCGCCGTCGGTGGCGGTCTTCAAGTCCTTGCCGAAGCTGTCGGGCAGCGGCGTGCCGGCCAGCTTGATCAGCTCGGGCTTGTAGTCGAACAAGTCCAGCGTGCTGGGCGCGCCGGCCATGTGCAGCCAGATGACGGCCTTGGCCTTGGCCGGGTGGTGGGGCTGGCGCGGTGTCGTCGGGTCGAAGAGTTCGCTGGCAAAGGCGGACGAGAGGCCGCCGAAGCTGCCGAAACCGAAGGCGCCCGCGGCTGCTGCACCGGCAGCGGTGCCGAGGAAATGACGGCGGGAATGATCGTGGGAGTGGCTCATGGCTGACCTCAGAAGCGATAGGTGAATTCGTTGGTGTTGACCAGGGTGTGGACCAGGTCGACGAAGGCGGCGGCGCGGGCCTTGCTGGCGCCCTTGGTGGGCGCGCCGGTCGGGGCCGCGGCTGCGGCGGGAGCGGCTGCGCCCCCGTCATCCGCCGCGTCGTCGCCGCCGTCGCCCTTCTTGCGCTTGGCGGCTTGCTGGTCCAGGTAGGACAGGAAGGCGGTGCGCTCGTAGCGGTCGGGCTCGCGCTTGTAGGCGGCCTTGTAGAAGCCGTCGATCTGCTTGGCGAGCTTGGGGTCGACCCCCCAGCCTTCGGGCAGATGCGGCTTCTTCACCTGGCCCGCCTGGGCGACCTGCAGCGTCTCCTGCGCGTTCAGGAAGGCGACGAGCTTTTCCTTTTCCTTCGTCGACGGCTTGCGGGCGAACAGGATCTCGTAGACGCGGTCGATCTGCGCGGACTCGCTGGCCGGTGCCTCCTGCAGCACGCGACCGGCCAGGGCCTGGCTCCAGCCCAGCACCAGGTCGCTGTTGACCAGGGCCAAGGCCTGCGGTGCGGTCGTCGTCACGTCACGGCGGAAGTGCGGCGATTGCGGGTTGGCCCAGTCGAAGGTTTCCAGCAGCGGGTAGGGCGAGTTGCGCAGCACGAAGACGTAGAGGCTGCGGCGGTTGTGGTCGCGTGGGTCCTCGGACGTCTGCCAGCGGTTGCGCTGGCCGCCGATGTCGAAGTTGGTCGGGATGGGCGGGTAGACCGACGGGCCGCCGCGCTTTTCTTCCAGCAGGCCGGAGGCGGCCAGCAGCGAGTCGCGCAGCTGTTCGGCTTCCAGGCGCTGGCGCGGGAAGGCCCACAGCAGCTTGTTGTCCGGGTCGGGCTTGACCTCACGCGCCTCGCTGGCCTGGCGGTAGGTGCTGGAAAGCAGGATCTGCTTGTGCAGCGTCTTCACGCTCCAGCCCTGTTTGACGAAATCGGCGGCCAGGCGGTCGAGCAGCTCGGGATGGGTCGGCTTGGAGCCGGTCTTGCCGAAGTCGGCCGACGTGTCGACGATGCCGCGGCCGAAGAACTGCGCCCACTGGCGGTTGACGAACACGCGCGCCGTCAGGCCGTTCTCCGGGCTCACCAGCCAGTTGGCCAGCGCCGTGCGGCGGCCCGAGGACGTGGCCGTCGGTTCGATCTTCGGCGTCGTGTTGTCGGTCAGCAGCGCCGGCAGGCCGGGTTGCACTTCCTGCAGCGGGCGGTCGTAGATGCCCTTGAACAACACCTTGGTCGGCGGCGAATCCGGGCCCAGCTCGACCATGGTCGAGATCGCGCCGGGGTCCTTGGGCTTGAGCTTGTCGAACTTCTTCAGCTCCTCGCCCAGCTCCTGGTACTTGGCGTAGTTGTCCTTGTCGCGGGTGCGCATCTGGTTCTCGGCATTGCGCGTGCGGCCCTGCATCGTCCAGAGGTTGCGGTGGTAGATCCAGCGGTCGTAGGCGTTGCGCTCAGCGGCCGGCTTGGTGATGGACACGCGCGTCTCGGGCACGAAGCCGGACAGGCGGTCGGTCTCCAGCTTGTCGATGGTGGGCTTGAGCAAAGCCTCGCGCTTCTCGCGCAGGTCCTTAGTGGCGGCCTCCCATTTGGCGAGCTGCGCGTCGTAGTCGGCCTTGGCCTTCCCGGTCAGCGGCGAGACGTCGTCCTTCCAGCTGGCGTTGGAGAAGAAGGCCTGGAACTGGTAGTACTCCTGCTGCGTGATCTTCTCGGTCTTGTGGTCGTGGCATTGGGCGCAGCCCAGCGTCGTGCCCAGGAACACGGCGGAGACGGTGTCGGTCAGGTCGTTGGCGACTTCCTGCTTCTTCAGGTTCAGGTCGCGCGCGTTGATCTCGTCCGGCAGGTTGCGCAGGAAACCGGTGGCGATCAGCGCCTCGGTCTTGTCGGGCCACAGTTCGTCGCCGGCCAGCTGTTCCTTGACGAAACGGTCGAAGGGCTTGTCGGCGTTGAAGGCGTTGACGACGTAGTCGCGGTAGCGCCAGATGTTGGGCCGGGTGCCGTCGGTGTTGTAGCCGTCGCTGTCGGCGTAGCGGCTCAGGTCCAGCCAACGGCGCGCCTGGCGCTCGCCGTAGCGCGGCGACGCGAGCAGGCGCTCGACCAGCTTCTCGTGCGCCTTGGGCGACTTGTCGTTGACGAAGGCATTCACTTCCTCCGGCGTGGGCAGGAGGCCCCAGGTGTCGAGCGTGGCGCGGCGGATGTAGGCGCGCCGGTCGGCCTCGGCCGAGGGTGCAATGCCTTGCGCCTCCAGCTTGGCCAGCACGAAGGCGTCAAGCGGCTCGCGCACCCAGGCCTTGGCCTTGACGGCCGGCGTGGCGACCTTGGTGTTGAGCGGCGTGTACGACCACGGGCGCTCGCTGCCCTTGACGAAGCCGCCGGGGGGCGCGTAGTCCTCGGCGGGACTGAGGGTGGTGACGCATGCCAGCAGGGCAGCAAGAGCGACACGAGAAAGAGGGGCGATCCGGAACTTGGGCACGTAGGTCTCCCGGGAGATGAACTGGAAGGGTCAGCGCAATAAACGCGCCAGCAAAAACGGCGCGGAGGGCGGCAAATCGGGGCTGGATTTGCGGGGGCGCCAACAGCGCTGTTGACGCGCTGTTGATTCCTGAACAGGGTTACAACTTGGCCATGAACTGGATGCCCACGCTGCGCGGTATGGCCGGTGTGTAGCTGGTGCTGCTGCGGCTGCGCACGGTGTCGTCGTCGAAGAGGTTCTTGACGAGCAGGGTCACGTTGAAGCTCTTGTTGCGCGTGCCGAAACCGATGCCGGCGTCCACCGTCGTGGTCTTGGGCACCACGGAATAGGCCGACAGGCTGACGTCCGAGTAATAGGACGAGGAGAACGCCACGTTGGCCGTGTAATTGATCTCCTTGTCACCCCAGACGGCCTGGCGATAGTCCAGGCCGACGTTGCCGGTGTACTTGGCCGCACCGGCCAGCGGCTGGCCGCTGATGTCGGTGTAGGGCGAGGAGCCCGGGTAGGCGTCCTCGACGCGTTGGGCCGCGTTCGGGAAGGACTTGTACTTGGCGTCGTTGTAGGCCGCCGAGAAGCGCACGGTCAGGTCGCGGATGCCGCCGTAGACGCCGTCGATCTCCAGCCCTTTGACCTCGACCTTGGGCGCATTGCCGGTGGCGCTGGTGTAGTAGCGCGTGCCGTCGTTGGTCTGCGTGGTCGTGTAGCTGTCCAGGATGCGGACGCTCTGCTGGTAGTCCTTGATGCGGGTCAGGAAGACATCGGCGTTCAGGATCAGCGTCTTGTTCAGCAGCGCCGACTTGAAGCCCAGCTCGAAGCTGTCGGTCTTCTCGGCCTTGACCGGCGTGGAGATGCCGTTGACGAATTGGGCGATGCCGGCCTTCTCGCCATGCTGCAGCGAGGCATAGCCGGTCAGGTCGCGGCTGAACTTGTAGCTCGGGCTCAGCACCCAGGCCGGCTGGGTCGCCTTGAACGGCTGGGCCTCGGTGGTCGGGAACAGCACGCCGATGTTGGCCTGGCGGATGGCCTTGGCGTCGGCAATCTGGCGGCGTTGCGCGGCCGTCAGTGCGGCATAGGTCTGCACGTTGAAGTACTTGGCTGCGGTGGCGTTGGCCAGGGCGATCTGCTCGGCCGTGTTGCCGGCGGCGAGGTCGCCAGTCGCGTTGGTGGCGAAGCCGCCCAGGGCCACGCCGTTGACGCTGACCGGGTTCAGCTCGGGTGCGCTGCCGTCGCTGGTGATGCGGCTGGCGCCGGTGTTGCGGCGGTCCTCGCGGGTCAGGCGGGCGCCGGTGGTCACGGTCAGCGCGTCGCTCAAATGCCAGTTGGCCTGGGCGAAGATGGCGGCACTCTGGTTGCGGATGTCCTGCACGCCGGTCGGGCTGTTGTAGGAGGCCTTCACGTTGGCCAGCGTGTTGCGCAGCAGGTCGCGGCCGGCGCCGTCGGCATCCAGGCGGGCGTATTGCGCGTTGTTGGCGAACCAGGCACCGGCGTCGTTGCCCCACCAGCGGCGGTAGTCGGCCGTGTTGTTGACCTTGATGAAGTAGAGCCCGGCCTGGTAGTCGACGAAGCCGCCGGGGGCGGACGTCAGGCGCAACTCCTGCGTGGCCTGGCGGTAGTCGTTCCAGAAACCGCCGGCATTGCGGTAGACGTCGAACGGCGTCGCGTCGTCGTTCACCGCGTCGAAGTGGTAGCTCTTGAAGGCGGTGATGGAGGTCAGCGTGTGGCCGGCGACCTGCCAGTTCAGGTCGGCCGTCGCGCCCGAGCTGCCGGTGACCAGGCCGCGCACCGAGTCGGTGGTCAGCAGGTTCTGGTAGTCGGCCAGGGAGTAGCCCGTGTTGTCCTTGAACCAGCGACGGCCCAGGCGCTGCTCGTTGGTCAGCGAGGTGATGGGCGCGCCGTTGGAATAGGTCGTCGGCGGGTTGACGACGGGGAAGCTGCGGCCGTTGGTGGTCTCGCCGGCACGCGGCTGCAGGTCGAAGGCGAAGCGGGCCTTGAAGTCGGGCGAGGGCGTGACGAGGAACTGCACGCGGCCGGAGATGCGGTCGGTGTTGGTGTAGCTGACGTCGCGGTTGTAGGCGTTCTTGATGTCGCCCGCGCCGCGGTTGGCCGAGAAGGTGCCGCGCCAGGCGACGAGGCCGTCGACGATGGGGCCGCCGATGGCCGCGGTGGCGAACACGCCATCGCGCTGCCGGAAGCCCAGCGTGAAGTCGGCCGTCGGCGTGAAGCTCGGGCGCTTGGTGGTGAAGATGATGTTGCCGACGCTGGCGTTCTTGCCCAGCAGCGTGCCCTGCGGGCCGCGCGTGACCTCGATGGTGTCGATGTCGACGAAGTCGAAGCTGGAGGTCAGCGCGTTGTAGGCGTAGGAGACGCCGTCCACGATGATGCCCACGCTGGGATCCTGGGCCTCGGTCTGGCCGATCTTGCCGATGCCGCGGATGGAGATGGAGCTGGTGCGCTGGTTGCCGAGGTTCCAGCTGACGTTGGCGGCGCGCTTGGTGATGTCGTCGATGCCGACGGCACCCAGGCGGTCCAGCTCGCCGCCTTGAATGACGGAGATGGACAGCGGCACGTCCTGCAGCTTCTCGATGCGATTGCGGCTGCGCACGGTGACGGCGCCGAGGGCCTGAGTGTCGTCGGCGGGCGGCGTGGCGTCCTGCGCGAGTGCGCTGCCGGCGGCCAGCGTGGCGATGAGGGCGGTCAGTGGACGCAGGCGAAAGCGGTGTGATTGGGTCATGGGTGAAGTGAACGGAGGAAGGTTTGCCGATCACTTCTTTGCAGCAAGCGTGCCCAATACGCTGGGCTTCTAAGCTGCTGCGCTTCTCGTTGGCAAACGGGGTTTGGCGCCGTTTGGGACGGCTTTGCGGCCATGGGGCCGGGTCTTGCTGCCGCCCGCTTGCACGGCGGTGTTGACGGATCAACAGCGCGGCAGCAGAGGCTGCTGTCGAGCGCGCAGTTCTGACGGGCGCGGCCGGCTTTCGGGCCTGTCCGGCGCCCGTCCGGGCTGGCACGGAAGCTGCGCTGTGCGCTGCATCCGTCACTTCTGCTGAGTCGCCCCATGAAGAAACTCGCCACCCTCGCCCTCGTCGCCTTGCTCGGCGCGAACACGCTTGCCCAGGCCCAGACCACCGCAGCCTCCGCGCCCGCCGCGGCCGCCGAATGGAAGTACAAGACCAAGCGCCTGAAGGCCGTCGAGGTCGACGCGCTGCTGGCCCAGCCCGAGAAGCTGCTGGTGCTGGACCTGCGCCGCCCGGACGAGCTGATCAAGTACGGCAGCTTCCCGGTCTACCTCAACATCCAGAACAGCCAGCTCGACAAGCAGCTCGCCTACCTGCCCAAGGACCGCGTCATCCTGACCGTGTCCAACCACGCACAGCGCGCCGGCCGCGCGGGCGACATCCTGGCCGACAAGGGCTACAAGGTCGCCGGCGCCACGGGCAGCGAGGACTATGAACAGGAAGGCGGCAAGGCTGTCGCCCACATCCAGCCGCCTGCGCCGCGCGCCCAGGCCGCCGCGGGAGGCACCGATGTCGCCGCAGCCCGCCAGCCTTGACCGCCCGGCGGCGGCGGCCGACGTCGTCGTCTGGGACCTGCCGCTGCGGGTCTTCCACTGGGCCCTGGTGCTGCTCGTGTCCAGCGCCATCGCCACCGGCCTGGCCGGCGGCGCGTGGATGACCTGGCATGCGCGCGCGGGCCAGGCCATCGCGGCTCTGCTGGTGTTCCGCCTCGCCTGGGGCTTGTGGGGCACGCGCTATGCGCGCTTCGCGCAGTTCTGGCCCTCGCCCGCGCGCGTGCTGGCCTACCTGCGCGGGCGCTGGCAGGGGCTGGGCCACAACCCGCTGGGGGCGCTATCGGTGCTCGCCGTGCTGACGCTGCTGGTGGCGCAGGTGCTGACCGGCCTGATGGGCAACGACGAGATCGGCTTCGCGGGGCCGTGGTCGGACTGGGTGTCCGAGGACACCAGCCTGCAGCTCACCGGCTGGCACAAACTCGCGGCCAAGCTGCTGTATGCCTGGCTGGGCCTGCACACGCTGGCCATCGCCGCCTATGTGCTAGTGCGGCGCCAGCCACTGCTGCGCGCCATGTGGGTGGGCCGCAAGCCGGGCCAGCCGGGCGACGCGCTGGCCTCCGCTGAGCGGCCACGCTGGCCGCTGCTGCTGCTGTCGCTGGCGCTGGCCGCCTCGGTCTGGTGGCTGCTGCGGACCTCGGGGCTGTCGTAGCCCCTGCGGTCGCGGGCGGCGCCCCTCAGTCCAGCGCGACCTTGGCGCGCTTGATGACGTCGGCGTACTTGGCCGACTCCGCCGCGATGAAGGCGGTGAACTGCTCGCGCGTCACGGGGAAGGGCTCATAGCCGAAGGCCGCGTAGCGCTCCTTGATGTCCGGCTCGGCCAGCGAGGCGGCGATGTCCTGGTTGATCTTGTCGGCCACGTCCTTGGGCAGGCCCTTGGGCGCGGCGATGGTGGTCCAGCCAGTCACCTCGTAGCCGGCTGGGCCGCGCGACTCGGCCACGGTCGGCAGGTCGGGGAAGGCGCTGTGCCGCTGCGGCGCGGTCACGGCGATGAAGCGCAGCTTGCCGGAGCGGTACAGCGCGCCGGCCGTGGCCAGCGAGCCCAGCGCCCAGCGCAACTCGCCCGTGGCCACGCCGGTGTAGAGCAGCGAGGTCTCTTTGTAGACGACGTGCTGCATCTGCGTGCCACTCATCGCCTCCAGCAGCGCCGAGCCCAGGTGCACCGGGTTGCCGACCGACCAGGAGCCGTAGTTCAGCTCGCCGGGGTGAGCCTTGGCGTCGGCCAGGATGTCGCCGACGGTCTTGTAGGGGCTGTTGGCCGCAACCGCGACGAAGAAGTAGGTGCGGAACAGCGGCGCCACGGGCTCGAAGTCGTGCACCGGGTCATAAGGCAGTTTCTTGAACAGGTGCGGGTAGGCGACGAGGTGGACGTTGTCCAGCTGGATCAGGTCGGTGCCGTCGGTGGCGCCGCGCTTGAAGGCGTCGATGGCGATGAAGCCGTTGGCCCCCGGCCGGTTCTCGACGATGACCGGCTTGCCCCAGCGGCGCTGCAGCTTCTCGGCCAACACGCGCAGCACGGCCTCGGGGCCGGAGCCGGCGGGGAAGGGCGTCAGGATGCGCACCGGCTTGGTCGGGAAGTCCGTGGCCAGGGCCGGGGCGGCCAGCACGGCCGCGGCCAGCCCCAGCAGCAGTTGGCGGCGCAGCATCTTTGTCTTCACCATCGTCGTCTCCACTCGTTGTGTTTGAGGTCGTGATTCAGTCGATGTAGCGCAGCCCCGCCTTGGCCAGAGGCTCGCGCATCTTGTACATGTCCAGCCCGAGCACGCCAGACGCGAGCTGTTCTCGCTTGGCGCCTTCGAGTGCCTCGCGGGCAGCGGCGGCTTCCAGTGTCTGCGCAGCGCGCACGGCCGGCACGCAGACGACGCCATCATCGTCTGCCACGATGACGTCGCCCGGCGTGACCCACATGCCGGCGCAGACGACAGCGATGTTGACCGAGCCCAGCGTCGCCTTGATCGTGCCCTTGGAAGAGATGTAGCGGCTCCAGACGGGGAAGCCCATCTCGGCCAGCGTCTTCACGTCGCGCACGCCGGCATCGATGACCAGCGCCCGCGCGCCACGGGCCTGGAAGGATGTGGCCAGCAGGTCGCCGAAGTAGCCGTCGCTGCACTCGGCCGTCAGCGCCGCGACGACGATGTCGCCGGGTTGGATCTGCTCGGCGGCGACATGCATCATCCAGTTGTCGCCCGGGTGCAGCAGGACGGTGACCGCCGTGCCCGACACCTGGGCGCCGGCGTAGATGGGCCGCATATAGGGTTTGAGCAGGCCCACGCGGCCCATGGCCTCGTGCACGGTGGCCGAGCCATAACGGGCCAGGCCATCGGCGGCAGCGCGCTCGGCGCGCTGGATGTTGCGGTAGACGACGCCGAGTTCGTACATGGTCAAAGTCCCTTTGACTTCAGTTGCGCATCCAGGCGCGGGAACACGCGGCGGGCATTGCCCTCGTAGACCGCGTGGCGGTCCGCGTCGCTGAGGTTGGCCGTCGCCTGGACGTAGCGCTTGGTGTCGTCGTAGTAGTGGCCGGTCTCGGGGTCGATGCCGCGCACGGCACCGATCATCTCGGACGCGAACAGGATGTTCTTCACCGGAATCACCTTGGTCAGCAGGTCGATGCCGGGCTGGTGGTACACGCAGGTGTCGAAGAAGATGTTGTTCAGCAGGTGTTCGCTCAGCAGCGGCTTCTTCAGCTCCTGCGCCAGGCCGCGGAAGCGCCCCCAGTGGTAGGGGACGGCGCCGCCGCCGTGCGGGATCAGGAACTTCAGCGTCGGGAAGTCCTTGAACAGGTCGCTGGTCAGGCACTGCATGAAGGCTGTCGTGTCGGCGTTCAGGTAGTGGGCGCCGGTCGTGTGGAAGCAGGCATTGCAACTGGTCGACACATGGATCATGGCCGGGATGTCGTACTCGACCATCTTTTCGTAGATGGGATACCAGTGCCGGTCCGACAGCGGCGGCGACGTCCAGTGGCCGCCGGACGGGTCGGGGTTCAGGTTGATGCCGACGTTGCCGAACTGCTCCACGCACTTGACCAGTTCGGGGATGCAGGTCGCCGGGTCCACGCCGGGCGACTGCGGCAGCATCGCCGCCGGCACGAAGTGGTCGGGGAAGAACTGCGCGACGCGGTGGCAGAGCTCGTTGCAGATCGCGGCCCAGGTGCTTGACGTCTGGAAGTCGCCGATGTGGTGGGCCATGAAGCTGGCACGCGGGCTGAAGATGGTCAGGTCCGAGCCGCGCTGCTTCATCAGCTTGAGCTGGTTGGTCTCGATGGACTCGCGCAACTCGTCGTCGCTGATCTTCAAGTCGGCAGGCGAGGGTGCCCGGCTCGGATCCTTCAGGCCGGCGATCTGCAGGTCGCGCCAGGCGCCCAGGGCCGCCGGCGCCGTCGTGTAGTGGCCGTGAACGTCAATGATCATGGTTGGGGTTTGTCTCGGGAGGAATGATTCGGGGCGTCCATGCCATGGGCGCGTTTCAGTGCCGCCGTGGCGTCGCTGGCCATGAACGCCAGCAAGGCCTGCGCGGCGTCGGCTTGCGTGCTGTGTGCGCCGACCGCGCCGGTGAAGGTCGTGACGATGTCCAGCGCGGGCGGCAGGCCGCCCAGCAGCGTGATGCCGGCCAGGCCTTGCAGTTCGGTGAGCTGCTGGAAGCCGATCTCGGCGTCGCCGTCGGCCACCAGCCGGCCCACGGGCACGCCGGGGCTTGCCTGCACGAGGCGGGCCTGCAGCGTGTCAGCCAGGCCCCAGCGTTCGAAGATCTGCAGCAGCGCGCGGCCGCTGGGGCCGGTGGAATAGCCGATGCTGCGCGCGGCCAGCAGGCTGCGGCGCAAGGCGTCTTCGGACGCGATGTCCGGCCGCTGCGCGCCAGCGCGCACGGCCACCGCCACGCGCGAGTCCGCCAGCGCGCGAGGCGACCGCGCCAGGCCTTGCGCGGCCAGCGCCGCCAACGCGTCGTCGGCCAGCACGATGACGTCGAACACCTCGCCGGCCTGCACGCGCTTGGCGGCATCGACGCCGCCGACGGACTCCAGTCGCACGGTCACGCCGTGCGCGCGCTCATAGGCCTGCGTCAGTGCGAGCAGCAGTGGCTTGGTGGCCATGGAGGACAGCAATGCGATGGCGGCGTGGGGCATGGGCAGGGGCAGTAGCGGCTGCTCGCATTCTTGTGAGTCGGCGCTAGTCCAACAAGTTCTGGGCGGCGCTAGCTGCTATTCCTTCCCGGCATGGCCGCTGCGATGATGACGGGCATGAACCTGAACCAGCTGGAGACCTTTGTCCATGTGGCCGAGCACGGCAGCTTCAGCAAGGCGGCGCTGGTGCTGGGCGTGGCTCAGCCGGCGCTGAGCCGGCAGGTGCGCGCGCTGGAGGTGGAGCTGCACGAGACGCTGCTGCTGCGCAACGGCCGTGGCGTGCAGCTGACCGACGCCGGCCGGCGCCTGCTGCAGCATTGCCAGGACATCCTGCATCTGGTCAGCCAGGCCAAGGAAGACCTGCTGGCTCAGCGCAACGAGCCGGTGGGCCACATCAGCATCGCGATGCCACCCACGCTGGCGCGGCTGCACACGCTGGCGCTGATCCAGGCCTTCCAGGCCGAGCTGCCGCAGGCGCGGCTGGCCATCATGGAGGGCTTCTCCACGCACCTGACCGAATGGCTGCTGACGGGCCGCACCGACCTCGCGCTGATCTACAGCCCCGAGCCGCTGCCGTCGCTGGAGATCCTGCCGCTGCGCCAGGAGAAGCTGTGCCTGGTCAGCCCGGCCGGCGAGGCGCCGCCGCGGCCGATCAGCCTGCGCCAGCTGGCGCGCTACCCGCTGGTGATGCCGCAGCGCGGCCACATCTTCCGCAGCCTGATGGAGTCATCCGCGGCGATGGCCGGCGTGCAGCTCAACGTCGTGTGGGAGGTCTCCAGCGTGCCGGCCATCCTGGACCTGGTGGCGGCCGGCATCGGCCACGCGGCCTTGGGCGAAGAGGCGATCCGCGCGGCCGAGCAGCCGGAGCGGCTCGCGATCACACCCTTCGCCGGCAGCGAGATCAGCGCCACGCTGTGCCTGGTGACGCCGGCGCAGAAGCGTGCCACGCCGCTGCTGCAGCGCAGCGCCGCGCTGTTGATGAAGCTGATGCGCCCCGCCTGAACGTCAGCCGGCCGTGCCCGTCAGGTGATGGGCGGCGCGGTGCAAGTGGGCCAGGAAGTGGCGCACGCTGGGCTTGATGGCCGTGTCTGCGCGCGCCAGCGCCACCAGCGTCAGTGCCAGGGCACCTTCTTCCACGGGCACGATCTCCAGATGCTGACTGGCGAACGGGTGCGTCGCAATCTGGCGCGGCAACAGGCCCGCGCAGTTGCCGCTGGCGACGATGGACAGCAGTCCCAGCGTCGAGTTGACGATGGCGCCGGCCGGCGGCGGCTTCATGCCGTGGCTTTCGTACAGCGTCTTCGCGTAGCCCGCGTCGGCCGTGGCGCCGGTGTAGACCCAGGGCGCCTGCGCCAGGTCGGCCAGCCGGCGCGCGCGCGCCAGCGGGTTGCCCTTGCGCACGACGATGACCATGTCGATGGGCATCAGCGTCTCGACGACGAACTCGCCTGCCGGCAGGTGCTCGGGCAGCGGTCCGAGGGCGATGTCGACCTCGCCTTTGCGCAGGCGCGTCAGTTGCGCGATGTAAAGCTCTTCGCTGATGCGCAGCTGGATGTCGGGGAACTCGCGGCCGAAAGTGCGCAGCGTTTCGGGCACCAGCAGCATGACCGCCAGCGGCACGGCACCGATGGACAGCGTGCCCGTCATGCGACCGCCCAGCTGCTGGATCTGGTCCACCGCCTGCGTCAGCTCGCGGTCGGCGGCGATGGCCCGTTCATAGAGGACCATGCCCTGTGCAGTGGCCAGAACGCCCGTTGTCGAGCGCAGCAGCAAGGTGGTGGCCAGCTCGCGCTCCAGCTCGCGAATCATCTTCGTCAGCGCCGGTTGCGACACGCCGATCTGCCGCGCCGCGGCGCGCAGGCTGCCCTGTTCGATGGCGGCCACCAGCGCACGCAAGTTGGTCAGCTTCATGAATTGATGATAACCAGCGGTTATCGCGACCGCTTGCGCAGCATCTTCTGGCGGCAAGGCCCGATTCCTAGACTGCGCCGCAACTTGATCTGGATCAAGTCAAACCAGAGAGATCGCCGCCATCGCAGCGGCACGCGAGGAGACTTCGTTGGATTTACATGACCCCGGCGCGCAGCCTTTGATGCGCCGCTTGGAACGGCTTTGCGACGCGAGCGCCGCCATCGGTGCCCTGGTGCTCAGCGCCGTCGCGCTGATGACGACCTGCAGCGTCATCGGGCGGGCCTTCTTCTCGCATCCCATCCTCGGTGACGTCGAGCTGGTGCAGCTGGGCGGCGCCGTCGTCGTCGCGAGCTTCCTGCCGTACACCCAGTTCCGCCGCGCCAACATCATCGTGGACTTCTTCACCACCGGCGCGAGCGCTTCGGCGCAGCGGCTGATGGACGCCTTCGGCACGGCGCTCTACACGGTCGTGCTGGCCCTCGTCACCTGGCGTGTCGCGGCCGGCGGTGTGTCGATGTACGCGTCGCAGGAACGCTCCATGCTGATGGACCTGCCGCTGTGGATGCCGTATGTGCTGATGCTGCCGGGCCTCGCGCTGTGCGTCGTCATTGGCGCCGTGCAGTCGGCGCAGGTGCTGCGCGGCGAGGTGCTTGCATGAGCACGATGTCCATCGGCCTGTCGATGTTCGGCGCCATGCTGGTGTTGATGGCCGTGCGCGTGCCCATCGCCATCGCGATGTTCGTGCCCGGCGCCGTCGGCTACATCTTCCTGTCGGGGTACGACCCGCTGCTGGCTCATCTCAAGGGCGCCGTCTATGGCCGCGTGTCGGTCTACGACTTGTCGGTCATCCCGCTCTTCATGCTGATGGGCTCGGTGGCCGTGCAGGGTGGGCTGTCCAAGGCGCTGTTCGACTTTGCCAACGCGCTGCTGGGGCGCTTCCGTGGCGGCATGGCCATGGCCGGCGTGCTGGCCTGCGCGGCCTTCGGCTCGATCTCGGGCTCCACGGTCGCCACCACCGCCACCATCGCCCAGGTCGCCTACCCGCAGATGCGCCGCATCGGCTACTCGGGCAGGCTCGCCACCGCCGCGCTGGCGACGGGCGGGACCATGGGCGTGCTGTTGCCGCCGTCGGTCACGCTGATGGTCTACGCCATCCTGACCGAGCAGAACATCACCAAGATGTTCCTGGCGGCTTACGTGCCGGCGCTGATCGCGGCGCTGGGCTACATCGCGGCCATCGCCGTCATGGTGCGCATCAACCCGCAGGACGCACCCGCTGCCCAGGCCGCCTCGCGCGCCGAGGTGGTTGGCACCGCGCTCAAGGTCTGGCCCATCGTCGCGATCTTCGCGGTCGTCTTCGGTGGCATCTACGGCGGCCTGTTCACGGCGACGGAAGGCGCGGCCATCGGCAACGTGATGACCTGTGCCATCACGCTGCTGCGCCGTGAGATGGATGCTCGCAAGTTCGTCGCCGCGGTGCGCACCACGGCCCAGACCAGCGGCATGATCTTTTTGATCTTCATCGGCGCCGACATGATCAACGCGGCGCTGGCCCTGTCGCAGTTGCCCGCGCAGCTCGCCGACCTCGTGGGCCATCTGCAGATCTCGCCGCTGCTCGTGATGGCCGGCGTGATGGTGTTCTACATCCTGCTCGGCTGCGTGATGGACGAGATGAGCATGATCCTGCTCACCGTGCCGACGCTCTTCCCCGTCATCATGGGCATGGACTTCTTCGGCCTGGGCGTGGCGGACAAGGCACTGTGGTTCGGCATCCTGATCCTGACCGTGTGCGAGATCGGCATGATCTTTCCGCCCGTTGGGCTGAACGTCTACATCATGAACGGCCTGGCGCGTGACGTGCCCATGGTCGAGACCTACAAAGGCGTCGTGCCCTTCCTCATCACCGACGGCCTGCGCCTGTCGCTGCTGATCGCCTTCCCCGCCACGGCCCTCTGGCTCGTGCATCTGCTGACCTAGAACAACCCCAGGAGACATCCATGAAATTCAACTTCCTGGCCGCATGCGGCCTGGTTGCAGCCGCCGCATTGCCCGTGCCGGCGCAAGCCCAGGAGGTCACGCTGAAGCTGGCCTTCTTCCTGCCGCCGACCTCGTTCGCGAACACGCTGTTCATCCAGCCCTGGTGCGACAAGATCGCCAAGGAGTCTGCGCAGCGCATGAAGTGCCAGCCGTACCCCTCCATGCAGCTCGGCGGCACGCCGCCGCAGCTCTACGACCAGGTGCGCGACGGCGTGGCCGACGTGGTCTGGACGCTGCCCGGCTACACCGCCGGCCGCTTCCCGAGCATCGAGGCCTTCGAGCTGCCCTTCATGATGCAGAGCCCCGAGGCCACCAGCAAGGCACTGTGGGACTACGTGCAACTGCACGCCCAGGCCGAGTTCAAGGACGTCAAGCCGCTAGCCTTCCACGTGCATGGCGATGGTGTCTTCCACATGGCCAGCAAGCCCGTGAAGATCGCGGCCGACCTGCGCGGCCTGAAGCTGCGTGCGCCCACGCGCATGACCAACAAGTTCATCGCCATGCTGGGCGCGACGCCGGTCAGCATGCCGGTGCCACAGGTGGGTGACGCGCTGTCCAAGGGTGTCATCGACGGCGCCGTCGTGCCGTATGAGGTCGTGCCCTCGGTCAAGCTGCAGGAGCTGGCCAAGTTCCACAGCGAGACCGACCCGGCCGAGCCGGCCTTCTACACGTCGACCTTCATCTTCGCGATGAACAAGGCCAAGTACGAGTCCCTGCCGGCCGACCTGAAGAAAGTCATCGACAACAACAGTGGCCAGGCGCTGTCCGGCCAGATCGGCAAGGCCTTCCTGCAGGCTGACCACGAGGGCAAGAAGCTCGTGTCCGCGGCCTCCGTTAACGTGATCCCGGCGAGCGAGCTCGCCGCCTGGAAGCAGCTCGGCAACAAGCTGGCCGCCGACTGGGTCAAGGACATGGACGCCAAGGGCCTGTCCGGCGCCAAGTTGCTCGACGACGCCAAGGCGCTGATCGCCAAGCACGTGGCGGCCCGCTAACTCACCCAACCACCCGCGATGCCCGACCCGAGGCCCGGAGACAAACCCATGATCAAACCCTTCAAGCGCCACCCGCTGGCACTGCGCGTCGCCATCGCCTGCGCCGCCGTGCTGCCCGCCGCCTGCGGCGGCAGCAACCCGGATCCTGTCGCCGCCGAACCCGCGCCGGCCGTTGTCGACGCCGAAGACGCCGCGCTCAAGTTCGACGCGGCCAAGTACACGACGGTCAATGTCACCGTCGACGGCGTGGCCGTGAAGCTGCGCCAGTACCGCATCGTCTATGTCGCCAAGCCCGTCAAGATGCTGCTGACCCAGTTCACGCTGGGCGGCTTCGGCACGACGACGCTGGCTGACCCCTACGCCTACCAGACCATGATCGTCTCGGTGCCGGAGGACAAGGTCTCCGACCAGAAGACGGCGCTGTACTTCCTCGTCAACAACGCCGGCTGGTGGGCCAGCCCCGTGGCGACGTCGATCACCGAAGGCAAGGCCTTCGTCAGCACCAGTGACACCGACAACGTCGGCGCGGCGCTGAAGGCCGGCTATGTGTTCGTCGATGTCGGCACTCGCAGCCGCGGCGGTGCGGTGGCCGAGGACGGCCGCTTCACCGGCAAAGCGCCTGCGCCGGTCGTGGACGCGAAGGCGGCCATCCGCTACCTGCGCCTGAACGACGCGCTGATGCCCGGCTCGGCCGATCGCATCGTCGTCAGCGGCACTAGCGGCGGCGGCGGCCTGACCTCGGCCGTGGCGGCCAGCGGCAACAGCGCCGACTACCTGCCCTACCTCGACGAAGTGGGCGCCGCCGGCCTCAAGGGCTCGGGTGCCAGCCTTGCCAGCACGATCAAGGACGACGTGTTCGCGGCCGTCGCCTACTGCCCCATCAACAACCTCGGCAACGCCGACGCCGGCTACGAGTACGAGTACAGCGCCGTTCGCAGCGACAGCAACACCGGCGCGCTCGGTGGCGTGGCCTACACGGCCGGCCTGCAGCCGGCGGCGTCGACCGCCATCGCCGCCAAGTTCGCCGCTTACGTGACGGGCCTCAACCTGAAGAACGATGCCGGCGCCGCGCTGACCGCGCAAGGCCTGCGCGACGCCACCCAGGCCTTCGTCAAGGCCGAGGTGGAACACCAGATTGCCAAGGGCACGGCGGTGCCGCAGCTGGGCGGCAACTTCGTGACGACGCGCGCGACGCTCGCCAACGACTGGCTCACGCTCGGCGGCACGGGCACCAGCGCCACCGTCACCGGCATCGACTACGCCAAGTTCGTCAAGTACGTCGCCACCAACCAGGCGCTCAAGACCGTCGTGGCGTTCGACGCGGTCGGCGTCACCGGCAATAAGAACGCGTCCACGGGCGCCTGGAACATCAGCGGCGAGACCAACCTGTTCGGCTCGGCGACCGCGCGCTATGCCAACTTCACCGAGTGGAGCTGGAACAACAACGCCGCCACCGGCGACAGCTCGGGCACCGATGACACCGGGTTGAGCTTTGCGCAATACACGGCGCTGAGCGCCAACACGCTGGCCACGCAGATCAAGCTCATCAACCCGCTGGCCTACCTGGGCACCGCGGCCGACAGCGCGCCCTACTGGTATGTGCGCCACGGCATGGTGGACCGCGACACGGCGTTCTCCATGCAGACGCTGCTGTATTTCGCGATCAAGAACGACACGTCGGTCAAGGACGTGAACTTCAAGTTCCCCTACCTCGTGCCGCACAGCGGCAACTACGACGTGCAGGAAGCCTTCGCCTGGATCAAGGCGAAGTTGGACGCCAACCCCTAAGCAACCACGGACGGCGGCGGGCTCGGCGCCCGCTGCCAGCGGTACACACCATGGCCCAGATCATCGGCGGCATCGCCGCTTCCCACACGCCGACCATCGGCTTCGCCTTCGACCGCGACAAGCAGGACGACCCGGCCTGGGCCCCCATCTTCGGGGCCTTCGCACCGGTGCAGCAGTGGATCGCCGACCGCAAGCCCGACGTGCTGCTGCTGATCTACAACGACCACGTCACGTCCTTCTTCTTCGACCACTACTCGGCCTTCTCCCTCGGCGTGGGCGAGCGCTGGGCCGTGGCGGACGAAGGTGGCGGCGCGCGCGACCTGCCTGCTGTCGAAGGTCATCCGGCATTTGCTGCCCACATCGGCCAGTCGCTGATGACCGACGAGTTCGACCTATCCTTCTTCCAGGACCGCGGGCTGGACCATGGCTGCTTCTCGCCCTTGTCCGTCATGTGCCCGCACGAGCCAGCCTGGCCCGTGCAGCTCGTGCCGCTGCAGATGGGCGTGCTGCAGTTCCCCATCCCGAGTGCGCGGCGTTGCTACAAGCTCGGCCAGGCGCTGCGCCGCGCCATCGAAAGCTATCCAGAAGATCTCAAGGTCGCCATCGTCGCTACCGGCGGCCTGTCGCACCAGGTGCATGGCGAGCGCGCCGGCTTCAACAACACCGAGTGGGACGCGCGCTTTCTCGACCTGTTCGAGCGCGACCCCGAGGCGCTGGCCGACATGACGCATGCCGAGTACGCCGCGCTCGGCGGCTTCGAGGGCTCGGAGGTCATCATGTGGCTGGTCATGCGCGGCGCGCTCGCGTCGCAGGTCACCTGCCTGCACCGCGACTATTACCTGCCGTCCATGACCGGCATCGCGACAGCCATCTACGAGCCCGTCGAGCAGGCGCTGCCGCCCGCCGTGCTGCAGCGCCACCGCGCCCGCATGGCCGAGCAACTCAGTGGCATCGAGAACCTGCCGGGCACCCACCCCTTCACGCTGGCACGCAGCGTCAAGGCCTACCGGCTGAACCGCTTCCTGCACGGCCTCGTCATGCCCGACGTGCGCGCGGCCTTCCTGGCGGACGAAGAAGCGGCTTTCGAGGCTGCCCAACTGCCCGAGGTCGAACGCGATCTCGTGCGCCGCCGCGACTGGCGCGGCCTGATCCACCACGGCGTCATCTTCTTCATGCTGGAGAAGCTGGGCGCCGTGATCGGCGTGTCCAACCTTCACATCTACGCCGCCATGCGCGGCGAGACGCTGCAGGACTTCCAGCGCACGCGCAACACCCAGGCCCTCTATTCGGTCGCCGGCAAGCAGGCCGGTGAGCTGGACTGGAACCCGGCCAAGACCTGATCCCCCATCACATCAACGAGGAGACATTCGCATGATCAAGAAGACCTACGCACTTGCGCTGCTGGCGCTGGCCTCTGCCGCCCACGCCCAGACCAACGTCACCATCTACGGCATCCTGGATGCGTCGGTGGAGCACCTCAGCAACGTCGGTGCCGGCGGCGCCAACCTCACGCGCATGCCCGGCCTGACCGGGGGCATCTCGCCGTCGCGCCTGGGCTTTCGAGGCACCGAGGACCTGGGCGATGGTCTCAAGGCCGTCTTCACGCTGGAGCAGGGCCTGGGCGTCGACAGCGGCACGCTGAACCAGGGCGGCCGCGCGTGGGGCCGCCAGGTCTTCGTCGGCCTGCAGGGCGGCTGGGGCACGGTCTCGCTGGGCCGCCAGTACTCGATGCTGTTCTGGTCGCAGCTGGATGCCGACATCCTGGGCCCGGCCATGTTCGGCTCCGGCTCGCTGGACAGCTATCTGCCCAACTCGCGCGTGGACAACGCGATCGCCTACCGCGGCACGTTCAGCGGCTTCACGGTCGGTGCCACCTACAGCTTCGGGCGTGACGCCGTGAACGCCGGCCCCAGCCCCTCGGGCACCAACTGCGCCGGTGAGAGCAGCACCGACACCCAGGCCTGCCGCCAGTGGTCGGTGCTGGCCAAGTACGACACGCCGGCCTGGGGCGTGTCGGCGGCGGTCGACGAGATCCGCGGCGGTGCCGGCGCCTTTGCCGGCCTGACCAGCGGCGCGCTGACCGACCGCCGCTCCACCGTGGCCGGCTGGGTCAAGTTCGGCCAGGTCAAGCTCGGCGCCGGCGTCATCGACCGCAGGAACGAAGCCAGTGCCACGACGCCCAAGAGCCAGCTCTGGTACGCGGGTGCGTCATACGCCGTCACGCCCGCGTTCTCGCTGGACGGCGAGGTCTTCAAGCTCGACTACCGCAACACCGCCAACCAGGCCACGCTGTTTGCGCTGCGCGGCGTCTACACGCTGTCCAAGCGCACGGCCGTCTACGCCACGGCCGGCCGTATCGACAACGACGGCACGCTGGCCTTGGGGGTCTCCAACGCCGCCGCCGGCAACGGCCCGGCCGCGGGCAATGGCCAGACGGGCCTTGCATTCGGCGTCAGGCACAGCTTCTGACGGCGCCGGCCTGGTCAAGCCTCCAGCGTCTCGTGGAAGGCCGTGGCGCCGGCCTTCCAATACGCCGCCACCTTCAGCGACTCCTTGGTCAAGCCCTTACCGACCAGCAAGGCCCTCACCTGAGCCATGACGGCAGACTCGCCGGCGGCCCAGGCGAAGCCGTCGCCCTCGGGCAACGCCAGCGCCGCGACGGTGGACAGCAGCGTTTCGGTGCTGTCCGCCCAGTGCAGGTCCAGCTGAGCGGCCGTGGTGAGTGGCCTGCGGTCGGCCGGGTCGCTGACGTGCAGCACGACCAGCGCGCGTGCGTCGGCAGGCAGTTCTTCCAGGCGGCGGTGCACGGCGGGCAGCGCCGAAGCGTCGCCGATCAGCAAGTGCCAGTCGTAGTCGGCCGGGATGATCATGGAGCCGCGCGGGCCGCCGACCGCCAGGCGCTGCCCGACCGCGGCTTGGCTGGCCCAGTCCGAGGCGGCGCCGGCGCCGTGCATGGCGAACTCGATCGTCAGTTCGCGGCGCTCGCGGTCAAAAGCGCGCGGCGTGTAGTCGCGGCGCGCCGGCTCGGCGGCGGTCTCGTCGAAGAACAGCTTCACGTGGTCGTCGAAGGAGTCTGAGCGAAAGCTGGCGAGGGAATCGCCGTGCAGCGTGATGGCGACGAAGTTCGGACTGACCTGTTCGACGCGCGTGACGTCGAGTTCCCGGCGCAGCAGCTCGTGGCGGACGCGCTGGATGCGGCGGACGGGAGAGGTGGTGGGATCGGACATGCGGCAGGGACGTTGGTTGATAATGTCATCCATCATGCGCAAACAAGTTGATATTGTCAACAATAAATCCGACCTGCCCGAAGAGGTCGTGGAGAGCGTCCACACGGTCATGCACCTGTTCCGCTCGCTGCAGTTCCAGGCCTTGAAGGAAGCCGCGCATGACCTGAGCCACATGGAAGCCAAGACGCTGGGCTTCTTCGCCTCGCGGCCGGGGGCGACGCAGAGCGAGCTGGTGCAGCACTCCGGGCGCGACAAGGGCCAGGTGGCGCGGTTGATCGCGGGCCTGCGCGAGCGTGGCCTGCTGGAGGCCGGCGCCGATGCGGCCGACAAGCGCAGCGTGCGCCTGCAGGTCAGCGCCTCAGGCAAGGCCTTGCAGCAGCAGGTGCGAAAGCAGGCGCAGCGGGTGTCGGCGCAGGCCGTGAGCGGGCTGGACGAGGCGGAGTGCCGGCAACTGCTAGCCCTGCTGGCCAAGTTGCGCGAGAACCTGGAGGGCGACGGCCCGCCGGACGCCGAATCCTGATCGCAGACAAACGCCCGGCGCACGGAGACAATCGACTGCAACCCAGCCAGGTCAGTGCGCCATGTCTTCGTCAGGGTCTCCGTCGCCGCCACCTGAAGCACCCGATGCGGAGGCGGACTCGCGGCAGGAGGCGCGCTTTCGGGCCATCACGGGCCTGTCCTGGGATTACTACTGGGAAACCGACGAAGACCATCGCTTGACCGAAATCGCCGGCAACCCGGAGCGCATGGCTTCGCTGGACACGACGAGCGCGCTTGGGCACCGCCCCTGGGACGCCGTTCCGCCGGAGGAAGCCAATGCCGACTGGCTGAGGGCCCACCGCGAGACGATCGCCCGGCATGAGCGCTTCCGCGATCTGGACATCGCCTTCACCTCGCGTGACGGCGTCTGGCACGTGGATCGCATCAGCGGCGAGCCCCGCCATGACCGCGACGGCACCTTTCTTGGCTACCGCGGCACAGGGCGGGACGTCACGGAGATCCACCTCGCCGAGCGCACGCGGCGATCACTCGAAGCCCAACTGCTGCAGTCGCAGAAGATGGAATCGCTCGGCGTGCTGGCCGGCGGCATCGCGCACGACTTCAACAACCTGTTGGGCGGCATCCTCGGCAATGCGGCGCTGGCCTTGCGCGCCGGGTCGATGGAGGGGCGCGCGCGGCTCGTCGCCGAGATCGAACGGGCGGGCCGGCGCGGCCGGGCGTTGGTGCAGCAGATCCTCACCTTCGCCCGCCGCACGGAGCGCACGCCGGAGCCGACCGACCTCGACGCGTTGGTGGCCGAAACGCTCGGCCTGCTGCAGGCCAGCCGACCCGCCGGCACGCGGCTGTTGGCGGTGCGCAGCGGCTCCCCGGTGGTCGCCCTCGTCGACCCCGTGCAGATGCACCAGGTGCTGATGAACCTCTGCACCAACGCCTGGCACGCGTTGCCCGAAGGGGTGGGCACGGTGACGGTCGGCACGGACCGGATGCCGCCCCAGGCGCATACCGGCGCCGGGCCTGCAGGCTGGGTTCACGCGTGGGTGCAGGACACCGGCGTCGGCATGGCCCCCGACACCACCGCGCGCATTTTCGAGCCCTTCTTCACGACGCGTGCCGTCGGCAAGGGCACGGGTCTGGGGCTGTCCGTCGTGCACGGCATCGTCGCCGGCCACGGCGGTGTCCTCGAGGTGGACAGCACACCGGGTGTGGGCACGACCTTCCATCTGTGGCTGCCGGCCACCGACGCCGCGCCGGCTGCCGCCGCGCCTGAGAACGCCGTGCCGCCGGGGCAGGGCGAGCATGTGCTCTACGTCGACGACGACGATGTGATGACGCTCGTCGTGGAGCAGTTGCTGGTGCACGCGGGCTACCGCGCGACGAGCGTTCGCGACCCGGCCCGCGCGCTGGCGCTGCTGCGCGAGGAGCCGCTCGTGTTCGACGCCGTCGTCACCGATTTCGACATGCCGCTGTGCAATGGCCTGGACCTGGCGCGCGACATCCTCGCGAGCCGGCCGGGTCTACCGGTGGTGCTGGCCTCGGGCTCCATGGCCGAGTCGCTGGAGGCCAGCGCGCATGCTGCCGGGGTGCGTGCCGTGCTTGCCAAGGAGCGCACGGTGGAAGACCTGGCCCGCCGCCTGGCCGAGGTGTTCGGCCGCGCCTGAGTCCGTCAGCCTCCCGGGGTCGGGTGCGCTGCTTCGAGCGCCTGCAGCAGCGTCCACGCCGCCCGCGTGGGCGCGGGGTCGCGACGGTGGATGCAGGCAAAGCTGCAGTCGTAGCTCAGCTCGTCCACGGACACGGCTTGCAGGCGACCGGCGTCGACGAACGGCTGGGCGTAGTGGTCGGGCAGGAAGCCGACGAAGCAGCCGGTCAGGATCAGCGTCGCCACGCCCTCCTGGTCGGACGCCGTGGCGGCCCGCTCCAGCTTGCGCTTGTGCGTGAGCGCGAGGTTGGGTGAGTGATAGCCCAGGCCGGCCAGCGCTTGGCGCCGCAGGTCGGCCCATGTCCAGTGCCGGCCGGCCGCGAACCAAGGGTGGCCGCTGCCGGCGTACAGGTGCATCTGCTCGCCGAACAGCGGCCGGTAGGCCAGGCTGTCCGAGCGCCGGTGCTCGGGGATGACGCCGACCTGGAACTGGCCCGACAGCACGCCCTGTTCGATGTCGGTGATGGTGCCGACGTGGATGTGCAGCTTCACGCCGGGCGCCGCCTGGTGGAACTGCGCCAGGGCCTTGTCGATGTGGCAGGCGGGGTTGCTGACGGTCTTCTCGAACAGCGCCAGGTGCAGGTCGCCGCCGATCTGGTGGTGGATCTCTTCGAGCCGGGCACGGAAGTCGGTCGTGGCGGACAGCAGCTGCAACGCCGCGGCGTACAGCTCGGCGCCTTCGGCCGTCAGCGCAAAGCCGGCGCGGCCGCGGCGGCACAGCACCAGGCCCAGGCGCTCCTCCAGGTCCTTGATCTGCCGGCTGATGGTCGGCATGCCGACGTTGAGCTCCAGCTCCGCCGCCGCCATGCCGCCGCATTCGACGACGGCCTTGAAGACGCGCAGCAGGCGCAGGTCGACGTCGGCGATCTGGCCAGGAATGTTCGCGGTCTTTGGTTTCATCTGACGGCAAGTAGACATGGCGATGTTGTCATTGTCTACAAGCATCGGCAGGAGCACGATGGCGGCGCAAACCACTCGCAAGAGACGCCATGACGCTCACCGCAGACAAAGACCGCCCTGAAGGCTGGATGGACGCCCACTGGATGCCCTTCACCGGCAACCGGCAGTTCAAGGCCAACCCGCGCATCCTGACCGGCGCCGCCGGCGCCTACTACCGCACCGACGACGGCCGGCAGATCTTCGACGGCCTGTCGGGCCTGTGGTGCACGGGCCTGGGTCATGCCCGCACGGAGATCGTCGACGCCGTCAGCCGCCAGGTGCGCGAGCTGGACTATTCGCCCGCCTTCCAGTTCGGCCACCCGCTGTCCTTCGAGCTGGCCAACAAGATCGTCGAGAAGATGCCCGCCGGCCTGAACCGCGTGTTCTTCACCGGCTCGGGTTCGGAGTCCGCCGACACGGCGCTGAAGATGGCGCGGGCCTACTGGCGCGTGAAGGGGCAGGCCACCAAGACGCGGCTGATCGGCCGCGCCAAGGGCTATCACGGCGTCAACTTCGGGGGCATCTCGGTCGGCGGCATGGTGGGCAACCGCAAGCACTTCGGCCAGGGTGTCGAGGCCGACCACCTGCCGCACACCCAGCCGCCCAACGGCAGCTTCTTCAAGGGCATGCCGCCGCAGGAAGGCCCCATGGGCGCAGCGCTGGCCGACGAGCTGCTGCAGCTGATCGCGCTGCACGACGCGAGCAACATCGCCGCCGTCATCGTCGAGCCCTTCTCCGGCTCGGCCGGCGTCGTCATTCCGCCGGTGGGCTATCTGCAGCGGCTGCGCGAGATCTGCACGGCGCACAACATCCTGCTGATCTTCGACGAGGTCATCACCGGCTTCGGCCGCGCCGGCGCGTGGACGGGCGCAGAGGCCTTCGGCGTGACGCCCGACATCCTGAACGCCGCCAAGCAGATCACCAACGGCGTGCAGCCCCTCGGTGTGGTGGTGGCCAAGCAGGAGATCCACGACGCCTTCATGGCTCAGGGCGGGCCGGACTACATGCTGGAGTTCCCGCACGGCTACACCTACTCGGCCCACCCGGTCGCCTGCGCAGCGGGCATCGCCTCATTGGACCTGCTGGAAAGCGACCATGCGCTGGAGCGCGTGAAGGCGCTGGCGCCCAAGTTCGAGGCCGCCGTCCATGGCCTCAAGGGCGCCAGGCATGTCGCCGACATCCGCAACTACGGCTTGGCCGCCGGCATCACCGTCGCGCCGCTGCCGGGCGAGCCGGCCAAGCGCCCGTACGACATCGCCATGGCCATGTACGCCAAGGGCTTCTACGTGCGCTACGGCGGCGACACCATTCAGCTCGCGCCGCCTTTCATCAGCACCGAGGCGCAAATCGACACGCTGGTCTCCGCGTTGGGCGACTGCTTCAACGCCACCCCCTGAACAACCACTTCCGAGCACGCCCGTGATCACCCATCTCATCAACGGCCAGCCCGTCGACGGCGGCAGCCGCTCGGCCGACGTCTTCAATCCCGCCACCGGCAAGGTCGGCGGGCAGGTCCGCCTGGCCGACCGCGCCACGGTCGAAGGGGCCATCGCCGCCGCGCAAGCCGCCTTCCCCGCCTGGCGCAACACGCCGCCGCTGAAGCGCGCCCGCGTGCTGACCCGCTTCAAGGAACTGCTCGAAGCCCATGCCGACACCATCTGCCGCCTCATCACCGATGAGCACGGCAAGGTGCTGGCTGACAGCCTGGGCGAGCTGCAGCGCGGCATCGAGAACGTCGAATACGCCAGCTATGCGCCCGAGCTGCTGAAGGGCGAGCACAGCCGCAACGTCGGCCCGGGCATCGATGCCTGGTCGGAGTTCCAGTCGCTGGGCGTCTGCGCGGGCATCACGCCGTTCAACTTCCCCGCCATGGTGCCGCTGTGGATGTGGCCCATGGCCGTGGCCTGTGGCAACACCTTCATCCTGAAGCCCTCGGAGCGCGACCCGAGCAGCACGCTGTTCATCGCCCAACTGGCCCAGGACGCCGGCCTGCCGCCGGGCGTGCTGAACGTCGTCAACGGCGACAAGGAAGCCGTGGACACGCTGCTGACCGACCCGCGCGTGCAGGCCATCAGCTTTGTCGGCTCGACGCCCATTGCCGAGTACATCTATTCGACCGGCACCAAGCATGGCAAGCGCGTGCAGGCCCTGGGCGGCGCGAAGAACCACGCCGTCGTGATGCCCGATGCCGACATCGACAACGCCGTGACAGCGCTGATGGGCGCCGCCTTCGGCTCCTGCGGCGAGCGCTGCATGGCCATCCCGCTGGTGGTGGCGGTGGGTGATGCGACGGCCGATGCCGTGCGCGACAAGCTCGTCGCCGAGATGGCCCGCATGAAGATCGGCTCGGGCCGTGAGGCCGGCTGCGACATGGGGCCGCTGGTGACGAAGGCCCACCTGGAGAAGGTGCGCGGCTATGTCGACCAGGGCGTGGAAGAGGGCGCCGAGCTGGTCGTCGACGGCCGCGGCCTGACGGTGGCGGGCCACGAGGCCGGCTACTTCCTCGGCCCCTGCCTGTTCGACCGCGTGATGCCCGGCATGCGCATCTACGAGGAAGAGATCTTCGGCCCCGTGCTGGGCATCGTCCGCGTCGACAGCCTGCAGGTGGCGATGGCCATGATCGACGCGCACGAGTACGGCAACGGCACCTGCATCTTCACGCGCGACGGCGAGACGGCGCGGCATTTCACCGACCACATCCAGGTCGGCATGGTGGGTGTCAACGTGCCGCTGCCGGTGCCGGTGGCGTATCACTCCTTCGGTGGCTGGAAGCGCTCGCTGTTCGGCGACTTGAACGCCTACGGGCCTGATGCCGTGCGCTTCTACACGCGCCGCAAGCAGATCACGCAGCGCTGGCCGTCGGCCGGGGTGCGGGAGGGCGCGGTGTTTGCGTTTCCGTCGAGCAAGTGAGGTCGTCCGCACGCCGGTGCGGAGATGCTGCTCGATCTAGAGCAGATCGAACCAAAGCCACTTGGCCTCGGTGAGCGGTGACACGGTCAACCGGGTCACCGTCGCCAGCTGCAGCGCATCACCTCCGCGCAACTCCATCGGCTGTGGCTCGCCGTCGACTTCGACGGACACGATGCCTTCCAGCACCTGAAGCCATCCATATCGACCCGCGTCGACTTCGTGCGGACAGTGCTCACCTGGCTTGCCCGAAGCGCCCCATACGCTCACGGGCGCTCGCAACTGCAATGCCCCAGGCTGCTCTGTTGGGCCGGCAATCAGGCGCGGGCCATCCGCCGTGCTCAGCCCGTCCGGCAGCAACTGGTAGCGCGGCGGCAGGTTGTCGGCATTGCCGTGCAGCCAGATCTGGAACAGATGCGTCGGGTCCTGAGGCTCGGGGTTGCGCTCGGAATGCTTGATCCCCGTGCCGGAGCTGATGAGCTGGACATCGCCTGCGCGAAGCCGGCCTTCATTGCCCGCCGAGTCCCTGTGCTCAAGCGCTCCCGACAGCATGAAAGTCAGGATCTCGAAGTGGTCGTGGGCGTGCTCCGCGAAACCGGAGCCGCCTGCGACGATGTCCTCGTTGATGACCCGCAGCGCGCGGAAGCCCATTCGGGTCGGATCGTTGAACGAGCCGAAAGAAAAGGTGTGATGCGCCTGCAGCCATCCGGTCTTGGTCCACCCCCGAGCCTGCCGGTCATGAAATACATCGCTCATGGTCTTGTGCGCGCTGAAGGGAGTTCCATGCAGGCTTTATAGCTTGCATGGCAAGCCCCGTCGGACCCGCAATCAAACGGCCGGGTCGCCATGCGCCTTCTGGTGGCACCGGCTACCCTGCGGGTATGAACATCGCCGTCATCGGTGGCGGCATCGCCGGTTTGGTGGCTGCGTGGCAGCTGTCGCGGCGCCACGCGGTGACGCTGTTCGAGCGCCATGCGGTGCCCGGCTTCATCGCCAGCTCGGTGGCGCTGGACGCCGTCGCCCCGGGCCTGCGGGTCGACGTGCCGCTGCGGGTCTTCTACCCCGGCTACTACCCGACGCTGACCCGCCTCTATGCCGAACTCGGCGTGGCCACCGAGCCCGTGGACTACGCCACCACCTTTTGCGGCAGCGACGGCCGCGCCTATTTCCGTTGGCGCAACGCGCGCCTGGGTGACTGGTCGTTGCCCTATGTGCTGCCGCAGGATGTGGCCAGCGCGCGGGGTTGGCGCATCGTGCAGGGCGCGCTGCACTTCCATGCCCGGGCGCGCGCGGCGCAGGCGGCCGGGGATCTGGGTGGCGCCAGCATCGGCGAGTTCATCGCTGCCGAGCGCATCGCACCCGACTTCGTTGACGGTCTGCTGCTGCCGGCCATCGCTACCATCGCCACCTGCAGCACCGAAGACGCCCGTGCCTACCCCGCTGCCGTGGTCGCCGGCTACGCCACCGCCGGCGTGGGGCGGCAGAGCGTGCGCCGTGCGCGCGACGGCGCCGACGCGGTGGCCGCGAAGCTGCTGGCCGGCATCACCCGCGTGCAATGCAGCGCCGGCGTGGTGGCCGTCCGACGCGGGCCGGGCGCGGCAGCGCAGGTGGTGGTGCAGCACGCGGACGGGGAGGAAGCTTTCGACCATGTCGTCTTCGCCACGCAGGCCAACCAGGCCCTCACTTTGCTGGCCGACGCCGCGCCCGACGAGACCGCGGCGCTGGCCGCCTTCCGCTACCGCGCGCTGCAAGTGCTGATGCACGGCGACACCGCGCTGATGCCCGAGCGCCGCGCCGACTGGTCACCGGTGAACGCGCGTGTCTGCGCCGAACACGCGCAGCCCGAAAGCACGATCTGGATCAACCGCGTGCAGCCGGGGCTGCGCCATGCCGCGCCGCTGTTCCAGACCGTGATGCCGCAGCGTGCACCGCGGGACGACAGCGTCATCGGCCACGCCCGCTTCGAGCGCCCGCTGGTGGGTGCCGGCAGTGCCGCGGCGTTGGCCGCGCTGCAGCAGTTGCACTCGCAACCCGAACGCCGCGTGTGGTGGTGCGGTTCGTACGCGGAAGCCGGCGTGCCGCTGCTGGAAAGCGCAGTGCGATCAGCGCTGGCGGTGGCCGCGCGGCTGGAGTCCTGCGCCGCCGCGCCGTCAGCCGGTGGTCGCCTGACGGCGAGCGTGCCCTAACCCGGGCGCGCCGTGCGGCAACGTCGTGTTCGGCAGATGCCTTACTCGACGGTGGCCAGCACCTTGACGCTGCCGTCGACGGCCGCCTTGTCGATGTAGGCGACGCTCTTGGGGTCGGCGGCCACGGCCTTCTTGGCGGCAGCAGCGTCTGCCGCTTCCTTGGGCGCCTGGGCCTTGCCCGAGAACACGAGGCGCGCCCAGGTCGCCTTGATCTGCGACAGGTCGCGGCCGGTGGCCTTCTTGTAGAACTCGGCGCGGATGCCGGCGGCCTCCGGCTGGTCCAGCGGGTTCAGCGCGGTGTTCTTGCCCAGGAAGACGTCGGCGACCTGGTCCTTGGACATGGGTGCGGCGGACGGGTGGCCGACGACGACGATGTCGGCGGCGAGTGCCGGCGAGGCAGCCGTGAAGGCGGCGAGCAGGGCGGCGCCTGCCATCAGATGCTTGTGCATGGCGCGTGCTTTCAGAAGACGAAGTCGAGGGCGACGGTCGTGATGCCGACCTTCTTGCCCGAGGGGTCGATGACGAGGAACTGCTGGCCGGTCTGGCTGGCGCGCTCGTACTGGGCCTTCAGCGCCATGCCGGTCTTGAAGTCCCAGCGCAGGCCGACGGCGTCGGTGGTGGCGTCGCCCAGGCCGGCCAGCGCCACGCCGGTGTACTTCAGCCAGGAATGGATGGCATAGGGCATCCAGTCACCGACCCGGTAGCCGGCCGTCAGGTAGTAGCTGCGCGTGTCGAACACCTTGCCGGAGGTCTTGCGCATGATGTATTCGCCCATCACGAGCAGGCGGCCGTCGTCGTACTGCGCGCCCACGCCGGTGAAGGCGTCGCGGAAGCGGTCGCTCGGGATGAAGGGGTGGGAGACGTAGACGTTGGTCGACTCCTGCGTGACCGTGTGGCCCAGGCGCAGCTGCCAGTCGCCCTTCTCGGCCGTCACGTTGACGCTGCCCAGGCGCTTCCAGGCGCTGTCGTTGGTGGCCATGCCGAGTTGCGGGCCCAGGTCGAAGTAGAGCTTGGCCTTGGCCTGGCCGAAGGTGGGTTGCACCGTCAGGTTGACGTCGCCCAGCCGCACGCGGTACGTGGCCTGCGCACCGTCGACGGACGTGACCGGGAAGCCGAGGTAGGCCTGGGCCGGCGTGCGCACCCAGTGCTGGCTGTAGCCGACATTGCGGCTGTCCGACAGCATGAAGGCGGGCAGCGCGACGCGGCCCACGCGGGCGCTCAGCTCGTCGGTGATCTGGGCCTGGGCATACAGCCACTCGACGTCGACCTTGTCCTTGCCGTCGCGGCGCAGCGCCAGCAGCTGGCCGGTGGCTGAGAAGGTGTCATTGAATTTGGCCGTGGCCTGCACGCCCAGGCGGGAGTCCACGCCGAAGTCGACATTGCCGTGGCTGCCCTTGTCCTGGCGCCAATTGGCGCGGAACTCGGTCGTGTCGCTGCTGGAGCGCACGGCCGACAGCGTGCCGTAGCCGCCAAAGGTGTATTCGGTGGCGCTCGCGCCGAGGGTCGCGGTGGCCAGGGCGGAGGCCACGCCGAGGCGAAGAATGGATGTCATCGTGGGTTCAGCTGGTTGGTTTGGAGGGCCGCCGGGCACAGGCATTCGCCCGGCTCTGCATCGCTGCGCAACCTTTTTGGGGATGCGATGAACTAATCTTAAAACGAACAATAGTTCGTAAATAGAAGCAGGTCGCACAGCGGCGCGGCTTTCGTGTGATCCGTCACCAGATCGATCCGCAGCGTCAAAAACTGGCTTCAATGACGCTGCAAAGGATTGCTTTGGGCAATAACGCACCGACAAGGTGCAAATGCGACCGTTGTTCGCATTTGCGCGCAAAGCGTGAGAAGCTGCCTGGATGCGAACAAACTGTCTAAATATGATGGCTCGATTCGCATTCGTGCAAGCCGGCAAGGAGCAACCACCCCATGAATTTCCGAACCAAGATCTGGATGCTGCCCATCAGCGCCGCGCTGGTTTTCATCGTCGGCTCGGGCGCGAGCTACGTCGTGGGCTCGCACACCTCGGCGCAGATGGAGCACCTGCGCGATGTCGACTACCCCTACATGGAAAGCGTCGCTCGCATCGACCGCGGCGCCGAGGAGTTCCGCCTGAGCCTGCAGTCCGCGGCCACCGAGGGTGACGACAGCAAGCTCAAGGACGTCGAGGAGGTCGTGGCCAACGTGCGCAAGTCCGTGGCTGAGGCGGCACAGCTGGACGGCAAGGCCGACGACGCGCGCAGCCTGGGCGGCGCCTTCGACACCTACCAGGGCGCGGCCCTGGCGGCGACGCGGGCCATGCTGACCAAGCAGGACGCGGGCGACTCCGTCAAGCGCATGCAGGCCGGCCTGGCCGACTTCAGCGAGCGCCTGCAGTTGCACAAGAAGGCTGCCGCAGAGGCCGTGAACCAGGCGCAGGCGGCTGCGCTGGGTGGCGTGCGCACCAATGTCTGGGTGGGGCTGGGCACGGGGTTGGTGGTGCTGCTGGTGCTGGGCATGGCCTCGCGCCTCATCCTCGCCTCGGTCTGGCGCGAGCTGGGCGACGAGCCCGCCCGTCTGCAGCGCTTCGTGCAGCGCGTGGCCGATGGTGACCTCAGCGGCGAAGGCGGTGCCGCTTCGGTGCCGGGCTCTCTGCACGCGGCCGTCATCGCGATGGTGGGCCGCCTGGGCGAGACGGTCAGCACCATCCGCCATGCCACCGATTCCATCGCAGTCGCCTCACGAGAGATCGCGGCGGGCAGCATGGACTTGAACACCCGTACCGAGCAGACGTCCGCCAACCTGCAGCAGACGGCCTCGTCGGTCTCGCAGCTGAACGGCAGCGTGCACCAGAGCGCCGAGGCCGCGCGTGCCGCCGATGGCCTGGTCAGCACCGCGTCTGCCGCCGCACAGCGCGGCGGCGAGATCGTGGCCCAGGTCGTCACGAGCATGGACCAGATCAACGACGCCTCGCGCAAGATCAACGACATCATCAGCGTCATCGACGGCATCGCCTTCCAGACCAACATCCTGGCGCTGAACGCGGCCGTGGAGGCCGCACGTGCCGGCGAGCAGGGCCGCGGCTTTGCCGTCGTGGCGGGCGAGGTGCGCACGCTGGCTCAGCGCAGCGCGCAGGCCGCCAAGGAGATCAAGACGCTGATCGGCGCGTCGGCCGAGAAGGTCAGCAGCGGCAGCAAGCTGGTGCAGGACGCCGGCGGCGCCATGCAGGAGATCGTCGAGGGCGTGCGCCGCGTGACGCAGATGATTGGCGAGATCAGCAACGCCGCGCAGGAGCAGGCCTCGGGCATCTCGCAGGTCGACCATTCGGTCAACGAGCTGGACCGCATGACGCAGCAGAATGCCGCGCTGGTGGAACAGTCCGCCGCCGCGTCCGAGAGCCTTCAGGAGCAGGCGCAGCGGCTGGCCGAAGCGGTGAACGTGTTCCGCGTCGGCGACGCCCAGCCTGCCTGAGGGCTCAGCCGCCCAGCGCGGCCTTCAGTCCGCCCCAGCTCTCGCGGAAGAGGCCGGCATCCATCCGCTTCACATCCCGCACGATGGGCTTGAAGTCCATGTGCGCGAGCACGTCGCGCTCCAGGTCGATGCCCGGCGCGATTTCGGTCAGCTCCAGGCCGTCCTCGCGCAGATGAAAGACGGCGCGCTCGGTGACGAACACGACTTGCTGACCCCGCTGCGCCGCGTCGCGGCCGTTGAAGGTGATCTGCTCGACCTGGTGGATGAACTTGCGCGAGCGCCCCTCGGTCTCGATGTGCAGCTGGCCGTCGCCGATCTGCAGCGCCAGGCCGCCGGCCGTGAAGCTGCCGCAGAACACCAGCCGCTTCGTCGAGCGCGTGATGTTGACGAAGCCGCCGCAGCCCACGGGCCGGCCGTTGAACTTGCTGACGTTGACGTTGCCGGCCGCGTCCACCTGGGCCAGGCCCAGGAAGCTCGCGTCCAGGCCGCCGCCGTCGTAGAAGTCGAACTGGAAGCTCTGCTCGATGATGGCCTCGGCGTTGTAGGCCAGGCCGAAGTCGCCCAGCTGCGCCGGGATGCCGCCGGTCACGCCGCTCTCGATGCTCAGCGTCAGCGCGTCGGCCATGCCTTCCTCGGCGGCGACCGACGGGATGCCGGCCGGGATGCCGATGCCCAGGTTGGTGATGGCACCGGGCTTGAGCTCCATGGCCGCGCGGCGGGCGATGACCTTGCGCTCGTCCAGCGGCATGACGGCCAGGCTGCCGGTGGGCACGCGGATGTCGCCGCACAGCGCCGGGTCGAACTGCGTGGCAATGGTCTGCATGTGGTTGCGCGGCTCGGCCACGACGACGTAGTCCACCACCACGCCAGGGATCTTGACGGCCTTGGGATGCAGCGTGCCGGCCTTGACGATGCGCTCCACCTGGCAGATGACGATGCCGCCGCTGGCGCGCGCGGCCTGGGCGATGGAGAGCTGTTCGAGGATGACGCCTTCCTTGTCCAGCGTGATGTTGCCGTGCTCGTCGGCCAGCGTGCCGCGGATCAGCGCGACGTCGATCCTGGGCGCCTTGTAGTAAAGCCACTCCTCGCCTTCGAACTTCACCAGGCGCACCAGGTCTTCGGTCGAGCGGCTGTTCATCTTGCCGCCCTCCAGGCGCGGGTCGACGAAGGTGCCCAGGCCCACCTTGGTGAGCACGCCGGGCGAGCGGCAGGCGATCTGGCGCGTCAGGTGCGACAGCGAGCCCTGCGGGAAGTTGTAGGCCTCGACGTCACCGTTGAAGACCATCTTCATCATCTCGGGCCCGGTCTGGCCGAAGTGGCCGGCGACGACCCGTTTGATCATGCCGGCGTGGGCGAAGTGCTTCATGCCCGCCGCGCCGGAGTTGCCGATGGCGCCGCAGGCCCAGGTGCTGAGCTGCTGCGGGTGGCCGGTGGCGAGGAAGTGCTGCTCCAGCGCTGCGAGCAGCTCCTCGGGCAGGCTGGTGACGGCCAGGCCGCCGAGGAAGAGCGTGGCGCCGTCGGGGATCAGTGCGCCGACGTCGGCGGGGCGGATGACTTGCATGGGTTTGACCGGTTAGCGGTTGCGGGAATCGGAAACGCGCAGCACGGTGGCAAGGCCTGTGTCGCCGGCCGCGCAGCCGGTGAAGAGGCCCACGCCGCCGCCGCGCAGCACCAGCTCCTCGATCAGCTCGATGACGCCGCGCAGGCCGGTGGGCGCCTGCGGGTGACCCCAGACGAGGGAGCTGCCGTAGTTGTTCATGCGCTCCCACGGGAAGCCGAGGTCCGCGGCCAGCGCGAGGTCGTTGACGGCGAAGGGGTTGTGCGTCTTGACGGCATCCAGCGCGCTTGCGGCGATGCCAGCGCGCTGCAGCGCGGCCAGCGCGGCGGGGCCGGGCGCGGCGGGCATGTAGCCAGGCGCCTCGCGGTGCATGCCGAAGCTCAGCAGCTCGATCTCGATGCCCGCGTCTGCGGAAACCTCGCGGGCGAACTCGCGCGTGGTGACGATGGCGCCGGCGTTGCCGTCGGCGGGGTGGGTCTGGGCGCCGAAGGTGACGGTGCCGCCTTCGAGCACGGGCTTGAGCTTGGCCAGGCCTTCGGCCGTCGTCGGGAAGATGCCTTCGTCCGTCGACAGCGCACCGGTGCTCTTCTTGAAGCGGCTGTCGGACAGCGGCGCGTCGACCATGTAGCGCTTCTGGAAGGCGCGGTCATCGGCCAGCGCCATCTGGTACTGCTCATGGCGGCGCAGCTTGACGGCGTGCTGCTGGGCCGTCGTGAAGCCGTAGCGCGCGGCCACGTTCTCGCCGGTCTGCAGCATGGAGTTCTTCGCATAGGGGTCGCGCGCCATGTTGTCCAGCACCCACCGCTCGGTGATGCCGTAGCCGCCGCTGCCGGTCGGATCGGGGTACTGCACGACCGGGCCGTTGGACTGGCGGTCGGTCATCACCAGCAGCGCGCATTTCGCGCTGCCTTCGCGCAGCTCGCCGCTGGCCATCTGCAGCGCACGCACGCTGGTGGCGCAGGCCTGCTGGACGGTCGGGCCGGCGACGCGGTCCAGGCCCATCAGCCCGGTGACGTAGGGCAGGCCGTAGAAGCCGCCGACCTGCGGGTTGGTGACGCCCAGCAGCCCCAGGTCGATGGCCTCGGTCGGGAACCTGCGCGCCGCCAGTGCGTTCTTGCCGCAGAGGGCCGCCAGCTGCAACGCGTTCAGGTTGGCCAGCGAGCCCTGCCACTTCGCAAAGGGCGTGGACCAGTAGGCCCCGTAAGGGATGTAGGCAGTCATCGGATGTCTCCAGGCAATTTGATTTCATCGTATAACGATTAAACAATGCAATCAAGTGAGTCATCGACGGCGATTAAGTCGAGGCATGGCTACATGTGTTGCTCGGTTGCGTTTGCAGAAATCGCTTGAAGTGATTCAAAAATTGAACGATCATCAGACCCATTGAGTAGTTCAACAGCTGAATCAAATGAACCTTGCCGACCTTGCCTCGCCGCCCGAACTCGCCGCCGATGGCCTGCTGGCCACGCTGGACCTGCTGAAGATCACGCGCGCCGGTGCCGTGCTGCACGTGCGCCTGAACCGCCCGGCCAAGCGCAACGCGATCTCGGACGACCTCATCACGCAGATCCACACCGCGCTGCTCAACCTGCCGGCCGACGTCGGCGCCGTGCTGATCAGCGGCGAGGGCGCGCACTTCTGCGCCGGGCTGGACCTGTCGGCGCTGGTGCAGCGCGACATCGGCGGCGCGGTGCTGCATTCGCGCAGCTGGCATGTCGCCTTCGACGCGCTGCAGTACGGCCGCGTGCCGGTCGTCGCGGCGCTGCATGGCGCGGTCGTCGGGGGCGGGCTGGAACTGGCCGCCGCCTGCCACATCCGTGTGGCCGACGACAGCGCCTATTTCGGGCTGCCGGAGGGTCAGCGCGGCATCTTTGTCGGCGGCGGTGGCTCGGTGCGCATCCCGCGGCTGATCGGCGTCGCGCGCATGACCGACATGATGCTGACCGGCCGCGTCTACGCCGCCGACGAAGCCGAGCGCATCGGCCTCGTGCAGTACCGCGTGGGTGAGGGCGAGGTGCTGGCCAAGGGCATGGAGCTGGCGCAGAAGGCCGCCCGTGCGGCGCCGATGACGGCTTACGCGGTCATGCACGCGCTGCCGCGCATCGCCGAGCAGAGCCCCGCCGAGGGCCTGTTCACGGAGTCGCTGATGTCCGCCGTCGCCGCGAGCACGCCCGAGGCGCAGGCGCGTCTGCAGGCCTTCCTGGACGGCAAGGCGGCGAAGGTGGTGAAGTCATGAGCGCCCCGTTCCGCTTCGCGCGCGTGGCCGGTTGCGTCGAAGCGAGCCTGATGACGCAAGCCGACGGCAGCCAGGTGCTGACGTCCACCGAGCCGTTACAGGACTACCCGCCGCGCCTGACCGATGTGCTGGAGCAGTGGGCCGCGGCCACGCCTGATCGCAGCTTCATCGCCCAGCGCGATGCCGCCGGTGAATGGCAGCACCTCAGCTACGCCGTCATGCTGGCGCGCGCCCGCGCCGTGGGCCAGGCGCTGCTGGACGCCGGCGTGACGGCCGAGCGCCCGCTGGCCATCCTGTCCGACAACAGCCTGGAGCACGCCACGCTGATGATGGGTGCGATGTGGGCGGGCGTGCCCTATGTCAGCGTGTCGGTGGCCTACGCGCTGGTGTCCAGCGACTTCGCGCGGCTGCGCCACATCCTGGGCGTGCTGACGCCGGGCGTCGTCTACGCGGCGCACGAGGGCTTCGGCCGCGCGATCTCGGCGGTGGTGCCGGTCGACGTGTCCGTGGTGCTGGGCCGCGGTGAATTGCCGGACCGCGCCAGCACCCCCTTCGCGGCCCTGCTGGCCACCGAGCCCGGCCCTGCGCTGGAGTACGCCCACGCCGCCGTCGGCCCCGACACCGTCGCCAAGATCCTCTTCACCAGCGGCAGCGCCAGCGCGCCCAAGGGCGTCGTCACGACGCAGCGCATGCTGTGCGCGAACCAGCAGATGCTGCGCCAGTGCATGGCCTTCCTGGCCGACGAGCCGCCGGTGCTGCTGGACTGGCTGCCCTGGAGCCACACCTTCGGCGGCAGCCACAACCTGGGCATCGCCCTCTACAACGGCGGCAGCCTCTACATCGACGACGGCAAGCCCACGCCCAGCGCCTTCGCGCAGACCGTGCGCAACCTCAAGGAGGTGTCGCCCACCGTCTACTTCAACGTGCCCAAGGGCCTGGAGGAGCTGGCCAACGCGATGGACCAGGACACGGGCCTGCGCGATGCCTTCTTCCGCGATGTGAAGGCCATCATGTTCGCCGCCGCCGGCCTGTCGCAGGCCGTGTGGGACAAGCTCGACCAGCACGCCATCGCCGCCTGCGGCGAGCGCGTGCGCGTGCTGACCAGCCTGGGCATGACCGAGACGGCACCGTCCTGCGTCTTCATCGTCGGCACGCACGCGCGCTCGGGCCACATCGGCCTGCCCTGCCCGGGCGTGGAAACCAAGCTGGTGCCGGTGCAGGGCAAGCTGGAGGTGCGTTTCCGCGGCCCCAACGTGATGCCGGGCTACTGGCGCGAGCCGGCGCTGACGGCCGCGGCCTTCGACGACGACGGCTTCTACCGCACCGGCGACGCCGTGCGCCTCGTCGACCCCGACGACCTCTCGCTGGGCCTGCTGTTCGACGGCCGCATCGCCGAGGACTTCAAGCTCTCCACCGGCACCTTCGTCAGCGTCGGCCCGCTGCGCGCGCGCATCACGCTGCAAGGCCATCCTTACGTACAGGAGGCGGTGCTGACGGGCCTGAACCGCGACCAGCTCGGCGCGCTGATCTTCCCGCGCCTGGCGGACTGCCGCGCGCTGAGCGGCCTGGGCGCGCAGGCGTCGGCGGCCGACGTGCTGCACCACCCCCGGGTGCGCGCCTTCTTCCAGCAGCTCACCGACACGCTGTATGCGCAAGGCACCGGCAGCGCCAACCGCATCGAGCGGCTGCATGTGCTGGTGGACCCGCCGTCCGTCGAGCACGGCGAGATCACCGACAAGAACTCGATCAACCAGCGCGCGGTGTTGAGCCACCGTGCGGCGCTGGTCGAGGCCATCTACGCGGATGCCGACCCCTGGCTGATCCGACCCCACAAGACTCCCAAGGAGACATCATGAAGATCCAAGACCAGGCCGCCATCGTCACCGGCGGCGGCTCCGGCCTCGGCGAGGCCGTGGCGCGTGAGCTGGCGAAGCAGGGCGCCAAGGTGGCCGTGTTCGACATCAACGCCGCCGGCGCCCAGCGCGTCGCGGCCGAGATCGGCGGCATCGCCTGCGCCTGCGACATCACCGACACCGCGTCGGTGACCGCCGCACTCGATGCCGCCGAGGCCGCCCACGGCCCGGCGCGCATCGTCATGAACATCGCCGGCATCGGCACCGCCAAGCGCGTCATCGCCCGCGACGGCTCGCCCGCGCCGCTGGAGGACTTCGAGCGCGTCGTGCGCATCAACCTCGTCGGCACCTACAACGTCATCCGCCTGGCCGCCGCGCGCATCGCCAGGCTGGACGGCGGGGAAGACGGCGAGCGCGGTGCCATCCTGTGCACCGCGTCGGTCGCCGCCTTCGACGGCCAGGTCGGGCAGGAGGCCTACTCGGCGTCCAAGGCCGGCGTCGTCGGCATGACGCTGCCGCTGGCGCGCGACCTGGCCCAGCACGGCATCCGCGTCTGCACCCTCGCGCCGGGCCTGTTCGCCACGCCGCTGCTGAAAGAACTGCCCGAGGAAGTGCAGGCGAACCTGGCTGGCTCCATCCCCTTCCCCAAGCGCCTGGGCAAGCCCGAGGAGTTCGCGGCATTGGCGGCGCACTTCGTCACCAACGGTCACCTGAACGGCGAGGTCATCCGCCTGGACGGCGCGCTGCGCATGGCGCCGCGATAAAACGCTTGCGGCATCATGGCGGCATGGCACCCAAAAACAAGAAAAGCGAGAAGACCGAACTGCAGACCGGCGTGCTGGACTCGGTGATCGGCTACCGCATCGCCAAGGCCCGCATCACCACGCAGGCCTTGTTCATCCGCCATGTCGGCAAACCTTTCGCGCTGCGGCCGGTGGAGTTCTCGCTGCTGATGCTACTGCAGGCCAACACCGAGCTGGCGCCCAGCCAGCTCAGCGACGCGCTGGCCTTGTCGCGGCCGCACCTGACGCTGCTGCTGGACCGCATGCAGGAGCGCGGCTGGATCGGCCGCGAGCGCAGCGAGGTGGACCGGCGCTCACAGCAGGTGCGACTGACCGAGGCCGGTGCCGCTTTGGCCGCCGACGTGGCCCGGCGCGCGCCGGACATGGAGAGCGAGCTGCAGAGCGCCCTGTCCGCCGCCGAGCGGGCGATGTTGATCGAGCTGCTGGACAAGGTCGCCGCGCATGGCGGCGGCGTGCTCGACGACGAAGAGGCCTAGAACTCCTCGGTGTCGATCTCGGCCTGTGTGGCCGCGCTGTAGCGCGCGCCGCTGACGGTGTGCCGATTGATCAGTGCATCCAGCCGCTTCAACGTCGCGCCGTCGAGCTGCAGTTGCGGCGCGGCCATCAGCTCCCACAGGTGCTCGGGCCGCGACGTGCCGGGGATGGGCACGATGTGCTCGCCCTGGTGCAGCAGCCAGGCCAGGGCCAGCGTGGCCGGCGCGCAGTTCAGCTGTGCTGCTTCGTCCTGGAAGCCATCCAGCAGCTTCAGGTTGGCCGCGTAGTTCTCCGGCGAGAAGCGCGGCATGCCGCGGCGGATGTCCTTGGGCGCCAGCTTGATGACGTCGCGCAGTTCGCCGCCCAGGAAGCCGCGCGCCAGCGGGCTGAAGGCGACGAAGGCGGCGCCCAGCTCGCGGCAGGCGTCCAGCACGGCGATCTCGGGGTTGCGCGTCCACAGCGAGTACTCGGTCTGCAGCGCGGCAATGGGGTGCACGGCGTGCGCGCGGCGCAAAGTGACGGCCGACACCTCCGACAGACCCAGCGCGCGCACCTTGCCAGCCTTCACCAGCCCGGCCATCGCGCCGACGCTGTCTTCCACCGGCACCTTGGGGTCGAGCCGATGCAGGTAGAGCACGTCGATGACGTCGGTGCGCAGCCGCTTCAGGCTGGCCTCGACGCTGGCGCGCAGCGTGTAGGGCCGGCCGTCGATGACGCGCTGGCCGTCCACGCCCTGCATGCCGCATTTGCTGGTCAGCACGATGCGTTCACGGTGCTGGGCCAGCAGACCGCCCAGCAGCTCCTCGTTGGCGCCGAAGCCGTACAGCGCCGCCGTGTCGAACAGCGTGATGCCGCCGTTGAGGGCGCCATCCAGCACCTTGGCCGCCACGTCACGCGGCGGCGGGGTGCCGTAGGCATGGCTCAGATTCATGCAGCCCAGGCCCACGGCCGAGACTTCGAACGGCCCGATGCGACGGGTCTTCATGCGGCGGTGTTCAGCTGCTGTTCAAGCTGGTGCAGCACCCGGTAGCAGGGCAGCACCTGGGCCACGCTGCTGTTGGGCTCGCGGCCTTCGCGGATGGCGGCGAAGAACTCGCGGTCCTGCAGCTCGATGCCGTTCATGGACACGTCCACCGCCGACACGTCGATCTTGTTCTCCTTGCCGTCGAACAAGTCGTCGTAGCGGGCGAGATAGGTGCCGGTGTCGCCGATGTAGCGGAAGAAAGTGCCCAGCGGCCCGTCGTTGTTGAAGGACAGGCTCAGCGTGCAGATCGCGCCGCTGGCGGCCTTGAGCTGGATGCTCATATCCATCGCGATGCCCAGCGTCGGGTGGATGGGGCCTTGCAGCGCGTGGGCCTGCACGACCGGGCTCTGCGCCTGGTAGGCAAACAGGTCGACCGTGTGCGCGGCGTGGTGCCACAGCAGGTGATCGGTCCAGCTGCGCGGCTGGCCCAGCGCGTTCATGTTGGTGCGGCGGAAGAAATAGGTCTGCACGTCCATCTGCTGGACGTTGAACTCTTCCGCGGCGATCTTCTGGTGCACCCACTGATGACTGGGGTTGAAGCGGCGCGTGTGGCCGCACATGGCGACCAGACCCGACTGCTTGGCCACGCTGATGACCTCCTCGCCATCGGCCAGCACGTCGCACAGCGGAATCTCCACCTGCACATGCTTGCCGGCCTTCAGGCAGGCCAGCGTCTGGCTGGCGTGCATCTGCGTGGGCGTGCACAGGATGACGGCGTCCACTTCGGGCAGGGCGAGGCTGTCTGCCAGGTCGGTCGTCACATGGCCGATGCCATATTTCTGCGCGACCTCGCGGGTCTTGTCCAGGTCGCGGCTGATCAGCGAGACGACCTCGACGCCGGCGATGTTCTTGATGCCATCGAGATGCTTGATGCCGAAGGCGCCGGCGCCGGCCAGGGCCACACGAATAGGCTTGCTCATGAGTTCTCCAAGATGAGGTGTCCAACGGCCGTGTTTGACGCAGGCACGTGATAGAAGCGATGCGCGACCTTCGGGGCCGGGCCGCCGTGGATGTCGGCCATTGCGCCGCGGGCGATCAGCCACATGACCAGCTCGATGCCTTCCGAGCCGGCCTCGCGCACGTAGTTGTCATGCGGCACGCGCGACAGCGCGTCGGGCTCGGCGATGAGGCGGTCCAGGAAGCGGTTGTCCCACTCGCGGTTGATGAGACCGGCGCGCGGGCCTTGCAGCTGGTGGCTCATGCCGCCGGTGCCCCAGATCTGCACGTTCAGGTCCGAGCCGTAGGACTCGACGGCGCGGCGGATGGCCTGGCCCAGCATGAAGCAGCGCCGGCCGGACGGCACCGGGTAGTGCACGACGTTGACCGCGAACGGGATGACGGCGCAAGGCCAGGCGCCGTTGACCGGGTCGGGCTGGCCGCACATCAGCGACAGCGGCACGGTCAGGCCGTGGTCCACGTCCATCTTGTTGGCGATGGTCAGGTCGAAGTCGTCCTGGATGACGCTGTGCGCGATGTGCGCGGCCAGTTCCGGGTGGCCGATGACGGGCGGCACCGGGCGCGGGCCCCAGCCTTCGTCGGCCGGCTCGAAGCGCGCGGCGGTGCCGATGGCGAAGGTGGGAATCAGGTCCAGGCTGAAGGCGGTCGCATGGTCGTTGTAGACGAGGAAGACGACGTCCGGGCGGTTGTTGTCGAACCAGCGCTTGGACGGCTCATAGCCGGCGAAGACGGGCTGCCAATAGGGCTCGTCGGTCTTGCCCAGGTCCAGCGCCGCGCCGATGGCGGGCACATGCGAGGTGTAGACGGATGCGGTGATGCGGGCCACGTTATTTGTCCTTCTTGCCGGCCTGGCCCTGCGGCTGGCGGTGTGACTGCGCGTCGCCGTCCTCGCCGATGCGGCGATTGCCCTCGATGGAGCGTCCACCGGCCACCATCATGTCGCGGTACTCGGCCTCGGTCATGCCGGTCATGCTGCCCGCCATCTGCTGGAAGCTGCGACCGTCCGTCGCACCGATCTTGGCCAGGAAGTAGATGTTGCCGCCCAGGCGTATGCATTCATTCAGGTCGCGTGCCAGCACGGCGTCCTTCTGCTCTTCCGTCATGGGCCATTCATTGAGATAGGCCCGCTCGTCGGCCTTGAAGCGGGCGCGGTTGTCGGCCTTCATCAGCGACATGCAGAACTGGTTCAGCCAGTAGCCCTTGCGGGACTGCTCGGCGTCGAAGATGGTGGTGCCGGGGATGTCGGTGTAGGACTTGTCGAGAGGCATCAGGTCTCCTCGGGCCAGTAGAGGCGCATCGGATTGGTCACCAGCAACTGGCGCTGCAGCTCGGGCGTCGGTGCGATGTGCGGGATGAAGTCCACCAGCAGGCCATCGTCGGGCATGTGGTCCTTGAGGTTGGGGTGCGGCCAGTCGGTACCCCACAGCACGCGATCGGGAAACTCATCCATGACGCGGCGGGCAAAGGGCACGACGTCACGATAGGCGGCCTGCTCACCGTCCAGCGCGCGCGGGCCGGTGACGGACAGGCGCTCGGGGCAGCTGAGCTTGCTCCACACGTTGGCGTTCTCGCGCATGAATTTCAGGAACAGCTCGAACTCGGGGCCGTCCACCGGCTTGCTCACGTCCGGCCGGCCCATGTGGTCGACGACCACCGTGGTCGGCAGCGCGGTGAAGAAGTCCCACAGCTCGGGCAGGTCGGCCGCCTCGAAGTAGATGACCACATGCCAGCCGAGCTTGGCGATGCGCGTGGCGATCTCCTGCAGCTCGTCCTTGGGCGTGAAGTCCACCAGCCGCTTGACGAAGTTGAAGCGCACGCCGCGCACGCCGGCCTCGTGCATGCGTTGCAGTGCCTCGTCGCTGATGCCGCGCTTCACGGTGACGACGCCGCGCGCCTTGCCGCCGGCGCTTTGCAGCGCGTCGAGCAACGCGCTGTTGTCAGCGCCATGGCAGGTGGCCTGCACGATGACGTTGCGCGCGAAGCCGAGGTGGTCGCGCAGCGCGAACAGCTGGTCCTTGCTGGCGTCGCAGGGCGTGTACTTGCGCTCCGGTGCGAAAGGGAACTGCGCGCCGGGGCCGAACACATGGCAGTGCGCGTCCACGGCGCCGGGTGGCGGCTGGAAGCGGGGCCGGCTGGGGTTGGCATACCAGTCCAGCCAGCCGGGGGTCTTGGTGAATTCCGCGTGGGTCATGGTGAGCTGCTGCCTGTATCTTCAATGCGCGAGGGCGGGGCGTGCGTCGCCGTCGTCGGCAAAATTGTCGGCGTCGCGCTTGATCCACAGCGCCGCCGCCGCGATGGCCGCGGGCACGGCCAGGACCGTGAAGACCATGCCGATGCCGGCGTGCATGGCGCCCAGTTGCGCCACCAGCAGCGACCCCAGGATGCCGCCGAAGCGGCCGATGCCCAGCATCCACGACACACCGGTGGCTCGGGCGTTGGTGGGGTAGAAGGCAGCGGCCAGCGCCGGCAGCGAGGACTGCGCGGTGTTCATCAGCACACCCGCGAGGAAGACGCTGACGACCAGCGCCCCCACGTGGCCCACCAGCTGCCCGATGGACCAGATGGCCACCGACGTCAACGCAAAGCCCAGGGCGACGATGCGGTTGGGCTCCACGCGGTCCATCAACCAGCCGAAGAACACGGCACCGACGCCGCCAAGCGGAAAGAGCGCGGAGATCAGCGTCGCGGTGCGCGGCGCGATGCCGGCCTCCTTGAACAGCAGCGGCATCCAGTTGATCAGCGCGTAGAAGATCACCAGGCCCATGAAGTACGCGAGCCACAGCATCAACGTGCCCAGGCGGTAGTGCCTGGCCAGCACCTGCGCCAGGCCGCCGCGTTCGTTGGTGACCACGCGCGTCTCGCTGAGCGTGAAGCGGGTGATCTGGTGCACCTGCGGGCCGGCGATGCGCGCCAAGGCCGCGCGAATGCGCTCGACCGGCTGGCGCCGCGTGACCATGAATCGCACCGACTCCGGCAGCAGCAGCGCCAGGCCGACGGTCAGCGCCAGCGGCGCGATACCGCCGAGCAGCAGCACGCTCTGCCAGCCCCATTGCGGGATCATCCACGCAGCCAGAAAGCCGCCGAAGGCGGCGCCCAGCGGGAAGCCGCAGAACATCAGGTTCGTCAGCGTGGCGCGGCGTGCGCTCGGGCAGTACTCGCTCATCAGCGTGACGGCGCTGGGCATTGCGGCGCCCAGGCCCAGGCCGGTGATGAAGCGCAGCACGCTGAGCTCTGTCAGGCTGGTGGCGAAGGCCGAGGCGAGCGTGGCCACGCCGAAGAGCAGCACCGTTACCGTCAGTACCAGCTTGCGCCCCAGGCGATCGGCGATCGGGCCGGACACCAGTGCACCAGCCGCCAGGCCGAAGAGTGCGGCGCTGAGCAGCGGCGCCAGCATGGGCTTGGTGACGCCCCAATCCTTGATCAGCGAGGGGGCGATGTAGCCGATGGCGGCGGTGTCAAAGCCGTCCAGCAGCACGACGAAAAAGCACAGCGCGAAGATGACCCACTGCCAGGCGGACAGCGGGTGGTCGTCGATGAGGCGCTGCACGTCCGCGGCACGCGTGCCGGGGGCAGTGATCGGTTGAGTCTGCAAGCGGGTCTCCAGTTTTGTCGGTCGGCGCCAGCGCAGGTCTTGGATCGCTCAGCTGCCGTGGCCGGATTCTTCTCAGTGCACCCCTGTCACGCTAGGTCTGGCTGCCGCTAGCAGCTATAGCGGTTCGGCATGGGGCTGGCGCTGCTGCCCGGCGCTGGCCCGTCACCATGGCAGGCCGACATAGTTCTCGGCCATCGCCGCCATCGCGCTGTCCGAGCTGACGAGGTATTCCAGCTCCGCGCGGTGCAGCTTGGCGTCGATCTCCGGCTCGTTGGGCAGGTTGTGCATCAGGCTGGTGAACCACCACGAGAAGCGCTCGGCCTTCCAGATGCGCGACAGGCAGCGCGCCGAGTACTGCTCGATGCCGGCCTGGCTCTTCTCGCGGTAATGCTCGATGAAGGCCTGTGACAGGTAGCGCACGTCGGACGCGGCCAGGTTCAGCCCCTTCGCACCCGTGGGCGGCACGATGTGCGCGGCGTCGCCGGCGAGGAAGAGCCGGCCGAAGCGCATCGGCTCGGCGACGAAGCTGCGCAGCGGCGCGATGCTCTTTTCCAGCGACGGGCCGGTGACCAGCGCCGCCGCCGCCGCGGGGTCCATGCGCTTGCGAAGTTCGCCCCAGAAGCGCTCGTCGCTCCAGTCGCCGGCCTGCTCGGTCAGCGGCACCTGCAGGTAGTAGCGACTGCGCGTGGGAGAGCGCATGCTGCACAGCGTGAAGCCGCGCTCATGGCGGCCGTAGATCAGCTCATGCGACACGGGCGGCGTGTCGCTGAGCATGCCCAGCCAGCCGAACGGGTAGACCTTCTCGTGCGTCTGGATCGCGTCCGCCGGCACGCTGGCGCGGCTGACGCCGTGGTAGCCGTCGCAGCCGGCGATGTAGTCGCACCGGATCTCGATGCGCTCACCGTTCACCGTGCAGCGTGCGCCCGGCTGGTCACCGTCGAAGCCGAACAGTTCCACGTCAGACGCCGAGTACAGCGTCTGCTCGCCGGCGGCCGTGCGGGCTTCCATCAGGTCGCGCGTCACTTCGGTCTGGCCATAGACCATGACCGACTTGCCGCCGGTCAGACGGCTCAGGTCGATGTGGTGGCGCTGGCCGTCGAACATCAGCTCGAAGCCGTGGTGCACCAGGCCTTCGGCATGCATGCGCGCGCCGACGCCGGCCTCGTCCAGCAGGTCGACGGTGGTCTGCTCCAGCACGCCGGCACGGATGCGGCCCAGCACGTAGTCGCCCGTCTGACGCTCGACGATGAGGTTGGCCACACCGGCCTTGTGCAGCAGCTGCCCGAGCAGCAAACCCGATGGCCCCGCGCCGACGATGAGCACCTGGGTGCGCAATGTCTTCATGTCTCGCTCCACGCTTCTTGAATGGTGGTGAGAGTAGGACGGCGGGCATGCGCGGGCAATGGACGTCAGGAACGCGTGCTTGCACAATTCGAACCTATGCCAAGGACCCAGCCCGTCACGTCGCCGCCGCTGTATGAGCTCTATGGTGAGATGGGACGGGATGCAGCGCTGGACGGGCTGCACATGGAGTCCATCGCCGACCGTAGCCGATTGCACAATTGGGAAATCCAGCCGCACCGGCATGCGACGCTGGTGCAGCTGCTGTTGATCGAGGCCGGCCTGGCCCGGGTGCAGATCGATGGCCAGGTGCTGGCGCTGCACGCACCGGCCGTCGTCTGGGTGCCGATGCTGGTGGTGCACGGCTTCGCGTTCTCGCCTGACACGCAGGGATACGTGATCACGCTGGACCACGCGCGGGTCAGGAGCTTGATCGGCAACTCACGCGGCCTCTGGGAAGGCCTGGGCGCCTCTCGCGCCGCCGCGTTGGCGGTCGATTCGCCGCAAGGTCAGACGCTGTTGGCGATGGCCCGCGCGCTGCGCGACGACTACGCCGGCACCTCGCCCTGGCGCACCCAGGTGCTGGACGGCGCGGTGCTGATGGCGGCCGCTCTCGTGGCCCGGCTGTCGCCGCTGGCTGCCGAGTCAGCGGACGCCGTCGAACCCGAAGGGCGGGCGATGCAGCACCTGGCGCGCTACCGCGAGCAGGTCGAGCGCCACTATCGCAACCACCCGACGCTGGACACGCTGGCCGCGCCACTGGGCATCACGACGACGCAGCTGAACCGCCTGTGTCGCCAGCATCTGAACTGCTCGGCGCTCGATGTGCTGCACCAGCGCCTGCTGCTCGAGGCCAAGCGCGAGCTGGGCTACACGACGCTGCAGGTGCGCCAGATCGCCGATGGGCTGGGCTTTGCGGACCCGGCCTACTTCACGCGCTTCTTCCTGCGGCTGACGGGACAGTCGCCATCGGCCTGGCGCGCCGAACGCTAGAGCTGCAGGCGGTCCCGCAGGTCGTACCAGAGCGCGCCCATGGCCGTCAGCGGCACACGCAGCAGCCGCCCGCCCGGGAACGGGTAGTGCGGCAGCGTCGCGAACGCATCGAAGCGCTCCGCCTGGCCGCGGATGGCTTCGGCCAGCACGCGGCCGATCAGGTGCGTGAACGTGACGCCGTGTCCCGAGCAGCCCTGCGAGTAGTAGATGTTGGGCGCCAGCCGCCCCACCTCGGGCAGGCGCGACAGCGTCAGCAGGAAGTTGCCCGTCCAGCCATAGTCGATGCGTACGCCCTTGAGCTGCGGGAAGGTCTTGAGCAGCTTGGGTCGCACGATGGACTCGACATGCGCCGGGTCGCGAGCACCGTAGATGACGCCGCCGCCGTAGATCAGCCGGCGGTCCGCGGACAGGCGGAAGTAGTCGAGCAGGAAGTTGCAGTCCTCCACGCAGTGGTTGTGCGGCAGGATCTCCGGGAATCGGTCGCCCAGCGGCTCGGTCGCGACGACCTGGGTGCCGCAGGGCATGGAGCGCGCCGCGAGCTGCGGCTCCAGCCCGCCGAGGTAGGCGTTGCCGGCGACGATGACGAAGCGCGCGCGGACCCGCCCTTCAGCCGTGTGCACGATGGCCGGCTCCCCACGCTCGATGCGCACGACGGCCGAGCCTTCGTGGATGACGCCGCCCAGCGACTCGAAGGCCATCGCCTCGCCCTGGGCCAGGCGCAGCGGGTGAACGTGGCCGGTGCTGCGGTCCAGCAGCGTGGCGCGGTAGCGTTGCGTGCCGACTTCGGCCTCGCTCTGCTCGGCATCCAGCAGTTCCAGCTCGCGGTGGCCGAAACGCTCCCACAAGGCCTTGTGGTGCTCCAGCTGGCGCACCTGCCGCGCGGTGATGGCGGCGAACATGCCGCCGCGCTGGAAGTGGCAGTCCATGCCATAGCGCTGGATGCGCTCCTTGATGATGGCCGCGCCCTCGAAGGCCATGGCGCCGAGCGCGCGCGCGGCGGCCGTGCCGTGGCGGGCCTCGATGACGTCGAGGTCGCGCGAGTAGCTGTGTACCAGCTGACCGCCGTTGCGGCCCGAGGCGCCCCAGCCGACGCGCTGGGCTTCCAGCACGACGACGCGGTAGCCGGCCTCGGCCAGATGCAGCGCGGTGGACAGCCCCGTGTAGCCCGCGCCGATGACGACGGCGTCGGCCTCGATGCTGCCCCGCAGCGGTGGGCGCGGCGGCTGCGGCAGGCCGCTGGCCGCGTAGAAGGACGGCGCGTGGCCGCCCGTGGGTGGAGTCGTTGTCTGCATGATGCTCAGCCGGCTATGCGCAGCCAGGTGGTCTTCAGCTCGGTGTACTTGTCGAAGGCGTGCAGCGACTTGTCGCGGCCGTTGCCGCTCTGCTTGAAGCCGCCGAAGGGCACGGTGATGTCGTCCTCGTCGTACTGGTTCACGTGCACGGTGCCGGCACGCAGCGCGCGCGACACGCGATGGGCGCGGTCCAGGCCGCCGGTCCAGACGCTGGCCTGCAGGCCGTAGGGGCTGTCGTTGGCGATGGCGATGGCCTCGGCCTCGGTGCCGAAGGCGATGACGCTGAGGACAGGGCCGAAGATCTCCTCGCGCGCGATGCGCATGCCGTTGTTGACCGAGCGGAATACGGTGGGTTCGACAAAGAAGCCGCCGCTGTCGGTGCGCGTCTGCCGTCCGCCGAACGCCAGCGCGGCACCTTCTTCCTGGCCGGCCTGCACGTAGCCCAGCACCGAGCGCATCTGCGTCTCGTCGACGAGCGCGCCCATGGCCGTTGTCTCGGCGAGCGGGTCGCCCGGGATGTGGCGCCGCGCCTCGTCGCACAGCAGCGCCACGCACTCGTCCACGCGTGAGCGATGCACCAGCACGCGCGTCGGCGCGTTGCAGGACTCGCCCTGGTTGAAGTACACGCTGCCGGCGGCCGTGCGCGCGGCGCGCTCCAGCTCGGCGTCGGCAAACACGAGATAGGCCGACTTGCCGCCCAGCTCGTTGTAGACGCGCTTGAGGTTGGACTCGGCAGAAGCGGCCAGCATGCGGCGGCCGATGCGCGTGGAGCCGGTGAAGCCGATGGCATCCACATCCATGTGCAAGGCCAGCGCCTCGCCAGCCTCGTGGCCGTAGCCGGGCACGACATTGAGCACGCCCGGCGGCAGGCCGGCCTTCAGCGCCAGCTCGGCCAGGCGCAGCGCGGTATAGGGCGACTTCTCGCTGGGTTTCAGCACGACGCTGTTGCCCGCGGCCAGCGCCGGGCCGAGCTTCCACGCGGCCATGATGAGCGGGTAGTTCCACGGCACGATGGCGGCAATGACGCCCATGGGTTCGCGCGTGACCAGGGCCAGCGCGTTGGCGGCGGTGGGCGCGATCTCGTCGTAGATCTTGTCGACCGCCTCGCCATACCAGGCGATGCAGTTGGCCGTGGAGGGCACGTCGACCGCCAGGCTGTGGGCGATGGGCTTGCCCATGTCCAGCGTCTCCAGCAGCGCGAGTTCGTCCTTGTGGGCCAGCAGCAGCTCGGCCCAGCGCTGCAGCACGCGCTTGCGCTCGCGCGGGCTTTGGTTGTGCCAGCGGCCGTCGTCGAAGGCGCGGCGCGCGGCGGCCACGGCCAGGTCGATGTCGGCGGCGCGGCCACGGGCCACGTCGCCCAGCAGGCGGTTGTCGATGGGGGAGTGTTTGGCGAAGATCTCGCCGCTCGCGCTGTCGCGGCGCTTGCCGTCGATCAGCGCACGGCCGTCGAAGCGCAGCGCGGCGGCGCGGGCGTGCCAGTCGATGGGGTTGGTAGTCGTAGTCATGATCAGACGTGCAGCAGCAGGTGCTCGCGCTCCCACGGAGAAATGACCTGCATGAACTCGGCATGCTCGATGGCCTTGACCTCGGCGTAGACGTCGACAAAGCCGTGGCCCAGCACATCGGCCAAGGCCTTCTCGCCCTTCAGCAGGTCCAGCGCCTCGCCCAGGCTGCGCGGCAGGCCGTACTCGCTCAGGTAGGCGTCACCCGTGCACTCCTCGGTGGGTTTGAGCTTCTGCGTGATGCCGAGGTAGCCGCAGGCCATCGTCGTGGCCAGCGCGATGTAGGGGTTCACGTCGGCGCCGATGACGCGGTTCTCGATGCGGCGCGCCGCCGGCGGTGACAGCGGCGATCGCAGGCCCACGGTGCGGTTGTCGATGCCCCATTGCGTGTTGATCGGCGCGGCCGTGAAGCGGGCCAGGCGGCGGTAGCTGTTCACATAGGGCGCCAGCAGCGCCATGGCCGCAGGCAGGTAGCGCTGCAGGCCGCCGATGAACCAATGGAACTCGTCGCTTGCCGTGCCGTCGGCGTTGCTGAACAGGTTGCTGCCGTCGGACGTGCGCACGATGCTCTGGTGCACATGCATGGCGCTGCCGGGCTCGCCGGCGATGGGCTTGGCCATGAAGGTGGCGTACATGCCGTGGCGCAGCGCGGCCTCGCGCACCAGGCGCTTGAACATGAACACCTCGTCGGCCAGGCCCAGCGGTTCGCCGTGGAAGAAGTTGATCTCCATCTGGCCGGCGCCGATCTCGTGGATCAGCGTGTCGACGTTGAGCTCCATCTTTTCGCAATAGGCGTAGATGTCCTCGAACAGCGGATCGAACTCGTTGACCGCGTCGATGGAATAGGCCTGGCGCGAGGTCTCGGCGCGGCCGCTGCGGCCGACCGGGGGCTTCAGCGGCAGGTCGGCATCGGTGTTGCGCGCCACCAGGTAGAACTCCAGCTCGGGTGCCACTACCGGGGCCCAGCCGCGCTCGGCATACAGGGCGCACACGCGCTTGAGCACGGAGCGCGGTGCAAAGGGCACGAGGTGTCCGTGGCGGTCGTAGCAGTCGTGGATGACCTGCACGGTGGGGTCCTGCGCCCAGGGCACGAGGCGGGCCGTCGTCGGGTCGGCGCGCAGTTCCATGTCGTGGTCGGTGGAGGCGATGACCTCGGTGTAGCGCGCGCTGCTGGGTGCTTCGCCGGTGACGCTCATCGCGATGGCGACCTCGGGCAGGCGCATGCCCTTGTCGGCGGCGAAGCGCTCGCGCGGCAGGATCTTGCCGCGGGCCAGACCGGTGAGGTCGGGCACCAGGCATTCCACTTCGCCGACGCGCTGCTCGCGCATCCAGTGGTTCAGGGTGTTGAAGTCGTGGGGTTGGGACTGCATGGGGATCTTTGGAGCGTGGGTGGCCCGCGGCCGGCGGCCGCGGGGTGGTTCAAGCCGCTCAGAGACCCGGTGGCCGGTGCAGGTCGCGCCAGTCCTGGCAGGCCGCACCGAAGGCCTTCAGGATGGCGAGTGACGCGGCGTTGTCGGCCGCCTGCCACTCGGGGTGCCATTGCAGGCAGAGCGCAAAGCCGGGGCCGGCCTGCAGGGAAAACGCCTCGACGAGACCGTCCGGCGCGCGCGCTTCGACGCGCAGGCCGTCGGCCAGGCGGTCTATGCCCTGGCCGTGGATGCTGTTGACGATCAATTCATTGCCCAACAGCCGGGCGAGCAGGCCGCCGGGTTCGAGATGCACGGGGTGCGACGGGCCGTACTGCACGCCCACCGGCGCGTCATCGTCGGCGCGGTGGTCGGCCAGGCCGGCCTGCTCGTGCACGGCCTGATGCAGGCTGCCACCGAGGGCCACATTGGTCTCCTGGAAGCCGCGGCAGATGGCCAGCAGCGGCAGGCCGCGCGCCAGCGCCAGGCGGATCAGCGGCAGCGTCCAGGCATCGCGCAGTGGGTCCAGCGGCAGCGTTTCGTCACGCACGTCGGCGCTGAAGTGCGCGGGGTGAACATTGGACGCCGAGCCCGTCAGCAGCACGCCGTCGGCGATGTCCAGCCAGCCTTCAAGCTCGTCCGGGTGCGCGGCCGGCACGACGATCGGATAGGCGCCCGCCAGGCGCACCGCCTCGATGTATTTGCGGCCAACCATGTGGAACGGGTGCTCGCCGTAGAAGCGATTGCAGGCCGGTACCAGCACGCGGGGTGCGTGGCGCGGCAGCGCGGCGGCAATGGGCAAGGTCGGGCTGAGGGACGTGCTCATTTGTGGAGATCCCCGAGGCAGAGGTATTTGGTTTCCAGGTACTCGTCGAGCCCTTGGTGCCCGCCCTCGCGGCCGAGGCCCGATTGCTTGACGCCGCCGAACGCCGCCTCGGCCGTCGAGATGAGTCCGGTGTTGATGCCCACCATGCCGTAGTCCAGCGCCTCGCCCACGCGCATCAACCGGCCGATGTCGCGGGTGTAGAGATAGCTCGCGAGCCCAAACTCCGTGGCGTTGGCGGCGGCGATGGCCTCGGCCTCGGTGTGAAAGCGGAACACGGGCGCTACGGGGCCGAAGGTCTCTTCGCTCGCGCAGCGCATCGCGGGCGTCGCGTCGGCCAGCACGGTGGGCGCGTAGAAGCGCTCGTTCACGCGCTCGCCGCCGGCCAGCAGGCGTGCGCCGTGGGCCAACGCGTCGGCAACGTGGGCCTCGACCTTGGCCAGCGCGTCGGCGTCGATCAGCGGGCCCTGCGTCGTCTGCGGATCGAAGCCGCTGCCCGGGCGCAGATCGTGACGCACGCGGGCGGCCAGCTGCTCGACGAAGCGGTCGTAGATGCCGTCCTGCACGTAGAAGCGGTTCGCGCAGACGCAGGTCTGGCCGGCGTTGCGGAACTTGGCCGCCAGCGCGCCCTCGACGGCGCTGTCCAGGTCGGCGTCGTCGAAGACGATGAAGGGCGCGTTGCCGCCCAGTTCGAGGGCCAGCTTCTTCAACGTCGGCGCGCACTGGCGCATCAGGATGCGACCGACCTCGGTGGAGCCTGTGAACGAGAGATGGCGCACCACGGGGCTGTGGCACAGCGCCTGGCCGATCGCGATGGAGTGCGCGCCGTCCGCCGTCAGCACATTCAGCACCCCCGCTGGCAGGCCCGCGCGCTGCGCCAGCTCGGCCAGCGCCAGGGCGGACAGCGGCGTCTGCTCGGCCGGCTTGATGACGACCGTGCAGCCGGCGGCCAGGGCCGGTGCGACCTTGCGCGTGATCATCGCGATGGGAAAGTTCCACGGCGTGATGGCCGCGCAGACGCCGATGGGCTGGCGCAGCGTCAGCAGGCGCTTCGTCGCGTCGTGGCTGGGGATGACCTCGCCGCCGGCGCGCCGGGCTTCCTCGGCAAACCACTCGATGAAGCTGGCGCCGTAGATCACCTCGCCGCGTGCTTCGGCCCAGGGCTTGCCCTGCTCGGCGGTAATCAGCGTGGCCAGGTCATCGGCATGGGTCTGGACCAGCTCGAACCAGCAGCGCAGCACGGCGGCGCGCTCCTTGGCGGGCTTGGCGCGCCAGGCCGGCAGCGCGCGCTCGGCGGCGGTGATCGCTTGCAGGGCATCGCCGGCGTCGCAATTGGCCACGTCGGCCAGGTGGGCGCCGTTGGCCGGGTCGAGCACGGCGAAACGCTCGTCCGCCTGGGGCCAGACGCCGTCCAGCAGCGCGCTGGTCTTCAGCAACGTGCCGTCCTTGAGCCGCTGCAAAGGGCTGCGCTGGCTCACGAAGCCTCCTCGGCGAGGGCCGCGGCCAACTCGGTCAACGCAGCGTCGAACTGCACGTCGGGGATGGTCAGTGGATACAGGAAGCGGATGACGTTGCCGTCCACGCCGCAGGTCAGCAGCAGCAGGCCGCGCTTCAAAGCCGCCTGCTGGACGCGCTTGGCGACGTCGGCGCTGGTGAACTCGGCGGCGATCATGGAGCCGACACCGCGGACTTCTTCCAGCTCGGGGCAGGTCTTCTGCTGCTCCCGCATGAATCGCGTCAGCCTTTCGCCGAGCACCTGGGCACGATGGCACAGGTCTTCTTCCTTCAGCACGTCCAGCACCGCATGGGCCGCGGCCACGGCCAGCGGGTTGGCCGCGTAGGTGCCGCCCAGGCCGCCGGGCGCCGGTGCGTCCATGACGTCGGCGCGACCACAGACGGCCGATAGCGGCATACCGCCGGCCAGGCTCTTGGCCGTCGTGATCAGGTCGGGCCGCACCGCGTAGTGCGCCATCGCAAACAGCGCACCGGTGCGGCCGAAGCCGGTCTGGATCTCGTCGGCGATCAGCAGGATGCCGTGCTCGTCGCAGATGCGGCGCAGGCCCGACATCAGCGCCGGCGGCGCGACGTTGAAGCCGCCTTCGCCCTGCACCGGTTCGATGATGATGGCCGCGACGCGCCTGGCTTCGATGTCGCAGGCGAAGAGCTGCTTCAGCGCGGCCAGGCTGTCCGCCACCGTGACGCCGCGGCGCTCGCTGGGGAAGGGCAGGTGGTGCACGTCGCCGGGGAAGGGCCCGAAGCCAACCTTGTAGGGCACGGTCTTGCCCGTCAGCGCCAGGCCCATCAGCGTGCGGCCGTGAAAGCCGCCGCCGAAGGCGATGACGCCGCTGCGGCCCGTGGCACAGCGTGCGATCTTGATGGCGTTCTCGACGGCCTCGGCGCCAGTCGTGAAGAAGGCGGTCTTCTTCTCGCCGTCGATGGGCACGATGGCGTTGATGCGCTCCGCCAGCGCGACGGCGCTCTCGTAAGGCACGATCTGGTAGGCCGTGTGCGTGAAGCGCTGCAGTTGCTGCTCGATGGCGCGCACGACGCGCGGGTGACGGTGGCCAGTGTTGAGCACGGCGATGCCGCCGGCGAAATCGGTGAACTGGCGGCCTTCGACGTCCCACAGCGTGGCGTTCTCGGCGCGCGCGGCATAGAAGTCGCACATCACGCCCACGCCGCGCGGGGCAGCCGCGCGGCGGCGTTGGTCAATCAACTGGTTTGTCATGGTGTTCAAGCGCCCTCGTGGGCCACAAATAACTTGCGCGTCGGCTGCAGCACTTCCCAAGTGCCGCTGAAGCCGCGCGGGATGACGAAGCGGTCGCCGGCGCGCAGCGTGTGGGCGTTGCCGTCGGCATCGGTCAGCACGCTGACGCCTTCGAGGATCTGGCAGAACTCTTCCTCGGTGTAGGCCACGTGCCAGGCGCCGACCTCGCTGTGCCAGTGGCCGGCGCTGAAGTCGCCGGTGGCGTCGACGTAGTGCAGCCACAGCGTCTGCAGCGGGTTGCCTGCGATGAGCTTTGCTGCCGGCAGGTGGTAGCTGCGCGGCTCGACGGTGCCGGTGATGCGGTGCAGGGTCATGGCGTCACACGTGCAGCAGCAGGTGCTCGCGCTCCCACGGCGAGATGACCTTCATGTACTCGGCGTACTCGATGTCCTTGATCTCGGTGTAGACGGTCACGAACTCGGGGCCCAGGACCTCGGCGAGGTCGGGCGACTGGCGCAGCAGCTCGACGGCTTCGCCCAGGCTTTGCGGCAGTTCGTGCTTGCCCAGGTAGGCGTCTCCCGTGCACTCGGCCGTGGGGGCGATGCGCTGCTTGATACCAAGGTAGCCACAGGCCAGCGTGGCGGCCAGCGCCACATAGGGGTTGGCGTCGGCGCCGATGACGCGGTTCTCGATGCGGCGGTTCTGCGCCGAGGCGATGGGCGAGCGGATGCCCACGGTGCGGTTGTCGGTCCCCCATTGCAGGTTGACCGGCGCGCCGAACTTGGCCGCCAGCCGGCGGTAGCTGTTCACATACGGCGCGAACAAGGCCATCGCCGCGGGCAGGTACTTCTGCAGGCCGCCGATGTACCAGTGGAACTCGTCGCTGGCGCTGCCGTCGGGCTTGCTGAACAGGTTGCTGCCGTCCCTGGCGCTGACCAGGCTCTGGTGCACGTGCATGGCGCTGCCCGGCTCGCCGGCGATCGGCTTGGCCATGAAGGTGGCGTACATGCCGTGGCGCAATGCGGCCTCGCGCACCAGGCGCTTGAAGAAAAAGGTCTCGTCGGCCAGGCGCAGCGGGTCGCCATGGAAGAAGTTGATCTCCATCTGGCCGGCGCCGATCTCGTGGATCAGCGTGTCGACGTTGAGCTCCATCTTTTCGCAGTACGCGTAGATGTCCTCGAAGAGCGGGTCGAACTCGTTGACGGCGTCGATGGAGTAGGCCTGGCGCGATGTCTCGGCGCGGCCGCTGCGGCCGACCGGCGGCTTGAGCGGCATGTCGGGGTCCACGTTGCGCTCCACCAGGTAGAACTCCAGCTCCGGTGCCACGACAGGCACCCAGCCCTCGGCCGCGAACAGGTTGCAGACGCGGCGCAGCACGGAGCGCGGCGCGAAGGGGACGAGCTGGCCGTCGGCGCCGTAGCAGTCGTGCAGCACCTGCGCCGTGGGGTCGGTGGCCCAGGGGACGATGTGCACGGTGCTGAGGTCGGGCGTCAGGTGCATGTCCCGGTCGTTGGCCGAGATCACGTCGTAGTACGGGCCGTCTTCGGGGAAGTTGCCCGTCACGCCCATCGCGACGATGGCCTCGGGCAGCTTCATGCCGCGATCCTCGGTGAACTTGGCGCGCGGCAGGATCTTGCCGCGGGCCACGCCGGTGAGGTCGGGCGCCAGGCATTCCAGCTCGGTCACGCCGTGCCGGTCCAGCCACTGCTCCAGGTTGGCGAAGGTCAGCAGTTCTCGTTCGGTCTTGTTCATGGTGAGGCTCAAAGCAGATCCAGCAGTCGGTACCAGGCCATGCCCAGCACCAGGGCCGGCGTGCGCAGCAGGCGCCCGCCGGGAAAGCGCCGGTGGCGCAGTCGTGAGAAGAGGTCGAAGCGGCCCGCGTCGCCGGCCATGGCCTGGGCGACGATGCGACCGGCCAGGCCGGTCAGCGCCAGGCCGTGGCCCGAGAAGCCCTGCAGGTAGTACAGGTTGCTGTCCAGGCGGCCGAAGTCGGGCGCGCGGTTCATCGTGATGTCGACGAAGCCGCCCCAGGCGTATTCCACCGGCAGGTCGCCCAGTTGCGGGAAGGTCATCACCATGCGGCGGCGCATGGTTTCGACCAGGTCGGCGGGCGTGCGCGTGCTGTAGCTGACCTCGCCGCCGAACAGCAGGCGGTGGTCGGCCGTCAGGCGCAGGTAGTCCAGCACGAAGTTGGTGTCGCACACCGCCGCCCGGCTCGGGATCAGCGCGTTGGCGCGCGCCTCGCCCATGGGCGCGCTGGCGATGATGTAGGTGCCGACGGGCATGATGCGCGGCTCCAGGGCCGGGGCTACGCCTTGCAGGTAGACGTTGCCGGCCAGTAGCGCCTGGCGCGCGCTGACCTGGCCCTGGGCCGTGTGCAGCGTGACGCTGGCGCCGCGCTCGAGGCGCAGCACGGGGCTGTGCTCGTGGATGCGCACGCCGGCCTGCCGTGCCGCGCGGGCCAGGCCCAGTGCGTACTTCAATGGATGCAGGTGGCCGGAGCGCGGGTCGTAGAGGCCGCTGTCATAGCGCGGGCTGTCGACCCAGCGGCGCATGTCGGGTGCGGCGATGCGTGGCATCTCGTAGCCATACAGGCGCTCGATGCGGTCCGCCCACTGGGACAGTTCCCGGCCCTTGCGCGGGCTGGTGGCCACGCCGACGAAGCCGTCCTGCAGGTCGCAGTCGATCTTGTGCTGCCGGCAGCGTTCGCGCACCAGGTCCAGCGCCTCGATGCTCATGTCCCACACGCGGCGCGCGTCCTCCAGCCCGAGCTGGGACTCGATCTCCGCCACATCGCAGGCCAGGCCATGGATGAGCTGGCCGCCATTGCGGCCGCTGGCGCCCCAGCTCACTTCCTTGGCCTCGAGCAGCACGACCTGCAAGCCTTGCTCGGCCAGGTCCAGTGCGGCGCACAGGCCCGCCAGGCCACCGCCGACCACGGCGACGTCGCATTGCACGCGCCCCTGCAGCGGTGGCTGCGCGGGCGGTCGTTGCGTCGTCGCGGCGTAGTAGGAGTGCCGGCTCAGCTCGAGGTCAGACTGGAGGAAGTTCATGGCGCACGCTGCGCGTTTCTGCTGGGTTACTGCGGAGAGAACAGGAGCTCGCCCACCGCGTGCTCGTCCGGCGCCGAGGCGTCGAACGGCATGTCGCCCCAGGCCAGGCGTTGGGCGGCGAGCGGGTCGTTGAGCACCTGCGGCGCGAGGCCCAGGTCCATCGTGGCGCGGGTGCTGGTGTCGTAGCGCGGCCAGTCGGGCAGCTCGGTTGCGGCTGGCGTGCCGCCGTGGGCGAAGGCCGTCCACGCCTGCTGCATGCGCTGGGCCAGCAGCTCGCGGCCGTCGCAGCGGCCGGTGAAGGCGATGGCGCTGGGGTCCTCCAGCGCGCCGAACAGGAAGGGCAGCTCCATCGCGTGCGCCGACTGGTAGCAGGCGACTTCTGACGTGGAGCGGTAGGTGAACAGGTACATCCACACCGGCTGGCGCCGGCACAGGTTCTCGGCCAGGCGGATGGACGGCAGGCGGAAGACGATGTCGCCGGCGAGCTGGATGCGCCCGCCGTCGCCAAAGCCGTAGGTGCGCTCGACGTCGGTGGCGCGTTCGCCGGCGACGTCGCGCAGTTGCGCACTCAGCGACGCGGCCGGCTTGCGCAACAGCGCCACGTCTTCGATCTCGGTCCAGAAGCGGATCTCGTCCAGCGTCGTGCCGATCAGCACCGGGACCTGGGCCCCGTGGCCGTCGCGCAGGCGGGCGATGGCGTGCTGCTCCAGCACGACGCCGTCCACCGTGGGCCAGAAGGCGTTGTCGGCCACACCGGAGTCGAACAGGCGTTGCTGCAGCGCCAGCAGGTCGGCCGTGCGCAGCGCCTGCAGCTCCTGCACGGTCGTCACCTCGGCCAGCGCCATGAAGGCCTTCGTCGCCTCCGCTGCGCGCACCGGACTGCGGCCCAGCTGCGGCGACATGCTCTGCACGATGGCCTTGTGGAACAGGCCGCGCGCCGGCGGCATGCTGAGCAGCATGGCCACGCTGGCGCCGCCGGCGGACTCGCCGAAGATCGTCACGTTGTCCGGGTCGCCGCCAAAGGCCGCGGCGTTCTGGCGCACCCAGCGCAGCGCCTCGACCTGGTCGAGCAGTCCGACGTTGCCGCTCTCGGCGAACTCGGGCCCGCCCACTTCGGCGAGGTACAGGAAGCCGAACGCGCCCAGCCGGTACTGCACCGTGACGACGACGACGTCGCCGCCGGTCGCCAGCGCGGCGCCGTTGTACCAGGCGTTGCGGGCGCTGCCCTCGATCAGCGCGCCGCCGTGCAACCACACCATCACGGGGCGGCGGCGGCCGTCCAGCGCGGGCGTCCAGATGTTGAGCGTCAGGCAGTCCTCGTGGATGACGTTGTTGCCGTTCTCGGTGACGTCGGTGCCGGCCAGCTGCGGGCAGGCCGGGCCGAAGTCCATGGCCTCACGCACGCCTTCCCAGGCCGCGGCCGGTTGGGCAACGCGAAAGCGTCGTTCCCCCACCGGGGGCAGCGCGTAGGGAATGGCGCGGAAGGACAGGGCGCCCTGGTCATGCACACCACGCAGCCGGCCGGTGGCAACTTCCACCTCGGGGCGCGGTTGCGCACTTTTCAGGACGTGTTCGATCAGCCGCAGCTGGCGCGCGGCGCTGGAAGGGAGCGACATGGGAACTTAGAACTTGTAGGCCGCGTTGAAGCCGACCGTGCGCGGGCGGAAGGTGGCGGCTTGCAGCGCGGGGGTGTCCGCCGTGCGCAGCAGCGTGGTGCGGCTGTTGAACAGGTTGTTCACGTACAGCGACAGGTCCACGGCGCCCATGCGCAGGCCGCCGTACAGCGAGACCTGGTGGGTGGCCGGTGCTTCGTAGAGGCTCGCGCGGTAGTCCAGGTTGCCGACCGGGCCAGTGCGCTTGTAGCTGCTGCCGTACTGGTAGTCGCCGCGCAGCGTGGCGCGCCAGCCGTCGGCCAGCGCCCACGCGTACTCGGCGCCCAGCGTCACGTTGACGCCCGGGATGGGCAGCGACTGGCCCTTCTGCGACAGCGCCACGCCCGTGCCGACGGTGCTGCCGTTGCCGTAGATGGTCTCGGTGTACTGGGCGTCGGTGTAGGCCAGCGTGGCCGACAGCAGCAGCTGGCGGGTGGCGCGCAGCTGCAGCTGCACATCGCCGCCGACGCTGCGCGCATGGCCGGCGTTGGCGGTGAAGCCGAACAGGCAGCTGGGCAGGATGGAGCTCGTCTGGATGTTGCGCCAGTCGACGTAGTAGACCGAGCCGGCCACTTCCATGCGCTGGTCCAGCAGGCGGCTCTTGTAGCCGATCTCATAGCTCCACAGCGAGTCGCCCTGGTAGGTGCGCGGCACGTCCGAGACGCCCAGGTCGGCCAGGCTGGGGCCGCACTGCGGCACGGCGGCGTACGACGGGTTGGCGCCGCCGACGCGGTCGCCCTTGGCGGCGCTGGCGTAGACCAGCGAGGCGTCGCTCAGCTCGTGGCTGATCGCGAGCTTGGGCAGGTTGCTCTTGCCCTTTTGCTTGCCGTTGAAGTTGATGTCACCGCCGGCAAAGGGGCCGCTTTCCAGCGTCTGGAACTCGAACTCGTTGCGGCCCAGGCGCAGGCCCAGCGTCAGCGTGGTCTTGGGTGCCAGCTTGATGCTGGCCTCGCCGAACACCGCTTCACTGCGGTCCTTCAGCGTGTCGTCCTCGGTGTAGGGGTACTCGCCGTTCGGGCCGCTGTTGGGCAGGCCGAAGATGAAGATGGCCGGTGCGCCGAAGGCGGTCAGCGTGATGGGGTCCAGGCTGCCGATGATGCGCTGGCTCATGGTCTGGTGGGCGCGCGATACATAGACGCCCGCCACCCAGCTGAGCTTGCTGTCGGCCGACTCATTGGACGAGACGCGGAACTCCTGCGCCGCGTTGCGCTGGTGGGTAGCCTGGGTGCTGCGCAGCACGTAGTCGGGGAAGCCGGGCAGCACTTCGACGGGGCCGCCGGTCATGCTGCGCGGGTCGCCCGTGACGCTGGCGGGGATCACATAGCTCAGGTCGTCCAGGCGGCTCTGCTTGCGCTCGTAATAGGACGTGACGGACTTGAAGGTCAGGTCGTCGGTCTCGTAGCTGACCGCCAGCGCGGACAGGCTGAAGCGGTCCTTGGTGGGCTGGCGCAGCTTGTTGTAGGTGTTGAAGGGGCCCGCGTCCTCGTAATAGATGTTGCGGTCCTTCTCATGCGTGCGCTGCACGTAGATGGACGGCGCGATGGTCAGCTCGGCCGTGGGCTTGATCAGCAGCGCGACGCGGCCGACGGTGGCCTCGCCCTGGTTGGTGTCCTTGTCCGTTACCGCACCGGTGGCGCGGTCGACATGGTTCATGTAGCCGCCCTCCTGCTTGTGCCAGAGGCTGGCGCGGAAGGCCACGGTGTCGTTGACGGGGCCGCCCGCGGCGACGCCGGCCTGGTAGGACATGTCGCCGCCCTGCGTGGCGGCGATGCCGGCCTTGGCCTCGCCGCTGAACTTGTCGAAGCGCGGCGTGGGCGTGATGAAGCGGATGGCGCCGCCCTCGGCGCTGGAGCCGAACAGCGTGCCCTGCGGGCCGCGCAGCACCTCGACGCGATCCAGGTCGAAGACCTGCGGGTAGGCGGTGCCGCCGGTCAGCACGCTGAGGTTGCGGGTCTGGATGGCCGCGTCGTCGATGTAGACGGCGGTCGTGGCCGCGCCGGCGTTGGAGGCGATGCCGCGGATGGCGATGTTGGGCGTGCCGAAGGGTGTCGTGGACGGCGTGGCGCTCAGGCCCGGGCTCAGGCGGCTCAGGTCCTGGATGTCGCGCACGCCCTGCTTGGTCAGCTGCTCCTGGCCGACGGCGCTCAGGCTCATGGGCACCTTCTCGGCGAACTGCGGACGCTTCTGCGCGGTCACGACCACGCGGGTCAGCGTGACGCCGTCGTCGCCTTCCTTGGTGGTGGCGGTTTCAGCAGCGGTGGCCTGGGCCCAGGCGGCGGGAGCGCAGCACAGCAGACCGGCCGCCATCGCGACGGCGGACAGGCGGGCACGGGGTGCTGCAAAGGAGACGGAAGGATTCATGGAACCTCGCGGATGAATGGCTTGGGTGACTCGCTACGGCCTCGCTGCCCGTACTGCTCTCGGGTGGGTAGCGGCTGAAGGTCAGCGTAACGACGGGGTGCCCGATGGCGCTTGTATGAAACGGGGGATTTCTGTGCCGCTCGTTGCGCCGGCGCTCAGGCGCCGTGGCAGTCGGCGCGGCGGATGCCGGGCTGCAGCGTGGCGCTGGCGGTGAGACCGAAGTAGCGCCGCACGGCGCGGCTGCCGTGCGGGGCGTCATAGAAGCCGGCTTCCAGCAGCGAGTCCTCCGCGCTGCAGGCGGTGGCGGCTGCGTGCGCGCCGACGCGCTGGGCATCGACCAGGCGGTGCAGCCGCGACCACATCTGGTAGCGCGACAGGCTCATGCCGGCGACTTCGCGGAAGGCCTTGCGCAGATGCTCGGGCGACCAGCGCACGCGCTCGGCCAACTGGCCCACGCTGAGCCGGCAGGCGAGGTCTTCGCGCAACAGCGTGGCGACGGTGCGCAGGCGCCAGTCGGCGTCGGGCTCGGGCGCCTGGGCCAGCAGCGCGGTGCGCAGGCGGGCGACCCAGGCCAGCACGGCGCCGCGGTCCGCGCCGCCCTGGCACAGGGCCTGGAACCAGTCGGGCTCCCAGCCGGGCAGCGCCGGTGCCGTCCACGGCAGCAGCGCCTGCGTGTGGCAGAGGTGGGTCAGTGCGCGGCCCGCCGCGCTGAGCGGGTCCCAGTAGAGGAAGGCCGCACCGACGTCGCGGTCGGCGCTGCAGCTGCTGCTGCCGGCGGCATGCAAGATGGCGGGCGCGCACAGCGGCGCGGCAGCGCCGTCGCCCTGCACCTGCAGCGCGCGGCCTGGCTGACCCAGCAGCAGGCAGGGCGCCGCCATCTCCGAGCGGGCATAGCTGCCGGACGCATCGACGTACAGCAGCCAGTCATCGCCCACATAGGCGGCCGCGCCAACGGCAGCGGCTGGCGTTGCGTTGGCGAGGCGGGCACCCATGGCGATGTCGCTCAGACCAGGCGGAAGATGTCGAGCGTCACGCCGTCTTCGCTCTCGTAGCGGATCTCGCCGACGAAGACCGATTCGTTCAGCCAGGCGTAGCGCCCGGCCGGCGCCTGGAAGACGGGCGTGCACAGGCAGCGGTACAGCTCGGGCGCGGGCGGCCAGGAGGGCAGGTCACGCTCGTTGACGCCGGGCGCGTAGCGCAGCAGCGCGCGGTTGCTGACCTGGATGACGGTGCCGTCTTCGGTGCGCAGGCAGTAGCGCGCATCGGGCTGGCCGACGCCGTCGCGGCGCTCCAGGTACCAGTCGGCGCCGCCGGGCATGATGTCGCCGCGCAGCAGCGTGCCCTCGAAGCGGCCGCCGACGATGGGGTAGTTCAGGCGCCGGCCTTCGGGGAAGTCGCCGACGACGACCTCGTCGCCGCAGACGACGTCCAGGCGCATGACCCAGGCATTGGCCAGCGGCGCGATGCTGCGTGACAGGTTGTTGGCTTCGGACATGTGGATTTCCTTCAGTCGAAGCGGAACAGGTCGATGCGAACCTGACCCAGCGCGGGGTAGTCGACGCGGCCGGCGAACACAGCCTGGTTCAGCCAGGCATAGGGCCCTTGTGGCGCCTCGAACACCGGCACGCAGTGGCAGCGGAACGGCCCCTCCTCGTTCGGATGGCCATCCGGTCCCGGGGCTGCCCACAGCAGCCCGCGGTTGTGGATGTTGATGAGCACGCCGTCATGCGTGCGCAGCGCATAGCGCGCGTCCAGCACACCCACGCCATCGGCGCGGCGCAGGAAGCGGTCCACGCCAGGCAGCACCTCGCCGCTCAACTCCGGGCCGAAGAAGCTGCCGCCGAGGATGGGGTAGTTCTCGCGCAGGCCGTCGTCCGTCTGGCCGATGGCCTGCAGCGGCGCGCACTGCACGTCCAGCCGCATGACCCAGCGGCTGGTCAGCGAGGGGGCGACGGCCGAGGTCATGCCGCCACCGCCCGCGGCGCGACATGCTGGTTCAGCGCCTTGATCATCTCCAGCGTGTCGATGTTGATCGCCGCGACCGCGTGCGGCGGCGACGACTGCTTCACCACGACGAGGCCGGTGTCGAAGTTCACGTACAGCGTCTGGCCGTGAATGCCGATGGCCAGCAGTGCCTGGCCGTTGAACACATACCACTGGCTCTTGTACGACAGCGGGCCGATGGGCGCGAACTCGGGGTTGCGCGCAAAGATCGCCGGGTCGCTGCCCGCCAGCAGCGTATCGATGACGGCCGCGGGGATCACCGACTCGCCGCCCACGCGGCCGCGGTCCAACAGCATCTGACCGAAGCGTGCCATGTCGCGCAGTGTCGCGCTGAAGCCGGCGCCCGCGACGCCGCGGCCGAGCGAGTCGGCAATGAAATAGCCATCGCGCTCGCAGCCCAGGCGCCCCCACACCTGCGCCAGCAGCTCGTGCGCGGCCACGCCGGTCGCACGCTCCATGACCCAGGCCAGCACCTCGGTGACGGCGGTCACATAGTCGAAGAAGCCGCCGTGCTCGCCCTTCTTGCGCAGCCGCGGCAGGAAGCTGTAGAGGCTGTCCAGGCCGGCGTACTCGGCCGGTGTTTCGGCGAGGTCGTCCGCATAGGGCGGAGTCAGGCCGCAGGCCATGCCGAACTGCGAGCTCTCGGAACGCGGGTCTTCGTAGTTCTCGGTGTAGTGGACGCCCACGGCCATGTCCATCAACTGGCGCACGGTCGCGTCGCCGAAGGCGCTGCCGCGCAGCTCCGCGACGATGTCCTGGGCCAGCTTCGTGTCGTCGAGCCGGCCCTCGTGGACCATCCACTGCGCCAGCGTGCCGATCATCGACTTGGTCACCGAGAACATGATGTGGCGCGTCTGCGGCGCATGCCCGTTGGCGTAGTGCTCGAACAGGATGCGGCCGTGCTGCAGCACGATGAAGCCGTCGGTATCGCTGGCGGCCAGGTGCTCCGTCAGAGACACCTCGGGCCCGCCGACGCTGCGAAAGCGCAGGCCCGCGAGGCTGGCGTCTTCCTGGCGCGGCAGCGCGCGCGGTTGGCCGCTGGCCGGCACGTCGATGGTGGGCAGCAGGCGGGCGATGTGCTGGAAGCCCCAGCGATGAAACGGCGGCCGCATGAAGTTGCGCCGGGTGACCTGCGCCGCTGCGGCGGGTGGAAAGCCGGCCATCAGCCCCTGTTCACGCCAGCTCGGTGCCGGCTCGGCGCTGGCCTGCGCGTAGCTGGCGCGGATCAGCGCGGGAATGTCGAAAGGGGGCTGGGACATGGTGCGAAGGCTCCGGTAAGGGCCGCCCGGCAAGCCTGGCGGTGCCGAGTGGTTGCAGTCTTAATATGAACTAATGTTCGTATTATGAGGAAGGTGCCACTTGGAGATCTCAGGGTTTTCTCGGTGTTGCGCCACGGTCTTCGCGATCGGCCAATGCTGGCTTTGGCCGTGCCTGGACGACAGCCGCCCAGAGTTGTGCAGTATTGGGCGTTGTTGGGGCAAATGTTGTGAGCTGGCACCGCGGGGCGGCGCGCCATGCCTGAATGGCGGCAGGTCACCGCGCCGCGCGCGGCCGGCCACCAAGACGGCAGGGAAAACGCACCCTTGTATGTGACACAAAGTTCATATTAAATGGGCTCATCGACCGGTCACGTGCCGCGCCGCTGCCGTCGGCCCACTCGGCCCAACTCCATTGCAACAGGGTGTCCTTCATGTCTTCCACCGCTCTTCCAAGTCAGGGTCCGCTCGGCCGGCCGCAATCACCGCTCTTCATCACCGCCATGGTGGCGCTGGGCTGCGTGGCCTTCACCTTCTTCCTGTGCACGCCGCTGTTGGTGGCCTTCATGGCACAGCAGTGGGGCTTCAGTCCGTCGCAGGTCGGCTTCGTCGTGACGGCGGACACGGCCGGCAACACGATCGGCGCACTGGCCGTGGCCAAGGGCATCCGGGGCTGGCCGATGCGGCGCATCCTGGGCGCTGGCATGCTGTGCATGATGGTCGGCAACGCCGTCATCGGCCTGGGCCTGGGCATGCCGGTGGCCATTGCCGGCGGCCTCTTCGCCGGCCTGGGCAATGGTGTGGTCAGCGCCTCGGCCATCGGCTTTCTGGCCTACAGCCGCGAGCCGCAGCGCAACATCGGCATCCTGGTGGTGTGCCAGAACCTGTATGCGATGGCCCTGATGGCCGTCATCCTGCCGACCGTCGGCGGGCAGTGGCAGGCCAGCGGCGCCTTCTTCTTCATCGCCGCGGTGGGCATCGTCTGCTTGCCGGCGATGTTGTTGTTCAAGCGTGGCGAGACCATTCCCGCTGCCTTCCGCGACGGCAAGATCAACAAGGCCGGTGTCTACCTGACGCTGTTGACGCTGTACACCTGCTACACCGGCGTCGGCGTGATCTGGACCTTCCTGGCCACGCTGGCCGAGAGCCAGGGGCTGGACAAGGCCTACGTCGGCAAGGTGCTGGCCATCGCCAACTTCGCGTCGCTTGCAGCCTGCTTCTTCGTCAAGGCGATGGCGCGGCACAGCCTGTTCGGCTGGAGCCGCTTCGTGGTGGTCGTGACGGCCGTTGGTGCGGCGGGTCTGGCCCTGCCGCTGACGCCCACCAGCTTTGCCGTCGCGACCGGTGCCTTTGTCGGGTGCTGGACGCTGACCGGCATCCTGGTGCCGACGCTGTTGCCGGTGTTCGACCCGGTGGGGCGGCATGCCGCGCTGACGCCGGCCATCCTGGGCCTGGGCTACTCGACGGGCTCGTTCATGGGCGGCATCGTCGCCGAGGTGGCGTCGCCACGCACGGCGTTCGTCGTCGCGGCGGGCTGCATCGCGCTGTCGGCCTTGCTGCTGTTCGTGCAGCGCTTCTTCGTGACGGCGCCGAGCGCGCCGCAACTGCCGGCCGCGGACCTGAAGCGCTCGGCTGCCTGAGGCCGCTTCGGCGGCCAACGACAAAGCCCGCCTCGCGCGGGTTTTTTGTTTGCTGCCTCAGGCCGCGCGGGGCACCAGCAGCCGCGTGGCCAGTGCCACCAGGCAGACGCGGATGTCGGCGGCCATGCGCTCGTGGTCGACGTTGGGTTCCATCTGCGCCGAGGCCATCAGGTGGTGGCACATCAGCGGGATGGTGCGCGCGACGGAGCGGACGTCCTCTCCATTGGCCTGCGGCGCATAGAACTTCAGCGCCGATTCCATCGATTCGCCGACCCGCTCGCCATGGCGAAACACCATCGCGTGCAACGCCGGCATGGACATCACCATGCCGAACAGCGCGCCGATGCCGGGCTGGTCCTCGTAGACGACGCGGGCGCGCTCCATCTGTTCGTTGAGGTAGGTGAAGAAGTCCCGGTTGCCGCCATGGCGCGGGTGCACGGAGTCCACGGCGTCGAAGACGCGCGTCAGCCAGGCCTCCAGCAGCGCCGCGATGATGGATTCCTTGTTCGGAAAATAGCCGTACAGCGAGCCCACCGACAGCCCGGCGGCCGAGGCGATGCGCTTGGTGGACAGGTGGTCCAGCCCGTCACGGCGGATCTCCTCGTTGGCCGCCCGCAGCACGGCCTGCACGGTCTGCTGGCTGCGCGCCTGCTGCGGAATGCGCCGCACCGACACGCCTTTGCGTTGCCGCGCGGGTGTTGCTGGCGGTTCGTCAGGGGCTGCCGGTTCGACCGCCGGCTTCTTTTCGAGGACTTTCTTCGGCATGTCGGCATCGTATCCAAGGGCCAATGTCGGACCCTCCGCCGCCACCGTGGCAGCGGCTTCCGCGGCCGTCGATGCCTCGCCCGCAAGCGCCACCTTTTTGTGATCTAAAGATCGTGTTTCATCGGTGAATGAGTCAGAAGGAAGCCCCTCCGGATGCGGTGATTCTTTGGGCTCTGTGCTCATTCAGCGTTTGGGTGGCCTGCTTTAAATGCGAATTAATTGTCGCATCAAAGACAGGTCGTCTCCCAGGGAAAAGCGCCGTCCCCCGGCGGCCAAGGCCGCACGCGTCATGCGAATCGGTGCGTCCCCGCGGCCAGGTGCCGTGCCTCGCGTCCCGGCAACACCACGCTGGCGCTCAGCCCTGCCGGCAACTCAAGCTCAAACCAGGGCTGGCCCTGGGCGTCGACGCCCCAGCGCGACGCGATCTGGCCGTGCACCGTGGCTTGCGTGGCGCGCCCCGCGCCGAGGCGGGCGTCCAGCAGCGGCCGGCACAGCACGGACTTGAAGCCAGGCTCGGCGCTCGCCAGCCCCGCCACGCGGCGATACAGGAAGCCCGTGATGGCGCCCAGCGCGTAGTGGTTGTAGGAGTTCATCGCCACGTCACCGGTGTCGCCGTTCCAGCGCTCCCAGATCGTCGTCGCGCCGCGCTCCACCATGTAGCCCCAGCTTGGGAACTCGGTGCGCAGCAGCAGCTCCACGGCCAGCGCACCATGGCCGTTGTCGGCCAGCACATCGAGACTGAAGGGTGTGCCGAGGAAGCCGGTGGTCAGCAGCGTGCCGCGGGCGCGGATGGCTTCGGCCAGGTGGTCCGCGGCAGCCTGGCGCAGCGGCGCGGGCACGAGGCCGAAGGCCAGCGGCAGGATGTAGCCCGTGTGGCTGCCGTTGCCGATGCGACCGTCCGGCTGGATGAAGGTCGCGGCAAAGGCCTGGCCGACGCGCTCGCGCCAGGCGCTGAAGTGCGCGGCCCTGTCGTCCCGCCCGGTGGCCGTGGCCATGTCGGCCATCATGCCCAGCATGCGGCCCCAGCAGGCGGTGGCGCTCAGCAGCTTGGGCGTGGTCTCGTCCATCAGGTTGACGGCGTCCAGCGACAGCCAGTCGCCGAAGTCCACCTCGCGCCGCGCGCGCCAAAGGCCTTCGCCGTTGGGTTCGGCGATCCAGTCCATCCAGCGCTCCATCGAGTCCCAGTGCTCGTCGAGCAGCGACGTCTCGCCGTAGTGCTGCCAGACGGTGTGCGGCAGCACGACGCCGGCGTCGCTCCAGCCGTGCGCACCATAGGCCGGCAACGCGGGCGGATTGGTGTCGGCGTAGGCGCCGTCGGCGCGCTGGCTGGCGCGCAGGTCGGCCAGGAAGCGGCGCGTGAAGCCGCGCACGTCCATGTTGAACGCGGCGGTGGGCCAGAAGACCTGCGCGTCGCCCGTCCAGCCCAGGCGTTCGTCGCGCTGCGGGCAGTCGGTGGGCATGCCGACGAAGTTGCTGCGCTGGCTCCAGAAGGTGTTGTGCCACAGGCCTTGCAGGATGCGCTGGCCGCTCTCGAAGTGACCGGTGAGGGCCAAGTCGCTGTGCACGACCACGCCGTCCACGTCGTCGGCCGTCAGCGTGCCAGGCCAGCCCGAAATCTGCACGTAGCGGAAGCCGTGGTACGTGAAGCGCGGTTCCCATGTCTCGCCGGCGGGGTCGCCGCGCAGCGTGTAGCGATCGGTGCAGCGCGCGGCGCGCAGGTTGCGCATGTCGACCTGGCCATCGTCGCCGAGGATCTCCGCGAAGCGCAGCGTGACCGTGCGGCCCGCCTCGCCGCGTACGCGGATGCGGCACCAGCCGGCGAAGTTCTGGCCGAAGTCGACAACGTACTGACCCGGTGCCGGCTCGCTGACGGTCTGCGGGCGTAGCGTCAAGGTCTCGCGGATGGGCGGGCCTTCCTGCAGGAAGAGGGTGCAGCTGGGTATGGGTGCGAGCCAGGCGGGGTCCCAGGCGCCGTCGTCGAAACCGGGCGAGGACCAGCCCGGCTGCTCCAGCCGCGCGTCATAGGTTTCGCCGTGATAGATCTCGGCAAAGCGCACCGGCGCCGTGGCGGCGCGCCAGTGGTCGTCGGTGGCGATGCGCCGCGCGCTGCCGTCGGGCAGCGTGACGTCCAGCGTCAGCCACAGCCGCCGGGGTGCGCCGCCAAACGGGTAGCGGCCGCGGCCGATGGCCTCGCTGGCGTAGAAACCGTCGCCGACGATGACGCCCAGCGCGTTCTCGCCGGCCTGCAGCTGATCGGCCACGTCGTGCTGCTGCACCAGCAGGCGGTGGCGGAAGTCGCTGTTCTCGGGTGCCAGCAGCGCGTCGCCAACACGGCGGCCATTCAGCTCGGCCTCGCAGCCGCCCAGGCCCGTCAGCGTCAGCGTGGCGGACACAGGCCTGGCTGGCAGGTGAAAGGCGCGGCGCAGCAGGCGCGCGGGCTGGGCAGGCATGGGCAGCCAGTCGATGGGTTCGGCTGGCGCGGTGGCCGGCTGCCATTCGGCACCGAGGTCGCCGAGGTGCCAGCCGGGCGCCGCCAGCACGCGCGTGCGCCAATCGGCCGGTTGCGGCGACAGGAACCTGCCGCCACCACGCAGCAGCGCCGCCAGCCCGCCCTGGCGCGGCTCGGCGATGAAGGGGTGGAAGACACGCACCTGCGCCGCCAGCCGATGCGCCCCGGCGGCCAGCGTGCCCAGGGCCAGGTCTTGCATCGCGCGGCCGGACAGCATGTCCGCCGACTCGTGCAGCGCCTGCCCGTCCAGCCAGACGCCGGGCAAGCCCTTCTGCGCGGCGATCAGCAGGCGCGCGTCGGCCAGCGGTTCGTCGAGGTGGAAGTCCCAGACGAACTCGCGCAGCTTGGGCTCTTGCGTCAGGCCCGTTGGCAGCGTGCCCCAGGCCCAGTGCCAGCCGGCCTGGCGCTCCGCGCGCGCGGCGGCGTCCTCGGCGGCCAGCCAGCAGGCGGCGCCGGGATCGATGACGTTGCTCATGTCACTGCCGCGTCAGCCAGGCGACATAGGCATCCAGCCAGGCGTCGGCCGTCGTGCCCCGCGGCATGGAGCCGAAGCCGTGGCCGCCGCGCTCGTACAGGTGCAGCTCGACGCGCTGGCCTGCCTGCCGCCAGTTCTGCACGATGTCGAAACCATCCGGCGGGAACAGCGGGTCGTCCGCCGCTTGCGCCAGGAACAGCGGCGGCACCGGCTGGCGTGGCTGTGTCGCGTAGAAGCCGCCGTAGATCAGCGCCAGCGTGTCGGGCATCTCGTCGGCCGTGGCCTGCGCCACCAGCGCGCGGCCGCTGCGGGCGCCGGCCGAGAAGCCGATGTAGCTCAGCCGTCTGGCGTCAAAGCCTTGCTCGGCCGCGTGGGCCTTCAGCCAGGCCATCGCCGCCTTGGCGTCTTCCACGGCCGGGCCGTGGGGGGTGAGGTCATCGGCGGCCTTGGGTGCGCCGGGCGCGAAGCGCTGCGCGATCTCCGCGTTGACCTCGGCGGCGAAGTCGGTGTCCGCCACCGGCGTGGGCTTGACGCGGTAGACCAGCACGAAGGCGGTGAAGCCCGCATCGGCGAGGCGCCGCGCGATGGGCATGCCTTCGTTCTCGATGGCCACGAAGCGGTAGCCGCCACCTGGCACGACCAGCACCGCGCGGCCATTGGCCTTTCCTGCGGCGGGGCGCACCGCGTAAAGCTGTGGGCGCTGCACGTTGCGCAGGATGCGTTCCTGGCCCAGCCCGGTCCACTGGAAGGCCGGGCCGCTGCCCGTGCCGCCAAGCGACAGCGGCGTGGGCAGCTCCATGGCCGTGGCGGGCACGGTGCGGAAGACATGGGGCGGCGGCTCAGCCGCCTGTGCGACAGGCATGTGGCTCAGGCTGGCGGCGGCCATCAGCGCGCCGGCGAGGGGGCGGACGTAGCGGTGTGTCATCAGTTCGGCGCCTTGTGGAAGCGGCCGTCCTTCATGATGGCCTTGAGGTGGTGCTTGTTCTGCAGGATGGCCACGTTGGCCGTCGGGTCGCCGTCGACCAGCAGCAGGTCGGCCAGATAGCCCTCCTTCAGCAGGCCCAGCTCGTCGCCCATGCCCATGGCCTGGCCACCCAGCGCGGTGGCGGCATGCAAGGCCGCGGCGGGCGTGTAGCCGAAGTGCTGCACCCACAGCTCCAGGTCGCGCGCATTGCGGCCGTTGGGGTTGAAGGGGAAGCCGTAGTCGCCGCCCGGCACCAGGCGCACCCCGCGGCGGCGCAGCTCGGGGACGATGCGCTTCTGGTGCTCCAGCACCACCGCCGCGTCCTGCTTCATGTGCGTCATGTCGATGTGGGGCGGCGGGTTGGCGTCCAGCGTGGCCTGGATGATGCCGATGGAAGGGCCCACGAAGACACGGTCGCGGGCCGCTTCCAGCAGGTCCAGCGCTTCCTCGTCCGCATAGGTGCAGTGGTAGAGCATGTGGAAGCCGTTGCGCACGCCCATCTTCACGGCCTCGGCCGCGTGGGCGTGGCCGGTCAGGAAGAGCCTGCTCTCCCTGGCCTGCTCGCCGGCGGCCTTGATCTCGTCCTCGGTGTACAGGATCTCCAGCGAGGCACCGGGCTTCAGCGCGCTCTCGCCGGAGAGCAGGAACTTGACCGACTTCGCACCCAGCTCGCCGCAGCCCTTGACGAAGGCGCGCACGTTCGCGGCGCCGACGCCGTGTTCGTCCGCCTTGCCCGGGTCCAGCATGGAGCCGTCGCTGGGCGGCTCGCGCTCCACGGAAGAGGGGATCAGGCGCGGGCCGGGCATGCCGCCGGAATCGATCTGGTCCTTCAGGTAGATCTCCAGGCGCTTGCTCAGGGCGCCGGCCGAGTAGGCGCCGGTGAAGCCGTGGTCCAGCAGGATGCGGGCATTGCGCGCGGCGGTCAGCGCCAGCTCTTCCGGCGGCAAGGCCATGCCGGGCACGAACTTCTCGACGCTGGTGGGCCAGGTCAGGTGGGCATGGGACTCGATCAGGCCGGGCATCAGGACACCGCCACGGCCGTCGACGATCTTGGCGTTGTCGCGCAAGACGTGGCCCCCATCACGAGCGAGCGCCGTGATGCGATTGCCGTCCACGCGCAACTCGCCGGCGAAGGCTTCGCTGCCGCTGCCGTCGAAGATGCGGACATTGGTGAAGACGATGCCGGGGTCGGCGGCGGGCGGGGTGTAGCTGTGGTCCATGGCCAGGTCCTTGGCGCTGCCGGAGGCGGCGTTGAGCGTGATGTCGCCGCTCAGCGCGTTGTCGCGAGCGATGGTGCCGAGCAGATGGGCGCTGGGCTTGGGCGTGCGCTGCTGCGTGCTGCGATCGACGGCGATCAGGCCGAAGCGCATCGCGTAGCCAAACACCCATTCGAAGTTGTCGAAGCCGCTCCAGCAGGTGTAGCCGATCAGCGGAACACCGTCCGCAATCGCCGCGTGCAACCCGGCCAGCGCCTGTTGCAGGAACTCGACGCGGCGCGTGTCGTCGTCGCCGCAATAGCCGTTCTCGGTGATCAGGATGGGCAGCTTCAGCTCATGCGCCACGCGGCGGGCGACGGACGCAACGGCCTGCGGCGCGAACTCGTAGCGAGCGCCGGTCGACTCGGCGTCCGCGGGCGGGGCTACCTGGCCGTCGGGGCCGTGGATCTCGCGGGTGTAGTTCTGCAGCGCGAAAAAGTCGTCGCCCTGGATGGCCGGCAGCCACTGGCGGAAGTTGCCGTGCCACATGCGCGCGGCGCTTTCCTCGCCGCCGGGGATGTGCTGCGGCTGGGACAGCGCCAGCGCCAGGCCCACCTGCACGCCGGGCGCCACGCGGCGGATCACCTCACGCGCGGCCACGTGCGCGGCCGAGATGGTCGCCACGCCACGCTCGTCGCCGGCCATCTGGAAGGCGCAGTAGGTGGCCGCGTCGGTGCCGCAGGCCTGGGCCGCGCTGTTGCGCCAGCCCGGCGCGCGCCAGCTCTTCACGTCCACACCGATGGGCGGCACGAAGCCCAGCGACGCGAACATGCTCTGCAGCAGCACACCGATGTTGCATTCATTCAGCGTCACCACGCGCTTGACCGCCGTGCCCAGCGCCGGCATCACGCGCTCCACGTAGCGCGCAAACAGCGCGGGCGTGCGCTCGCCGCGCCAGCCGCCGAGCGGCATCAGCCACTTGGGCGACGTGAAGTGGTGCAGCGTGATGACCGGCTCCAGCCCGTGCTCGACGCAGGCATCCACCACCGCGCGGTAGTGCGCCAGCGCCTCGGCGCTGAACTCGCCTTCGCGGGGCTCGACGCGTGCCCACTCCACCGAGAAGCGGTAGGCCTTCAGGCCCAGCGAGGCCAACAGCGCGATGTCGTCGCGGAAGCGGTGGTAGTGGTCGATGGCGTCGCCGCTCTTGTCCACATAGGGCGAGCCCTCGGCCCATTCCTCGGCCCAGGTGTCGCAGTTGTCGTTGCCGCCTTCGACCTGGTGCGCCGCAGTGGCGGCACCCCAGAGGAAGCCTTCGGGAAAGTTCTTTTGCATGACGGGAGCGGTGATCGGTAGGTTGTCGAGTTCAGGCGGTGGCCGCGTCGCGGCGCAAGCCCAGTTGCTGGTTCATCTGCGAAAGCTGCGCCCGACCCAGCGGGTAGACCCAGCCCATGATGGCCGCGACGCCCAGGGCCATCACGGCGGGGACGACGCTCATCAGCGCCACCACGCCCTGCAGAGCCTCGGGCGCTTGCTGTGCGGCACCGGCCTGGTAGGCCGTGGCGCTGAGCACGCCGCCGACGATGGCGCTGCACAGGCCGGCGCCGACCTTGGACGCGAAGTTGATCGTCGCGACCAGCGTGCCGACGACGCGCTGGCCTTCGCGGCATTCGATGTCGTCGGCGATGTCGCCGTTCATCGAGTAGCTGATGGGCGCGCTGACGCCCAGGCAGATGTTGGCCAGCAGGGACAGCACGAACACCAGCGGCAGCCGGTCCGGCCCCCCCAGCGTCATGGCCGTCAACAGCAGCGCGGCTGCGATCATCGAGCCGACATAGACGCGCTTCTTGCACAGGCGGCGCGTCAACTGGTCGCTCAGTACCACGCCCAGCACCAGGCCGATGCCGCCCAGGCCCATGAAGGGCCCGATCAGTTGCGGCTTGCCGATGACGACGGCGAAGTAGTAGACGCCGCTGGCCAGCGGCAGGCCGATCAGCGCGCCCAGCGCGCATTGCGCCAGCACGCCGGCGCGCCAGGCGCGGCTGGCCAGCAACGCGCGCAGGTCGGCCTTGAGGTCGGCGCGCGGACCGCTCATCGGCGCCACGCGCTCCCGCACGAACGCGAAGCACAGCCATGTGAACAGCAGGCCGAAGGCGCCGAACAGCAGCGCGGCGCGCTGGAAGCCCTGGGCCGGGTTGCCGTCGGACAGTGCGTCCTTCAGCATCGGGAAGCCCGCCGCGCAACCCACGACGAAGATGAACTGCACGAAGCTGCTGACGCCGGCCATGCGCAGGCGCTCGTCGGGGTCGGGCGCGATCATGGGCAGCATGGACTGGAAGGGGATCATGATCAGGCTGTAGGCGCACCACAGCACGACATAAGCCGCCACGAAGTAGACGGTCTTGGCCATGCCTTGCAGGGGCGGCACCGTGAAGCTGGCCACCAGCGCGAGGGCCAGCACCGGCGCGAACCACAGCAGATAGGGCCGCGCCTGGCCCCAACGGCTGCGCGTGGCGTCCACGCGCCGCCCGACGAAGATGTCCCACACCGCGTCGACGATGCGCACCAGCAGCAGCAGCGCGCCGATGAAGGCGGCCGACAGGCCGGCCACGTCGGCATAGAAATACATCGCCATGCCACCGGTGGCCGTGACGGCCGTGGGCATGAAGTTGCCCAGGCCATAGGCCACCTTTTCATGGAAGGGAATGCGGAGCTTGCTCATGGCGGGCTTTCAGGAAAGGTCAGGCGGCGCGAAGGCGCACGGGGCCGAGGAGGCCGGTGGGCAGGCGGGTCAGGCGCCGGCCGGGCAGCGGCAGACCGCCGGGTCGCGCGGGGTCGCGATGGGCGTTCTCGGGCACGTTGGCCACCGCGATGGACAAAGTATTGGCGCCCGCCTGCAGGCGGCGGGTCACATCGAACTCGAACGGGCCTTCGCTGCGCATCCACGGCGTGTCGCCGTTGAGTTGCAGCGACAGCGCATCATGGGCCGTGCCGAGATCCAGCATCAGGGCGCCGGCCGCCAGCTCCTTGGCGGTCAGCTCGAACTGCAGCGTGTAGCAAAGCAGGCCGGCGAAGTCGGCAAGGTCGGACAGGTTGCGCAGGTCGGTCAGCGTGTCCCAGGTGGCGTCGAAGCGGATGCGCCGTCCGCCCAGGCCCACGCCGTCGGCGCTGACCTGCCAGGGGCCGCGCAGCTCGAGCACGAGGACCGGGGCCGTCGCCGCCTTGGCGGCACGCGGCGCGCGGCAGACCTTCGCGGGCGCGACGCGCAGCCAGCGTGAGGTGCCTGCCGGCAATTGCGTCTCGACGTGTTCATGGGTTTCCATGGCGTCCACCTCTCCACTCCATGCATCCCAGACCTCGGCAGCCTGGCCGGCCGGCAGGCGCCAGCCCACGGTCTGAGCCGTCATGCCTGCGTTGCGCAGCAGCACCCATTGCTGCTCGCCGTCTTCGCGAACATGAAAGCTGCAGCCGTGGCCCGGCGCCAGCGCCAGGCTGGGCGGCACGCCGGCGGCCCGCAGCTCGTGTCCCGTGGCCGACGGCGCGACGAGGCGGACGGCTTGCAGCGATCGCTGCACGCGCAGATCACGCGCGGCAGCGTCCTTGAAGCCGGCCTCGCGGTTCGGCACGCGACCACAGGCCCAGACAGTCACGCCGGCCTCGGCGCAGGCGGCCAGGAACTCGGCGACCTCGGCGCGCAGCGCGGGCAGGTCCGGCAGCAGCAGCGCGCGGTAGCGGTGGCCGCCCGGCGTGACCAGTGCGCCAGCTTCCAGGCGGCTGGCCAGCAGGCCATGGTCGTTGATCCAGTCCCAGTCGTAGCCGGCGTCCTGCAGCGCGTCATGCCAGGCCGGCGGCGTCATGCGCTCGGCTGCACTGGCGAAGGCGAACAGGTCTAGCGGCGCCAGCACGGCCACGGTCACGCGCGCGCGGCCGCGCTGCAGCAGCGCCTGGTTGCGGGCCATGTAGTCGGTCAGCGGCCTCGCCAGGTGCCACCAGGGGTTGGTGTCGTCCAGCGGCGTGCCGATCTCCATGGCCTCGAACGGGTACCAGGGGTGGCCGCCGCTCCAGCCCGTCATGCGCGCCGACGCGCCGTGGCCGACGAGTTGCTGGATGCCTGCCGCGTAGAAGGCATCGGCGCGCTCGCGCACCTTTTGCGGTGTGACGGCGAAGCCTTCCAGCAGCCAGCAGAAGGCCTCGCCGGTGACCAGCTCGCGGCCATAGATGTGGGCGGCCGAGCGGGCCACGCGCAGGAAATGCGGCGCGGCGCCGCCGGCCAGATCCTCGGTCTCGGGGATGCCGGCCACGCCGTAGGCCTGCAGCCAGTCCACCGGCGCGCCGTGCGCCTGCACCTTGGCCTGCAGGCCGTGCTCGCGGGCCCAGTCGGACATGGGTTGGTACAGGCGCTCGATCATCAGCTCCGACACCGTCAGCCGGTAGTCGTGGCGCACGCGCGCGCCGATGTCGGCGTCGTCGAACAGCGGCGCACCCAGCCGCGCCTGGAAGCAGTTGCGCCAGCCCGGCTGCAGCATCAGCGGCAGGTGCGGGCGCGGGTCGTAGCCGCGGCGGCGCTGGAACTCGGCGCGGAAGTCGTGCGTCCACAGCAGGTCCGCAGGAATCTCCAGGCTGTCGATGAAGATGCTGCGCCAGGTGGCGCCGGCGTGTTCGCCCCAGCGGGGCAGGGCCGCGTCGCCGACGCGCGCGGCGTGGGCGTCGAAGGCGGCGCGCTGCAGGTGGTCCAGCACCAGCTGCGGGCCGCGGCCGGCGCCTTCCAGGATCATCTGGTCGCTGACGAAGCGCTGCACGACGACGAGTTGCCAGTCGCCGTCGGGCACGTTCCATTCGAGGCTGCCGTCGGGCTGCAGGCGGTCGGTCAGGTCGATGGTGCTGGCGGCGTCGAGCCAGCCAGCGGCCAGTACCTGGCCCCAGCGGTCGGGCAGCGTCATCGGCACGAAGCCGGGGTAGGGCCCGAGGCTGGGCACGCCGCCGCAAGCAGCCAGCACGGCGACGGTCTCGACGGGTGCTGCCATGCGCTCGGCCCAGTCGGCCGGCAGCGCCTGTTCCTCGGCGATGCCGCCGTGCCTTGCCAGCCACGTGGCCGAGCGCAGCGGGCGCTCGGGCTGGCGCGGTACGCCGCGCCATTCGCAAGGCCCTTGAACGCTGGTCCACGCCAGCGTCAGCTCCGACGCGGCCAGCTCTGGCGTGATGGCCTCGCCGCCGCCAAAGGGCCAGGCCGAGCCGAAGGTGACGTCCACGCACATGCCCAGCCGCGCGGCCTCGGTCATGACCGCGGCAACAGTCTCGTACCAGCCCGGCGTGAACACGTCATGCACGCGTGCCGACTGCGCCGGCGTTAGGTCATGCGGCAGGCCCACGCGGCAGGGCTGGATCTCCACGCCACCCCAGCCGGCCTTGGCAAAGCCGCGCAACTGCTCGCACAGCGCCTGCGCATCGACCGCGCCGCCCGGCCACCACCAGCGCAGCATGGGCCGCTGCGCCGTGGCCGGTTGGCGGAAGAGGGCTTCGACCGATGACATGGGTGCAGAGCCTGGCGCCGAATCAGAACTTGATGTCGGCCGTGAGTCCCACCGTGCGGAAGGAATTGGCACCCAGCGAATAGGCATACCCGGAGCCCGCACCCTTGCCGGGCAGCGGGTAGAGGATGGCGTTGGGCACGCGCTCGTCGCCGGCGTTGCGCACGAACAGGCTGATGCCCCAACGGTCGTCCGGGCTACGCAGGCCGGTGTGCAGGCCCACGATGCTGTGGGCCTTGTAGCTGCACTCGGGCGCCAGGGTGTTGCACAGGCGCACGGCGGTCTTGTAGGTCGCATCCAGCCCCAGGCTCCACTCGTAACCGCCCCAGACCTCGGTGTCGTAGTCGGCGCCGACGGTCAGCTTGCCCTTGGGCGAGTACAGCAGGCGCTGGCCGCCGACGTTCTGGTTGTCGAAGGTGAAGCCGCTCGGGTACTCGGTGCCCATGATCAGCGCGCCGCTGGCACGCAGGCTCAGCGCGCCCAGCACGCGGGCGCGCAGGTCCAGCTCCAGGCCATAGCTCTTGACCTTGGGCACGTTCAGCGGGATGCAGTTCAGCGCGCCGACCGGGTTCAGCGTGCAGTTCTGTTCCTGGAAGTTCTTGATGCTGGTGTTGAACACCGCGATGTCCACGTCCAGGTGCTTGTTGAACAGGCTGGTCTTCAGGCCCAGTTCCAGGCTGGTGGGCTGCTCGGCCTTGACCAGCGTGCCGCTGGTGGAACCGCTGGCAGCGAGGGCGCTGATGGGCGTGTCGTTGTCGATCTGCGGGCCCTTGTAGCCGCGGCTCAGCGTGAGGTAGCCCTGGGCCTGCTTGTCCAGCGCGTAGAGCAGGCCGACCTTGCCGGACAGGTCGCTCTCGCGGGCCGCAGCCGCGCTGCTCATGACGGTGGGCGGCAGCGCGAAGTTGGCGAAGGCGACGTTGCCGTTGCGCACCTGCTGGTCCTTCACGCGGTCGCGGGTGTAGCGCAGGCCGGTGAGCAGCTTGAGCTGTTCGTCCAGCTTGAATGTGGCCTGGCCGAACAGCGCGGCGGAGCCGGTGTCGGTCGTGTAGTCGATCAGCGTCGAGATCGAGCGTGGCACCGGCGGGGACGGCGCGAAGGGCGACGGCAGGATGGTGGTGGTGGAGACCTTGGTGGAGTGGTAGTCGGACAGGAACAGGCCGGCCACCCAGTCCACCGACTGGCCGCTGGGCGAGGACAGGCGCAGCTCCTGGCTGAGCTGGCGGATCTTGATCTCGGTGCCGGATGTCCGCACCTTGTCATAGCCCACCGACATGTCGATGGCCGCGGCGTCCGGCCCCGTCTTGCGCTCGCGCACGGCGGTGATGGAGGTCAGCGTCAGGCCGTTGGCCAGCGTCTTGTCGACCTGGGCCGACAGGCCGCCGACCGTCGCCTGGAAAAGCTCCAGCGAGTCCGAGCAGACGGTGTTGTTCTTCAGGCTCACCGTCACGCCGCAGGCGGCGAACTCGGCCAGCGGCGCATGGTTGCCGGCCGTGTTGGACGCGTAGGCGATGGCGGGTGCAAAGAACACCGCGTTGGTGCTCTTGTTCTTGTCGTAGTCGGCGATGAGGTTGATGCTCAGGTCGCCGTCGGGCTTGAGCAGGTAGCGCACCCGTGCGCCCGTGCCCGTGGTCTTGGCATCGGTGCCGTTGAAGACGTTGTGATACACGCCCTTGAGCTGGTCGGCATGGGCCGTGATGCGCAGCGCCGAGATGTCGTTGATGGGCACGTTGACCGCGCCGCGCAGCACCGTGTTGCCGAGCTTGGAGCCCAGCGCGTTCTTGCCTGACAGCTCCAGCGAGGCCGAGCCTTCGAAGAGGTTGAACTTGGGCGCCTTGGTGACCATGTTCAGCACGCCGGCCGAGGCGTTCTTGCCGAACAGCGTGCCCTGCGGGCCACGCAGTACTTCCACGCGCTCCAGGTCGAACAGCGCGCCGCCGGCCGTGTTGCCCAGCGGCACGCCGTCGACGACGATGCCCACCGAGCTTTCGGCCGAGGTCGTGAACACCGCCGTGCCGATGCCGCGGATGGACGCGCTGCCGCCGGCGCCGCCGGTCTTGGTGTCGCCGAACTCCAGGCTGGCGGCCGTCTTGGACAGGTCGGTGATGTCGGTGATGCCTTGCTTCTGCAACTGCTCGGCGCTGACGACGCTGATGGCGACGGGCACTTCCTTCAGCGTCTGCGTGCGCTTTTGTGCCGTGACGATGACCGTGGGCAGCTCGTTCACCTCGGCCTTGGCCGGGGTGGCCTCGGTGGCGGCCTGCTGTGCCGATGCCGACGGCGCGGCGGCCATCAGGCTGATCGTGGACAGAGCCAGGGCGATGGCGCTGGGGCGGAAGGGCGCGAAATGACGGGTCAAGTTTGTCTCCTGTGATGGTGGCCAAGGCGGGGCCTCGGGCGCTGACCGTGTTCTGGCGGCCGGCTCCATGCGGGCCGGCGCAGCGGTTCTAGAAATGGGGGAAATCAGGCCTGCCGGTGGGCGCGGCGGCGCGCCGCGATGGCGGCGTTGTGACATCAACCGGCGAGGGGCTCGCCCGGGTCTGCTGGGTCATGGACTGTCTCCTGTGAACCTCGCTCCGCAGGGGTGGCGGACGGGCTTTTTGATCTGTTGAAGGCCAGTCTATGGACTGGCTATTCATTCATCCAGGGGATGAAGTGAATTCTCCGAATCCATCTTGTGGATGGTGCAGGGGACTTGCCGCTGGCCCGGGCGTGGCGGGGGTTTTGGTGGATAAAACCGCCCTGCCAACGGCCGGCGGTCAGGGGAAAACACCGAGGTCGCGCAGCCACAAACGGCCGCGCCGCAGGGGCGCGGGCGCTACGGCGCCAGGCCCATGGTCCAGGCCAGGCCGCGCTCCAGCACGCGCATGCTTTCGGGGTGCTGGTAGCTCTCGGCGCGGTGGCCGATGGCGCTGTAGAACGAGCGGCCGCGGCCGACCCGGCGCACCCAGGCCAGCGGGTGGTCGCCCATGCGCAGGTCGCGCCCGACCAGGCCTACCGGGTCGTAGCTGGCCTCGTCCAAAGTCAGCAGCACCTGCGCGCCGGTCAGGCGCGGGCTGGCGGTGAAGGAGTACCACTCCTCCAGCATGTCCCAGCCCTCGCCCAGGCCGTCGACGATGGCGTGGCCGGGCTCGACGCGCACAAGGCCTTGCTGGAGCACCGGCGCCATCGGGTGGCCCGCGAAGCGCACGCCGAGCAAGGTGTCGGCATACCAGTCCCAGCGGCACACCGGGTCGCCGGCCGAGCCATGCACGGCGGCAAAGCCACCCCCTGCTTCCACCCAGGCGCGCATGGCCGCGCGCTGTGGCAGCGTCAGCGCGTCGCCGCTGACGTTGTTCCAGAACACAGCGTCAAAGCGCGCCAGGTCCTGCGCGTTGAAGACGGCGCCGTTGTCGCTGAACACGAGGCTCCAGCCGCGCCGCCGCGCCATCACCGTGACGGCGTCGCGGGCGCCGTTGACGCTGGCCTCGTCACGAAAGCCGTTGATCTTGTCGAACACCAGCAGCGCCGGGCGCGGCAGCTGCGCGGGCAGCTCGGGCGCAACGGCGTCGTAGCGGGCGCAACGCTGGCGCAAGGCCTCGTCGCTGGGCGGGATGGCGGCCAGCGCCGCATCCAGCTGCGCCAGCACGGCGGCGCCGTCCTGGCCCTGGTGCTCCAGCCTCGTGCGTGGCGTGAAGACGCGCAGGATGCCCAGGGGCAGCGGCCCGCCACCGAAGGCCGCCGGCGCCTGCAGCAGGCCCGGCGCCAGCCGCTCCAGCACGGCCAGCGCCTGCGGTTCGGCGGCCAGGTCGGCCAGGGAACTGCCGCTGGAATAGGACTCCAGCGCGCCCGGGCATTCGTGCGCCGGCACGGCGGGCAACGGACTCATGAGGGCTCCGATCAGCCGTGGCGCGCGATGAAGTCCAGCACCGGGCCGCTGAGGCTGTCGTCGCCGGTGTTGACGGCCAGCGTCTGCGAGAAATGGTTGTGGTGGCGGATGAAGCGCAGCTCAGGTGCAAACCCATGCCGGCCGCTGAGCCGCGCGAACAGCTCGCCGGCCTGCACCTGCATCTGCAGCAGGTCGCGTTCGGCATAGGTGACGAGCAATGGGAACGGGGCCGCGTCAACCTGGTCGACGATGCTCATCGCGATCAGCGTCTCCGCATCGTCAGTGCCGAAGTAGGCATCGTTGCGCGGGTCCGGCGTGGCGATGCCGAAGGCGTCGCGGGTCAGGCGTTCGAGCCGCGCGTTGTACGGTCCCGAGGTCAGGATGGCGCCGCGGATGCCCAGCACGCCAAAGCGCCTCAACAGAGCAGCGGCAGCCACATGCGCCGCGCCGGCCGACTCGCCCATCAGGAAGATGCGCGCGGGGTCGGCACCGAGGCTCGATGCCTGCTCGCGTGCCCAGGCCACGGCGGCGGCCACGTCCTCGGGTCCGGCGGGCCAGCGGTGCTCCGGCGCCAGGCGGTAGTTGGGCAGCAGCGTGACCACGCCGTGCCGTGCCAGATGCCAGCCGATGTTGGCCTTGTGCGCTTTGTCGCCGCGGATGAAGCCGCCGCCGTGGAAGAACAGCAGCAGCGGGCGGGGTGCCGTTGCTTCGGCCGTCGGTTGGTAGACGTCGAGCACTTGGCGCGCATGCTCGCCGTACCGTTGTGACTCCAGCCGCAGCACGCCGTTCGTGGGTTGTTGGGCGAGCAGCGGCTCGTACATCGCCTGCACCTCGGGCAGGTTGAAGCCTGCCCCCAAGGCGGCCAGTCGCGTGGCAATTGAGTCGGGCAGCATGCTCATGGCTTGAGTATCGTCAGCCATGCAGTGCCACGACGGCGTCGTCCAGCAGTGCGCGCAGCCGCGCCGCGTCGCCGGCCGTGCCGTAGACGTAATGGTCGGGCCGCAGCAGCACGGCCTGGCAGCCCTGTGCCTCAAACCAGCGCGCCATGACGCCCTCGGCCTCGGCCATGCAGCCTTCGCCGTCACCGAAGCGCAGCGTCTGCAACTTGAGCGCGTGGGCCTGGGCCGGCGTGGGGCCCCCGAGGTCGCTGTCGGCGGCAATCAGCAGGCGCCAGCCGCAGCCCAGCCAGTGGTCCATGCGCACGCGGCGGTCCGGCAGCAGCAGCCAGGGCTGTGGCGCGAGGCTGCCTGCGGCAGCGCTGTCGTCGAGCAGGCCTGTCGTCAGCCGCGGCAGCATGTCCTGGCGCGGCCTGGGGGCCACGCCCTCGGCCAGCATCTGGCGGTCGCGGCTGCGTGCCGCGTCCACGTCGCGCTCGCAGATCACCGCCCCTATGCCCTTGAGCCGCGTCGTCAGGTCGCTCACATGGGCCTTGCGCTCCAGGCCGTAGCTGTCCAGCAGCGTGTCGGCGGCGCTGGCCCGCACGTCGCCGCGCAGCACGGCCGTCAGCTTCCAGGCCAGGTTGACGACGTCGCGCACGCCCTGGCACATGCCCTGGCCCAGGAAGGGGGGCTGCTGGTGGGCGGCGTCGCCGGCGATGAAGACGCGGCCGATGCGCCAGCGCTCAGCCACCAGCGCATGGAAGCGGTAGGCCGCCTGGCGCCACAGCTCGCCGTCGGCTGGCGTGATCCAGCGCGACAGCAGCGTCCACGTGGCGTCGTCCTCGACGACGGCCTTGGGGTTTTCGCCGGCTTTCAGCGAGATCTCCCAGCGGCGGTGGTTCCTGGGGCCGATCACATAGGTGCAGGGCCGGTCCGGCTCGCAGTACTGCACGCTGGTGGTGGGCAGCTTGGCGAGGCCTTGCTCGTTGGCCAACACGTCGACCACCAGCCAGGGCTCGTCAAAGGACAAGTCCTCCAGCGTGATACCGACCAGGTCACGCACGGTGCTTGAAGCGCCGTCGCAGCCGATGGCGTAGCGGGCCCGCACTTGGCTCAGGCCCCCGTCCTCGGCGCGGCAATGCAACAACACTTGCTCGTCGGACTGCTGCAGATCGAAGACGGTCAAACCCGTGTTGACGATGACCGACGGCCGCGCGGCGACGGCGCGGCGCAGCGCCTCTTCGACTGGCGGCTGCGTGAACACGACCGACGGCGTGTAGCCCTGCGGATAGGGCGGCGCCACCATGGTCATGCGGCGGATCAGTTCGCCGTCGACGCCGTAGTAGCAGGAGTCGGTGAACGGCTCCATGAAGGGGGCTATCTGCTCGACCACGCCCAGCTGCTGGAACACGCGCAGCACCTCGTGGTCCAGCGCGATGGCGCGCGGCCGGTCGTAGACCTCGTGCGCTCGGTCGGCCACAAAGACCTTGAACCCGGCCTGGCCCAGCAAGGCCGCAGCCACGGCGCCCGAAGGCCCGAAGCCGACAATGGCCACGTCGTACAGCGGCTCAGCCATGGCTCAAGCCTCTTCGCGACGGATGGGGTTGACCAGCGTGCCGATGCGCTCGATGTCGATCTCGATGACGTCGCCGTCCTTCATCCACACCGGCGGCGTGCGCGCCTGGCCGACGCCGGCTGGCGTGCCCATGACGATGACGTCGCCCGGCTCCAGCGTCAGGCAGTCGGACAGCAGCGCGATGGTCTCGGCGACGCTCCAGATCATGTCGGTGGTGGAGGCGTCCTGCATCACCTGGCCGTTCAGCCGGCTCTGGATGCGCAGGCCGGTGGCGCCGGGCGCCAGCTCGTCGGCCGTCACCAGCACCGGGCCGAAGCCACCGGTGGCGTCGAAGTTCTTGCCGATAGTCCATTGCGGCGTGCGCTTCTGGTAGTCGCGCACCGACATGTCGTTGAAGCAGGTGTAGCCGAACACGTAGGCCAGCGCATCGGCCTGGCTGACGTGGCGCGGCACCTTGGCGCCGATGACCAGGGCCAGTTCGGCCTCGTAGTCGAATTTCTCCGAGACCTGGGGCAACTGGCCGGGGGCGCCGTGGGCGAGCAGCGAACTCTTGCCGCGGAAGAAGAACCACGGGTACTCGGGCTTCTCGCGGCCGCCTTCCTTGGCGTGGTCGTAGTAGTTCAGGCCCAGGCAGATGGTCTTGCCGGGCTCGGGCACCAGCGGGGCGAGCGTCAGGTCGGCGAGCGGCGTGCGCGTGGCATCACTCGCGAGCGCGGCTTGCGCGGCGGCGGCGAGGTCCACACCGGCTTCCAGCGCGGCGCGCAGGTCGGCCGGCACTTGCGGCTGGGCGGCGTTCAGGTCGATGACGCGGTCGCCGTCGACGAGGCCCAGGCGGTTGCGCCCATCGGCGCTGACAAAGGTGGTGAATTTCATGGCGGGACTCGATTCGGATCGGGTTCAGGTCGGGATGAAGAAGACGCTGCGCTGCGCGGCTTTCAGCGCGGCGCTGGGTGGGGCGGAGATGCCCCATTGGTCGACGCGGCCGGGCGGCCAGGTCCAGTCGGCGGGGCCGCCGGCGCGGTAGCTGTCGTCGATCTGCTCGACCTCGGCCGTGTATTCGATGACCTCGCCGAAGGGGCCGATGAAGTAGTTGAAGGCGTTGTTGCCGGGGCCGTGGCGGCCCGGGCCCCACTCGATGGCGTGGCCGGCATCGCGCATGCGGCCGCCACCGCGCATGACGGCGTCGATGCTGGGCATGACGAAGGCGATGTGGTTGAGCGCGTCGTTGTCGGCGTCGCCCAGCGCCAGCGTGTGGTGGTCGCTGGCGCAGTTCAGGAACGCCATGATCCGCGTGCGGTCGGCCAGCGTGAAGCCCAATGCCTGCTCTATCCACGCCTGGCTGGCGGGCAGCGCGTGACTGTTCAGCACCGCGTGGGCGAGGCGGATGGGGCTGTCGGGTTCGTCGGCGGTGTCGGTGTGGCGGGTGTCGCCGTGGATGACCTGGAACAGCCGGCCGCTGGGGTCGCGCACGGTCAGGCCGGTGCCGCCGCCGGGCTCGGCGATGCGGGCCAGGGCGTGCTGGACACGGCCACCGGCGGCCACGGCGGCTGCGCCAATCGCCGTCAGCGCAGCTTCATCGCGGGCGCGCAGCGTGACGTGGCGAATGGCCAGCGTGTCGGCGGCGTGCAGCGCCAGCAGGTGGTGGTCGGCGCCGGTGCCGCGCAGGTAGATCGCATCGGCCTTGCGCGCGGCGACCTTCAGGCGCCAGACGTCGGTGTAGAAGGTTTCAGCGCGCGCCAGGTCGGGCACGTCCAGGGCGACGCTGCGCAGCCCGCTGATCCAGCGTGAACTCATGAATAGGCCTTGGGAGTAAGACCGAGGAAGCGCTCGGCGTTGCCATGCAGCAGCGCGCTGACGGTCGCGTCGTCTAAGCCGGCGGCCTCGACGCGCTGGGCCGGCGTGCGGTCATGGAAGTTGAAGGGGTAGTCGCTGCCCAGCATCAGCTGGCTCGCGCCGAAGCGCTCCACCAGATGGCGCAGCGTGGCGTCGTCGAACACGAGGGTGTCGAAGAACAGCTGGCGCGCCTGCTCGACGGGCGATGCCTGCACCTGCTCGCGCAGCGCCGGGAACACCTGCCAGCCCTGTTGCAGCCGCGGCAGCAACATGGCCAGCGTGCCGCCGCCGTGGCTGAAGGCGATGCGCAGGCGCGGGCAGGCCAGCAGCAGGTTGGCCGTGATGACCGAGGCCGCGGCCAGGCCCACGTCGCTCGGGTAGGCCAGCACCTGCTGCAGCGGCGCCGGGCCCACGAGGCGGTCCATGCCGGTGGGCTTGAGGGCATGCACGAACACCGGCACGTTCAGCGCCTCGCAGGCCTGGAAGAAGGGCAGAAAGCGCGGGTCGCCGATGGGCACGCCGTTGACGTTGCTGCCGAGCTCCACGCCCACCAAGCCGAGCTTATCCACGGCGTGCCGCAGCTCGGCGAGGGCGAGATCCAGGTCCTGCAGTGGCACGGCGGCCAGGCCCAGCAGCGCGCCGCCACTGTCGGCCACCATGGCGGCGGTCTGCTCGTTCAGGTAGCGCAGCAGCGCCTGCGCGTCGGCCGGCTCCAGCCAGTAGCTGAGCAGTTCGGGCATCGGCGAGATCACCTGCTGCGCCAGTCCCATGCCGGGCAGGTCAGCCAGGCGGCGCGGCGTGCTCCAGCATTTATCGGACACGGTGCGGTACTGCTTGCCGGCGATCATCACGTGGCGGTGGCACAGGCCGCCCTGCGTCGGCGCGGCCACGGTGGACGGCCATTGCGCTGGCACATGGGCACCCAGGTAGGCCGGGAAGTGCTCGGGCACGACGTGCGCGTGCACGTCGATGCCCCGGCAGGCGCAGGGTTGAAGGGTCATCCAGCCACCAAGCCTGCAGCGACCACACCGGCAATGCAGATCGCCTCGTCCTCGTCACCGCTGCCACCCGAGGCACCCACCGCGCCCAGCACGCGACCCGAGCAGTCCTTGATGAGCACGGCACCCGTCTGCGGAAGGAAGCGCCCCTTGGCCGTGTCCGCCAGCGTCGTGAAGAAGTTGGGATTGCCCTTGGCCCGCTCGGCCAGCACGCGGCTGGACACGCCCATGCCGACCGCGCCCCAGGCCTTGGCCGCAGCGATGTCGATGCGGAACATGCTGGCGCCGTCGTCGCGCTGGGCGGCCTTCAGGTGGCCGGCGTCATCCAGCACCACCACGCCCATGGGCGCATGGCCGGCCGCGCGGGCGGCGGCCAGCGCGGCGGCGAGCAGGGCGTTGGCCTGCGCCAGGGTCAGCGTGGACATTGAATCGTCTCCAGGAAGAGCCTCTTGGCCCGTGGCGGGCGAGGCATTGCTTTGCACTGGCGGCGACTCTAGGAAAACGGCTTCAATTCATCCAGATGATGGGGTGGATATTTAGAATCCACCAAATGGATATATCCAAGGTCGACCTGAACTTGCTGGTGAGCTTTGACGCGATGGCGGAGCACCGCTCCGTGACGCGCGCCGGCGAGGCCATTGGCCTCAGCCAGCCCGCCATGAGCGCCGCGCTGAACCGGCTGCGCGCGCTGTTCGGCGACCCGCTGTTCGTCAAGACCGGCAGCCACATGGAGCCCACGTTGCGCGCGCAGGCGCTGGCGCCGCATGTGCGGCGCGTGGTGGAGACGGTGAAGACCGAAATCCTGAGCAGCGCCGAGTTCGACCCGGCGACCAGCGAGCGCACCTTCACGCTGATCACGCCGGACATCGGCGAGATGCACTTCGTGCCGCCGCTGCTGGCCTTCCTGGCCCGGGCGGCGCCGCACCTGCGGCTGCGCGTGGTGTCGCGCCCGCGGCTGGCCGCGTCGGAGGCGCTGGCCTCGGGCGCGGCCGACCTGGCGCTGGGGTACTTCCCCGACCTGGACAGCGCCGAGTTCTTCCGCCAGAAGCTGTTCGACAACCACCATGTCTGCATCGTGCGGCGCGATCACCCCAAGGTCGGCGACGCGCCCTTGAGCGTGGACGACTACCTGGCCATGCGCCACGTGCTCGTCAAGCCCGAGGGTCGCGCCCATGTGTTCGAGCAATACCTGCAGCAGCAGGGGCTCAAGCGCGACGTGGCGCTGGAGATCTCGCACTTCATGAGCCTGCCGCCCATCATCGAGAGCAGCGACCTGATCGCCACCGTGCCGCGCGACCTGGCCGACATCTGCTCGCGCTACGCCGAGCTGCGCATCTTCGACACGCCGGTGAAGGCGCCGGTGATCCCGGTGCACCAGTTCTGGCACCGCCGCGCGCACAAGGACGCGGCCACCGTGTGGCTGCGGGCCAGCATCCAGAAGCTGTTTGCGACGTGAGCGCGGATCCGGTGCGCGGCGATTGCGGCCCACCCTAGCTGCGGCTGCCCCGAATTGCGGGCGGCCCCAGCTAGCGGGGGTGACCGACTGCGAATGCAATGGCATCCGCGACTGAGTCAAACCCCCTGAGGAGAGCCGAATGACGACCATTCAAGCGGCAATAAGCACGACGGCGCTGAGCGCCTCGTCCAGCGTTGCCAACACCAACCCGACCCACGCCAGTACCCACATGAGCGGTGGCCAGGCCGTGTTCGAGAACGACAACTACCGCATCACCGCCGGTGACAACAACACCGTCAACATCTTCAACAAGAAGACCGGCGAGAACTACAACATCTGGGGCGACCCGCACGTCAACATCGACGGCAAGCAAGCCTTCGATTTCTGGGGCACCACCACCTTCAAGCTGGAGGACGGCACCAAGGTCACCATCGAGACCACGCCCTGGAAAGCCGGCAACGGCGCGACGGTGGCCAGCAAGGTCGCCATCACCAGCGGCGACTACGGCGTCGAGATCAGCGGCGTGGACACCAACAAGGTGGGCGACCTCAAGATCAACGAGGCCGCCGGCTGGGGCAGCACGCTGGACTGGACCCACGACGATGGCAACGTGCTGCAGGAGAACCCCGCCGGCAAGGGTTTCCTGGGCGTGGACGCGCAGGGCAACATCAAGGCGGTCGACCAGGCCTACATCAACGGCACCGACCTGCAGAAGAACCCGCCGGCCGCGAGCACGCAGCAGAAGGCAGGCGACTTCCTGCAGCACCTGTTCAGCGCGTTCTCGGGCCTGCTGTCGGCTTCGTTGAGCGGCGCCTTCCTGGGCGCGCTGGCGGCGGCCAGCGAAGGCGGCGAAGGCCGCCGTCAACCCGAGGCCGCGACGCGCGATGCGCACCGCTTCTCGCTGACGCTGGTCCGCCTGGACTTCTGACGGGAGGCCGGCCATGAGCGTGCTTGCAATCGACGGCGCCTCCGGCGCCCGGCCGGCGCCACCGGTCACGCGCGATCCCGCGGCGGACGTGGTCGGCCGCGCGACCGACCCGCGCACCGGCGTGGTGGACACCCAGCGCCTGGCGCGCTGGGTGGTGGACGCGCGACACACCGACCCGCAGTCTGCCGAGACGGCGCATGCCGCCATCGAACAGCACCTGCTGGCATCGGGTCATCCCGGTGACGTCGCGCACTATCACCAGGACCTGCTGCAGGCCGCTCGTGACAGCCAGGCCGGCGCAACCGGGCCGATGCCGGACCACGTCCCCGGAGGCCTCTGGGCCTCCGGCCAGTCGTGGGTCCAGCAAGGCGGCCAGCTGCTGCGCGACAACCCCATCCTCGTCAAGCAGTGGGAGGCGACGCGCAGCCAGTGGACCGGCAAGGGCGGGTTCACGCCCGGGCTCGCCGATCTGTTCAGGCAGAACGGCATCCAGTTCGACGCCAGCATCCGCACGCCGCCACCGGGGTCGCTCGGCCCCGGCAACGGGGTGCGGGTGGCCGTTGCCAACAACACCAACGGCGCCCTGGCGCGCGACGCCATTGCCAATGAATGGCGGGCCGCGGGCGCGCAGGTGCGCACCGAGGTGCCGGAGCAGGGCGGCGCGCGGCGGGTGGATGTCGTCGTGGAGCCGCCGGCGACCGACCCGCGCATGCGCCAGCGCATCGACATCGAGTCCAAGGTCGGCCGCACGGGCCTGGACAGCGACATCCGCGGCCAGGTCGCGCGCGACGCCGAGGCGCTGAAGGCCAACCGCATGCTGCGTGGCTCCGGCCAAGTGCTGGAAGGCGTTGGCAAGGTCGCCCGGCCGGTGGGCGTGGTGCTGGACGCCATCTCGCTGGGTCAGGCCTACCGGGCCGACGGCAACCGCATCGGCGAGAACACCGGTCGCACCGCATCCGGCGTGGCCGGCGGCGCGCTCGGTGGCTGGGGTGGTGCGGCCGCGGGTGCGGCCATCGGCACGGCCATCTTCCCGGGCGTGGGCACGGTGGTGGGCGGCATCATCGGCGGCATCGGTGGCGCGATTGCCGGTGACGCGGGCGGCCGCGGCATCTTCAATACGGTAAAAGGCTGGTTCTGACCGCGGCCTCTTCGAAGTGGGCGGCTCGACAGGGTCGCCCACTGTTCGTTTGCGCTTGTTCAACATGTTGAATCTGATTCAGCGCTGGCTCGCCGGCGCCCCCCGCGTGCCCACCTGGGACTTGAGCGACTACCCGCATTTCGCGCTGCCGCACGCGGGCTGCGGTGCGGCGCTCAGCGACGATCAGGCGCAGCAGAACTGGGCCTTCTTCCAGGCCACGCTGGCCGAGCGCCTGCGGCTGGTGCGCGGCTGGCTGCTGGCGCACGGCGGCCCCGACCCACAGGCACTGCAAGGCGTGGCCTACGCCAAGGCCTTGAACACCTGGGCCAAGCAGCACTGGCCACAGCTGCCCCCCGCGGCCGGCCTGCCGGCGCACAAACCCTGGCCCGACGGCCCGCGGCACGGCCGGCACATCGTCTACAGCCTGCTGGGCGATATGGCGCTGACGCTGGGCGAGGCGATCCGCCAGGCGGATGGGCACTGGCGCTGGGGCCTGAACCTGGACGCCGTCGACCTGGCCGACGGCATGCACTCGTCGCGGCGGGTCGTGTTGCTGGCCCCGCTGCGTCACCCGACGCCGCAGGCCAGCGAGGCGGTGCTCGATCTCGAGGCCATGGTCGTGCATGACTACGAGTCACCGGACTCGCCCAACTTCACCTACCTCGAGGTCTGGGCCAGGACGGTGGCCGACGCGATCTCCGGTCGGGACTACAGCTTCTGAGATCGCGGCGGCAGGCGCCGCCAGGTCAGCGCGCCACCAGCCCCTGCCGGCCGATCTGGATGCGCTCCACCGCCAACCCCAGCGCCGCCTCCAGGTTGGCCTTGGCCGCGTTGCGGAAGTTGACCTCTTCGTTGGGGTTGGGCTTGCGGTTCAGGTGCTCGCGGTAGACCACCATGAAGGTGCCCACCATGGCCAGCTGCTCGAACATCGCGCGCTTGGCGGTGGGGCTGCTCTGGGCGAAGGACGGGTTGCGCGCCAGCAGGCTCTGCATCTGCAGCACCAGCGACTTGAAGTCCTCATCGGCCACCTGCTGCTGCATGAAGGCGGCGTAGTTGCCGGCGATGAAGGCGGCCACGCCGGCGGCGACATCGTTGGGCGTCAGTCCGAGCTGGGTCTCGAGCTTCTGCCAGAAGACGAACGATTCCTCATAGGCCTTGGTCATCGCGCCGCGATGGGCGGCCGGGAAGCGTTGCGCCAGTTCGGCGGCGGACTGGCGGACCTGAGGCGGGCCGTCCACCACGATGGGCGCATTGAAGGGGCCCAGGTTGGCGCCACCGTTGGCTGCCGGCGCGGGGGCGAACGTCGGCGCGGCCGTGGCGGCGCCGCCCGCCGCGGGCTTGCCGAGCATGCCGCGCATCTGCTCGGCCAGGCTGATGGAAGGCGCGACCTGCGCGAAGGCCGGTGCGGCGGCACAGGCGAGGGCCGCCAGCACGAGGCGCAGGGAAGGGGTCTGCAGTCGAGGCAAATCGAACTCCAAGAAAAATGAGCTGGTGATGGCCGGCCCCGGGGCTGGGGCTACAGCCGCCCGCGCGTTCTCGCTCAGCGCAGCTGTATGCCGCGGGCCGTGAAGCGCAGGCTGTCCGCGGCGTCGCCCAGCACCACGCGCAGGTTTTCCCGCGCCGACTGCCGCAGATTGGCCACCACATTGGCAGGCTGCTGCTGGCTGGTCTTGTTGGCCAGCGCCATGAAGGTGCCCAGCATGGCGCACTGCTCGTAGAGGCGGCGGCGGTCCGCCGGGCTCAGCTGGTCCAGCAGGCCCTGGACGGCGGGACTGGCGCGAAGCTGGTTCCCCGCGGCCGTGACCGATTCGTCGCTGAGCTCACTGCCCGTCATGGCCATGTAGTTGCCCGCCAGCAGGGCCGCCATCGCGCCGGCGACGTCGTTCGCCGGCCATCCCAGCTTCTGCTCCAGCTGGTGATAGCCCGGCATCAACTGCACGTAGACCTTTTCCAGTCGCGCGCGCTGCGCCGGCGGCGCCGCCTGCGCGAGCTCGGCCGCGTTGCGCTCCACCTGCGGCGAGGCCAGCGGGAAAGCCTTCTGCCCGCCGGCCTGGGGTGCGCCGGGTCGTGTGGCGTTGATGAGCGCCTGCTGGTTCAGGAAGGTGTTGCTGATGAAGTTGGAGGCCGGCGCGTTGTAGGTCTGGGCGAACTCCATGACGTACTGCGCCGACGCCACGGGCGACACCAGGCCGGCCAGCAAGGCCAGCGTGCCGGTGCGCCACGCAACGCGGAGTGCCGGCGAGCGGCGCACATGCTTCAAAGCTGTTTTCATCACGAGACCCATGTGGATGTGGCGAACGAACCCTGCCACCCAGTTTCCAACAAGCCCGTTGCCCATGCAGCGATGAACGCGTAAGCAATGGTCATGGCAGCCAGCGCAGCGTCGAGCAGGTGGTGACCCATTCGCCGCCGCCGCCGGTGGTAGCGAGCATCTTGAGGGCCAGCTCCTGCTTCACCGCGGGCCAGGTGAAGGCCTGCGCCTGGGCCTGCGACGCGGGCAGCACATAGGCCGGGCTCGCCGCGCAGCCGGTGGTGCCGACGACCTTGGCCGCGCCGATGCTGTCCTGCGGCCAGACCGGCGCCGCGGTGGCGCCGTTCATGTACAGCACGAAGGCCAGCCACTGGCCGTCGGGCGACCAGGTCGGGCTGCCGAAGGCATAGCCCAGCGGGTCGGTGGTGTCGGCCACGGCGGTCATCTGCTTGATGTCGCTGCCGTCGGCACGGGCCGTGAAGATGTGGGTGTCCATGCCGTTGCCGCGCTTGACCCGCCAGGTGAAGGCGATGCGCGTGCCATCGGGGCTGACGGCCAGACTGCTCTGACCGGCGACGAAGCTCGTGTTGTCGACGGCGTCGTTGGACGGCAGCGCCAGGCGAGCCACCAGCTCTGAAGTCGTGCTGGTTGGCGACGACACCCAGAGCTCGTTGGCGCGCAGGTACAGGTAGCGGCCGTCGGGCAGCCAGGCCTGTGGGTCGCCCACGATGTCGGCGCCGTCGAGTTGCGACCCCTGCTTTTGCACGCTCATGTTGCTCGCATCGAAGACGGTCAGGCGACGGTCGGTCTGGAAGTTGTCGCCGTACTGCGCCAGCGCCCATTTGCCGTCTGCCGACAACTGCAGGTCACTCAGGCCCAGCAGGCTGGACACGGCCTGCGGCGTGCCACGCGCGGCGAGCGTGGCCGCATCGAACCACGCGACCGGATAGCTGTTCAGGCCGCTGTCGCGCGTCCAGCGCACCAGCGTCTGGCCGTTCTGGCTGGCCGACCACACATCGAAGCTCGCATTCGTCGACGCGGGCAGGCTGACCTGGTTGCCCAGGGACAGGTCCATCAGCCGCGCGGCGCGTCCGTCCGGCGCGTTGACCAGCAGTCGGCCCGGCAGCGTGCGGCTGCCGTACGTGGTGATGGACGGCGGCGTGGGGGTGGTCGGCGACGTCGGCGTGGTGGGGTCGGGCGACGATGAACCGCCGCCGCCACCGCCGCAAGCCTGCAGCAGCGCAAGTGCCGCGCCGGCCAGGATGGTTTTCAGGACATTCGCTGGGATTCGGGGGAAATGGCTGGCTGTCATGGAGGGCGCTGGAAAAAGGAAAAACCGGAGTGCCTTTTCGGCACTCCGGCGATGGGGGCAAAAAGCGATTACTGCTTGCGGGCCACCGAGGACATGGCTTCACCGATGGCCTTGATGGCCGTCGAGAAGGTGTTCTGCAGCAGGCTGAATTCCTGCGACGTGGCTTGGAACTCCGCGTTCAGTTGCTGCATCTGCTTGGCAGAGGCTTGCTGGTCGGTGTTGCTGCCGCCGGTCTTGGTGTTGGCGATGCGTTGGCTCAGGTCGACCAGCTTGCCGGCGCGGTCGCCCATGGTCTTGCCCATCGCCTTGGCGATGGCAACCAGCCAGCTTTCGGCCGAAGCCTTGCCGTCGGCCTTGCCTTCACCCTTGAGCTGCTTGGTGGCTTCCTCGACGATCTGCTTGGCCGAGTCCTGGATGAATTGCTGCATCCAGTCGCCAGCGGCTTCCTTGGCGTGGCCAGCGGCTTCCGGGGTCACGCCTTGCTGGCTTTGGCTGAGCAGGCCTTGCACGGCCTCGTCGATCTTGGACTTGACTTCCTCGGCCAGGAACTTGGGCATGCCATGTTCCTTTTGCAGCGTGTCGACGGCTTGCTTGCTCGCGTCGCCGACGGCTTGCTGCAGCATGCCGCCGATGGCCTGGCCGATCATGGCGCCGATCGGGCCGCCGAAGATGCCACCGACGATGCCGCCCACGGCACCCAGGATGCCACCCGAGCCACCGCCACCGAAAACGCTGCTAACTGCTGATCCCATGTTGATCTCCAAAAAGATTGGGTTTCGCGGCAAACCTTGCCGCAGTCATTGATTGAAATTCCGAGGCATCTGAATCCGGCGGCGACTGAGAAAAACACCGGGTTCGCTGCGTGTCTTGTCGTCAAGGTTTTCTAATCAAACTCTGCGGCGTTGACGGGTTTCATTAAACGGGGTCGGACCTGCGCTGCCTATCTGCGGCTGCTCCTAATTCGGCGTGCTGCGCGCTAGGGTTGCCCGCAGTCGGCACGTCCAGCGCACGCAGCACGGCGCACAGCGCGGGCAGGTCCAGCCCCAGCTGACCGCGCAGGCTGCTGCTGGCCATCCACGTGGCCGAGGCCTGCTGCGCCTTGCCCTGGCGGCTGGCCTGCACGGTCCATTCGCCCAGGGCGACGGCGAGCACGGCGAAGCGCTCGAACGCGTCCTGGCGTTCGGCCAGCGGCGCGTCATCCCAGGGCAGCTCGTCGATGACCCAGGCCTTCAGCCATTGCGTGACGGCCTGCCAACGCTGCGGGCTGAGCGGCTCCTGGTCGAAGGCCTGGCGGCATGCGCCCAGATAGGCCGCCAGCGCCACGCCGAGGTCGTCTTGCGCGGCGTCGGCCGCCAGTTGCGTGCGGTAGTGCTGCAGGCAGCGCGCGAGCAGCTCGGCGTGTGCCGCGGCGCCGCCCAGCATCTCGCTGAGCGCGCCCGCCGCGGCGGCCTGCTGCAGCGGCCGGGCGGGCAGTTGCCAGCGCGTCGCCAGTGCGTCGGGCTCGGCGCCGCTGGCGGTGTCGGCGAAGGGCGCGTGCGCGAGGCGGGACTGCGCCAGCGCTTGCGCCAGGCGTTGGCCCAAGGCCGATTGCCAGGGGTTGGGTGAGGCGGGCTTGTTCATGGTCTGGCGAGGGCTGAGGGTGGGAGGGCGCGCCGGCTCAGGCGCAGGCGGTCGCGGCGGCCGAGGAGGCGCACGTTCGACCAGGTGGTTGCGTCCAGCGCGTGGTAGTCGGACAGCTGGCCCTCGTAGGGCGCGCGGCGGCGCGGCGAAAAGCCCAGCGCCTCCAGGCAGACGCGGGCGCCACGGTTGTCGGGGTGGCAGACGCCCCAGACGGTGCGCAGTCCCAAGCGCTCGAAGGCGTGATGCAGCAGCACCTCTCCGCCGCTCAGGCTCAAGCCGCTGCCCCAGTGCTCCGGCATGAGCCGGCTGCCGAGTTCCGCGTCGCCGGGTTGTGGACCTGTGGCCGTGGTGCCAGGGCGTGCCTGCATCGGCATCAGGCTGAACCAGCCGGCAAACTGCTCGCCATCGCCATCGTCCATCGGCACGGCGCAGCGCCAGATGCCCAGGCCGGGGTGCCGGCGGTAGAAGCCGGCCAGGCAGGCGGTGAAGTCCTGGGCCCAGCGCGCCTCGTGCAGCGGCTGCTCGTCGGGCAGCAGCGCGCGGACGCGCGGGTCGGCATGCAGGCGCTGCACATCGGGCGCGTCGCCGGCGACGAACTCGCGCAGCAGCAGCTTGTCGCCGCGGTGGAAGAAGCCGGCGCTCATGCGTCGCCGCCCGTTGGGGTGGCGGGGTGAGGCCAGCGGGCCAGCAGGCTGATGCCGCCGGCCGTGACGCCCAGCATCCAGCGCTCGCCGGCATGGTCCAGCAACACGACGCGTTCGCGTGTCCCGACCGGCAGCGCGCGCACGAAGCGCAGCGCCTCGGTGGTGTCCGTCGGGGTGCCGCCGCCCAGGTTCTGCAGGCGGCGCCAGCCACGGATCAGCACCCAGGCCAGCAGCAGCACGAAGGCCAGCGCAGCGAGGGTGCTGGCGAAGTTGAGCATCAGTTCTTGCATGGTGTCCGGGGCTTGTCGATGCGGGGCTCAGGCGGACACCACGCGGGGATCCAGGTCGGGGTGACGGGTCAGGTCTTCACCCGGCGCCGGCCGCGTGCGTGGTGACTCGGGCGGCACCTGGTCACGCCGGTGCGGGTCGGCGCGGGCGGCCTCCCACTTGAGCTGCTCGCGCACCCCTTCGGCCCAGACGATGACCTCGGCCAGCACGTCGAACAGGTCCGGCGGGATGACCTCGCCCTCCTCGCAGCGCGCCAGCAGCTCGCGGGCCAGCGGCACGTTGCGCACGATGGGCACGCCGGCATCCTCGGCGGCCTCGCGCATCGCGCGGGCGACGTGATCCTCGCCCTTGGCGCTGACGGTGGGCACGGGGCAGCGGCCGGGCTCGAAGTCGATGGCGATGGCCACGTGCGTCGGGTTGACGACCAGCGCGCTGGCGCCGCGCGCGGCCGCCTGCTGGTTGCGCTGGCTCCATTCGGCATGGGCCTGTTTGCGCTGCTGCTTGAGGTGCGGGTCGCCCTCGCTGTCCTTCATTTCCTTCTTGATGTCGCGCATGCTCATGCGCAGCTTCTTCGTGTAGCGGTGCCGCGTCCAGAACGTGTCGAGCGCGGCCACGCCGGCGAACACGCCCACCGTCCAGGCCAGCGTCTTGACCGTGGCTTCCCAGACGAGGCCGCCCAGGTGCTGGGCCGGCCGCCCGGTGTCAAGCGCCAGCCGCATGGCGTCGGGCAGCAGCAGCCGCGCCACGGCCCAGCCTATGCCCAGCAGCAGGGCGGTCTTGAGGATGCCCTTGATCAGCTCGACCAGGTTGTCCAGCGAGAACATGCGCTTGATGCCCTCGGCCGGGTTCAGGTGCTCCAGCTTGGGCGCCGCCTTCTCGAACGCGACCACCGGACCGGCCTGCAGGAACTCCACCAGCGTGCCCAGTGCCGCCACGGGGATGACGAGCAAGGCCACCAGCAGCAAGGCCAGCTCGACGCTCTGCCAGCCCAGCAGCGCGGCGACATGGCCGAAGCCTTCCTCGCGCCAGCCGCTGGAGATGCGCGCGAACAAGGCCTCGCACAAGGCTGCAGCCCTTTCGGTTCCCAGGCGCAGGCATAACGCTCCCATCACGAGCCACACCAGCAGCGTGGCCGTGCTGGTCAGCTCCTTGCTCTTGGCGATGTCGCCCTTCTTGCGGGCGTCCTGCAGGCGCTTGTGGGTGGGTTGCTCTGTCTTGTCGCCGCTGTCGTCGGCCATGGCTCCCTAACACCTATTTCTAGGGGGTGCAAACGTGGGTTGTGAAAACTTGTTTTCAGAAGCGAGTCAAAACCTACTTCTAGGGGGCAATACCACCCTGCCGCCAACAGCGTGGCTGCAGCGTGCGGACCGAACGATGCCGGGTCTTGCCTCCCCCGCGAAGCAGCAAATGTTTCTACGCGTAAACATGGGGGTAGGTGGTCTGCATACAAAGGGTGCGAGGTCCACTGACGATTCGGTTACGTCTGCTTTCAATGGTCATCACGTCGGCTGTCCTTGCCCGCATAGTCCGCCACTCGCAAATCGCACTGGACGGTAAAAATTGTTCGGACTCCGACAGCTCTCCCAGGTCATCGCGACTGGCATGGTGTGCACCGTGGTAGCTGCCGCTCAGGCTGCTGCGCAGTGCCGCACAGCTAACGTCGAGGATTTGCTGACCGAAGGCGAAAGGCCTGCTACGGCCGGCGGTTTCATGCTCGCCGAGCGGCTGTGCGTGGCGACCCTGGTGCGCACCGTGTCGACGCCGGCGGCGGTCGCCGCTGACGAGCCGGTCGCGGTGCTGGACGATGCGCCGGCAAGCCCGCCAGTGCAGGAGGCCGCACCGCGGGCCGAGCCCAAGCCGCCGCTGCGCCGTGATGCCGCCGGCCAGGCCCGCATCCGCGCGCTGGCGCCCTTGATGGCCGAGGTGGCTCAGCGGCACGGTATCGACCCGCTGCTGCTGCACGCGTTGGCGCACATCGAATCGCGCCACCAGAGCCAGGCCATCTCGGCGGCCGGCGCGCGGGGGCTGATGCAAGTCATGCCGGCCACGGGTCGCGACATGGGCATCGCCGCCGAGCGCGAGCTGCTGACGCCGCAGGCCAACCTCGAGGCTTCGGCCCGCTACCTGAAGCGGCTGCAAGCCCGCTTCGGCAGCGACCTGCGCCTGGTGCTGGCCGCGTACAACGCGGGCGAAGGTGCGGTCGAGCGCCACGGCCGCCGCGTGCCGCCCTACGCCGAGACCCAGGCCTATGTGCGCAACGTGCTGGCCGTCTATGCCGAGCTGCGGCGCAGGTTCGGAGTGCAGGCATGAGCACCACCAAGCGCACCGACGGCCTGTCCGGCTACTTCGCCGCAGCCGACCAGCCGCGCGAAGGACTGATCGCCCGCTTCAGCGACCTGTTCCTGGTTGCCGGCATCGTCGCCATCGTGGCCTTGATGGTGCTGCCGCTGCCGCTGTGGCTGATCGACATGCTGGTGGCCGTCAACATCGCCTCGGGGCTGGTGCTGATCCTGATCGCCGTCTACGTGGCCGGGCCGCTGGAGTTCTCGGTGTTCCCCAGCGTGCTTTTGATGACCACGCTGTTCCGGCTGGCGCTGTCCATCGCCACCACGCGGCTGATCCTGCTGCATGCCGATGGCGGGCACATCATCGCCACCTTCGGCAAGCTGGTGGCGGGCGGCAACCTGGTCGTGGGCCTGGTGGTGTTCCTCATCATCACCGTCGTGCAGTTCATCGTCATTGCCAAGGGCGCCGAGCGCGTGGCCGAGGTGGCGGCGCGCTTCTCGCTGGACGCGATGCCGGGCAAGCAGCTGTCCATCGACTCGGACCTGCGCTCGGGCCTGATCGACAAGGACGAGGCCAAGCGCCGCCGCCGCACGCTGGAGCTGGAAAGCAAGCTGCACGGCAGCCTCGACGGCGCGATGAAGTTCGTCAAGGGCGACGCCATCGCCGGCATCGTCATCATCCTGATCAACCTGCTGGGTGGCCTGGCCATCGGCGTGCTGCAGCAAGACCTGGCGCTGGGCGAGGCCGTGCACCGCTACTCCATCCTGTCCATCGGCGAGGGCATGGTGGCGCAGATCCCGGCACTGCTGGGTGCGATGGCCGCCGGCCTGCTGGTGACGCGCACCAACGACGACGAGAACGATCGCCACCTGGGTGACGCCATCCGCAAGCAGCTGGGCGCCAAGCCGCGCGTTCACCTGATGGCCGCCGCCATCTGCCTGCTGCTGGCCACGGTGCCGGGGTTCCCGCCGCTGGTGTTCGGCCTGCTTGCCGTGGTGTTCGGCGTGGGCGGCGTGATGCTGACGGCCAAGGGCCGCGACTGGCTGACGGAGCACATGCCCGACCTCGGCGCCAAGCGCAAGCAGCCGGAGCCCGCTGCGTTCAAGACGGCGCAGCCGCGCGTGCGGCCGTCGGTGCCGCTGCTGCTGGAGTTGCCGCAGGGCATGCTGGGCGACGGTGGCCTGGCCGTCACGCGCGCCATCGAAGCCATGCTGGACGACCTGCAGCTCGATCAGGGCCTGCCGCTGCCGCGCCTGGCCTTGCACGGCCGCGTGGGGCGCGATGGCTGGCGCCTGCTGGCCCACGAGGTGCCGCTGGCCGAAGGCGAGCCGGTCGGCGACGCGCTGGCGCTGGCGGAGCAGGTGCGCCAGGCGCTGCGCCGTCAGGCGGCGCTGTTCATCGGCATCCAGGAAACCAGCGAACTGCTCACGCGTGCGCAAGCCGAACTGGCCGACGTCGTCAAGGAAGTGCTGCGCGCGCTGCCCGTGCAGAAGGTCACCGAGGTGTTGCGCCGCCTCGCGTCCGAGGAGGTCTCCATCCGCAACCTGCGCGACATCCTCGAAGCGCTGGCCGACGCCAGCCAGCGCGAGAAGGACGTGCAGGCGCTGACCGAGATGACGCGCATCGCGCTGCGTCGCCAGACGCACCACCGCGTGTGCCCCAGCGGCGAGCTGCGGGCCTTGATGCTGTCGCCCGAGCTGGAGGCACTGCTGCGCCAGAGCCTGCACGTCAGCGGCGGCGTGGCGCAGCTCGCCATCGCACCCGACGTGGCGCGCCAGCTGGCCGCCGACGTGCAGACGCAGGTGGCGGCGCTGCGGCCACAGGCCATCGTCTGCGCCGTCGACCTGCGCTGGCACCTGCGCAAGCTGATCGAGAACGAGTGCTTCGACACGCCCGTGCTGTCCTTCCACGAACTCCTGCCCACGCTGCGGCTCACGCCGCTGCTGCATCTGCCGCCGCCGGGGCCCAGCCTCCCTGCGCCCCACCAGGCCACGCCCCAAGCCGCACTTCTCGCCGCATGACCTCACATCTCAGAATCGCGGCAGCCGTCACGCTGCTGCTGGCCCAAGCCGTGCCCTTGTCCGCCGCGCCGCTGCCCGAAGGCCTGCGCCCGCTCAAGGTCGAAGCGCGTGACCAGCCCATCGAGCAGTTCCTGCAAGGCCTGTTCTCGGGCAGCGACATCCCCGTCGTCGTCAGCGGCGTGCAGGGCCAGGTCAACGGACGCTTCGAGGGTACGCCGGCCAATCTGCTGCGCGACCTGAGCCGCGCCTACAACCTGCTGAGCTACTACGACGGCGGTGTGCTCTACATCGCGCCCGCCAGCGACACCACCACGCGCAGCTACCTGCTGTCGCCGGCGGCAGCGTCGCAGGTCCAGCGCGCCGCGCAGGCCTTGCAGCTGCCCGACACGCGCAACACGCTGAAGTTCGGCGACGACGGCGCGCTGCTGGCCGTGGGCGCCAAGCGCTTCGTGCAGCAGGTGGACGAGCTGGTGCGCCAGGTGCGCCCGGCCACGGCCAGCGCGGCCGTCAACAACTGGGCGCCCGTGCAGCAGCAGCCGCTGCCCGACTACCGCATCTTCTACCTGCGCTACGCCTGGGCGCAGGACGTGCCCATGAGCTTCGGCGGCCAGCAGACGACGCTGCCCGGTGTGGCCAGCATCCTGCGCTCGCTGGCCGGCCAGCCGAACAAGACGCGTGCCAGCGTGGCCACCGATCCGACCCGCGCGCAGGGCAGCCAGCGCCTGCGCGGCGGTGCCCTGCGCACCGGTGGCACGGGCAGCACGCTGGGCCTGGTCGATGACACCGCGCCCGGCGTTCGTGGCACGGAGACGCTGGTCGCCGCGCTCACCGAGGTGGGCTACGCCCCGCCGGGCGCCGCCGAGCCGCCGCCCCCGCCCGACTTCAGCCCGCGCATCGAGGCCGACCCGCGCCTGAACGCCGTCATCGTGCGCGACCTGCCCGAACGGCTGGACCGCTATGCCGCCCTCATCAAGTCGCTGGACATCGAGCCCCAGGCGCTCGAGATCGAGGCGACCATCATCGACATCAACACCGACCGCCTGCGCGAGCTGGGCATCAACTGGCGCTACAACCACGGCCTGTCCAGCCTGCTGGTGGGCAACGGCACAGCCAGCGACCTGCGCCTGAACGGCCAGCAGGACGTCACGCCCAGCGCCAAGGGCGGCGCCATCTCGGCCGTCATCGGCGACCGCTTCCCCTTCGTGGCCCGCATCACCGCGCTGCAGAGCGACGGCGCGGCCAAGGTCGTCAGCAGCCCGCAGGTTGTCACGCTGTCCAACGTCGAGGCGGTGTTCGACAACAGCTCGACCTACTACGTGCGCGTCGCCGGGCGGGAGGAGGTGGACCTCTTCAACGTCACGGCCGGCACGCGGCTGCGCGTCACGCCGCACGTGTTCAAGGACGGCACCGACGCGGCGCGCATCAAGCTGCTGGTGCAGATCGAGGACGGCGGCCTGACCGGCCAGACCGTGGACCAGCTGCCCGTCGTCGAGCGCTCCGGCATCAACACCCAGGCGCTGATCTCCGAGGGCGAGAGCCTGCTGATCGGCGGCATGGTGCGCGACAGCTCCACGGCCGGCGTCGACAAGGTGCCCGTGCTGGGCGACATCCCGCTGCTGGGCAACCTGTTCAAGACCCAGCGCAAGGGCGGTCAGCGCATCGAGCGCATGTTCCTCATCACGCCGCGCCTGGCCAGCAGCAAGGCGGCGGCCGACGCGATGGACAAGGTGCGCCAACCGCTGCCGAACCCGGCGGCGCCGGTGGGGTCGGCGGGTGGCGACGCCGTGACGCAGCAGGAGTGACAGCCATGCCGAAGATGCCCCCCTCCCCAGATGCCGCGCTGGAACTCCGCGTGCTGACGGGCCGCCAGGCCGGCGCCCGCGCGCGGCTTGACGCGCAGCGCGACCTGCTGGTCTGCGGCCAGAACGCGGCCAACCAGGGCGACACGCAGTTCGCCGACATCCTGCTCGCCAGCCAGGCCGACTTCCACGCCCGGCTGCTGCCGACGGCGCCGGGCCGGGTCAGCGTGCAGCTCATTTCCGGGTACGCGGTGCTGGCGGAGCGCGAGCTGATGCCCGGCACCGACCTGCACGCCTGGGCGCCCGGCCAGCCGCTGCAGCTGGGCGACACCCGCGTGGCCTACGGACCCGCCGACCAGGCGCGCTGGCCCGAGCCCGTCATGCACGACGGGCCCGCGCTGCTCACCGCCGACCGCGCCGCCAGCCCGCCTGCCGCGGCGCCCCGCGCCCGCCCCGTGCTCGAAGGGCTGCTGACCGCGCTGGGCCTGGTCATGGTCACCGGCGGCGCGATGCTGGCCTGGCGTGGCGGCACGCTGCGCGAGGCGGGGCAGGTCGTCGCCAAGGTCGTACCGCCCGCGCTGGCAGCACCCGCAGCCACCGTGCCGCGCGACCCGGTCGATCTGCTGGCCGGCGTGGTGGACGTGTTCCGCCTGTACGGCATCGCCGCGCAGGCGAGCTGGTCACCCGAGGGCGAACTGGTGCTGCGCACCCACGAGCGCGACAGCGCCAAGGTGCAGGCCGCCGCCGCGGCCGCCCGGCGCGACATCGCCCGTCTGCCGGCGCTGCGCGTGGACAACCAGCCGCCCGCCGCCGCCGTGGCCGCGGCCAGCCCCGCGCCGGACGACCCGGCCAAGCGCCTGGTGGCCGTGGTCGACAACACCGACAGCCCGTACTTCATCACCGCCGATGGCAGCCGCTATTTCAGTGGCGCGCTGCTGCCCAGCGGCCACCGTGTCGTGCAGATCGCCGAGCGCGCCGTCATCGTCGAGCGCGACGGCCAGCGCACGCGACTCACGCTCTGATTCTTTCTCCCTCAACCCTCCCAACCAGGAGACTCCCATGTCCAACTCAATTCTCAGCACCCTCGCCGCCGCACCCGTAAACGGTTCCACGGGCGGCAAGACCAGCGGCGGCTCGTGGTTCGAGGCGATGGCCGATGCCTGGGGCCAGGCGCTGGACAAGCAGGCGAGCGACATCGAGACCAAGTCCGCCGCGATGGGCGCCGGTGGCGACAAGCCGGCCGACGTGACCGAGCTGACCGCCATGTCGCTGAAGATGAGCTTCCTGGCCAGCAGCTCGCACACCGCCGTGTCGACGGTGGGTTCCGCCCTCGAAACCATGGCGCGCAAGCAGTGACACCCGGCGTCGCCATCGCCACCCCGGTGGCGGATGTCCAGCTGGGCGCGGGTGCGTCGCTGTCCGCCCTCGGCCAGCTCGCGCCGGCGGCCGATGCGGCGGGCTTCGAGCGTGCGCTGGCCGGGGCCATGCAACGCCTGGACGTGCGCGCGACCGAGTCGTCCGCGCTGGCCATGCAGCGCATCGTGCAGCCGCTGGACCACATCAACGCCGAGGCCGCCTCGCTCGGGCGCGACGCCCGCGCGGCGGCGGTGTCGGGCCAGGAACTGACGCCGGGCGAACTGGTCAACCTGACGGTGCGCTGCCAGGAGTTCATGTTCCATTGCCAGCTGACCTCGAACATCGCCAACCGGACGTCCGAGGGCCTGCAACAACTGTTCCGACAACAATCCTGATGAAGCACCTACGAAGCCTTTCCGCGCTTGCGTTGGCCGCCTTGCTCAGCGCCTGCGGCGACCAGACCCTGTACGCCAAGCTGGACGAGCGCCAGGCCAACGACATGGTCTCGGCGCTGCGGCTGGCCGGCGTGCCGGCGCAGAAGCAGGCCCGCGAGGCGGGCTTCGAGGTGCTGACCGACGAGGCCGACTTTGCGCGCGCCGTGCAGATCCTGAAGGCCCAGGGACTGCCCCGGGAGGACTTCGACAGCCTGGGCAAGGTGTTCAAGCGCGAGGGCTTCGTCTCCACGCCGGTGGAGGAGCGTGCGCGGCTGATGCACGCGCTGTCGCAGGAGCTGTCGCACACGCTGACCAGCATCGACGGCGTACTGCAGGCGCGCGTGACGCTGGTGGTGCCCGAGCGCCACCCGCTGTCCGACAAGGTCCAGCCCTCGTCGGCCTCGGTGATGATCAAGCACCGCCCCGGCCTCAACGTCGAGGCGCTGCTGCCCAAGATCCGCTCGCTGGTGGTCAACAGCGTCGAAGGGCTGCCCTACGAAAGCGTCTCGGTCGTCGCCTTCGCCGCCGAACCCACACCCGCGATCACGCCGGTGGCTGAAAGCCAGCCGACCACCGCGCTGGCTCTGGCGCTGACGCTGGGCACCGCCAGCCTGGGCGGCGCCGGCGTGCTGGCCTGGCGCCGCCGCAAGGCCTCGGCCCAGCTGGCCCTGGAGGGAGGCGCGCATGACTGACCGCCAGCTGCGCGCGACGGTCGCCCGCCGTCTGCTCGCCGATGCACCGGCCGAGGCCCGCACGCTGACCTGGGCACAGCTGGACGCCGCGCCCGCCTGGCTGGGGCTGGAGCGTGGCGAGCTGCTGGCGCTGGCGCAGCGCTGCGGCTCCGTGCTGGCGGCGCCGGCGCTGCGGCTGTGGATCGCCGGGCCGCTGCGCGAGCTGGCGCGCTCGGCGCTGGGCGTTGCCTGGTGGCGGGCGCTGCGCAGTGCGCAGGACTGGCCACCACTGCCCGATGGCCTGCCGGCGTCCTTGAGCGACTGGCCCGAGGTCTCCACGCCCGAGGCCTTGGGCCAGCAGTTCACCGAGGCCGGCGCGGCCGTGCTGCTGGCCGGCCTGCCGCACGGCTCGCTGCGCCACGCCGCCAGCCGCCGCCTGGGGCCCGTCGCGGCCTGGGTCATGCCTCAGGCCACGGCGCTCGCCGTGCTGCGCGAGACGCTGGCCTTGCAGGGGAGGGTGGCGACATGAACAGCTTCATGCTGTGGCACCGCGACCCCGAGGCGCGGTTGGGCATCGCGTCGGACCGCCGCGTGCTGCGCGCCGCCGAGGTGCCGGCCCTGCAGGAAGCGCAGCAGCTGGTCGACGCACTGCACGAGCTGCTCGAGCAGGAGCAGCAGCGCATCGCCGCGGCCTGTGACCAGGCGCGCGCCGACGGCCTGGGCCAAGGCCTGGCGCAGGCGCAGGACCAGTGCCGCGCGCAAGTGGCCGACGAGCTCGCGCGGCTCACCCAGGCTCACGATGAGGAGCGGCAGCGCCTGCAGCGGGACGTGGCCGCGCTGGCGCTGGAGGTCTTCCAGAAGCTGCTGGGCGAGGTGCCTGACCAGCAGCGCCTGGCTCGCCTGGCCGCACAGGCTGCGCGTGAGCTGCTGCCGGCGCGCACCTGGCGGCTGCAGGTGCACCCGAGCCAGGTGGCCGGTCTGCGCGCCGCGCTGCTGGCGCTGGACCCGCAGGACCAGGCCGGCCTGGACGGCGCCGAGATCGTTGCCGACGCGGATCTGGCAGAGGCCGACTGCCGCCTGATCACGGAGTTCGGCAGCGCCGACGCGGGGCTGGACACGCAGTTGCAGCGCCTGACCCGCGCCTGGGGAATCAAGCCATGACCCCCACGCTGGACGCCGCTGTCGACACGGACGACCTGCGCCGCAGCCTGCAGCGGCTGCGCACCGTCGCCACGCGCGGCCGCGTCGTGCAGGCGGGCGGCACGCTGATGCGCGCCACCGGCGTGCAGGCGCGCGTGGGGCAGAGCTGCCGCGTGTTCGACGCGCAGCGCCCGCAGGACACGGGCCTGCTGGCCGAGGTCATCGGCTTCCAGGGCCACGAGGCCGTGCTGGCGCCGCTGGGTTCGCTGCAAGGCGTGCCGGTGGGTGCGGCGGTGGAGGTGCTTCACGACGTGGCGCAGCTGCCCAGCGGCCACGGCCTGCTGGGCCGCGTCATCGATGCCTTTGGCCAGCCGCTGGATGGCGGGCCGGCGCTGGATGCGTTGCCGCGCGTGCCGCTGTACCGCGACGCGCCGTCGCCGCTGCAGCGCCGCCCGGTGCACGAGCCGCTGGTGTGCGGCGTGCGCGCCATCGACGCGCTGCTGACGGTGGGCGAGGGCCAGCGGCTGGGCATCTTTGCGATGGCCGGTGGCGGCAAGTCCACGCTGCTGGGCATGCTGGCGCGCAGCACGCGCGCCGAGATCAATGTCATCGGCCTGATCGGCGAGCGCGGCCGCGAGGTGCGCGAGTTCCTGGAGGACAGCCTCGGCGCCGAGGGCCTGGCGCGCTCGGTCGTGGTGGTCTCCACGTCGGACCGGCCCGCGCTGGAGCGCGTGCGCGCGGCCTACGCGGCCACGGCCATCGCCGAGGGCTTTCGCGCGCAGGGTGCCCGCGTCGTGCTGATGATGGACTCGGTGACCCGCTTCGCGCGCGGCCTGCGCGAGATCGGCCTGGCCGCCGGCGAGCCGGCCGTGCGGCGCGGCTACCCGCCGTCGGTGTTTGCCGAGCTGCCGCGGCTGTTCGAGCGCGCCGGCAACGACGCGCACGGTTCCGTCACGGCGTTCTACACGGTGCTGGCCGAGGACGAGGAGGGCAGCGACCCGGTGGCCGAGGAGGTGCGCTCCATCCTCGACGGCCACCTGGTGTTGTCGCGCGGGCTGGCCCAGGCCCAGCACTATCCAGCCATCGACGTGCTGGCCAGCGCCAGCCGCGTGTTCACCCGCGTGACGTCACCCGATCAGCAGCGCGACGCGGCCCAGCTGCGCGCGCTGATGGCGCGGCACAAGGAGGTCGAGTTCCTGCTGCGCGTGGGCGAGTACCAGGCTGGCAGCGACCCGCTGGCCGACCAGGCCATCGAGCGCATGCCGCAGATCAAGGCCTTGCTGCAGCAGGGCTCGCACGAGCCCAGCGACTGGGATGGCTGCCTGCAGCACCTGCGGGAGATCGTGTCGTGAGCGGCACGGCGGTCACGCTGTCCGCCGCCGATGGCCGTCAATGGCTGCGGCTGCGCCAGCTGCGTGTGCAGCGTGCGCGCCAGGTGCTGGCCGGGGCATTGGCCGAGGAGCGCCAGGCCCGCGTCGCCGTGGACGAGCGCACGGCCGCCGTCGAGCAGGGTCGTGCGCGGCTGGCCGAGCTGGCGCAGCACTGGGGCGGCGCCGGCAGCGTCGACATGCCGCGCTGGGTCGAGCAGGTGCAGGCGCACCGCGAGGCGCTGGCCGAGCGGCTGGAGCGCGACGAGTACGCGTTGCTGGATGACCGCGAAACGCTGGAGCGGGCCGAAGCCCGGGTGCGCCAGTGCCGCGGCGAACTCACGCGCGCCCAGGCCCGCGAATCGGCCGTGGATGCCACGCTGAAAGACCAGCGGCGCCAGACGCTGCAGACCCGCGACCAGCAGGCCGAGCTGGAAGCCGAGGACGCGTTCCGTCCCCGCCATTGAGACCCCAACCATGAAGCTGCTGCCCGTTCCCCTGACCCTGGCCGCCGCGCTGCTCCCGCGTGGGCGTGGCGCGGTGGCGCTGCAGGCCTTGGCTGCGGCCGACACGCCGCCGCGCGAGGCCGCTGCGCGTAGTGATGCCGATGCGCAGGATTGGCGCAGCGCCTGCCAGCGGCTGCGCGCGCGGGATGAAGACGAGTCGCCCGACGACCAGACGCAGCAGCAGCCGTTCCCGCCTCTTGTGCCATTTGCCCCGCTGGCGCCGCCGATTGCCGCGCTGGTGCCACGAGACCTGGCACCCGAGGTCGCCGAAGTCCGCGCGGTGGCGCCCGCCACGCCCACCACCGAACGCATCGCCGCGCTGCACCAGCTGGCCGAGGCCAACCCGGCCGCCGTGCCGGTGGCACGCACGTGGCAGGTGGAGCTGCCGGCCGCGGTGGGTGGCGCGGCCTGGCAGCTGCACGTCGGGCAGGCTCAGCCGCTCGCACCGCTGAACCTGGAGCTGCGCGTGCCGCCGGTCGCGCAGCTGCAAGCCCGCCAGCAACTCAGCGACCTGGACAAGCGCCTGCGCGATGCCGGGCACGACGTGCTGCGGCCGCGTGTGCGTGATGCGTCGCGCAGCGCCAAGCGCTCGCGGCCCGTGGACGAGGTGGATTCATGAGCAGCATCAGCCCCATCCAGGCGCTGTCGACTGCCGAGACCTGGGAGGCCTGGCAAGCGGTGATGCAGGCCAGCTTGGGCGAAGCGTCCGGCGCCGAGGCCGGTGCGCAGGTGGGCGTCGAGGTCGGTGTCCAGGCCACGGCCCAGGTGGCCGCCGCGCTGGCCACCACAGCCGAACCCGCAGGCCGCGCGTCGATGCCAGCCACCACGGCCACGAATGCCGCGGCGCAAGCCCAGCCGGCGCCCGACGCCGTGCAGCCCCTGGCCCAGCCACCGGCACCGTCGCAGCTGCGGCCGCACGATTCGGCCCAGGCCGCGTCGTCGCCGTTGCAGCCGCCATCGACCGGCCTGCCGACCGACCTGCCGGTGCGCACGCCGCAGCTGGCCGATGCGAGCGCCGCGGTGCTGCCGATGGCGCCGGTGCTGATGACGCCGCTGGCACTGCAGAACGGCCCCGAGCTGCGCTGGCGCGTGCAGGACGCCCCGGCCTGGCGCGCGCTGTTCGACGACGCCGGCCGCGATGCGCCGGACGAGGATGAAGCGCCCGCGCAGCACGCCAGCGCCGCACCGGATGACGCCGCGCACGAGCCCCCCCCATCCTGGGCCCGGGCGCTGCTGGCGCGCCTGCGCGAGGCGGCCACCGCGCCTGCGTCGGCCGACCGCCTGCGCCCGGCCCTGCAGGCCTGGCGCGTGGGCCTGCCCGTGCTGCTGGCCAGCCCGGCGGGGCTGGCCTGCCTGCAAGCCAGCGGCGACGCCACGCTGTGGCGCTGGCGGCGCTGGCCCGCTCGCTGGCGCAGCGTGCGCCCGGCGGTGGCCGAACGCTGGTGGGCCGTGCGCGTCGCGCTGGCGCCCAGCGGCTGCCCGCGCACGCTGCGCGAGCTGTCCGGCGGCGCCGCGCTGCTGCCGGGCCAGGTGAGCTGCGAACTGCGGCTGGACGGCACCGCAGCCGGCATCGCGCGCTGGGCCGAGGTGCTGGTGCAGGCGCCGGCCCATGCCAGCCTGCAGGCCTTGCTGGCGTCGCGGCCGTCGCTGACGTGGCTGCTGTGCAACCAGCCGCTGTGGCCGCAGGAGGGGCCATGAACCGGCTCGACGCCGACCTGTTGCACGCGCTCGGTGACCTGAACGAGGCGTTGGCCATCCTCGACGGCGACTTCCTGGTGGCGCTCAACGCGCCCATGCAGGCGCTGCTGCCCGGCGAGCCCGGCGGCCTGGCCGAGGACTGGGCCGAGCCGCTGCACGGCCTGGCCAGCGCGCTCGCGGCTCCGCTGGGCCAGCGCACGCGCTGCGGCGTCAGCGGCGAGTACGTGGCCCAGCGCGTGGCGCTGGATGCCCGGCACGTGCTGCTGCGCCTGGCCGACGAGCGCGAGCGGTTGCACCACCTGCAGCGCCAGCTCGACGACCGCGAGGGCCTGCTGTTCACGTCGCGGTCGCTGACCGTCAGCGAGATGGGCAGCGTGCTGGCGCACGAGCTGAACCAGCCCATCGGCGCGACGGCCAACCTGCTGCGCGGCCTGAAGCTGCGCCTGGCGCGCCGCCATCCGGACGACGCCGACGAGCTCGCCGCGCTGGACAAGGCCGTGCAGCAGGTCACCTACGCCAGCCAGATCATCGGCCGGGTGCGCGAGTACACGCAGTCCCGCCAGCCCAACACCGAGCGGCTGGACCTGGTCGACCTGGTGCACCAGAGCCTGGCCTTGCTCGACTGGGACTTGCAGCGCGAAGCCGTGCGGCTGTCGCTGCGCCTGCCCGAGTCGCCGGTGCCCGTGCAGGGCGACGCCGTCATGCTGCAGCAGGTGCTCATCAACCTGCTGCGCAACGCGCTGGATGCTTTGCGGCTGGACCGGCCTGCCGATCCGCTGATCGACATCGAGCTGCGCGTGGAAGCCGGCCGCGCCGAGCTGCGCGTGGGCGACAACGGCCCGGGCATCACGCCGCAGACCGAGGCGCGGCTGTTCCTGCCCTTCAGCTCCACCAAGCCCAATGGCATGGGCCTGGGGCTGTCCATCTGCCGCTCGCTGATCGAGATGCACCAGGGCCGCCTGTGGTTCACGCGCCGCGAGGCCGGGGGCTGCTGCTTTCATTTCGCGCTGCCCGTGATGGCGGCGGTGACAACACCCACTTTGGAGAAGACGGCATGACACCGCGTCAGATCTACGTCGTGGACGACAACCACGAATTCCGCGACTCGCTGCGCTTCTGGCTCGAAGGCTTCGGCTGCCAGGTGCGCGACTGGGGCGACCCGCGCGACGCGCTGCAGTCACTGGCCCGCGTGGCGGTGGGCACGACCTGGCCCGAGTCCACCTGCCTGATGCTGGACGTGCGCATGCCGGAGCTGTCGGGGCTGGACCTGCACGACGCGCTGCGCGAGCGCGGCATCCACCTGCCGGTCATCTACATGAGCGGCCATGCCGACGTGCCGCTGGCCGTGGCCGCGATGCAAAAGCGCGGCGCCGTGTCGCTGCTGGAGAAGCCGCTGGACGACGTGGCGCTGAGCGCGGCGCTGGACCGCGCTTTCGCGCCGACCGACGTGGACCTGGGCGCGGACGCCGAGGTGGAGGGCTCTCGCGAGGAGTTCGAGCGCCGCCTGCAGCAGCTGTCGCCGCGCGAACGCCAGGTGCTGTCGCTGGTGGTCAAGGGCCTGATGAACAAGAACATCGCCGACGAGATCAAGCTGTCGCTGAAGAGCGTGGAGCTGTACCGCTCGCGCGGCATGCGCAAGATGAAGGCCCGCGCGGTCACCGAGCTGACGCGCATGATGGTGAGCCGCAGGGCATGACCGGGGCGGTGGCGGCATGAGTTCCTTCCCCCAGCCCCATGCGCAGGCATTGACCTGGCATTTCCTGTCCGGCCCGGCCCGCCTGTCCATCAGCGCCTTCGAGTTCGCGCCCGGCGAGCTGCCGCCCTGCGCCGCCGAGGCGGCCGTCGTGCTGGACCTGGCCGGCGAGCTGCTGGACGCGCTCGCCGCGGCGGGCCTGCTGCCCGATGCGCCGTGGGAGTGGGTGGCGCAGTCGGCGGCCGCGGGCGGCGCCCAGGCCAGCTGGCGTGGTGCCGAGGCCGAAGTCCGGCTGTCGCTGCCGTGGCCCAGCCTGCGTGCACTGAACGAGGCGCCCGACGTGGCGGGCCTGCAATGGCAGCCGACGCTGGCCGAGTGCGTGCTGGCGCAATGGCGGCTGGGGGACGACGAGCTGGCCGCGCTGGAGCCCGGCGGCCTGCTGCTGCTGGACGGCGTGGCGGACGGCCGGCTGCGTGCCCGCGGCGAGACGGCGGCGGGCGAGGCGCCCTGGCAGCTGGTGGCGCGCTGGGAGCAGCCGCTGCCGCTGGAGGTCGTCATGGGCTGGGCCAGCGCCGCGCCCACCGCGCCGGTGCCCTGCCAGCTGATCGACACCGCACGCCCGGACATCGTGCGCGCCCGCGGCCGCCTCGTGCCCTGGGGCAGCGGCCGGGCCTTGCGCATCGAGACGGTCTAGGCCATGGATCTCAGCAGCTTCACGCCGGCCTCGGCGCTCATCACCGTCATCCTGCTGGCCATGGCGCCGTTCGTCGCGGTGATGGTCACGTCATTCACCAAGCTGGTCGTCGTGCTCAGCCTGTTGCGCAACGCGATGGGTCTGCAGCAGGTGCCGCCCAACGTGGTCATGAACGGCCTGGCGCTGATCCTCAGCGTCTACGTCATGTACCCCGTGGGCGTGGAGATGCAGGACCGGCTGGGCACGCTGCCCACCACCGGCAAGGCGTCCACCAGCCAGATGCTGGCGGCGGCCGACACGGCCAAGGAGCCGTTGCGCGAGTTCCTCATCAAGCACAGCCGGCCGCTGGAACGCGCCTTCTTCCTGAAGACCGCGCAGCGCAGCCTGAAGCCCGAGCAGGCGAAGGAACTGTCGGAACGCGATTTCCTGGTCGTCGTGCCGGCCTTCACCGTCAGCGAGCTGACGGTGGCCTTCGAGATCGGCTTCCTGATCTTCCTGCCCTTCCTGGTCATCGACCTCGTCATCTCCAACATCCTGATGGCCATGGGCATGCAGATGCTGTCGCCCACCACCGTGTCGCTGCCGTTCAAGCTGCTGCTGTTCGTGCTGATCGACGGCTGGGTGAAGCTGACCCACGGCCTCGTGCTGACCTACCAGACCTGACATGAACAGCGAAGTCATCCAACTCACGCAGCAGGCGCTGTGGCTGGTGCTGCTGCTGTCGGCGCCCCCCATCCTCGTGGCGGCCATCGTCGGGCTGCTGATCGCCTTCGTGCAGGCGGCCACGCAGCTGCAGGAGCAGACGGTGCAATACGTGGCCAAGTTCTTCGCCATCGTCATCACCATCTTCATCACCGCCTCGCTGCTGGGCGGCAGCCTGTACCGGCTGGGCGACAAGGTGTTCAGCGAGTTTCCCGGCCTCGTGAAAATCGTCCGCTAGAAATGGAGCCCCTTGCCCAGCGCGTCGCTTGGCCGGTCCCCCGAGCGAACGGCGATGCTTGCCGGCTCGGCCGGCAAACACATGGCCAGTGCGGGCTGGCTTGGGTGCGGCCCGGCGCTCGGCCCGCCAGTGGCGTCGCAAGGGGCTGAGGCGGTGCTGGAATTCTGGGTCGGCCATCCGACCGACGCCGCATTGCTGCTGGGCCTGTCGACGATGCGGGTGGCCGTGGCCTTCCTGCTGGTGCCGCTGTTCACGCAGGACCTGATCCCCGGGTTGATCCGCAACTCGCTGTTCCTCGCGCTCGGGCTGCTGGGCCTGCTGGTGCAGGACGCCAGGCCCCTGCAGCTCAGCGGCTGGCAATGGGCCGTGCTGTACGGCCGCGAGGCGTTGCTGGGCGCGGCGCTGGGCTTTCTGTATGCCGGGCTGATGTGGTCGTTCGAGATGGCCGGGCAGCTGATCGACACCAAGGTGGGCTCGTCGCAGGCCCAGGTGCTGGACCCGCTGTCGGGCCACCAGACCTCGCTGACCGGCGCCTTCCTGGCCCGGCTGGCGAGCTGGGTGTTCATGGCCTCGGGCGGCTTCATGCTGTTCGCCGCCACGCTGTTGGACAGCTTCGCGCTGTGGCCCCTGCATGGCAGCTGGCAGCTGATCCCGGCCGGCGCTGTCGCCTTCGAGATGGAGTTCGGCCGCATGCTGCGCCTGGCGCTGCTGGTGGCGGCGCCGTCGCTGGTGCTGCTGTACCTGGTGGACGGCGTGCTGGGCCTCATCAACCGCTACGCGCAGCAGCTCAACGTGTTCAGCCTGTCCATGTCCGTCAAGGCCGTCGTGGGCCATCTGGTGCTGCTGCTGCAACTGGGCAGCCTGGTGGCGTTGATGAATGGCGAACTGCTGGCGCGGCCCAGCGTGGTCCATGACCTGATGACGAAGCTGTTCGGCTGACGACTGCGGCCAACCCTAGCGGCATGCCCGGCCGTACGTTCTGAAATAGCAGCGCCCGCAATTGCCCGGCGGGCGCGCCTGCCCTGAAATGGCCGGACGGGCGTGATGCCTTCCATCACGCCGTTGCCAGCCACAGGGGCATGCCATGAGCACCGTTTCCAGAACCACGTCCGCCGCCGCCAGCCTGCACGACAACCCGCCCGCCGGCCGCAGCTACGAGGTGCAGCACGGCGACAGCCTGCACCGCATTGCCGCGGAGCAGGGCGTCACGCTGAAGGCGCTGCTGGCCGCCAACCCGCAGCTGCGCAACCCCGACGTCATCTACCCCGGCACGCGGCTGCACCTGCCCGAGGCGGGCGCCGCCACCCGCTACACGGTGAAGCCCGGCGACAACCTGCGCCACGTCGCCGCGGAGCAGGGCGTCACGCTGAAGGCGTTGCTGGCCGCCAACCCGCAGGTGCGCGACCCCGATCTCATCCACGTCGGCGACCAGCTGAACCTGCCGCCCCTCGGTGACGTGGCCGCGACGCTGCCCGTCGGGTCCTCGGGCTTGTTGCGCGGTGTGCTGGACACGCTGATGCCGGTGTACATGATGGACCCGGCCTACCGCCAGGCCTCGTCCAGCACCACGGCCGCCAACGGCGCGGTGCAGTCGGCCCACGGTCCGCAGGCGAACAACGTCCTCGGCGCCGACCCCGCGCGGCTGCGCGATGCGAACCTGCAGGCCCAGCCGGCGCTGACGCGCGCCGACGGCACGCGGGCCGCGCCCGTGCTGGACCTGCAGCGCTTCACCGACCCCGCGCTGGGCTCCAACGCGCCGGCGGCCATCGTCATCGGCAACGCCGAAGGCACGCGCCGGCCGAACGGCGGCTTCACCGCGGCCTATGGCGGCCACACCGACCCGGGCAACGCCGCGCACAACCGCGGCTCGTTCTCCTACCAGCACGCCGCCACCAGCCCGGCCGATGCCGACCGCCGGCAGTTGCAGACACTGCGGGGCCGCCTGCCCGCCTACGAGGCCGCCGCGCGGCAGGCGGGCCTGAACCCCAACAACGCGCGCCTGGCCAGCGCCTACCTGGACCTGTACAACCAGTCGCCCAGCGCGGCGCAGCGTTTCCTCAACCAGCTCGGCACGCTGCGCGGCCAGCCCATCGATGCCGCGCACATCACCAACCTGCGCGTGCACAGCTATGTCGATGCCGCCAGCGGCGAGCGCTTCCGCCTCAGCGGTGGCGGCCAGGCCGGCAGCGGCTTTGCCAACATTGCGCGCCAGCAGCTGGGGCGCACGCCGACCGAAGCCGAGGTGCAGGCCGTCATCCGCGCCGACCAGCAGCGCCGCACGAACGCCGTCGAGGCCGCCCTCGGCGCGCAGGGCCTGCTGGCGCCAACCGCTGCCGCGCCGGCCGCGCCCGCCGCACCGGCCGCCAGCGCATCCCCGCGCTGGCTGCAGATCGCCCGCGGCGAGCTGGGTACCACCGAGATCCGCGGCGGCCGCAACAACCCGCGCGTCGTCGAGTACCACCAGGCCACCACGCTGAAGGCCGGCAACGACGAGACGTCCTGGTGCTCGTCGTTCGTCAACTGGACGATGAAGCAGGCCGGCGTGCAGGGCACGGGCAGCGCCGCGGCGCGCAGCTGGCTGAACTGGGGCCGCGCCGTGCCCAGGGACGCCGAGCATGTGCGGCCCGGCGACGTCATCGTCTTCCCGCGCGGCAACAACCCGGCGCAAGGCCATGTGGCCATCGTCGAATCCGTGTTGGCGGATGGCCGCGTGAAAGTCGTCGGCGGCAACCAGTCCACCGGGCGCGGCCAGCCGGACGGCGTGACGGAGTCCATCCGCCCGCTGGCGGACGCCATCGGCGTGCGCCGCGCGCCCTGAGCCTCGTGACGCTGGCCGGCTGCCGTTCCAGCGTGTTGTTACACGCATCGGCCGCGGCGGCCGAGATACTGCGCGGCCCATCCCATCCCTCGTTCAGTTCATGGCCTTTGACACGCCCTCCGCACGCGCCCGGCGCGGCCTGCCGCTGATCACCGCGCTGCTGGTCGCCGGCGCGCATGCCCAAGTCACGAAAGACCCGCTGGCCACGCTGCTGGTCTGCCAGCCCAGCGACAGCCTGACGGCCAATGTCAGCCATGACCCGGCCGGCACGCCGCTGGGCGCGGGCGTGTTCGCCACGTCGGGCACGCACGAGTGCGGCGTGCAGACGCAAGGCCCCGGCACCGCGCAGCCCGATGGCGCCTGGCGCTTCGAATGGACCCACAAGATCGTGGGCCAGACCCGCTACCGCGCCACCGTGAAACGCGTGGGTGCCGACGGCTACACGCTGGCGCTGGAGCCCGCCGCTTGCGGCACGCAGGCGCTGCCTGCGTCGATCGCGCTGTCCGCCAAGGGCAAGGGCTGTCAGTCCCGTGTCGACCGTGATCACGCCTTCGTGCTGTTCTGGCGCCAGCTGCGCGATGCCGTGGCCCAGCGTGACGGCGCGATGCTGCAGCGCCTGTCGCTGCCGCAGCTGGAGTTCGCCGAGGGGCCCGACTACATGAAGGCACCCGCCACCATCATGCGCACCGCAGCGGCCTGCATGCCCGACGTGCCGACCAACGACGGTCGCACCGACCTGGGCAAGCTGCTGAAGGCCACCGACTCGCCGCGGCTGGACATGCCGCCGATGTCCTGGTCGGGCGACGCCAGCGTCAGCGCCGGCAATGCCTTCACGGCGCGCTGGACGCCGCAGGGTTGGCGGCTGGAGTCGTTCAATGCGTCCCGCTCGGTGTTTGCCACGTGCAAGGCCCGATGAGCGGGGTGCACCAACGAATTAGGGGCAGCCGTAATCGCCTTTCGCGGCGCGCTTCGATAAGCTGACGCTCAACTTCCATCCACCACCGCCAAGCCATGATCGGCGCCCCGCTGCCACCCTCCGCCACGCTGTTCTCGGCGACCTCGCTGCGCCCGTCGACGCTGCCCTCGACGCCCGCGCTGGGCCGTGCCGGCGGTGCGACCTGGCTGGACGGCCTGGGCGCGGGCGGCCCCGCCAGCCTGCGCGCGGACGTGGCGTTGGACCAGCGCGGGCTGTCCGTGCAACAGCACGCCGAGCGCGTGCTCAGTGCGCTCGTTGCAGGCTGAACCGCAACTGCTGGCCCAGCCCCGCTGGACCGAGGCGGCGCAGGCGCTCATCGGTGGCTGTCTCGATCTCGGCCCCCGGCACGAGGGCGCCGTCGCGTTGATGGAGGCCGTCTGCGTGGGCCTGGGCGACCAGCTCTATCCGGCCTTCCTGCGGGTGCTGGCCGAGGTCAACCTGCGCGGCGAATATGCGGCCCGCGCCGCCGTCGCGCAGACGCTGACCCAGTCGCTGTGCCAAGGGCGCCTGCCCAGCGGCTCACGGGCCGCCTGGGGTTCGCATCAGCCGGGCGCGCAGCGGCGCAGCCTGGGGCCGATCGAGTACCTGTGCCTGGCGGCCTGGCCTCAAGGCGGCCAGTCGGAGCTGTCGCCCGAGCAGTTCCAGACCCTGGCCAGCGCCGTGATGGAGTTGCTGGACTGCGACGCCGAGGCCCGCAAGCTCTACGCCGACCACTTGTCCGCCGTGGCGGACGACCCGCTCGACGGCACGATGCCGCGCGAGGTGAGGTCGGCGCTGCGGACGCTGGCGCAGAGCTGGCGAGGTCATCCCGACGCGAGCCAGGCCTGCACGGCCTTCGTCGCCAGCCTGAGCCGGTCCTGGCGCGAACGCTGAAGGGCCTTCAGGGCGAGGTGGGCATGGCGCTCAGCGCGTCGCCGCGGGACAGGTAGGCGCTGAAGATCTTTTGCAGGCTGCCGTCCGCGCGCATGGCGGCGAGGGCGTCCTGGATCTTGCGGGCGTCGTCCTCCCGGACCCTGGCCCTGGACAGCGCAAATCCCGCGGCGTAATTGTCGTCCGGGAAGGCATCGATGACGGTGACCCGGCCCGCCAGCTTGCTGTCGGCAAGGATGCGCTCCCAGACGACGGGTTCGGACAGGAAGGCCGCGTCACGCCCAATGGCGACGAGCCGGGACGCCACGTTGGCATCGGCGTACTCGTCCACCCGCCCTTGCTGGCGCAGCTTGGCGATCCAGTCATCCCACTGCGGGCCATGCTTGAACCCCTTGACGACCGCCAGACGCAATTCGCTGCGTTCGGCGAAGGCTTCCAAGGTCGGCACCGGATAGGGCAGGCCGGTTCGAACCAGCAGCCGGTTGCGCCCGCTCATGTAGATCACGAAGCGCGCAAACCGGTTGCGCTCCTCCGTCTCGATGGCCGACACCGTCATGTCCAGCGTGCCGTGGGCCAGGTCGGTCCAGGTGCGGACCCTGGAGTCCACGAACGTCTCGAACTTGCAGCCGGTCCGCCGGCCCACTTCGTCGACGATGTCGACGTCGATGCCCGCGGCGCTCGCCCCGGCGCGGCGAAAAGCCAGCGAGCCGTATTCATACAAGGCCACGCGATACGGCCCGCACACGGCCGGCTGCGCCAATGCCGGCACGCTGCCTGCGGCCAGCAAACCAGCCGTCACCCACGCCCTGACCTTGCCCATGCGCCTTCCATGCCCCTCAAGCCCCGATCAAGTATGCGCTGGCGCGTGTGGACGGCTGCTCCCGATGCTCAGAACTTGTAGTCTGCCGTCAGCACATAGGCCCGGCCCAGCACGTCGGCAACGCTGGTCAGATAGCCGCGGTAGGCGTTGTGGTTGGTCAGCGGCGGTTCCTTGTCGAGCAGGTTGCTGACGCCCAGCGACAGGCCGACGTTCTTGATGCCGCTGTACTTGACCATCAGGTTGTACTGCGCGTAGGCGCTGACATTGCGCGGGGCGTTGGTGCCGATGACCGCGGGCAGGTTCTGGTCCACGATCTTGCTCTGGTAGCGCTGCGACAGCTGCACCATCCAGTCCGGCGTCTGCCAGGCCACCTGCGCCGTGTGGCGCCAGCGGTTGTTCAGGCCGCGCGTGGCGTTGGAGAGGCCGGCGTTCGGGTTCACCGGCACCACGTCGTTGTAGTAGCCCAGCGCCGAGACCCAGTTGCCGTTGTTCACGCCTTCGCTCTTGGCGTCCCAGCGGGTCAGGTAGGCGATGTCGATGCCGCCGGACAAGGTGCCCCAGCTCTGTTTCGGCGCGATGTACTTCAGGCTCACGTCAAGGCCGGCGCCGCGCAGTGCGCCGACGTTGGAGGGCGTGTTGATGACCGCGTCCTTGGCGCCCGATGGCGCCACGACGCCCAGCGTGCCGTCGGCGGCGCGAAGGAACAGGCTCGGGTAGATCGCCGGGTTGGCGAGGATGTAGTCGATGGCGCGGTTGCCGATCACGCTGTCGATCTGCGTGCGCCAGTAGTCCACCGTCATCGTCAGGTTCTTGACGGGCTCGTAGCCGAAACCGAAGGTCATGCTTCGCGAGGTCTCGGGCTTGACGCCGGCGTTGTTGGGCACCTTGGTGATCTGGTTGTAGCCGGTCAGCCCGCAGACCTGTTCGGGCGTGTAGCCGGGCTTGGGCGTGGCGACGCCGTTGACCGTCGGGCACAGCAGCGGGTCATTGAAGACTGACATCGACGTGCGTTCGGTCTCCTTGGTGTAGATCTCCGGCAGGCTGGGCGCGCGGTAGCCGGTGTTGGCCGAGGCGCGCAGCACCAGGCTGCTGATGGGCGTGTAGCGCAGGCTGAGCTTGGGGTTCCAGGTCGTCTCGCCCAGGTCGCTGTACTTGTCGCCGCGCACCGAGGCGTTCAGGGTCAGGTCCTTGCGCAGCGGCGCATCGAGCTCGGCGAACAGCGAGGTGACGTCGCGGGAGATCTTGGTGCTGGTGCTGGAGTTGGCGCCGGTGGCGATGTTGTCGCCGCCCAGCAGGTCGATCTGCCCGTTCAAGGCCGTGGAGAGGTCGTTGCTGGCCTGGCCGATCGCCTTCCAGCTGTCGCGGCGCAGTTCGGTGCCCACGGCGAGCATCAGGTCGCCGCCGCCGAGCTTCATCAGGCTGCGGCTGATGGTGGCGTCGACACTGGCGTTCTCGGCCTGGTGCTGGCGCAGCGTCTGGCCGTTCATCGACGCGGCATCCAGCAGCGCCTGGCCGGCGGCGTCCTGCAGGCCGAAGGGGTTCAGCTTCGGGTCCAGGAACAGCGTGCGGGAGGTCGTGCCCTGCACGGTGGCGATGCCCGTCACGCGCAACCAGCCGTCGCCGGCCTGGGTGTCACGCTTGGAGCGGCCGAAGTTCAGGCCGGCGCGATAGTCCCAGCCGGCCACGCCGCCCTCGGCGGTGAGGACGAAGCGGTCATTGGTGTGGATGTCGTCGCGGACGCGCGGGCCGGCGTCGGCCACCGACCAGAGCACGTCGATGGGCCGGCCGGCCAGGTTCAGGCCCGGCACGGCGGGCACCTTGCTGTTGCCGGGGTAGTAGGGATGGGTGCTGGTCAGGCGCACGGTGGGTGCGGCCGGGTTGTTGTACTGGTCGACGCTGAACTTGCTGTGGTTGAACTCGGCCGTCAGCAGGTGCTCGCCCAGCTGCAGCTTGCCCTGGGCGTAGAAGTTCAGGATGTCGTTCTTGTTGTTGAACGTCGTGTACTGGGTGTTGGCGTCCAGGAAGCAGGTCTGCCGGCCGCCGGAAGTGCTGGGCACCGAGTAGGGCGGCAGGCAGCCGCTGGCGTACATCGGGTTGTAGCGCACCGTGCGCAGTGCTGCGGTCGGGTTGGTCGGGTCGGTGAAGTTGCCCGGCGCGGCGTTGGCGCCCAGGCCGGGGGCGGTGCTGATGCCCAGCTGCGTCAGCGCCGAGCCATCGGTCAGCTCCGGGCGGGCCGAGCGGGGCAGCACGTCGCGGTATTGCACGTCGAAGGCGGCGTAGACGTTCCAGCCCTGCTCGGCCAGGTCGCCGACGCCGCCAATCAGGCCCAGCGCCTTGGTCGCGCCGCCACCGGAGCGCTCGGGCAGCGTGGTCTCCAGCTTGATGCCGCCGCCCTTGTAGCTGTTCAACGTGTAGAAGGCCTGCACGCCGCCCATGGCGTCGGAGCCGTAGCTCGACGATGCGCCGTCGCGCAGGATGTCCACCCGGCTCATGGCCATGCGCGGGATCACGTTGACGCTGACGTACTGGTTGGTCAGCGGCTCCTTGGCCAGGCGGCGGCCGTTGAGCAGCGTGAGCGTGCGCATCGGGCCGAAGCCGCGCAGGCTGGTCATCGGGCCGGCCGTGCCGGCGTAGCTGCCCAGCGAATTGGCCTGCGGCAGCTCGAGCATCAAGTCCTTCAGCTCGGTGTTGACGCGGGCATCCAGGTCGCTGGCCTTGATGGCGGTGACGGGCAAGGCCGCCTCGTCCTTGATGGAGCGGCGGATGATGGAACCGGTGATCTCGACCCGTTCGATGGTCGAGACTTCCTTGGTGTCGGTGGCGTCCTGCGCCAGCACCAGGCCCGGCAGGCCGGCCAGGCCCAGCATGGCCAGCGCCATGGCCGTGGGCCGGGCGCCTGAGGTGCGGTGATCTTTACTGCTCATGCTTTGTCTCCTGTGGGATGTCATCGTTATGGGTCCAGGTGTCAGGGGTGCCGAGCCGGGCGGGCTCAGCGGCTGGTGTTCTTCATGCGCTCGCGGCTGTTCGTCAGGTGCATGAACATCGCAGCGCGGGCCATCGAGGCGTCGCCGCGGCGGACGGCTTCGAGCACGGCGCGGTGCTCGCGTGCGGTGATGTCCTTGCCCGGGCTCAGCTGGGGTGACGGTTCGCCGAACCGGGGTGCCTTGGCGGCGGCGCGTCCGCGGCTCTGCGCCGCGGCCACCTGGCGCGGGATGGTGGCGCTGCTCATGGCGCGCAGCACGTGCACGAAGTACTCGTTGCCGGTGGCCTCGGCCAGCGCTTCGTGGAAGCGGAAATCGGCCTCGGCGGTCAGCTCGCCGATGCTGTGCTGGACGTCGAAGTCATCCAGCGCGCGCTCCATGGCGGCCAGCTGCTCCGGTGTGCGCCGCTGCGCCGCCAAGGCCGCGGCCTCGGGCTCCAGGCTCAGGCGCAGCTCCAGCATCGACAGCTTCTGCTGCAGCTTCAGCGCCGCGGTGGGCGGCTGCACCAGCGGTGACGCCTCGACCTTGGGCGCCAGCACGAAGCTGCCCACGCCCTGGTGCGTGCGCAACACGCCGCCGGCCTGCAGACGCGAAATGGCCTCGCGCACCACGCTGCGGCTGACGCCGAACTCCTGCATCAGCACCGGCTCCGTCGGCACGCGCTCACCGGGCTTCAGCGCCCCGCTCTTGATGCGCTCGCTGATGCCTTCGACCACGCGCTGCGACAGGCTGGTGGCACGGCCGGCGGCGGGCGGGTTGGCGGTGGAGGGAGGGGGCGTCTGGGTCACGGCAGGGATGGGATGCAAGGGGTTTTGGTGGCTCAAGTCATCAGACGACTGATGTATATGAGCTGCGATTGGCGCTATGGTGGCGCTTGTGCAAAGCTTAAGCACGCTGGATTACCCTTGTATAAGGCGAAGTCGCTTGCCGTACCATATGCATCAAGTCATCAGACGACTGATGTAAAGAAGGTGCCATGATCAAGATTGAAAGCGTGAAGGCGGTGGAGTTCACCCACCCCACCCGGCGTTCCGTGGATGCCGCGGGCCACTCCCATCCGGGGCCGCTGGGCACGGGCAGGCTGGCGCTGCTGACGGTGCGCAGCACCGACGGTGTCGAGGGCCATTGCTTCGCGCCGCCGCAGGTGGTGCGGCCCCACGTGCTCGACCATTTCGTGCGCCGCGTGCTGGTGGGTGGCAATGCGCTGAACCACGAGAAGCTCTGGTGCGAGCTGGAGCACTGGCAGCGCGGCAGCGCCGGCCAGCTCACCGACCGGGCGCTCGGCGCGGTGGACAGCGCGCTGTGGGACCTCGTCGGCAACACCTTCAAGACGCCGGTCTATCAGCTGCTGGGCGGCTACCGCGACAAGATCCCCGCCTACGGCAGCACCATGTGCGGCGACGAACTCGAAGGCGGCCTGTCAACGCCCGAGGAGTACGCGGCCTTCGCGCTGCAACTGGTGGAGCGCGGCTACAAGGCCATCAAGCTGCACACCTGGATGCCGCCGGTGGCCTTCGCCCCCGATCCGGGCATGGACATCAAGGCCTGCACGGCGGTGCGCAAGGCCGTGGGCCCGGACATCGCGTTGATGCTGGACGGCTATCACGAGTACAGCCGCACGGATGCGCTGCGCATCGGCCGCGCGCTCGAGGAGCTGAACTTCACCTGGTTCGAGGAGATGATGAACGAGCAGAGCACGGCGTCGTACGCTTGGCTGGCCGATCAACTGAGCATCCCCATCCTGGGCCCCGAGAGCCTGTCGGGCAAGCACTACGCCCGGGCCGGCTGGGTGACGGCAGGCGCCAGCGACATCCTGCGCGCCGGCGTCACCGGCTGCGGCGGTATCAGCCCGACGATGAAGGTGGCGCACCTGGCCGAATCCTTCGGCATGAACTGCGAGGTGCATGGCAATGGCGCGCCCAACCTGGCGGTCTGCGGCGCGATCCGCAACTGCACCTGGTACGAGCGCGGGCTGCTGCACCCCTTCCTGGACTACGAGGAGGTGCCGGCCTACCTGAACGCCATCGTCGACCCCATGGATTCAGACGGGTTTGTGTCGCTGCCGCAGGGCCCGGGGCTGGGCGAAGACATCAACTTCGACTACATCGCCAAGCACACGGTCGCCACCTACTGAACACCGGGACGCGCCCGCCTATGTTCCCCGGTTCCCACACGCTGCTGCGCCGGCGCCAACTGGCCGGCCTGGCCGCTGCCGGCTGGAGCGGCATCGTCCGCGCCGACTCGCCCACGGACCAGCTGCTGGTCGGCATGAGCATGAACAACCTGCTGTCGCTGGACCCGGCCGCGGCCACGGGGCTGGACGCGGTGACCATCGCCTGCAACGTCTATGACAGCCTGCTCGAAGCCGACGCGCATGACATCACCCGCTTGAAGCCCAGCCTCGCCGAGGCCTGGGAGGTGAGCGGCGATGGCCGGCGCCTGACCCTGCGCCTGCGCCCGGGGCTGCAGTTCGCCAGCGGCCGGCCGCTGACCGCGGCCCACGCGGCGTGGTCCCTGCAGCGGGTGCTGAAGCTCAACCTCGCGCTGGCCACCGTGTGGAAGAGCTACGGCTTCACCGCCGCGAATGTGGAGGCCACGATCCGCGCCGACAACCCGCTGACGCTGGTGCTCGACCTGCCGCTGCCCACCGACCCGAGCCTGGTGCTGATGACGCTGGCCACGTCGATGAGCGCCTATGTGATCGACCGCGAGGCGGTGCTGGCGCACGAGGTCAAGGGCGACCTGGGCAATGCCTGGCTGACGACCCACATGGCCGGCTCCGGCGCCTTCGAGCTGGAGGACTGGCGGCCCAAGGAGTTGCTGGTGCTGCGCCGCGCAGCCCGCCACTGGCAGGCGCCGGCCCGACTCAAACGCGTGGTGGTGCGGCACATGACGGAATCCCAGACGCTGCGCCTGATGCTGATGCGCGGCGACCTGGACGTGGCCGGCGGCCTGTCGGCGCCCGACGTGAGGGCGCTTGCCAGGCGGCCCGACCTGGTCGTGGACAGCGTGCGCCGCAGCACCCAGTACTACGTGGCCGTGAACGCCCGCCATCCGCGCTTTGCCGATGAGCGCGTGCGCCGGGCGGTGCTGCGTCATCTGATCGACTTCCAGGGCCTGGCCAGTGGCGTGCTGCCCTTCTACGGCGAGCTGCAGATGCGCCCGGTGCCCGCCGGCCTGCCGGCCTCGCTGGCGCAGCCGGGCTACACGTTCAATGCGGCCGAAGCGCGCCGCCTGCTGACCGAGGCCGGCATGGCCGACGGCTTCGACACCACCATCCGCGTGATTGCCGAGGCGCCGTTCACCGGCATCGCCACCAGCCTGCAGGCCACGCTGGCGCAGGGCGGCATCCGCGCCAGCATCCTGCCCGGCACCGGCAACCAGGTCTACGGCGCGATGCGCGAACGGTCCTTCGAGATCGTGGTCGGCCGCGGCGGCGGCGGGGCGGAGGGGCACCCGCACTCCAGCCTGCGCGCGCTGGTCTACAACCCCGACAACCGCGACAGCGCCCGGCTGACCAACTTCCAGGGCTGGCGCACCGGCCATGCCGACGCCAAGCTGAACCAGCTGATCGAACAGGCCTTGCTGACGCGCGACGCGGCCGAGCAGACGGCCCTCTACCGCCAGGCCCAGCAGCGCTTTGACGAAGCCGTGCCCGCCATCCAGCCCATCGCCCAGATGCTGGACACGCAGGTGCTGCGCCGCAGCGTCCAGGGCTATGTCGGCCACCCCAGCGGAGCCACGCGGCTGCGCGAGGTCTACAAGACGGAGGCGAAGGCATGAGCGCAGCGCCGGGCCGCCCCAAACATACTCACGCCCGCCTGGCGGGACAGCACTTTGCGCGAAGGGTGCTCCCATGAATGCACGCTGGATGACATGGTCGCGCGGCGGTGCCGGTGCGCTGAGCGCGCTGCTGGGCCTGCTGCTGCTGACCTTCATGATCGGCCGCGTGATGCCGCTGGACCCGGTGCTGGCCATCGTCGGCCCCGATGCCGATCGCTCGACCTACGAGCAGGTCTACCGCCAGCTCGGCCTGGACCGGCCGCTGTACGTGCAGTTCGGCCGCTACCTCGGCGACCTGATGCAGGGCGACCTGGGCAAGGCGCTGCTGACCGGCCGCCCGGTCACCGAAGACCTGGCACGCGTGCTGCCGGCCACGATAGAGCTGGCCACGCTGGCCATCCTGCTGGGCGCGCTGCTGGGTGTGCCGCTGGGCGTGTGGGCCGCCGTCCATCACAAGCGCATGCCGGACCATCTGGCCCGCGTGCTCGGCCTGCTGGGGCATTCCACGCCGGTGTTCTGGTTCGGCATGATGGGCCTGCTGATCTTCTACGCTTGGCTGGGCTGGGCGGGCGGCATCGGCCGCATCGGCATGGCCTATGAAGGGCTGGTGCCGCGCGTGACCGGCCTGATGCTGGTGGACGCCCTGCTGGCGGGCGACTTCGCCGCCCTGCGCAGCGCGCTGCGGCACCTGGTGCTGCCGGCCTGCGTGCTGGGCCTGCATTCCATGGCCTACCTCAGCCGCATGACGCGCAGCTTCATGCTGGCGCAGCTGACGCAGGAGTACATCACCACCGCCCGGGTCAAGGGCCTGAGCCAGACCCAGGTCGTCTGGGGCCATGCCTTCCTGAACATCCGCGTGCAGCTGCTCACCATCCTGGCGCTGGCCTATGGCGGCTTGCTGGAGGGCGCGGTGCTGGTCGAGACGGTGTTCGGCTGGCCCGGCTTCGGCAGCTACCTCACCGGCAGCCTGCTGCTGGGCGACATGAATGCGGTGATGGGTTCGGTGCTGGTGATCGGCGTGCTCTTCGTGACGCTGAACCTGGCCACCGACGCCTTGTACAAAGTGTTTGATCCAAGGGCGCGCACATGACGGCTTCGGCACTCCCCCTCCCGCCGCAGGGTGGCTTCCAGGCCTGGCGCCAGGAAGCCGCCGCCACGGCGCGCAAGCTGCTGCGCAACCCGCTGACTGCCATCGGTGTCGCCGTCATCGTGGTGCTGATCCTCGTGGCCGCCTTCGCGCCGTGGATCGCGCCTTACGACCCGCTGGTGCAGGACCTGTCCAGCGCGCTGCTGCCGCCGAGCGCCCAGCACTGGTTCGGCACCGACGAGTTCGGCCGGGACGTCTTCAGCCGGCTGGTCCACGGGACCCGCATCACGCTGTTCATCGTCAGCCTGGTCACCGTCGTCGTCGGTCCGCTGGGCATGGCGGTGGGGGTGGTCTCGGGCTACTTCGGCGGCTGGGTGGATGCCGTCTGCATGCGGGTGGCGGATGTGTTCCTGTCCTTCCCCAGCCTGGTGCTGGCGCTCGCCTTCGTCGCCGCGCTGGGCCCCGGGCTGGACCACGCCGTGCTGGCCATCGCCATCACCGCCTGGCCACCCATCGCCCGCCTGGCCCGTGCCGAGGCGATGACGCTCAGGCAGGCCGATTTCATCGTCACGGCGCAGCTGCAGGGCGCCTCGCACCTGCGCGTGCTGTGGCGCCACCTGGCGTCGTTGTGCCTGCCCTCGGTGCTCGTCAGGCTGACGATGAACATGGCCTCCGTCGTGCTCACCGCCGCGGGCCTGGGCTTCCTGGGCCTGGGCGCGCAGCCGCCGCTGCCGGAGTGGGGCTCGATGATCTCCGAGGGCCGCCGCTACATGCTGGACAGCTGGTGGCTGGTGGCCGCACCCGGTGCTGCCATCCTGGCCGTGAGCATGGCCTTCAACCTGCTGGGCGACGGCCTCAACGACGCGCTCGACCCGCGCCAATCCTGATGACTCCCATGAGCTCGACCGAACCCCCGCTGCTGCAGGTCGAAGGCCTGAAGATTGCCTTCGGCACACCGGCCGCGCCGATTCCCGTCGTGCATGGCGTCTCCTTCACGCTCGGCCGGGAAAAGCTGGCCGTGGTGGGCGAATCCGGCTCGGGCAAGACCACGGTCGGCCGCGCCCTGCTCAAGCTGCTGCCCCGCCAGGCCCAGGTCACCGCCCAACGCCTGCAGTTCGACGGCATCGACTTGCTGCAGACGAATGAGAGCGGCATGGCCGCGCTGCGCGGGCGCCGCATGTCGATGATCATGCAGGACCCCAAGTACTCGCTGAATCCGGTGATGAGCGTCGGCCGGCAGATCGCGGAAGCGGTGCTGCGCGTCGACGGCGCGATCTCGCGCGCGCAATGCCAGGAGCAGGTCGAGGCCCTGCTGACCCGCGTCCGCATCCACGAGCCCAGGCGCGTGGCCGGCCAGTACCCGCACGAGCTGTCCGGCGGCATGGGCCAGCGCGTGATGATCGCGATGATGCTGGCCCAGCGGCCGCAGCTGCTGATTGCGGACGAACCCACCTCGGCGCTGGACGTCTCGGTGCGCCAGGAGGTGCTGGCGCTGCTCGATGAACTGGTGGCGGAGCAGGGCCTGTCGCTGCTCTTCATCAGCCATGACTTGAACATGGTGGGCCGCTTCTGCGACCGCGTGCTGGTGATGTACGCCGGCCGCGTGGTGGAGAGCGTGGCCGCGGCCGATCTGGCGCACGCCCGTCACCCCTACACGCAGGGGCTGATGTCCGCCATGCCCACGCTGCGGCGGCGCCGCGCGGTGCTGCCGGTGCTCAAGCGTGAAGCCGCGTGGGGTGCCGCATGAGCGACACCCCGGCCATGCTGAGCGTCAGCGGTCTCAATCTCTCGTTCGGCGAGGGCGAGCAGGCTCGCCAGGTGTTGCACGGCGTTGACCTGCACGTGCCGCGCGGCCAGGCCTTCGGGCTGGTCGGCGAATCCGGCTCGGGCAAGACCACGGTGCTGCGCTGCCTGGCCGGCCAGTACCGCCACTGGCAGGGGCAGGTGGCGATTGACGGCCAGCCCTTCCGCGGCGAGCGCAGCCCTGCCCATGCGCGGCGGGTGCAGATGGTCTTCCAGGACCCCTACGGCTCCCTGCACCCGCGCCACACCGTGCGCGCTGCGCTGGCCGAGCCCCTGCACATCCAGGGCATGGACCGCGTGGACGAACGCATCGACGACGTGCTGCAACAGGTCGGCCTGTCCACCGCCTTCCGCTTCCGCTACCCGCACCAGATCTCCGGCGGCCAGCGCCAGCGCGTGGCGATTGCCCGCGCGCTCATCCTTCAACCGCCACTGGTGCTGCTGGATGAGCCGACCTCGGCGCTTGACGTGTCGGTGCAGGCCGAGGTGCTGAACCTGCTGTCGGAACTGCGCCAGCGCCATGGCCTGACCTATCTGCTGGTGAGCCACGACCTGGGCGTGGTCGCACACCTGTGCGAGCGCCTGGCGGTGATGCAGCACGGCCGTATCCTGGAGACACTGAGCAGCGACGCGCTCTGCGAAGGTGGCGCACAACACCCGTATACGCAGGCGCTCGTGGCTGCGAGCGAGGCATGAGCGGTTCGCGGTGACCTCCAGCCGCGCAGGCGAAAAGCCCGGGTCAGGGTAAAACGCGCAGCAAGCGCCCCGGGCAGGGAGCAGGGAGGACTCGTGAGCACGACTTCGATCAGTGATGACCTCGTAGGTCGCGTCCGCCACGCACTGGCCGACGTCCCTGACGTGCGGGAAAAGCGCATGTTCGGCAGCGTCGGCTTCATGGTGCGGAACAACCTGTGCGTGACGGCGCGGCCCGAACGGCTGATGTGCCGCATCGACCCGGCGCTGCACGAGAAGGCGCTGAAGCGCGAAGGTTGTGAAACGGTGGTCATGAAGGGGCGCCCCTACCCGGGCTATGTGTTCGTGGCCTCGACAGCCGTCGAGACGACGGCGGCGTTGAACTACTGGATCGACCTGGCCCTGAAGCACAACGCGACGCTGCCTGCAGGCAAGGTAAAGAAGAGCGCGGCGCAGGGCAAGGCCAAGGGCGGCTAACGCGACATTTGCCGTGGATGGCCCCCGCCCACACGGTGCTTGAACGGTCACAGGGCCCCAGAAACGACAAAGCCCGCACTGGGCGGGCTTTGCGGTGATGAGGACAAGGGGGCAACCTTGTTGTAGCGCAGCGTTAGGTCCGCGATATCGACTTCGACAGGCGTCATCCGTCGCTTCCAGCCTAAGGGGCAAGCCCCTTGAAGCAGATGGCGACCAGCCAGTCAACGATCTGGGCGTCGCTGAAGGCTCCGCCGGCTTGCATGACGCCCAGCACCGGGTCACAGGCGCGCGCGAACAGCGTGTAGAGCACCAGCTCCGGCGGCAGCGCGGGGTTCAGCTGGCGCTGCGCCTGGGCCTCGGTGATCCAGCCGCCGAGCTCGTCGGACACCTGCATCAGTCGCTCCATGTAGGCCTTGTTGGCCACCAGCGTCGCGCGCAGCTTCGAGTCCTGAGACGGCAGCAGCGGCATCAGGCCGGCCAACTGCTGCTGGTAGGCCCAGCGCGCCACGCCCTGCAGCCGGCCCAGCGCGTCGAGGTCCAGCGCACGCAGCCGGGCCAGTTCGTCCTGGGTGCGTGCCAGCACCTGCACCATGGCAGCCGCCGCCAGCTCTTCCTTTGATGTGAAGTGCTTGTACAGGCTGGCCTTCGCGATGCCCACATCGGCCACCACTTCGTCGACGGTCATCAGGTCGAAGCCCTTCTCGGCCAGCAGCCGGCTGACCGACGCCACGATGGCGTCTTCACGGGCCTGCAGCACTTGCTCTCGGAACCTGGGGCGTGGCGTCATGGGGACGATTCTAGGCGGCACGGTTACAAGCAAGACGGTGAAGGTCAACAGTGCATCAAATAGTTCTCAAATAAACCGCACAGTTGACAATGTGAACTGAGCAGTTCAAATTATGACCTGACGAGTATTTCGCGAGGTTGCGATGCTGAACTGGATTCGAGAGCTGGTGCTCCCGCCGATGCCACATCTGTTGCCGCATGGCCAGGGTGGTGGGGGACGCGCGGCAGCCGAGCTGAAGGCGGACTGGCTGGTGCCGCTGCTGTCCGGCGCGCAGCTGCAGTCGCTCGCCCGCAGCGAGGTCCCTGTGACGCTTTTTGCTCCCACCGACGCGGCGGTGCATCAGGCCGGCCTGTCGCCCCAGACCATGTCGCTGCTGGTGCAGCAGCGTTGGCTGATGCGCCATCTGACGGCGCTCGACAACCCGGCCGCTGCGCTCGTGCGCATGCTGGATGGCAGCCTGCTGCGGCAGGACGGCGCTGGCAGCTGGCGCGACGCCAGTGGCGAGCGGGTGGGTGGGTTGCAACTGGGGCCGGGCCGAGGCAGTTTGCGCGTGCTGCTGGTGGACCGCACGCTGCAGCCCGCCGCCGCCAGCGTGTGGCAGCTGATTGCTGCCCAACCAGGTCTGGCGCTCTTCGCCGACGCGCTGGAACGCACCGGCCTGGCGCCCTTGCTGGGCTGCGCCGGGCCTTTCACGGTGTTCGCGCCGTCGGATGCCGGTCTGGAGCGTGCCGCCGCAAGGTTGGGGCTGCGGCGCCATGCGCTGTGGGCCGACCCGGCGCGCCTGGGTGAGCTGCTTCGCCAGCACGTGGTGCCGGGCCGCTGGTACAGCCTGGACCTGCCCTGGGGTGGTGGCCTGCGCACCTGGACCGAGACGCCGCTGCAGCTGACGCCGCTGGGCCAGCTGCGCGCAGGCGGCTGCACCGTCCAGGCGCTGGCCGATGGCAGCGACCAGCCCTGCAGCAACGGCGTGCTGCACCGGCTGCACGACGCGCTGCTGCCCGCGGGCTGACCGGCGCGCTCCCACCGCTGAATCCCCCTGCGGGGCCGCCGCCGCGGCAGCCCCGAGGTTTCTGCTCGTTCGTTCAAGGAGACCCCCCATGTGGACCACCTGGCTTCAACGTCTTGGCATGACCTTGCTGATCGGCCTGCTCGCGGCCTGCGGCGGCGGCGGTGACGACCACGACCCCAACGTCGTGGAAGTCGCGCAGCGCGACCCCAATTTCTCCATCCTGGCCGAGGCCGTCGTCGCGGCCGATCTGGCGACCACGCTGTCCGGCCCCGGGCCTTACACCGTGTTCGCGCCCACCGACGCGGCGTTCGCCGCGCTGCTCACCGAGCTGGGCGTCACCAAGGCCCAGCTGCTGGCCGACAAAGCGCTGCTGCGTACCGTGCTTCAGTACCACGTGCTGGGCGCCAAGGTGGCCAAGGCGAACGTGGCGCTGGGCAAGGCGATCACGCCGCTGGACGGTGGCATCTTCAAGATCGATTCGGTGAGCGGCAACCTCGTCATCACCGACGGCCGCAACCGCACCGCCAAGATCACCGCGACCGACGTGATGGCCACCAACGGGCTCGTCCACGTCATCGACAAGGTGCTGTTGCCGGCCAACAAGACCATCGTGGAAACCGCCCAGGCGCTGCCCGACTTCAGCATCCTGGTCGAGGCGGTTGTGGCCGCGGACCTGGCCGGTACGCTCAGCGGCACGGGCCCGTTCACCGTGTTTGCGCCCACCAACGCGGCGTTCGCCAAGCTGCTGACCGAGCTGGGCGTGACCAAGGCCCAGCTGCTAGCCAACAAGCCGCTGCTGACCAAGGTGCTGACCTACCACGTGCTCGCGGGCCGCGTGCTGAAGGCCGACGTGCCGGTCGGCAGTGCCATCGCCACCGTGCAGGGCGACAGCTTCACCGTCGACGCCAGCCTCGCCATCACCGACCGCAACGGCCGCAAGGCAGCGATCACCGCCACCGATGTGCTGGCCCGCAACGGCGTCATCCATGTGATCGACACCGTGCTGCTGCCCACGCTCTGAGTTCCTCCTCCCGCAAGCCTGGCTTGCCTTGTCCTTCCCTCTCGAAAGTCCCATCACCATGAAGAAGCTTTTCGCACTGACCGCTCTCTCGCTCGCCGCCCTCGGCGCCCAAGCCAAGGACATCGTCGACACGGCCGTGGCCGCCGGCAGCTTCAAGACGCTGGCCACCGCGTTGCAGGCCGCCGGCCTGGTCGACACGCTCAAGGGCCCCGGCCCGTTCACCGTGTTCGCACCGACCGATGCCGCGTTTGCCAAGATCCCGAAGTCCGACCTGGACGCGCTGCTGAAGGACAAGGCCAAGCTGACCGCTGTGCTGACCTACCACGTGGTGCCCGGCAAGGTCATGGCCGCGGACGTCAAGCCCGGCAAGGTCAAGACCGTCCAGGGCAGTGAGCTCACCATCACCACCATGGGCGGCGTGATGGTGGACAACGCCAAGGTCACCGCGACCGACATCGCGGCCGACAACGGCGTCATCCACGTCATCGACAGCGTCGTGATGCCGAAGTGAGCACCCAGGGGCGCTGGAGCGCGTCCCGTGCCCCTGGGCGTCGGCCCAGGGGTGGGCAGCCCTGCTGGTGGTTGGTTGATCAAGCCCGTGGCCGTGGTCGTACGGGCATGGTCGCGGGTACGACGAACGGGGGCTTGCTCCAGCGTCCGCAGGTGGCGCCGTGCCAAAGTCGCGTCCGGCTGATCTTCATCAGGTGTCTCCGGTGCCGCATCCGTCATCGCGTCGTTGCGCATGTTGCTGGCGTGCCGCGCGTGTGTTCCCTCTTTCAGCTTGGCCGCCAGAACGGGCCCGGCAGACATGGTCATCGCCAGGTCATGTCGCAGGCCTCGCGCGTGAGCAGCGATGGTCTGCACACCATGACAAATAAGCTCCGGTGCCATGGCAATCCCTGATGAGGAAGCGCTGGCGGCCGCCCGCGCGCAGTGGCACTGGCGTGGACGGGGCCGGCCGCCGTTCGCCGACCTGCCGACGCCGGGGCAGGTTTCCGTCTGGGACTTCCCCCGCCCGCCCGAACTGGTGCGAGATGCGCGCGAGATCGTCGTGCGCTGGCGAGGGTTGGAAGTGGCGCGAACGCGGTCAGCCTGGGCGGTACGGGAGACGGCCCACCCGCCCACGTTCTATCTGCCGCTCGCCGACGTGCGTCGTGGGGTGCTTCGCGCCGCCGGGACTGGCTCGTTCTGCGAGTGGAAGGGGCCGGCGCTCTACTGGCACCTGGTCGATGGCGCACGCCAGCTGGATCGGGTGGCATGGAGCTACCCGCGGCCTCTGCCCGGCGCAGAGCCTTTGGCCGACTGCGTGGCCTTTTATGCGCACGACCTGGCGTGCAGCGTCGGCGCAGCGTCCGTCAGGCCGCAGCCCGGCGGCTTTTACGGCGGCTGGATCACGCCCGACCTGGCCGGGCCTTTCAAGGGCGAACCCGGCAGCGAAGGCTGGTAGCGAGCTTGGCCGACAAGACGGAGCCAGGCGCCAAGTCAGAAGGCGCGCAAGCGCCGTCTGAACACCGGCCCGCCGTCGTCGATGCGCACATGGGACGACGCCTCGAAGCCCGCTGCCTCCAGGGCCTGCGCGATGGGCCTTGCCGACGCGGCGTGATGGCCCATCCGCGCCTCGGCGTCGGCGCCGAGGAAGGACAGGTAGATCGTCTGGCGCGGCAGCAGCGCGGCCAGGTGGCTGCGCCAGTCGCTGCCCATGCGTGCCTCCGCCTTGGCCGGGTCTTCGCGGAAGAAGCGCGCGCCCAGCGACTGCCAGACCGGACACAGCCCGGCGTCATCGCGCCAGCCCGGCAACTCTGCGACAAGGGTCTGCGCACCGTCCGTGACGGTGCCGGCGTGGGCCACGGCCGCCTTGATGAGCCGACTGAATGCATCGGTGTGCGCGGCACCGTCGAGGGCCGGATCGGCGCGAAAATCACCCAGCTCGGCGTGTCCGGTCAGGTCGTTGCCGAGCAGCAGCGTCGTCTGCACGCGATACAGGTTCAGCTCCCGCGCTGCGTGCACGATGCGCCCGACGTGGAAGTGGTAGCGGGGCAGGGCCATGCCCAACCGCGGCACGAAGCGCAGCGAGGCCATGCCGTCCGTCAGCGCCAAACGCTCGCTGTCGGAGTCGCGGGTGATGAGCAGGCGTTCGGTCATGCCTGGGCTCCCGGTTGGAGTGGCGTGACAAGCACGCGATCGCCGACGCGTGCACCGAGGGCGCCCACGTCATCGGTGCCCAGCGTGTCGCCGATCTCAGCCAGCACGGCGCCGAAACTCGCCCGCGCCGGCCGCACCAGCAGGTGCCAGCGTCGCGGCCCGCTGCCGGCGCCGGGCTGCACTTGGAGCTCGCGCGCATGCCTCACGCTGCTCAGCGAGGCCAGTGGGCCTTCCACCGTGGGGCCGCCGTCGAAGATGTCGACATAGGTGTCGGCGTCGAAGCCCTCTTCCTGAAGGATGGAGAAGGGCAGCTCGCCGACGGGATGCAACTGGCCCAGCGCCCATTGGGCGGCTTCGGGCAGCAGGGCCACGTAGACGGGGTAGGGCGGCATCAGATCGGCGATGCAGGCGCGACTGCGGCCGCCGATGACAGCCTCGGCTTCGGGGTAGGCCATGCCGAAGAAGCGTCTGCCGACGGCGTCCCAGAACGGGCTCTGCCCCGCGTCGTCCGTCACGCCGGGGCTTTCCGCCGCGATGCGCTCCGAGAAGCGCTCGGCGTTGCCATGGATGAACAGCAGCCGCGCGCGCGACAGCAGTTGGGCGGCAGGGCCATCCTCGTAGCCAGGGTCAAGGAAGAAGGAGGTCAGCAGCGTCGCACCGGTCAGGTCGTGGCAGAGGTGCAGCGTGTGCATGCGCTGCGTCACGCCGAGCCCGGCGCTGGCATGGACGACGAACTCGTTGCGGTAGCTGTAGAAGCGGTCGAAGAAGCCCGCGCTCGCGGCGATGCCCGAGCAGCCCACGATGCGGCCCGAGTCCTCCAGCACGAAGAGATAGGTCTCCTCGCCGCTGGCGTCGTCGGGGCTGGCGAAGGATTGCAGTGAGGCCGCGATGCGCGCGCGCAGCTTGGCCTCGTCGTTGGGCAGCGAACTGATGCCGTCGGCGCTGGCGGCGGCCATGCGCACGAGGTCGGGCAGGTCGGCCGCTGCCACGGGGCGCAGCAGCAACTGGGTCATGACAGGTCTCCCTGGGGTGTGGTGGCGCCGCGCCAGGCCTGGGCGCGCCGGCTGCGCTCATCGCGCGGTGTGTGGCCGAAATGGGTCTTGTAGGCGTTCGAGAAATGCGGTCCGGACGAGAAGCCGCAGGACAAGCCGATCTGCAGGATGGACTGCGAGCTCTGCTGCAGCAGCCGCCGCGCGCGGGCCAAGCGCAGCTCCAGGTAGTGGCGAGAGGGCAGGCTGTCAAGGTGCTGCTTGAAAAGGCGCTCCAACTGGCGCCGCGACACGCCCACCAGCCGCGCCACCTCGTCGGTCGGCAACGGCTCGGCCAGGTTGGCCTCCATCAGCGACAGCGCCTCGGCCAGCTTGGGGCTGCCGGCGCCGCGGCGCTCGCTGTAGCCGGCGCGCTGGCGTTCGTCGCGCGGGCGCAATGCCTTCTGGCCCAGCGCATGGATCAGCTCCAGGCCAAAGCGCTCGCCGTGGCGCGCGGCGAGCCATGCGCAGCACAGGTCCACGCTGGCGGTGCCGCCCGCGCAGCTCAGCCGCTGCGGCGCGGCACTGATCTCCCACAAGCCGGCAGCCCAGGCGACGCCGGGGTGCTCATCGGCGAGGCCGTCCAGCAGCGCCCAGTCGGCACAGGCGCGCTGTCCGTCCAGCTGGCCGGCACGGGCCAGCCAGGCGGCGCCGGCATCCACGCCGCCGAGGGCCACGCCGGCCTCAGCACAGCGGCCCAGCCAGGCGAGTGTGGCTGCGTCCGGCTGCGTGGCGTCGGTGGCGATGACGAAGACGGCGAGCCAGTCGATCGCGCCCGCAGCGTGTGCCGGCAGCACCAGGCCGCCGTTGCTGGCCACCGCGGCCCCGTCCGCGCTGAGGCAGTCGGCAACGTAGACGGCCTCGTCCTGCAGCGCGTTGGCGGCCTGCAGGCCATCCAGCAGCCCGCCCAGCGTCAGCATCGAGAAGCCCGGCACCAGCAGCAGGCCGACGCGGTGGACAGGCGCGGTGTTCATCTCCGCGATGTTCTCATTGCCAGCGCATCAGTGCGGGTGGCGTCAGCAGCGCGAGCGCCATGACGAGGTAGATCGCCTGCAACGGCAGCATCCACCGGACCCAGGTGCTGAAGCGCACGCCCGCCAGCGCCAGCACGCCGACGGTGATGCCGGAGGTGGGGATGATGGGCGTCGTCAGCTCGCCGAACTGGAAGGCCAGGACGGCCGTCTGGCGCGTGATGCCGACGAGGTCCGCCAGGGGTGCCATCAGCGGCATGGTCAACGCGGCCTGGCCGGTGCCGGAGTGGATGAAGAAGTTGATGACCGACTGGATGGCAAACATCTTTTGCGCGGCGAATGCCGGACTGTCGGACGCCACCCATGGCGCCAGCGCGTTCAGCAACGTGTCGATGATCTGGCCGTCGCGCATCAGGATGACGGTGCCTTTTGCAAGGGCGATGACGAGGGCCGTGCCCACCAGGTCTTTCGCACCTTGCAGGAAGGCGGCCATCAACTCGTCCGCCGACAGCCGGGCGACGAGGCCGACGGCCGCGGCCATGACGAGGAACAGGGCGGCGATCTCCTCGATGTACCAGCCAAAGCGCACGACGCCGAAGATCATCGCCGCCAGCGTGGCGGCGAAGAGCCACAGCACCAGCCGATCGCGTCTGGTCATGCCGGCGAAGTTCTCGAAGCCGCTCAGGTCCAGCGTGGCGCGGCGTTGCTGGTCCAGCTCATAGGTGGGGCTCAGCGCGGGATCGCGGCGGATGCGGGCCGCCCACCACTGCAGGAAGGCCACCGTGAGGCCGGTCGCGACGGTCCAGCACAGGGCGCGGTAGCCCAGGCCGGAAAACATGGGCACGCCGGCAATGTTCTGGGCCACGCCTACGTTGAACGGGTTGAGGAAGGCGGTCGCGAAGCCGACCTGCGAGCCGACGAATGGGATCGCCACGCCGGTCAGCGTGTCCAGGCGCAGCGCCAGCGCCAGTGGAATGAAGATCAGCACGAAGGGGATGGCCTCCTCGGCCATGCCGAAGCTGGCGCCACCCAGGGCAAACAGGCCGACGAAGACGGGAATCACGGCGGCGCGCACCAGCGCCGAGCGGCTGTGGGCCTGGGCCACGGCCTTGATCATGGCGTCGATGGCCGCTGTCTTCTGCAATACGGCGAAGGCGCCACCGACAATGAGGACGAAGCCAATGACCAGCGCGGCCTCGACAAAGCCCTTGATCGGCGCCGTCAGCAGCGCCGTGAGCCCCTGAGGCCGTGCATCGACCACGTGATAGCTGCCGGCGACCACGACCTTCTTGCCATCGACGAGCGCGGTTTCGAAGCGGCCGCCCGGCACGAGCCAGGTCGCCAGCGCGATCAGGGCTAGCAGCGCAAACAGCAGCACGTAGGTGTTGGGCAGGCGCAGCTTCATCGCGGCCTCACATCGACAGCAGCGCGCCGCTGCGAAAGGCCACCGCGCCGGCGATCTTGGCCAAGCGCATGCCGCGCGTCGCGTAGCGCCGCGCGGTTCGCGCAAAGCAGCGGCCGCTGACGCTGGCGTACAGGGCGGTGCGGGCGTCGGTCAGAGGGTCCAGGATCTCGGCGACCAGCTCGCCTGATTCCACCCAGTCGCCCGGCGCCTTGGCGAAGACGACGATGCCGGGCACGCAAGCAATCACTGGTTCCACACCTTCCAGCGGTGTTGCCTCACAGGCCGCAGGCGGCGGCGGCGCGGCGCCATCGACATGCCCCAGGTGCTGCAGAAAGGCCACCAGCGCATCGGCGTCGTGTTCCGCCAGCTCGTGGCTGACATCGGTCTCGCCGCGCAGCTCCACCGTGGCGGCCAGGCAGCCGTGTGGGTCGATGGGGTGAGCCTGGCCGAAGTGCGCGGCCAGTTCCCACCAGATCCGGCTGGCCGATTCGTCGAAGGGTTCGTCGCCGGACACCTCGCTGGTCAACAAGGCCTGCGCGCCCAGGTAGGCGGCCAGCGGGGCAAACGCCTGGGCCTGGGCCGTGCCGGTGTAGAGGTGGACGATGGCCTGGTTGTCGCAGTGCAGATCCAGCACGAGGTCGGCATCGTGCGCCAGCGTCTGCAGCAGCTGCTTCAGCGACTCAGTCTCGGAGGTGGTCTGCCACGCCGCCAGCAGCTCGTGGCTGCAGGCGCGGATGGCCCGGGTGTTGTGCCGCGCGTCGGGGCCGAGGCGGCCTTCGAGTTTGCCGATCAGCGCCGGCGTGAGGTGCCGGAAGCGGCGGTTGAAATTGACACCGGTGCCGAGGTCGAACCGACCCAGGGCCGAGCCTTGCAGGTCCTGCGCGAGGCCGATGGGATTGGCCATGGGCACCAGCACGATCTCGCCGGCAATGGCGCCCGCGGCATCGAGGGCGGCGAGGCGCTCGATCAGTGCCTGGGCCACGAGCAGTGGCGGCACTTCGTCAGCATGCAATGCCGCCTGGAAATAGGCCTTGCGACCCGAGGTGCGGCGGCCAAAGTGCAGGCTGCGCAAGCGGCGCAGGGTGCCGGCGCTGGGCGATGGCAGATCGTGGAAAGTGGTTTGCATCGGCGAGCGAGAGGGAGATCAGTTCTTGGCCAGCGGGGCGTAGAGGGGGTTGGCGACTCGCACGGGTGTCACATCCAGGCGGGCCTTCAGCACGGTGTAGTCCTCGCCGCCCAGGGCGCCGCTGAACCAGCCGACCAGGCCGGGTCCTCTGTAAAGCCGGAACTCGTAGCCCACGTGGGGCGACGGGTCGTCGCCGCGCGGGTGCGCGCGGTACGCCAGCCCGCGAATTTCCTGCGCGGGGCTGTCCAGCAACTGGGCCATCGCGCTGACGATGCTGCCGTCGCCGAGGATGTCCAGCACAAAGCCGTCGCTCGGCAGGTAGGGCTTGTAGTCGCTGGCCGCGGGGTCGATGCGGGCCTCGCGCAGCTTGTGCGGCGCCGGCGTGGTGATGCCGCTCGCGAGGTCGTGGAAGTCGCCGCGGTCCAGGTAGCTCAGCTGCGCGCCGCGCAGGTTGAAGGCCGGCTGGTGAGCGTCGGAGGTTGCATCTGCGAGGTCCACGAACAGCGCGCCGCGCGCGCCGATGATCTCGACGACCGAACCCTTGATGACAGCGGCCGAGTTCTCCTCGATGCCCAGGCCCTGCCTGTAGCCAAGGGCACGCATGGCCGGCAGCATGCGGCCGATGCGGCCGCGCTTGAGGAAGTGCTGGTCGATGAAGAGGTCGGGCCCGACGAAGCCCAGGCCGCGGTCGTATTCCTTGCCCTCGCGCCAGATGCCCTTGAGGATCTGCAGGTTGTCCTGGGCGTCGCGAAACATCATGCGGCTCATCACCGCGGCGCCCGCGCTGGTGCCGGCCACGACGCCGCCACCTTCCTTCACCTGGCGGATGGCCTTCAGCATGGCGGTGGGTTCGCCACCAGGCAGCAGCGTGTCGACGATGAGCTCCTGCGCGCCGCCGGAGAAGAACACGGCGCGCGATGCCGCCACCCTCGCGATCAGCGCCGGGTCGTTGAGGCTGGCCTGCAGATCGACCTGCTTCAGGCGCGGTGCCACGGGGATGGCCTGCGCACGCGCGCCGCGTTGGTTCAAGGCCGCGACGATCTGTGCCGCGCTGCGGTCCGGGTTGGCGGCCGCCGTGGCGAAGACCGCGATGCGCGCACCGGTGCCGCCGGCCTCGTCGACGATGCGTTGCCAGACCACGTCGTTGTCGAACTTGAGCGCGCCGCCGATGACGATGGCCGTGCCTTGGGCTTGGGCCTGAGGGGAAAGTGCCAGCAGCGCGACGGCAAGGAGTGCAGACAGGAGACTTCGCATGGCGTCATCTTGTCAGTGCGTCTGCGGGCTCGACAGCGGGTTGCACCCCGTTGGGGCTGCGCACGCAATTCCATGTCGCATCTACGCAAGAGGCCGGTGCAGCCGTGGTGGTGCCGCGCCACGTGATTGCAGCGAAGCGACGCGCATTTGCGTGCAAGCGACCTGCACGCCCAAACCCCATAGGCAAGTGCGGGAGCCCATCCCTAACCTGAACGGCGTTCGCTCCACTCATCAAAGAACACCGAGGCCTTCATGACCCAAGCCCGTTCCTTCACCCTGCATGCGCTGGCGCACGCCGCGCTGCTCGCCGCCGCGGCGGCGCCCGCCCACGCGCAAGAGCAAAAGCTCGAACGCGTCGAGATCACCGGTTCCAGCATCAAACGCATCGACGGCGAGGCCGCGCTGCCGGTGGAAGTCGTCAAGCGCGCCGACATCGACAAAGCCGGCGTGACGACCGCAGCCGAGTTGCTGGCCAAGATCACGTCCAACGTCGGCGGCCTGACCGACGGCGCCAGCATCTCCGACCAGTCGGGCGCGCAACGCGGCTTCAATGGCGCTAACCTGCGCGGCCTGGGCGTGTCCAGCACGCTGGTGCTGCTCAACGGCCGGCGCCTCGCCAACTTCGCAAGCCCTGGCGACAACGCCGGTGTCGACCTGAACAACATCCCGGCCGGCGCGATCCAGCGCGTGGAAGTGCTGAAGGACGGTGCCTCCGCCATCTACGGCACCGACGCGATGGGTGGTGTCATCAACTTCATCACGCGCAAGGACTACCAGGGCCTCGACCTGAGCACCTATGCGCTGCGCACCGAGGAAGGGGGCGCTGGCAAGACGACGGCGTCCGTGTCCGCGGGTTTCGGCGATCTGGCCAGGGACCGCTTCAATGTGTTCGCTGCGCTGGACGTGCAGAAGCTGGGCGCGCTGGACGCCAGTCAGCGCAAGTTCATCCAGGAGTACAGCCTGCCCACTCGGCTGCCGCCGCAAACGTCCAGCAACAGCTTTCCGGCAAACGTCGATCTCACGTCGGCCCAACTGACCGCGTTGAATGCCTTCGTGCTGGCCAATCCGGCCACGGCGCTCAAGGGCAGCAACGCCAACGGCACCTGGAACCCCGGAGGCGTCAATTCCGGCTCGCGCCGTGTCAACTTCGGCAAGGCATCCTGCTCGGGTGGCATCAACCCCAACTCCGTGCAGCCGTCGGGGCTGGGCGGCCGTGAAGGATGCTCGTACGACTACGTGGCCGGCTCCGAGATCTATCCGAAATCCGACAAGGCCAGTGTCGTCGGGCGTGCCACCTTCCAGGTGGCTGACGAACACCAGGTCTTCGTCGAGGCGCTGTTTGCCAAGACCGACACCGACTACTCGGCCTCGCCAGCCACGGCCCGCTTTCGCACCGCCTCGGGCATCAGCCTGCCGGCTTCGCTGCAGGCCGTCACTGGCGTCACAGGCGCGGTCGACTTCCGCTTCCGCCTGGAGGATGCCGGCAAGCGCGTCAGCCGGGTCAAGAGCGAGGCGAGCCGCCTGGTGGCCGGCGCGGTGGGCCGCTTCGGTGAGTGGGACTACGACACGGCGCTGAACTACAGCGTGAACAAGGCCACCGACACCAACTTGGACGGCTGGGTGTCGTTCAGCAAGCTGGAGGCTGGTTTGAAGGCGGGCCAGTACAACCCGTTCCAACGCGCCAACGATTCGTCGGCCGGCCGCGCGTTCATGAACGCCATCCGCGTCGACGGTGCGGCGCGGGTGGCCGAAGGCAGCAGCACCAGCATCGACGGCAAGCTGACCCGGGCGCTGGCCGCGTTGGATGGCGGCGACCTGATGCTGGCGATGGGGGCGGAACTGCGCCGCGAGAAGTTGCAGTTCCATGCCACCGATGCGCTCAAGGGCAACGATGTCAACAACGACCGCTCCAGCTCCGGCCCGCTGCTGGCCGACACCCACCACAAGCGCGATGTGATGGGCGTGTTCGCCGAGTTGAGCGCGCCGTTCAGCAAGCAATGGGAAGGGCAGTTTGCGATTCGCCACGACCGTTACGACGGCGTCTACGACGAGGCGACCAAGACGACGTCGCCCAAGCTCAGCACCACCAATCCCAAGGTGGGATTGAGCTTCCGTCCCGACCGCGCCTTGCTGGCGCGCACGTCCTACGGCACGGGGTTTCGTGCGCCGACCGTCTCGGAGTTGTTCCGCCCGGTGCGCAATGGCATCACCGCCAGCTTCGTGAGGGACCCGGTGTCAGGGGAGGTCGCACAAATGGTGGTGGACCGTTTCTCCAATCCGGAGCTGAAGCCGGAGAAGTCCAAGCAGTTCAACATCGGCCTCGTGTTCGAGCCATCGCCCAGCTGGAACGGCAGCGTCGACTACTGGACCATTCGCAAGACCGACATCATTTCCGAGATCGGCGAAGAGACCATCTTCACCAACCCTGTCTACTACAACGACCCGACGATCGTGAAGCGATTCTCGGATGGCATCGTCGAAACCGTGATGGTCAAGAAGGAGAACCGCGGCAAGCTCAAGACGTCCGGCCTGGATCTGTCGCTGTCCTGGCGTGGGGAGGCGACCGAGTTCGGCCGGTTCGGCGCCACGCTGGCCGGCACGCTGGTCACCGATTACAAGTTCAACACCGATCCGCGCTCGCCGATGGTCAGCGGTCTGGCCAAGTTCCGCGACGACAAGGCCGTGCAGCGCTGGCGCCACAAGCTGACGGTGGATTGGGAAGCCGGCCCCTTTGGCGTGACCGTGGCCAACAACTACCTCTCTGGCTACACCGACCAGAACACACCCGGCCTGGCCGCACCCGAGTGGAACGACCGCGACGTGAAGCCCTACTCGCTGTGGGACGTGACCGCCAGCTACCGCATCACGCCGGCCCTGCGTCTGCGCGCCGGCGTGCTCAACGTGGCCGACACGGCGCCGCCCTTCACCAACCAGTCCCGGTACTTCCAGGTCACCTGGGACCCGACCTACGGTGACCCGCGCGGCCGCAGCTACTTTGCGAGCCTGAGCTACCAGTTCCGCTGACCCGCCAGCCTCGTGCCAGGGCGCCAGCGATGCTGGCGCCCTTTTCATATTTTCAATCCCGCTGCATCGGCTTGTGCTGCGCGAGCGCGACCTTGATCTGCGTCAGAACGGCCAGCCCGAGCGTGTGACGATGGGTGAGTCGACGCGCAGAACCGGGCCGAGGGGCAGGGCGGTTCGAGCGAGGGCTGCGGTGGCGAAGCTGATGGTCAGGTCGGCCTCGCGCTGTTCAGGCGTCCGAGCGATGCGGGCGAAGGGCCTGAGCTGGATGTCGGCCTGGCTGGCTTGGGGGATGTCGAAAAGCACCACCCGCAGCGAGCGGCTGCCGGCCTTGACCTGGCCGACGCAGGCCGACGGCAGGGCAGCAAAGATCAGGCTGCGCTCGGGGGGCTACGCCTGCAGTGCGGCCGGTCAGTAGATGTCGACCTTGACCTTGTCGACGGTGTACTTGCCGCTGCTGTAGTAACCCTTGCTTGTGGCGTCGCGGGTGAAGCGCAGCTTGATGACCGGCGAGCCGCCTGGGTAGCTGGGGCCGCTGCCGTAGACGGGAACGGGCGCCGTGCCGATGTTGATCGTCGGCACCTGGTCGACGACATGCGTCAGGGATCCGGAAGTTTCCAGCGCCGCGAAGATGTCTGCCGAATCGTAGGCACTGCCGTAGTAGTAGGCCGTGCCGATGGCGGCCTTGGTGCTGGTGACAACTTTGCTGGCGTAGTTGTAGCGGTCACCCGGCGTCAGCAGGCTGACGCGCAGGCCGTTGACCTTGTAGTACGTGCCGGTCTGCACGCTGGCATTCGCGGTATCCACGACGAGCAGCTTGTTCGAGCCATAGACCGTCGCCGTCTGCGCGGATGTATCGACGACCACGCCGGTGTTCTCGTCGACGCCGAATCCCTGTGGCACGCTGAGGTCTCGCAGCGCCGCGGCGAGGCGGCCCAGCCGGCCGGAACGGCTGTCGAAGTGGGTGTCGCTGAGGATGCCGGCGGGAAGGAAGCCCAGGCCCTTCATCGTTGCGCCGTTCTCGAGGTATCGCAGCGCGCTGGTGCCGTCCCGTGTGTCGCCCAGCGTCTGCCAACCTGTGACAGGCGTATCGGGCAGGTCGGCACCGTAGTAAAGGTAGCCGTAGCTGACGCCGCCAGCATGCATCTTCACGTTCAGCGCATGGTTGCCCGCCGAGTCGCCCGCGATGACGATGCTGCCATTGCCGCCGCTCCAACGCGCGCGCAGCGCGGCTGCCAGGCCTGTGTCGGCACCGCTGTCGGTCAGCAAAGTACGAATGACCTTCGCCTGGTCGCCGCCGACGATCCACACCACGTCGGCCTGGTTGATCAGGGCAATGTTGGCCTGGCCCTGCGTCGTGCTGCTGCTGGCATGCACGCCGTAGTTGTCGACATGCGCGGTGATGTGCTTGGGGCTGAAGCCGTGCGTCTGAAAGAGGTTGTAGTAGCCGCGCTTGAGCGGCGCGGACCCGCTGGCTGGGATGTCGTTCTCAAACGCGTCCAGGCCCAGCGCATAGCTTTCCTTGGCGGCCGTGATGACGGCGATCCTCGGGCACAGCGTCGTCGTCCAATTGGTGCCGCAGTTGTTCGTGCTGTTGATGTTGGGTGTGAAGCTGCCGTCGCGCCCGGTCGCCTTGCGCAGGCCGTTGACGAAGAGGTCGGTGTTGGCGTCTTCATAGGCCCCGCCGGACAGGAAGAGCTTGCCGGCCATCGCCGGCGACGTGGCGATAGCGAACAGCAGGACGGATGCGCAAGTCCTGACGAGAAAGCGTTTCATGTGGTCTCCAGGCGAAGCGGGGGGCGCCGGAATGGCGGCCTTGAACCCCGTCTCAACGGTAGTCAGCGCTGCCGTCTGGAGGTAGGTGGCGACTTGCGTTGCAGCGACGAGAACTTGCATCGGCGTGCCGCATGAGGGAATGTCCCTTCAGGGTTCGCCCGCAAGCAGGCGCTTCAATCATGGGTGTCTTCTGCGCTCTTTTGACGATGAGCTGAAGTGAGACTGATGTGGATCGCCGAGTCGCGCTTTTGATTCAGTGGCGAGTGAACGTTGATCGCACCGCCCGTGCGTGGCGCGCAGGCGCGGATGTCTCTCAGGGACGGACGCCCACAGTAGCCTGGAGGTCAGCCAGCAGCAACGCTGAGTCCCGCGGCTGGGGGCGGGAACGCCGATTGCAGTGCAGAGGGCCGGGGCAACCTGCCCCGTAAGCAAGGAACCGCGATGACACAGCGTTTGCAACAACCAACGACCCGTTCGGACGTGGCTGCTGGCCCAGAGCCAAGCCGCGATCTTCCTGTGAATGATCCCCCTCCCGCGGACGGCTCCCAGCCACCCGTGCAAGATCCGCCTGTCCCTCATCCGGACCCAACCTTGCAGCAAAAAGCACCTCTGGATCTCCGCAAGGCCGGCCCTGACACGATCGAGCCGGCGACGGCCGTCGATTCGGACTGGCCGGAGGACGTCAATCCTGAAGCTCACGAGAGTGCAGTGTGACGCCCAACCAAGGTCTTCAGCATCAAGGACAAGGACACCGACGTACCTGGCGCACAGACGCAGGCAGAACTGAAGAACCTGGGCTGGCGTGGCCAAGATGTCGAAGATCGAAGCGGACTGGCCCCGGCTTCACGGCTGGCGCGCGCCACTGATGCGCAGGATCTGCGTCAGCAAGGATTGAGGGCGCAGCGGCTTGCCCAGGTGCACGTCGAAGCCGGCATCCAGCGCATTGATGCGGTCACCCTCGCGGGAGAAGGCGGTGAGCGCGATGGCCGGCAGATGGGGCCCGGCACCTTCACGGCTGCGCAGTTCGCGGATCAGGTCGTAGCCATCGCGACCCGGCATGCCGATGTCGCTGATCAACAGGTCGAAGCCCTGGCTGGCGAGGCTTTCCAGCGCCGCGTCCACGGAAGTCTCGTGCCGCACCTGCATGCCTTGCTCGCCAAGGATCATGGACAGCATGGCGCCTGCTTCCTCGTCATCTTCGACCACCAACACCCTCAGCCCCACCAGGGGAGCCGAGGGCACGGGGTCCAACGGCGCATGGCCATTCGGCGCTCCCGGTTCGTCCGCAGGCCTCGTCGTGTTTTGGGCCGGCAGCCAGAAAGTGAACTGCGCCCCATGTCCAGCGCCCGCGCTGGCCACGGCCACGCGGCCACCGTGCGCCTCGACAAGGTTCTTGACGATGGCCAGCCCCAGGCCGAGGCCGCAGTGTTGCCGGTTGCTGGCGGCGTCGCTTTGCGCAAAGCGATCGAACACGAAGGGCAGGAAGTCCTTCGCAATGCCCTGGCCCTGATCGGCCACGGTGATGGCGACAGCATCGATTTCAGCACGCAGGATCAGCGAGATCTCGCTGCCCGCAGGAGAGAACTTGATGGCGTTGCCGAGCAGGTTCCACAGCACCTGCTGAATGCGCGCGTCGTCGGCGCAGACCTTGAAATCCTCCCGCTCCAGGTCAAGGCGCAGGCGGTGCTTGCTGCGCTCCAGCAGGGGTTGCACGGCGGTCACGCTGGCTGCGACCACGCTGCCGACGTCGATCCAATGGAGGTTCAGCGGCAGCTTGCCCAGGTTCAGCCGCGACATGTCGAGGATGTCGGAGATCAGGCGGGCCTGGATCAGCGCATTGCGCTCGATGGCGGCGAGCCCGCGTTCCAGCAGCTCCGGTTGACTGCGCCTTTGCAGCATCAGGGACCAGTTCAGGATGACATTCAGCGGCGTGCGCAACTCATGCGAGAGCACTGCGATGAGGTCGTCCTTGAGCCGGTTGTGTCGCTCGGCCGTGCCGCGGGCGCTGCGTTCGCGGTCCAGCAGTTCCTGTCGCTGGTGGGCCAGCAGCAAGCGCTGCGACATGTCGGTCGCCACGATCATGGCGATGCCGGGCTCGGTGTAGGTCGCGGCGGCCCATTCGATGGGCAGGACTGCCCCGCCGGGCTGCACCAGCTGGAACTCGGCATGCGTGGTCTCGTGGGCCAGGCCGTGCAAGAAGACCGCGGCAACCTCGGCATCCGCCGGTGCGACGAAGTCCAGCAGCAAGCTGCCGGCGACCTGCTCGCGTGCGAGCAGGGCGAGCATGGCTGGGTTCACGTCCAGCAGCCGGCCATCCAGCGTGTCCACCAGGCAGATGCCGCTGGGCGCCCGCTCGAAAGCGGCGCGGAACTTCGCCTCGCTGTGCCGCATCGCATCCTCGGCCTCGCGGGTGCGCACCAACGCCTGGATGGTTGAGACCAGCACCGCCGGCTCCACGGGGTGGGTGAGGTAGGCATCGGCGCCGGAATCAAGGCCGCGCACCTTGTCCTCGTCGGTCAGATAGGCCGCCGTGAGGTGGATCACGGGCAGCTTGAATGTGGTGGGCTGGCGGCGAAGACGCCGGCACACTTCCAGGCCGTCGATATCCGGCAGGTGGATGTCCAGCACGACCGCCGACAGCCGCTCGTCGGCCAGGGCGAGTGCCTCCATGCCGGTGGAAGCTTCGACGACCGGAAAGCCTGCCGACTGCAGCAAGCGCACGGTCGCATACCGGCCGACTGGGTCGTCGTTCACGACCAGCAGCGTGTGCCGCGAGCGGTCCAGCTTGCGGGCGCCGCCGGCGCTGGCGGGGGGTGACTCATTCATGGCTGCGTTGCCGCACTGGCGTCGTCGGACAGCTTCAGCGGCACCGTGACGGAAAACGTCGAACCCACACCCGCTGCGCTTTGCAGGGCGATGCTGCCACCCAGCAACTCGGCCAGGCGCTTGCTCAACGACAGCCCCAGGCCGGTGCCGCGCAGGCGCTTCTGGATGGGCGAGTCCAGCTGGGAAAAGTCCTGAAAGATGGCCGAATGGAACTCGGACGCGATGCCCAGGCCGGTGTCCGCCACCGAGAACGTGATGGCCTCACCCTGCTGCACGGCCGACACGCGGATCTCCCCGCGGGTCGTGAACTTCAAGGCGTTGGAAATGAAGTTGCGCAGGATCTGCGACAGCTTGGCGTTGTCGGTGTAGAGCTGCCCGACACCTTGCGGCTCCTCGAACACCAGCTGCACGTCCGGATTGACCAGCACCGGCTTGAACATGCCGCGAAGCGCGGCGAACAGGTCGACGAGTTCAAACCATGCCGGCGAGATGTCGATGCGCCCGGCTTCGACCTTGGCCAGGTCCAGCAGGTCGTTGACCATCTCCGCAAACTCTTCCGAGGTGGTGCGGATGAAGTTGATCTGGCGTTCCTGCTCGACCGTCAGCGGCCCGTCCACGCGGTCCAGCAGCAGGCGCGTCAGACTGCGGATGGATGAGATCGGCGTGCGGAACTCATGGCTCATGTAGGCCAGGAAGCGACTCTTCAGCTCAGTGGCCTGGCGCAGCTGCTGGGCCTGCGTGTCCAGCTCCGCATAGAGCGCGAGCACGCCGCTGTTGGTTTCGTCCAGCTCCTGCTGCAACATCAAGATCTGCTCGTGCGCGTCTGCCAGCGCCGCCTGCAGCGCGGGGAGGTCGATGGCTAGCTGTTCCGGCATGTGTCGGCTCCCGCCGCGTAGTCGCGCTTGACCACCACGACGGTCGTGTCGTCGCGTCCTCGGGTGTGATCCCTGATGATCCAACCCGCGATGACGGCGGGCGCGCAGGCCAACAGTCCGCCGGCGTCTTCCAGGCTCCAACGCGAGACGATGCCGTCCGAGAACAGCACCAGGATCGCATGATCCGGCCAGTCATGGGCCGATTCCTGCAGGCGCCGAATCTGCAGCCCCAGCGTGCCGGGCTGAGACATCAGGCTGCGATCACTGACGCCGTTGATCAGGCGGCCCGTGACATTGCCCGCGCCGGCAAACACCAGCCGGTCATGCGCGGGCTCGATGGCGACCATGGCCACCGCCGCGCCGCGCGTGCTGCGCAGCGTGAGATGAGCATCCTCCAGCAGCACAGCCGGCCCGGCAGTGGCGCTGCGTTGGAACACCGCCAGCGCCAGGTCCGACGCCTCCGCAGCCTCGGGGCCATGACCCAGGCCGTCCGCCATCAGCAGCATCGTGCGCCCGTCCTTGACGCGCAGGCCCCAACCGTCGCCGGACACCCGTTCGCCCGGCGCAGCCAGGCTGATGCCGGCGACGCTCAGGCCCGGGCCAGGCGTGGCGACACCCGGAGCCTTGCCTTCGAATCGGGCAGCGATCACCGCACCGCGTTGCGGCAGGGAGAACGCAGAAAAGCGGTTGGCGATCCGCTTGACGGCGCCCAACCCGGTGCCCGCAGTTCCGCCGGTGGAGAAGCCGTCCTGCAGGCAGCGTTCGACATTCATGCCCGGACCCGTGTCCAGCGACAGCAGTTCGACCGCATCGCCGTCCAGGCCCAGCAGCAGGGCGCCGCCACCGGCGTGCCGGACGAGGTTGGTACCGAGCTCGGTCACGCCCAGGGCCAGGCGGCCGGCGGCGGTTTCCTCGAACCCGAGCTCCGTCGCCAGCACCTGTGCGGCGCGGCGAACCTCGCCAACCTGGCTCGCATGCTCGATGGCAAACCGCTGATACGGTCGCATCGCCGGCTACTTCCAGCGCGTGATGGTCACGCGGGTACCCTGGCCGACAGTCGACACCAGTTCGAACTCGTTCACCAGGCGCTTGCTCCCGGACAGGCCCTTGCCCAACCCGCCACCGGATGTCCAGCCGTCCTTCATGGCCAAGTCCAGGTCGGGAATGCCGGGGCCCTGGTCGATGAAAGACAGCGTCAGGCCGTCGCGCAGGCCCTCCTTGTGCAGCTTCCATGTCATGTCGCCGCCGCCGCCGTAGATGAGGGTGTTGCGCGACAGCTCGCTGGCCGCGGTGATCATCTTGGTCTGGTCGACCAGCGAGAAGTTGAGCTGCTGTGTCAGCTTGCGCACCAGTTGCCGGCTCGTGACGACGTCTGTCTCGCTGCGGATCGGCACGCTGCCTTCATTGCCCGTCGGATTCGTGGTCATCGGACGGCTCCTGGGTTGCCTGCCTGAGCAATTCCATGCCGCGCTCGACATTGAGTGCGGTGCGAACCCCATCCAGGGACAGCCCCAACTCGACGAGCGTGATGGCCACCGCCGGCTGCATGCCGACGACCACCGAGGTCGCGCCCAGCACGCTGGCGATGCCGGAGATGCTGGCCAGCATGCGGCCAATGAAGGAGTCGACGATCTCCAGCGCCGAGATGTCGATCAACACGCCCGTCGCGCCGCTGCGTTCTATCTTGTTGGCCAGGTCGTCCTGCAGAGCCAGTGCGGTCTGGTCCATCAGGTCCACCTGGATGGTGACCAGCAGCCGCCGGCCGATCTGGAGGATGGGGATGCGTTGCATCTCAATCGGCCGACGACGCCGAGGGCGCCGAGGGCGACTTGCCGCGGCTGACGACGAAGCCGGCACGCTTGAGCGCCACTGACAACGCATCGGCCAGCGTGGCCTTGGTGATGATGCCCTGCAGGTCGATGCCCAGATGGACGATGGTCTGCGCGATCTGCGGGCGAATGCCGCTGATGATGCATTCCGCGCCCATCAGGCGGATGGCCGTCACGGTCTTGAGCAAATGCTGGGCGACGAGCGTGTCCACGGTGGGCACGCCCGTGATGTCGATGATGGCGATCGTGGAGCCGGTGTCGACGATGCGCTGCAACAGCGCCTACATGACAAGCTGCGTGCGGCCGCTGTCCAGCGTGCCGATCATCGGCACGGCAAGAACGCCCTCCCACATCTTGATGACGGGGGTGGACAGCTCCAACAGTTCCTGCTGCTGGCGGGCAATGATTTCCTCGCGGGTGCGCTGGTAGGCCGTCACGGTGAACTGGGCCATGTCGTCGACCAGTGATGACACTTCCCACACGGCACCCACCAGCACGGCGGGGTCATGAACCAGGGTGCGCTGCAGGCCCGAGAAGAGAGGCTTCTTCAAGGCCAGCACGAAACGGCTGGTGTCGGCGGCTGTCGAGCCTTGTGCGGCGCGCGAGCGCGACAGGCTCGAAAGGAACTCGCGACTCCGGTCCCAGGCCTTGTCCTCGAAGTTGTCGAGCGTGCCGTCGCCGCGCAGGCTTTCAAGCACGGCGTCCAGCAGTTGTTCCGTGCCCTGAATGTCGATGCCGAGGCCCCGGTTCCCTGAACTGCTGCCCAGCTCGGCGCGCCATTCGGTCAGAACTTGGTCGCGATCCTGGGACAGCAAAGCTTCGACGGCCGCACTGTTCTTCTTCTTCATGTATTCTTCGCTGAACGGGGGACGGCCTCATCGGCCGTGGAGATGTGCAGCGTTGAGCTGTCGTGCATCGTAGTCCGCGCACTCACGCAGCGGTGTCAGACAACACTCCTTCTGCATGAGCAGCAGCCTGACGGTCAAGGGCAGCAAGTGCCGAGGTGCCATGCTCGACCTGCCGGCCCGTGATTGACATGCTGTCGCAGCAAACGGTGGCCGGGTCGACGCAGCGCGTGCCGCAGCGGCGCTGGGCCAACGCTGCGTGCGCGCTGGTGGCTGCTGCTTTCACGATGGCCGTGGCCAGGCTAACGGCGGGTTTCTAGCAGCCCGTCATCAGCCGTCAGACACGTTCTCTGGCGGCGAGCCATTCGCGCGACCCGCCGGACCAGATGCTGGCTCGTCGCCCGCGGGCTCTTTCGATGCGGGACTCTGCCTCTGGAGATGGTCGCGAACGGCTGCTGCGTTCCTTTCCACCAAATCGCTGACGGCCTCGGTCAGCACCCGGTCAATGGCAACGCGCTCTATCAGCTCTTCGACGCCAATCACCTTTTCGCCGGCCGGCGATTCCTTATCGCCGTCGCCGGGCGAGGGGGCGCCTGGTGCATTAGAAGATTGAGGGGCCTGGTCGCTTGAGTATTGCCTGCACAGTTCCAGGAACTGGTCGATCTCGGTCGACTTGTCGAACACTGCGTCAGCGCCGCACTCACTCGACTTTCGGCGAATTTCCGGCGTCGCATAGTTGGTCAGAACGATCATGTATTGATCGCTGCGCCGCTTTCTTCCGGCGCGCAGTACCTGGAGGCCGTTGCCTGCCTTCAACAACATGTCGACTATGGCAAGTCGCCATGCGTCCGCATGCGCATTCAGCGCCGCAATGCCCTGATCTGCCGTCTCGGCGGTGGCGATGACTTCGACATCCGCAAACTCCGCCAAGGCCGGAATCAACTCCGAACGGATCGTGGGACTATCTTCGATCAGGATCGTCGCGATAGTCATGTTCATCCAACCGGCGCCCAAATGGCAGGACGTTTATACCGGGCGTGGCGTGTCCATAATGTAGGACGACGCGCTGCCGCCGTACCAAGTGGGCCGGCGTACCACGCTACTCAAGGAGACGCCATGTCGGACGATTTGCCGGATTCGCAGGGGCAGCGGGATGCATCCCCCCTTGACGAAGCACTCACCAAGAACAAGGAAGCCACCGAGGAAGTTGAGCGCGCCGCTGACGATTTGGCGGTCGTGCATGCAGTCCTGGATACCAAGCTCGCCAAGAGCGCGGGTGACGGTGACGTCAAGCGGGCAGTCGCCGAGACGAAGAAGGTTGAGGAACGCCTCAACGAATCCGCCGACAAGCTGGAACAGGTCAACGAGACCCTGGCACGCGAAGCGCGTCGAGCGGGTTGACTTACCGGAGGCGCTCAGAGCCCGTGCCATTGCGTCACTGGCCGGCCTTCGTTGGCGATCGTCTTCTTAGGGAGCCGGACATCGGCGCTGCCGCGTCGATAGCTGCGCCAAGGTCGGCCTGCGTCCAGAACCCGAATCCGGCCACATGCCGCGGATGACGGCAATCGCTGCAACCCAATGGTCGTTCGGGCAAAGCCCGTAACTTTGGCGGGCTACGTTCAGGCCAAAGATGGGCCACGGAATTCTGAAAAGACAAAGCCCGCACTTGGCGGGCTTTGCTAAGTCCTTCACAGGACTCTGTATTTCTTGGTTGCGGGGGCAGGATTTGAACCTACGACCTTTGGGTTATGAGCCCAACGAGCTACCAGACTGCTCCACCCCGCGACTGAAGCTAGCAGTATACACGACTTTCTGCGGGTTCGGCAAATTCGCTTATTGCGCCTGCACGGGGCCGTGAGCCGAGCGCTGAACTCGCCTCTGGCGCGAAAGGCCGGTCTCCAGCGTGCGAGTCGGCAAGGATTGCCGGTAAATCAGACCCTGGGCGGGAAAAAGCGCCGGAGCTTTTCCAGCGACAGTGGCTTGCACAGCACGTGGTCGATGCCGGAGGCCAAGGCCAGGTTGTGCTCCTCCTGCTCGCGGCGGCCGGTCAGCGCGATCAGTACGAGATCGGGCCCGTATTGTCGGCGCAAGCGCTTTGACAGCTCGCAGCCGTCGATGTCAGGCAAGCCGAGGTCGACCACGGCGCAGATGGGCTGGTACTCGTCCACGGCCGTCATCGCGTCCTTGGCCGTGGTGGCGATGCGCACGCTGTAGCCGTCTATCGTCAGCAAGCTGCTCAGCGTCTCACAGGCGTCTATGTCGTCATCGACCAGCACGACGCGGAAATCATCAGTCGACATGACATCGCTCCTAGCAATAGGTGTCATCTGACACCGTTCGTAACGCAGGAGAGATGGCAAGTACCGTGCCCGGTGGTGACCGGGCCTGACAACGGCTCATCGATCTGCCGCATCACCCGGGCAAGGGCGGCGCCCGGGTCGCGGCTGGGGGTCACTGGAAGTAGCGGGCCTTGGCGCTGGCCTGGCAGCTGTCCTTGGCGTCGCCGGACAGCGAGTCGCAGCGCTCGTTGGCGGCCTTGTAGTCGGCCTTGAGCTTGGCTTCCATCTGGTCGTTCTGCGCCTCGGCGACAGCCTTGTTGGCCTTCAAGTCGGCCTTGGCCTTGTCGTGGGCAGCCTTGGCGTCGGCCACACAGACGTCCTTGGCATTGCCGGACTTGTCGTCGCAGGCTTCCTTGGCCAGCTTGTACTTGGCCTCGTAGCGGGCTTCGAGGTAGTCGTTGCGGTCCTTGGTCGTGCCCGTGTATTGGTATTCGAGGTGGGCGAGGGCGACCTTCTCATGGCCCTTGGCGCGTTCGACGCAGACGTCCTTGGCATTGCCCGACATCGAGCCGCAGCTGTCGCGCTCGGTCTTGTACATCGCCTTGAGTTCATCCTTGGCGGTCGAGTAGACAGGCTTGGTGATGTTGGCCGAGGCGGCACCGGCCAGTCCGACCAGGGCAAGGGCACACAACAGGCGGGAAGCAGTGAATCGGGTCATCGTGTTCTCCTTGGAATTGATGGGTTGGCGGCAACGGGGTTGCCCCGTCTGGCAGAGTAGGGAAACGAGACGCTGCAAGGTGTCAGCGCCACGGTGCCATGTGCGTCGGACAAGACCGCATGCTTTGGGTGCACGGCGCAAACGGCGTGCCCGCGTCGTCAGGCGGTTTGCAAACGCTTGGTCGCTGAGGTCAGCGACTGCTTGGTTTTCCAGTACGCCGACCAGGGGTCGGTGCCCGCGAAGGACAGGTATTCGCGCGCCGTGCGCACCGTCCAGTGCGCGCCGCTCTTCAGCGACGGCAGCTGCTCCCAGGCCACCGGCATGGACACGCCCAGCCCCGGCCGCGCGCGCGCCGAGAAGGCCGCCGCGGTGGTCTGGCCGTGGCCGTTGCGCAGGTAGTCGATGAAGATCTTGCCGACGCGCCGGCTGGGCCCGCTCTTGGCCACGAAGCGCTGCGGGATGGTCTTGGCCATGTGCGCGACAACGGCGCGAGAGAAGTCCTTAACCGCGTCGTGATCGAGCCTGGGCGTCAGTGGCACCACCACGTGCAGGCCCTTGCCGCCGCTGGTCTTCAACCAGCTCTGCAGGCCCAGCGTCTCCAGCATCGTGTGCATCAGCAGCGCGGCCTCCTGCAGCTGCGCCCAGCTGACGCCTTCGCCAGGGTCGAGGTCGAAGATGACGCGGTCGGGCCGGTCGATGTGCTTGACGGTGGCGTTCCAGGTGTGGAACTCGACGACGTTCATCTGCGTCGCACTGATCAGGCCTTCGAGCTGGTTGATGCACAGCAGCGGCGCATGGCCAGGTGACAGCGCGGCGTCCAGTTCGGTGACGCCGGCCATCCTGGCCTCGGAATGCTTCTGGAAGAACAGCTCGCCGGCGATGCCCTGCGGCGCGCGCACCAGCGACACCGGCCGCTGGCGCAGGTGCGGCAGCATCCACTCGGCCACGCTCTCGTAGTAGCGCACCAGGTCGATCTTGCGCAGGCCGGTGGAGGTGTCGACGACGCGGTCGGGGTGGGTGATGTTGATGCCGGTCTTGCGTGCGTCGTCGGCCGGCGCTGGCGCTGGCGCGGCCTCGCGCGTGATGGCCTTGGCGGGCTTGTCGGCGCGCACGCCGCGAAAGCTGGCATGCCGGATATGGCCGTCCGGCGTCCACTCGCCGAAGGCCACCTCGACGACCATCTTGGGCTTGACCCAGCGCTCGCTGCCGCGCGCTCGCCGGGACCAGCGCCCCGGCAACAGCTCGGCCGCGTCGACGCTGGGTTGGTCAGTCTGCAGCGCCAGCAGCTGGCGGTGCAGCTCGCGGCCCTGTGCCGTCGACCAGCCGGTGCCGACCGAGCCCGCCGAGCGCAGCTTGCCGCCCTCGTGATAGCCCAGCAGCAGCGCACCAACCTCCTTGGCTGAATTCGTGCGGTCGGTGAAGCCGATGACGACGAACTCCTGGCGGCGCTGGCACTTGAGCTTGAGCCAGCTGTCGCTGCGCCGCGAGGCATACGGCGAATCCGCGCGCTTGACGATGACGCCCTCAAGGCCCAGCTGGCAGGCCGCCGCCAGCATCTGCGCGGGCGAGGCCGGCAGCGCGTCGCTGAAGCGGATGCGCTCGCTCGTGCGCCCGTCCAGCAGTTGCTGCAGCACGGCGCGGCGGCTGCGCAGCGGCACGGCGCGCAGGTCGCGGCCGCCGTGGAAGGGCAGGTCGAACAGGAACAGCACGATGTCCTCGCTGCGGGCGTTGTCGATGGCGTTCTGCAGGCGGTTGAAGTCCGGCAAGCCCTGCTCGTTCATGACGACGATCTCGCCGTCCAGCCAGCAACTGCCCAGCTTCAGCGCCTGCAGCGCGTCGGCCAGCGGCTTGAGCCGGGTCGTCCAGTCGTTGCCCTGGCGCGTGAACAGCCGCACCTTGCCGGCGGCGCTGCGGGCCAGCAGGCGGTAGCCATCGAACTTGCTCTCGACGACCCAGTCGCCGTCCACGGGTGCTGCGGCGGCCAGCGTGGCCAGCTGGGGCTGCAGCGCTTGCGGCAGCGCGGCCTTGACGGCCTTGGACAGGTCCGGTGCCGCGGCGGCAGGCGCGGCCTGCACGCCGCGTGGCTCGCGGGCCTCGACCAGGCCCAGCGGCTTCTCGACGACGCTGTCCGGCAGTGCGGTGATGACGTCGTACTCGGCGCCCGGCCGGGCCCAGGCGTCGCCGCGCTTCTTCAGCAGCAGCCAATGGTCTTGCTTGAACTGCCCCGGCTTGGAGATGCGCACCAGCTCCCACAGGCCGGCCAGCTTCTGGCCGTGCAGGTGAAAGATGAGCTTGCCCTTCTCCAGCCCCTCGCGCGGGTCGCCCACTGGCGTCCAAGTGCCGCGGTCCCAGATGATGACGGTGCCGGCGCCGTAGTGGCCCTTGGGGATGCGGCCCTCGAACGTGTTGTAGCTGACCGGGTGGTCTTCCACGTGGATGGCCATCTGCTTGACGGCTGGGTCGAAGCTGGGCCCCTTGGGCACGGCCCAGCTCAGCATGACGCCGTCCAGCTCCAGCCGGAAGTCGTAGTGCAGGTGCGAGGCCCAGTGCTTCTGGATGACGAAGCCCAGCGCCTTCTTCACCTTGCCGGCCTTGCGCGCGGCCTTGCCCGCCGGCTCGGTGGTGGCGCTGAAGTCGCGCTTGGCGTTGTAGCGCGCCAGCGGCGTGTCGGCAGCCTTCTTCATGGCTGCTGGCGCCGGTAGGCGTTCAAGTGACGCAGCGAGCCCTGGTGGTCGCCCAGGCGCTCCAGCAGCACGCCGAGGTTGTAGTGGGCGTCGGCCAGGCCAGGCTCCAGCGCCAGCGCGCGCTCGTAGGCGGCGACGGCCTGGTGCGGCCGGCCGACGTCTTCCAGCGCGGTGGCGCGGTTGAAGTGCACCAGCGGCGTGGGCTCGCAATGGTCGAGCGCCTGCTCGTACAACGCGACGGCCTCCTCGCAGCGCTGCGTCTCGCACAACAGCGCGCCGAGGTTCACGTAGGCGGTCGCGCAGCAAGGGTCCATCTCGATGGCATGCCGGTACGCGTCCTCGGCGGCGGCGCTGTCGCTGGCTTCCAGCGACACGGCCTGGCGCAGCCATTGCGCGGCGTCGGGCTCGGCGGCCAGCGGCCGGACGCCGCCGGGCGCGGGCTCGTCATCGAAAGGGAGCAGGGCCTGACCGGTGTGGGCGTCGATACGCTGCTGGTCCCGCGTCCGCGCCTCGACGCCGCCGGCGTGGGCGCGCAGCCGCACGCCCGACAGCGCGCCGGGCGCCAGTGAGGCCTTGACGTTGTGCAGGGCCTGGACCACCTTGCGCGCTGGCACGCCCGCGTCACGCAAGGCCTTGGCGGTGCGCAGCACGACGATGTCCTGATGCGTGAAGCGCTGCCCTTCGCGCGGCGCGATGACGCCTTGCTCGACCAGCGCGTCGAGCAGGCGCTTTGACAGGCCGGTCAGGCGCAGGGCCTGGCGCAGCGGGTAGGGCGCGTCCGAGCCCATGCGCGGCGCTACTTCTGAGCGCGTTTGCGCGGCGCCGGCGCGGCTTCGGGCTCGACCGCGACACGCTTGGCCGCCTTGCGTGCCGGCGCGGTCTTCAGCGCCGTCACGTTGGAGGGCGCGGGCTTGCCGGCCTTGGCCGGGCGCTTGGCGCCGCCCAGGCTGGCGCGCAGCGCGTCCATCAGGTCGATGACCTGGCCGCTGCCGGCCGGGCCGTCCTCCGCGTGGGCGGACGCAACGATCTCCTTGCCCTTGACCTTTTCTTCGATGGCGGCCAGCACGCGCGCTTTCTCCTCGTCCTGGAACTCGCCCGGCTCGAAGGTGTCCGCGGCGATCTGCTCGACCAGTTGCAGCGCCAGCTGCAACTCGCTCTTGGACACCTCGGCCTTGGGAATGTCCAGGTCGGCCAGCGACCTGACTTCTTCGGCGTAGCGCAGCTGCTGCAGGATCAGCCCGTCGTCATTGGCACGGATCTGCACGACGTACTGCTTGGCCTTCCACGCCCACTTGGCCAGCGCGCAGCGGTTGGACTGGCGCAGCGCCTGCGCCAGCAGCGCATAGGGCTTGTCGCCGCGCTTGTCGGGCGCCAGCAGGTAGCTCTTGTCGTAGTACAGCGGGTCGATGGACGCCAGCGGCACGAAGCTGACGATCTCGATGACATGGCTGCTGCCCTCCTCGAGCGCCTTGAGCTCCTGCGGCGTGAACAGCACGAAGCGGTTGTCCTCGACCTCGTAGCCCTTGACCATGTCCTTGCGCTCGACCACCTGCTTGGTGCGCTCGTTGATGTACTGCTGCTTGACGCGCGAGCCGTCCTTGTCGAGCAGGTTGAAGCGCACCTCGGCGCCTGCCTCCGTGGCGGAGAACAGCTTCACGGGCACGTGCACCAGGCCGAAGCTCAGCGACAGCGAGGCGATGGAACGGGCAGATGTGGGCATACGGACATCCCTGGCGGTTGATTACGCGGGCCGAGCGCCGGGCCGCCCGAGGGCGGCCCGCCAGGGCGATGTGCTTGCGGGTCGACGCCACAAGCATCGCCGTCCCCTCGGGGGACCGCCGGGACCCCGCCCGCGTTCAGCAGGCGGGGGCCAGCGAAGGGCTCACGCCCCTCACATCCAGGGGAAGCCGTAGTAGTCGTAGACCTTGCGACCGTAGTCGTCCGAGTACGTCGGCACTTCGTCCTCGGTGTAGCGCGGCGCGCTTTCCAGGCGGGCCTTGTCGAGGTTGACGACGTAGCCGTCCTTGACGGTGTCGTACTTCAGCATGTTCCAGGGCAGCGGGTAGCGGTCCGTGCCGACACCCAGGAAGCCGCCGAACTCCAGTGCGGCGTAGCGCACCTGGCCGCTGCGCTTGTCGATGACGAGGTCGTCGATCGAGCCGAGCTTGTCGCCTTCGAGGTTGTAGACGTTGGTGCCTTCGACCTTGGATGAAGAGATGGTGGGGTAAGACATGAGTGGCTCCTGTGAGGTTGAGCTTGACGGGGCGGCTGGCGAGCCGGCCACCCTGGTGCGTGCACCAGGCCGTCAATTTGCGCCTCGGCGGCGGCCCGCGGGGTCGGGATGTGCCCAGTCTGGATGTAGGCCATGACCGACGCCGGCCGACGTGCGCTGGCTGCCGCCCGCAACCGGCGTTAGGCGGCCGTCAGGCCAGGCCCGGGATCAGCGAGCGATGCGTGGCCGCGCCGGTCAGCGCGCCGTCCCCCACCGCCAGCGCCACGTTGCCGAAGGCGCGTGCGGCGTCACCGCAGGCAAACACGCCAGGCACCGTGGTGGCCGACAGCGCGTCGCGGCGGATGTAGGAGCCGGCGGGGCTGTGGTCGAACTCGCAGCCCAGCTGCGAAGCAAGTTCGCTGGCCATGCGCGTGCGCGTGGCAACGAACAGGCCCGCCAGCGCCAGGCGGCGACCGTCGCGCAGTTCCAGCGTCGCGGTGTCGATGACGCGCGCGACGGCCGTGGCCTCGATGGCGACGCCGCGCGCGGCCAGCGCCGCCGCCTGCGCCGCGTCGGGCGCGAAGGCACCGTTGAGGAACAAGGTCACGCGTCCCCAGTCCGGCAGCAGCAGCGCCTGGTGCAGCGACGACTCGCCCGTCGCCAGCACGCCGATGTCGCCCTGCTGCAGCTCGTAGCCGTGGCAGTAGGGGCAGTGGAAGACGCTGCGGCCGAAGCGCTCGGCCAGGCCTTCGACGGCTGGCAGCTCGTCGATGACACCGGTGGCCAGCACCAGCCGGGTGGCGCTCAGTTCGCGGGCGGCCAGCGTGACGGCGAAGCCATCGCCGTGCCGCCGCGCGCTCAGCGCCTGCCCGTCTATCCAGCTCACGCTCGGGTAGGCGAGCAGCTGCTCGCGGGCGTCCCGCGCGATGTCGCCCGGCGCGCGTCCGTCCTGGCCCAGGAAGCCGTGCGACGTGGCGGCGAAGCGGTTGCGCCGCTGGCCGGCGTCGATGACGGCGATGCGGCGCCGCGCGCGGGCCAGTTGCAGCGCGGCCGACAGACCGGCATAGCTGCCGCCCACGATGATGACGTCAAGCGACATGATCCATCTCCTCGATGCGGGCGCCTTGGGCCTGCAGGCGCGCGTGGAAGTCCTGCGACAGCTGGGCCAGCGTCACCTCGTGCAGGCGCTTGAGCAGCAGCGCCTCGGCGGCCTCGTAGGCCTGGCCCAGCGCGCCGTTGACGGCCTGCTCGACGAGGCAGCTGGGGTGCGCATCGCGGTGGCCGACGGCCAGCAGCGCGGGCGCGCCCAGCGCCGCGTGGATGTCACCCAGCGTGATCTGCGCCAGCGGGCAGCCCAGCACCCAGCCGCCGCCATGGCCCTTGGCCGACGCGACGAAGCCGGCGCGCCGCAGCCCCGCCATCAGGCGGCGCACCACGACCGGGTTGGTGCGCATCGCCCGCGCCAGCGCCTCGGACGTGGCGGGGCGCTCGCTCTCGGCCATGTGCAGCAGCATGTGCAGGATGCCGGACAGGCGGCTGTCTTGTTTCATGAAACTACTGTAGTTTCATGAGCAAGACCCTGCGCGGGGCAGGGGCAGCGCGCAGGGTCAGCGGCCGCCGTGCGCGAAGCGACGCTGGGCGAGGATGAGCATGCGCGCGAAGGACGTGCCGGCCGGCGGGCGCGGTGGCGCCGGCGGTGTCGTTGTGGCGGTGGCTGTCATGGCATCAACCAAAGGTGAAGGCGTAGGCCTTGGCGCCGGGCGCGCCGAAGCGGATCTCGAAGCGGCGCTCGCGCACGGGGCCGCGCTGGCGCACCAGCTGGTAAAGACGGTCGCCGGTGATGACGCCGCGGCCGTCGGCATCGACGTCCACGCCCGCGTCCGCGCCGGGCGGCTGGCCGTCGACGGTGATGCGAAACGGCAGCGGCTTGCCGTCGGCCGCCGGGCCCAGCACCAGGTGCAGATCGCGGGCATGAAAGCGCAGCGTGATGGCGCCGCCGTCGCCCGTCGCCTCGGCATGCTCGGCGCGCACGATCCAGTCGCCGGCCAGCGTCCAGTCGTTCAGGCGCGGCTCGCCGCCGGCGTAGCGCTTGATGCGGTCCGGCAGCACGCCGCGGCCCTGGCCATGCGCGTGGCCCAGATAGGTCTCCGGTGAGCGCACATGGGCGAGGTCGGGCGCCAGACCGACGCCGGCCGCTGCCACCTGGGCCATGCCCGGCTCGGGCGGCCTGCCGGCCTCGCGCAGCAGTTCGCGGATGACCTGCTCGGCACGCTCGTAGTCGCCCTCGCCGAACTGGTGATGGCGCACCCGGCCCTGGGCATCGACGAAGTACAGGGCCGGCCAGGCCTGGTTGCGAAAGGCGCGCCAGATGGTGAAGTCGTTGTCCAGCACCACGGGATAGTCGAGCTGGCCGTCCTTGACGGCCTGACGCACGCGGCGCACGTCACGCTCGAAGCCGAACTCCGGCGCGTGAACGCCGATGACGACCAGGCCCTGGCTGCCGTAGGTCTTGGCCCAGGCGCGCAGCCACGGCAAAGTGCGCTGGCAGTTGATGCAGGAATAGGTCCAGAAGTCGACCAACACGACCTTGCCGCGCAGCTGGGCAAAGCTCAGTGGCGCAGTGTTGATCCACTCGCCGGCGCCGTCCAGCCGGGGCTGGATGGGCTCGACGGGCAGCGGTGCCGCGGGCGTGGCTGCGGCCAGGGTCCATGCGAACAAGGCGGTGAGGAGGTGCTTGATGGCGGTCATATCAGTCTCAGCGTCAGGGCCTTCAGCGTCGCGGCCGCGCGGGTGGAGCAGTCGAGCTTGCGGAACACGCTTTCCAGATGGGCGCGCACGGTGCTCGGGCTGATGCCCAGCACGCGCGCGGCCTCCTTGTTGCTTTCACCCAGGCCGATGCGGCGCAGCACCTGGATCTCGCGTTCGGTGAGCGGCGACGCGGCGGGCGTGGCGGCCCTGGCCGGCGCCGGGCCGCCGCACAGGGCGCCGACCGCTGCGGCATCGAGCCGGCCGGCGTCGGCCTCGGCGCGCAGCCGCTGCAGCGCGTCGGCTTCACCCAGCGCCGCGACGCCAGGCCGGGCGGTCTGCAGTCCCACCGCACAGGCGGAAGCCGCCAGCACGCGCGCCTCCAGCGGGATGGCGTCGGCGCGCACGCCACGGTAATGACCGGAGCCGTCCATGCGCTCCTCGATGAAGGAGGCCAGCAAGGCCTCGTCGCGCAGCGCTGCGATGCGGCGGCCCGCTCGCTCGGCCCAGTAGGGCACGAGGCGCAGCTTCTCCTGGTCGGCCTCGCCGAGTGGGCGAGTCGCTTCCAGCACCGCGTTCGGCACCGACGAGCGGCCGATGCCGTGTATGAGGGCCGCGCGGTAGACGCGGCCCTGGGCGTCATCGTCCAGGCCCAGGTGTGCGGCGCCACGCCGCGCGGTGTCGGCCACGCGGCGCGACAGCCCCAGCATCCATGGCAGCTTCAGGTCGATGACGTCGGCCACCAGCTCCAGCGTCGCGGTGCGGCCGGCGCTGCCGAAGGCGGCCTTCAGCGCATCGCTGCCGGCGGCGCCGCGGTCCAGCGCGTCCAGCCACTCGGCGCCGTGCTGGCGGGCCAGGGCCACGAGATGAGCCGGGTAGCGGTGGTCGGCACGCTCGGTGATGGTCTGCAGCGCGCCGGCCAGGCCGTAGGTGCGCGACAGGATCTCCAGGTCGCCGGCCAGCGCGACGACGTAGACCGACGGCGGCACCGCAGCGCCGCTGAGCCCCAGCGGCTGGCCCGAGCCATCGAAGGCCTCGAAGCAGTGGCGCAGCGTCGCCTGCACGTTGTCCGGCAGGGCCAGCGTGCGCGCGATGTCCTCGGCCACCTCGCAGTGGATGTGCACCATGGGCACGACGCTGCCGGCGATGCGCGCCGCCTCGACCGACGACGTCAGCGCCAGCATCGCGCGCCGGCCACCGACATCGTCGCCCATCATGTCGGCGAACTCCGGCGCGTTGGCCGTGCAGCCCGACCAGCGCAGCAGCGCCGCCCAGGCCGCGTCGACGCAGGCCTCGGGTGCGCCGCCGCTGGCCTCGGCCAGCCGCGCCGCCAGCCAGGCCGTGCGCGCGGAATGGTCCACGGGTTGGCCCATGCTGAGGTCGCCCACGAAGGCGAGGGCGCAGATCGCGTCGAAGACGGGAATGGCGGCGCTATTGCTCATCGGTCAGTTCGAGTGCTTGACGGCATCGAGGATGACCGCGGCGACCTGGGCCGGCGCGGACTGCTGCGGCACGTGGCTGGTCTTGACCTCGCTGACACGCGCGCCGATCTGTTTGGCGAAGTCGCGCTGCAGGGCGGGCTGGATCATGTGGTCGTTGCCGGCCACGAGGTACCAGCTGGGCTTGGTCTTCCACGCGGCGACGTTGACCTTCTCGCCAAAGGCTTTGGCGGCGATGGGGCCCTGCGTGGCGGCCATGACGGCGGTCTGCGCGGCGGGCAGGTCTTGCGCGAAGTGCTTGCTCATGCCTTCGTCGGTCAGGCGCAGGAAGCCGGCGGCATCGGGTTGCAGGTGGGACAGGCCCACGGGCGCCGGGTAGGCCTTGCCGAGGTCGCCGACCGCCTGGCCGACGTCGGGCGCGAAGGCCGCGATGTAGACCAGGCTGGCGACCTTGTCGCTCGTGCCGGCCTGCGTGATGACGGTGCCACCCCAGGAGTGGCCCACCAGCACGACCTTGCCCGGCGCGGCGTCGATGGCGCGCTTGGCGGCGGCGACGTCGTCGTCCAGCGAGGTCAACGGGTTCTGCACGGCCGTCACGCGCACGCCCTTGGCCTGCAGCAGCGGGATGACCTTGGCCCAGTCGGAGCCGTCGGCAAAGGCGCCGTGGACGATGACGACGCTGGGCTGGGGTTCGGCGGCCTGGGCAGCAAAACCGAGCGAGAGAGCAGCGGCGGCGATGGAGAGCTTGGCGAAGTTCATGGTGGTCTCAAGGGGTGGGTTGGGGACGGAACGAATGGTCCGATGTCCGCGCCGCGGTGAACATCGGACGAATGTCCAGTCTCAGGCGCGGCTGACGTCGATGACCGCCTGGGCGAACGCGGCCGGCGCCTCCTGCGGCAGGTTGTGGCCGATGCCGCCGGTCAGCTCGCGGTGCTCGTACTTGCCGGCAAAGCGCTTGGCATAGGCGGCGGCCGGCGGGTGCGGGGCGCCGTTGGCGTCGCCTTCCAGCGTGATGGCCGGCATGGCCACGCTTTGCACGCTGACCAGGCGCGCCTCCAGTGCGTCGTAGCGCGGCTCGCCCTCCGCCAGGCCCAGGCGCCAGCGGTAGTTGTGGACGGTGATGGCGACATGGTCGGGGTTGTCGAAGGCGGGTGCCGAGCGCAGGAAGGTGGCGTCGTCGAAACGCCATTCGGGCGAGGCCTGGCGCCAGATCAGGCGGGCGAAGTCGCGGTGGTTCTTCTCGTAGCCCGCGCGGCCGCGGTCGGTAGCGAGGTAGAACTGGTACCACCAGGCCAGCTCGTCGGCCGGCGCCAGCGGCTGGCCACCGGCCTTCACGTTCGTGACCAGGTAGCCGCTGACGGACACCAGCGCCTTCACGCGCTGCGGCCACAGCGCGGCCATCACGCAGGCCGTGCGCGCGCCCCAGTCGCAGCCGGCGACGACGGCTTGCTGGATGCCCAGCGCGTCCAGCAGCGCGATCGCGTCGGCGGCGATGGCGGTCTGCTGGGCGTTGCGGGGCGTGGCATCGGACAGGAAGCGCGTCGTGCCGTAGCCGCGCAGGTGCGGCACGAGTACGCGGTAGCCCGCCGCGGCTAGGCGCGGTGCGACCTCTTCGTAGGTGTGGATGTCATAGGGCCAGCCGTGCAGCAACAGCACGGGTGGGCCGTTGCGCGGGCCCAGGTCGGCAAAGCCGATGCTCAGCACGCCGGCATCCAGCTGGCGGAGTTCGCCGAAACCGCCGGCGGCAGGGGCCGCGAAGGCGGGGCGGGCAAGCAGGGAAGAAGCGCCGGCGAGTGCGGCGGCGGACAGCAGGCTGCGGCGTTGGAGCAGGTGGGTCATGGCTTGGGGGGGTGAAGACGACACGATCGATTATTCTTGACTGATCGTTCAAAAACAAGTCCAATTCGTTTCATGGCCAGACCTTCTGAGTTCGACAAAGACGAAGTCCTCCACCGCGCGATGGAGGTGTTCTGGTGCCAGGGCTTCGAGGCCACGGGCATGCCCGACCTCGTGGAGGCCATGGGCATCGGCCGTCAGAGCCTCTACAACGCATTCGAGAGCAAGCGCGGCCTGTTCCTGCAGGCGCTGGCGCTGTATCAGGCCGAGCGCGCCAAGTCACTGCAGAAGGTGCTGGCCAGTGCGGCGTCGCCGTTGCAGGGCATTGAGACCTTGCTGACCGCCATCGCCACGGCGACCGGCGAGGCCCGCACGCGCGGCTGCATGTCGGTCAACACGGCCACCGAGATCGGCCTCAGTGACGACGAAGTCGCCGCCATCGTCAAGCGCGGCGCGCAGAAGTCCAAGGCCGACCTGGCCGCCGCCATGAGCCAGGCCAAGGCGCTGGGCGAATTGCCCGGCGCGCTGGATGAGCAGGCCGCGGCCGACTTCGTGCTGACAGTCATGCGCGGCCTGCGTGTCAGTGCCAAGGCCGGTGCGACCGTGAGCGAAACGCGCAACGTCGTGCGCATGGCCATGGTCGCGCTGCGCCATTTTCAAGACCAGGCCTGAACGGCCTCAACCACGTCCATCAACAGGAGTCGCCATGTTGCGCACCATAGAGAAAGTCGTCTACACCGCACACACCCACACTGCCGGCGGCCGCGACGGCGCGGGAAAGTCCAGCGACGGCGCGCTGGACGTCAAGCTCAGCCCGCCCGGTTCGGGCCGCCCCGGCACCAACCCGGAGCAGCTGTTCGGCATCGGCTACTCGGCCTGCTTCATGGGCGCGATGCGCCGGGCGGGCGCGCCGCTGGGCATCCGCGTGCCGGACGACGTGGCCGTCGATGCCGACGTGTCGCTGGGCATGACCGCGGATGAGGGCTTTGCGCTGGCCGTCAAGCTGACCATCAGCCTGCCGGGCCTGGCGCCGGAGCAACAGCGCCAACTGGTGGACGGCGCCCATCAGCTCTGCCCCTATTCGCACGCGACGCGCGGCAATATCGACGTGCAATTCGACATTCGCTGACGCTCGCTGCGGCGCCAATCACTCGCCTGAGCATTTCAGTCCATTCGGCCAGGGGAATGGGTTTTCACTCCCCTGGCAAAAGTCAATTGACTCGACAGCTGTGCTTGAATGCACCACTCGAAGAATCGATGTCGTTGGAGACTTGAATGGCGAAGACACTGCAGAACCTGCTCAAGCAGATCGAGCATTTGCAGAAACAGGCGGACGCATTGCGCTCACGCGAAAAGGCCGATGTGGTGACCCGCATCAAAGAGGCCATTGCCCATTACGGCATCACTGCGAATGAATTGTTCGGCGCGTCGCCGGCCAAGTCGCCTCGCAAACGCGCCACGACCGCCGCAGCCACCAAGGCGGTCGGGCGGGGCCGCAAGGCCGCGGCGAAGAAGCAGGGTGGCGTCGCCAAGTACACCGATGGCGCGGGCCGCACCTGGTCCGGCGTCGGCAAGCGGCCCAACTGGTTCAAGGACGCGCTGGCTGCGGGCAAGCAGGCCGAAGACCTGTTGGTCGCCAAGTAAGCCGCCGGGCCTTTCAGGCCCGGCCTTCTTTCACGCGGCGTTGGTCGTCACCTCGATGCGATGTCCGTCGAGGTCGTGGAACATCGCGCCGAAATAGCTGTCGCTGATGTCGGGCCGCGTGCGCGGCGTGAAGATGTCGCCGGCCGATGCGGCCATGGCCGCTTCGTGGGTGGCCGTCACCGCCGCGCGGTTGGGTGCGCTCAGCGCGACATGGGTGCCACGCGCCGTCACCGGCTCGTCCGCCACGGGGTAGAGAAAGAAGCACCACTGTGCCGCGGTGCCGAAAGCGGCTTCGCTGCCGGTGTCGCGCAGCAGTTCCAACCCCAGCGGCGCCAGCACGCGGCGGTAGAAGGCCACCGACTCGGCGTAGCGCGCGGTGCCCAGGGATACGTGGTCGATCATCGACAAGACTCCTCAATTCAAGAGCAGCCATGCTAGGTGGGGGCCTGCGATGAATTGCGGCAAGATGCCCGGCCGCGGCGCCGTTTGGCCGCAATCTCAATGCCTTCTGCGATGACCGAGCTGGACCGCTTCGACCGCCAACTGCTGACCCTCGTGCAGCAGGATGCCGCACTGACCGCCGAGCAATTGGCCGAGCGCGTCAGCCTGTCGGTGTCTGCCATCCAGCGCCGGCTGCGCAGGCTGCGTGAGCAGGGCGTCATCCAGCGCCAGGTCGCCGTGCTCGACGCCGCCCAGGTGGGCCGCCCGACCACCTTCCTGGCCGGCCTGCAAGTGGAAAGCGAGCGGCCCGAGCTGATGGCCCGGCTGCGCGCCTGGCTGGAGGCCGAGAGCGCGGTGCAACAGGCCTTCTACGTGACCGGCGAGGCCGACTTCGTGCTCGTCGTCACCGCGCCGGACGCCGCCGCCTACGAAGCGCTGATGACGCGGCTGCTGGCGGACAACGCCAACGTGCGGCGCTACACGACGCAAGTCGCGCTGGGCGTGCTCAAGCGCGGGCTGGCGCTGCCGGTGCCGGGCAGCGAATGAATTCCGGAATACATGCCATGCGTTGACAGGTATCGCGGCGCAGACTGCACGGACGATGAACTCCGCGGACTCAAGTGCCATGCCTGCCAATTCCGACTTCACCGCTCCCGCCGCGCCGGACTGCCGCGTCGTGGAGCTGCGCCAGTACACGCTGCACCCCGGCCAGCGTGACACGCTGATCGCCCTGTTCGACCGCGAATTCGTCGACAGCCAGGAGGCCGTGGGCATCCGTGTGCTGGGCCAGTTCCGCGACCTGGGCGACGCAGACCGCTTTGTCTGGCTGCGCGGCTTTGCCGACATGGCCGCGCGCGGTGACGCGTTGCCGGCCTTCTACGGCGGACAGGCCTGGGCCGCCCATCGCGATGCGGCCAACGTGACGATGATCGATTCCGACGATGTGCTGCTGCTGCGCCCGGCCTGGGACGGCGCGGCGCTGCCGGCGACCGTTCAGCCCCGCGCCGAACGGGGGGCGACGGCGCCGCCGCCGGGCGTACTCGCCGCGGCTGTGTTCCACCTGAAGGCGCCGGCCGCGCCCGAGCTGTTGGCGCAGTGCCGGGCCGCGATGGTCGGGCTGCGGGGCGTGTCGGCCTGCTACGTCACCGAGGCCGCGCCCAACAACTTCCCGCGGCTGCCGCTGCGCGAAGGCGAGCAGGTGCTGCTCGCGCTGGCCATGTTCGACGACGGCCGGGGCGCCGACGCCTGGCTGCGCGGCATGGCGCCGCCAATGCAGCCCTGGCTGGCCAAGCCGACGCAGGCGCTGCGCCTGGCCCCCACCGCCCGATCCAGCCTTCATGCCTGAGACCGCCATGACCCACACCGCCACTCCGCGAGACTTCGATTTCCTCATCGGCCACTGGCGCGTCAGCCACCGCCGCCTCAAGGAGCGCCTGCTCGGCTGCGAGGACTGGGAGAGCTTCCTCGGCCGCTGCCGCATGTGGCCGCTGCTGGGCGGCCTCGGCAACATCGATGACAACGTGCTGGAGCTGCCCACCGGGCCTTATCGCGCCGCGTCCATGCGCACCTTCGACCCCGCCACGCGCCAGTGGGCGATCTGGTGGGTGGACGGCCGCAACCCGCACCGGCTGGACCCGCCGGTGGTCGGCGGCTTTGCCGACGGTGTCGGCGAGTTCCAGTGCGACGACGAGCTGCGCGGCCAGCCCATCCGCGTGCGCTATCGCTGGACCGACATTGCCCGCGACAGCGCGCGCTGGGCGCAGGCCTTCTCGGCCGACGGCGGCCAGACCTGGGAAACCAATTGGGTGATGGACTTCGAGCGCCTGCCCGACGCTAGCTAGCCTGCGTGCCGTGGCTGGCGTGGGGCGGGATCCACGCCAGCAGCGTGCGCACCAGTTGCTTGGGGTCGATGGGCTTGCTGACGTGGGCGTTCATGCCGGCGGCCAGGCAGTCCTGCACGTCGCGCTCCATCGCGCCGGCCGTCATCGCGATGATGGGCAGGCGGGCATGCTGGGGCATCGCGCGGATCAGCCGCGTGGCGGTCAGGCCGTCCATCTCGGGCATCTGCATGTCCATCAGCAACGCGTCGAAGCGCTCGTGCTTGAGCCGCTCCACGGCCTGCAGCCCGTTCTCGGCCACCTCGACCTGCAGCCGCGCCATCGCGAGGAAGGCGCAGGCGACCTGCTGGTTGACCGGGTTGTCTTCCACGAGCAGCACGCGCGCGCCGTGCAGCGGCCGCATCGTGTCGGCCAGGTCGGCCATGCTGCCGCCGGCCGGCAGGCTGCCCACGCGCTTCTCGCCCATCTGCAGTTGCAGCACGGCCTCGAACAGGCGTGACGGCGTGACCGGCTTGACGAGCACCTGGGTGCCAGCGCGGCCTTGCAACTCCTCGGCGACGCGCTCGCTCGCATGCAGGCTGCCCAGCGCGATGACGGCCGGCGCCGGCGTGCCGCGCTCGCTGGCGATGCGTCGCGCCGCGTCGACGAAATCGGCGCCCGCCGTCTTCCAGTCCAGCAGCAGCAGCTCGTAGGGGTGCAAGGGATCGGCCTGGCGCAGCCGGTACAGCGCCTCGTCGCCGAACGAGGCCACGCCGACCTGGAAATGCCAGCTCTGCAGCATCTGCTGCAGGATCAGCCGCTCGGTGGGCTGGGCATCGATGACCAGCGTGCGCATGCCGCGGATGCGGTGCGGGTCGATGCGCTCGGCGCCCGGCTTGGCCTTGCCGAAGCTGCAGCTGAAGCTGAAGGTGCTGCCCTGGCCGGGCGCGCTGCTGACCTCGAAGCTGCCGCCCATCAGCGTCACCAGCCGCTTGCAGATTGCCAGTCCCAGGCCGGTGCCGCCGTAGCGCCGCGCGATGGACGCGTCGGCCTGGCCGAACACCTGGAACAGGCCGTTGACCTGTTCGGGCGTCATGCCGATGCCGGTGTCGCGAACACCGATGCGCAGCCGCATCTGCCCGTCCTGTTCGCTGAGCACCTCGGCGCGCACGACGATCTCGCCCTTGGGCGTGAACTTGATGGCGTTGCCGACGAGGTTGTTCAGCACCTGCGTGAGCCGCAGGCTGTCGCCCAGCAGCCGGTCCGGCAGGTGCTCGTCGAACTCGAACAGCAGGTCCAGGCCGGCCTCTTCCAGCCGCGCCGAGAACAGATGGCCGACGTTCTCGATCAACTCCTCGGGGCTGAACTCCTCGGCCTCCAGCGTGATCTTGCCGGCCTCGATCTTGGAGTAGTCGAGGATGTCGTTGAGCAGGCTCAGCAGCGCCTTGGAGGACATCTGCACCTTGCCCAGGTAGTCACGCTGCCGGTTCTCCAGCCGCGTCTCCAGCACCAGGCTGGTCAGGCCGATGATGGCGTTCATCGGCGTGCGGATCTCGTGGCTCATGCTGGCCAGGAACAGGCTCTTGGCGGCATCGGCGGCGCGGGCCTCGTCGCGCGCGATGGCCAGGGCCTCGCTCTGGCGGTGGTCGGCTTCGTAGGCCTTGAAGAGGCGCGCGTACAGCGTGCTGTTCTCCAGCAGCAGTTCCATCAGCACCACCGCGCAGGCCAGCAGGCCGTAGATGCGGCCGGCGTAGAAGCCCAGGTCGAAGCGGGCGGCATTCAGCATGGCCGACAGTGCGATGTCGAACAGCCAGGCCAGGCAGACCACCATCAGCCATTGGTCCAGCACCGTGTGCGGCCGCTGGCGCCACAGCGCACCCAGCGCGACCAGGCTGAACAGCCACACGCAGCCCACGGTGACCTGGAAAGCCAGCGAGTAGCGGCCGCCCACCAGCAGATCGGGCAGCCAGGCATGGCCCAGCGTGGCCAGCGCGACGAGGCCGGTGGCAGCGGCCAGCGTCACCAGCGGCCAGGCGAGGGTCGGCACGGCGACCGGCGGCCGGGACTTCAGCGCGAGATAGCCCAGCACGAACAACGGGAAGCCGCCATGCCAAAGCATGTAGAGCCACACGGTCGTCTGCGTCGTGGCGCCGAGCAGGCCGCTGGTGCTGAACAGGCCCGGGAAGGTCAGCGCATGGGCCGTCGTCATGACGGCCGTGAACAGGTAGCCGCAGCCCAGCAGCAGCAGCGCCTGCGAGCGCAGGATGCGGTGCTGGCCGAACAGCAGCACGGCCGTGATCAGGTCGGTCAGCACCAGAGCCGACTCGTAGATGGGGATGAACGCCGGCACTGGCGCCAGCTTGACCTTGGCAAAGGGCACCAGGGCCGCGAAGACGGCCACCGACAGCAGCGCGACGATCAGCGCATGGCGGCGCTCGCGCGGGCCGGCCGGCTGGTCCAGCAAAAAGGCCGGGCCGTCCCGCGACGGCACAGCTTCAGAGGGGGCAGCGTCTTCCCGAGACAGGCTGCTGGCTTGCACATCGGCTCCCTGCCGCGCCGGACTTGGCGGGCGCTCCCTAACAGGATAGTCGAACTGCGCACCGCCTCCGGCGGTGCCCGCACGGAAGCGGTTTGCAGTCGTTACGCCAGCCGATGGCCGCGGGTCATTTGGCCGCGTTGACGATGGCGCTGATCAGGCTGGGGTAGGCCTGCACGCCGGTGTTGCGGTCGAACAAGCCCATGCTGTGGTTGGCGCTGGGCGAGCCCGCGTCCCACCAGACCGGCACGGCGCCATGGGTCCAGGCCGAGCGGGCGACGTAACGGCTCCAGTTCGTGCGATAGGTCTCGGCGCCGGCGTGCTCGGTACGCCGGATGGCGCCGAACTCGCCCAGGATGACCGGGATGCCGGCATCGACGAAGCGGGTCTTCATCTTCTGGAACTGGGCGTCCACGTAGGCCTCGTTGGCCCAGGTCTCGGTGGCCGACGCATCGGTGGCGCCCGCGCCCCACTGCCAGATGTTGCTGCTGTCGTTGAGCGTGAAGTTGTAGGGGTCGTAGAAGTGCACCTCCATCATCAGGCGCTTGGATGCCGAGTCGCTCGGCACGGTGGCGAAGTTCACCGTGTGGTCGATGTTGGTGTTGAAGCCCTGCACGACCAGATGGCGGGCCAGGTTGCCGCCGCCGGTTGCCCGCACGGCGTTGACGAAGGTCTGGTTGAAGCTGTTCTGCACCGTGTAGTACTCGACCGTGGGCGTGCCGTAGTTGCCGTCCACCATGACCTCGTTGGTGCCAGCGAACAGCAGCGTGTCGTCAAAGCCCTTGAAGTTGTTCGCGATCTGCGTCCAGAACCTGGTGATGCGCGTGTTGACCGCCGCCTGCTGGGCATAGGTGGGCTGCATCCAGCCGCCGTCCCAGTGGATGTTGATGATGGCGTACAGGCCGGCGTTCTTCGCGTAGTTGACGACCTGCGTCGCGCGGGTCATCCAGGTCGCGCTGATGTTGTCGTTGGCATCGGCGTACTGCTTCCACGACAGCGGGATGCGCACGGTCTTGAAGCCGGCGGCCTTGACGGCGTTGAACAGCGCCTGCGTGGCCGGTGGGTTGCCCCAGGCGGTCTCGCCGCCGATGGCTTCCAGCGAATTGCCGAGGTTCCAGCCGGCGCCCATCAGCTTGCTCAACTGCAGGCTGGTCAGGTCGCGCATGCCGGGCACGGTCAGCGTGAAGGCCTGCGTCGTCTTGGCGCCGCAGCTGTTGGTGTAGGTCGCCGTCGCTGTGCAGCTGGCCTTGGCCGTCAGGCTCTGCTCGCGGGCCGTTCCTGCGCTGGCGCAGCCGCTCCACGCCCAGCTGCCGCCGGAGGTGGGCTGCGGGCCCAGCACGACGGCCGTGCCGGCGGCGACGCTGGCCGACGCGGTGGCCGTCCAGGTGCTGCCGACCTTGATAAAGGGTTTGACGGCCGTGGCCGTGCAGGTCTGCGCGACCGCGGCGGGTGCGCCGGTCAACACGAGTGCGAGCGCGCACAAGGAAGTCCAGATTCTCGATTTCATGGTTTGTCTCCTGGGGTGGAATGCGGCGCGGCACCTCGTGTCGGGCACCTGCACCGCGGGCACGGGGCACTGCCTGGGCGGCAGCGCCTCGAGTTCTGTGCGGCGGGGCGCTCAGCGGCGCCGGCGGGCGGCCAGCGCCGCGAGGCCAAGGCCCAGCAGCAGCGCCGACGCAGGCTCGGGCACCGGTGACGCCGACATGGCCTGGGCCGACACGTTGACCCACAGCTGGCCCCAGGCGGCGTCGGCGCTGGTGTTGTCCCAGTGCACGCTGAGCGTGGCCGGCGCGTCGGTCTGCGTGAAGTCGGGCGATTCGAAGGCCCAGGCCTGGCTGCTGTCGACGGCGCCGCCGCTGTCGTTGGCAATGCCCAGGCTGGCGGTGGCCTGCGCCTGGCCGCCGCCCGCGCTAGCCGAGACGCCGTCCAACTGTGCCGTCACGACGATGCGCGTGCCGGCGCCGGCCATCACGCGGCCGCTGAAGATCTGCGCGATCGCCCAGGCGGACAGGCCGTCGCTGGCCGTGGCCAGGGCCGAGCCGGTCGTGCTGCCACCGCCGCCCAGGTCGGCCACGCTGCTGACCGCCGCGGTGGCCTGTGTGCTGCCCAGGAGCGCCTGGGCCGACAGCGTGTCGCCCAGCCAGCCCAGCTGTTCCTGGCCGTTCAGCGGGTCGGGGATCTGCACGCTGGCGCTGGACGTGCGCGCCACCCAGTCCACGTTGCTGACCACCCAGACCCAGGGCCAGTTGCCGTCGCCCGGCGTCAGGTCCACGACTTCAACGCGGACATGCGACAGCGAGGCGGAAGCACTGGCAGCGTGGCCCAGCGGTGCCGTGAGGGCCAGGAGCAGGCAAAGCAGCGGCCGCGCCTGGCGAAGGCGAGATGGGTTCATGGTGAGTCCGGGTTGGGGTGGGTGGTGGTCAGCGGGCCCCGTCGACGAGGGCCTTGATCAGCTCGGGGTAGACCTGGGCGCCGGTCTTGCGGTCGAACAGGCCCATGCTGTGGTTCTCAGTGGCGGCGCCGGCGTCCCAGTAGACGGGCACCATGCCGTGGGCCCAGGCGGAGCGGGCGACGTGGCGGTTCCAGGCCAGCCGGTAGGCCTCGGCGCCGGCGTACTCGGTGCGGCGGATGGCGCCGAACTCGCCGAGGATGACCGGGATGCCGCGGTCGACATAGCGCAGCTTCATCTTCTGGAACTGCGCGTCGGCGTAGGCCTCGTCGGCGCCCGCGACCCTGGCCTTGCTGTCGGTGGCGCCGGCGCCCCATTGCCAGAACGCACTTTTCTCGTTGAGCGTGAAGTCGTAGGGGTCGTAGTAGTGCACTTCCATCATCAGCCGGTTGCTGGCGGTGTCGGTGGGCGTGACGGCAAAGGCGATCGTGTGGTCGATGTTGGTGTTGAAGCCCTGCACGACCAGGTGGCGCACCGCGTTGTTGCCGCCGGTGGCGCGCACGGCCGACACGAACGCCTGGTTGAAGCCGTTCTGCACGCTGACGTACTCCGCCTTGGGCGTGCCGTAGTCGCCTTCCACCATGACTTCATTGGTGCCGGCGAACAGCAGCGTGTCGTCGTGGCCCTTGAAGTGGTTGGCGATCTGCGTCCAGAACTTGGTGAGGCGCGCGGTGACCACGGCCTGGCGCGCGAAGGTGGGCTCCAGCCAGCCGCCGTCCCAGTGCACATTGATGATGGCGAACAGGCCGGCCGTGCGCGCGTAGTCGACGACCTGGGCCACGCGGGCCAGCCAGGTGGCGCTGATGACGTCGTTGGCGTCCGCGTACTGCTTCCACGACACGGGGATGCGCACGGTCTTGAAGCCGGCGGCCTGGACGGCGCCCAGCAGCGCCTGCGCCGTGGCCGGGTTGCCCCAGGCCGTCTCGCCGCCGATGGCCTCCAGCGAGTTGCCCAGGTTCCAACCGGCGCCCATCAGCTGGCTGAGCTGCAGGCTGGTGAGGTCGCGCATGCCGGTCGTTGCGGCTGCCGCCGGAGCGGGCGCGCTGGGCTGAGCGGCCGCCGCTTCGGCGCCGCCGCCGCCACAGCCTGCCAGCGGCAGCAGCGCGAGCAGGGCGTCGCGGCGCTTCATGCGCCGACCTTGCGCAGGCTCAGCAGCAGCACGTCGTGGCTGCGCAGCTTGACGGTGACCGTGGCCGCACCGCTGGCGCCGACGACCAGCTCACGCTGCAGTTCGGGCTTGTCGCTCGTCAGGCCTTGCAGGGCGGCGAGCTGCCTGGCATCGAGGGTCTTGGGCGAGCCCATCTTCAGATACGCGGTGTGTGCATCGTTGACCTCGAAACCGGTGCGGCGCTGCGTCAGCTGGTAGCGACCGGGCGGCAGGTGGCGCAGCTCGACGGTGACCGTGCCCACGTCGCGCGCCGGCCGCGGCTTGCCGAAGTAGCTGCGGTTGCTGACCTTCTGCTCGGTGTTGCGCCAGTCCCAGACGAGGGCTTGCAACTGCTCGCCGTCGGTCGCAGCCCAGCTGAAGCCGTCGGTGCTCGGCACCTCCTTGCCCTGCAGCGCGGCCAGGTAGCGGTAGGCGAACCACACGGGCTTCCTGATGCCCTCGCGGGTCATCAGGCCGAATCCGCCGTGGAAGGGCGCGTCCGGCGGGCCGGGCTCCTCGAACAGGTCGCTGTAGACCCAGTAGCTCATGTGCTGGGCCAGGCCTTGCGTCTGCTTCAGCTTGGTCAGCACATAGGCGGCGCTCATGTAGCTGTCGTGCACCAGGTCGCGCGGGTTGTAGCTGGTGCTCCATTCGGTGAAGAACAGTGGCAGGCCGGGCAGGTGGGAGGCCTCGATCTCCTTGCGCACGCGCCGCACGTCGCCCACGATGGCATCGGGGGTTGCAAGAAGCATCAAGTCCTCCTTGCCGAACTCGTCCAGGAAACCGCCGTCGACGCCGTAGGTGTGCACGGTGATGAAGTCCACCGGCGTGTCGGTCACCTTGGCATGCGCCAGGAACTCCGGCACCCAGGCCGCGCCGGCCGTGGACGGGCCGCCCACGCGCAGCAACGGCGCGATGGCCTTGATGGCCTTGGCGGTGCGGGTGTAGAGGTCGAAATAGGCCTTCTGGTCGGCCTTCTCCCAGAAGCCGTCGAGGTTGGGTTCGTTCCAGACCTCGAAGTACCACTCGTGCACCTCGGGCGCGCCATAGCGCTGCAGCAGGTGGCGGATGAAGGCCTCGATCAGCGCGACCCACCCGGCCGGCTCGGGGTGGGAGGTGTTGCCTTCCCAGTAGAAGATCTTCAGGTCCGACGTCTTCAGCGCCAGCGGCGTGAAGCCCAGCTCCACGAAGGGCTTGATGTGGCGAGCCAGCATCGCGTCGTAGAGCTTGTCGATGCCGGTGAAGTCGAACACCAGCTGGCCGGCGGCATCTCGCGTCACCGTCTTGAAGACGTCGTGGAAGATCGCGTGGAAGCGCAGGTAGCGGAATCCCAGCTCGTCCACCGTCGTCTTCAGCTGTGCCAGCGAGTCCTCGCGGAACAGCGTGCCGGGGTAGTCGGCGCCGACGCAGTGGTCGAAGAAGCGGTCCAGCGGCTGCTTCGCTTGCGCGACGTCGAGCACGATGCGGCGCTGCGTGGGCGGCGCGGCGAACACGGTGGAAGCGAGGGGCATGGCGGCTGCGGCGGCCAGCAGCCGGCGGCGTCGTTGGGAAGTCACGTCGTGAGTCCTCTGTAGACAAAGTTGCGGGCGCGCACCTCGCCCGCGCCGGCGCTGAACAGCGCAGGCCGCAGGCTGACGAAGCCGCCGAAGACGTTGTGATGCAGGCCCGAGACCTCCATCTGCCAGGCATGCTGTTGCCAGGTCTTGCCGCCGTCGTGCGAGGTGTGCCAGGTGACGACGTTCTCGCGGTTGGTCAGGCGGATGTGGACGCGGCGCGTGGCCGCAGTGGTGGAGAGCGTTTCGCGCATCCACGCGTGCTCCTGGCCGTAGGCATAGGTCAGCATCTGCGTGGTGCTGAAGGCGATGCCGACATGGCCGCGCTCCTCGTAGAACAGCGCCAGGCCGCCATGCCCGTCGCCGCTGATCTCCAGCTCGACCGTCACCTCGTAGCTGCGGTCGCCGGCCTGGCAGGTCAGCGGCGACGAGTCGGGCAGCGACTTGCCCTTGCCGCGGATGACCAGCGTCCTGTCCTCGAAGCGCAGGCGCCTGGCTTCGTCCGGCCCGGGCGCGTGGAAGGCCCATTGCAGGCCCAGCTTGCCGCTGGAGAAATCGTCGGACAGCGCAAAGCCCGCCTTGCCGGCCTTGCCGCCAGGGGGTTTCGGCAAGGGCTTTTCCAGCGTGCCGCCCTTGGCGCGCAGCCAGCCGTCTTTCGTCCACTCGACGGGCTCCAGCAGTGCCTGGCGGCCGAGCGTGCGGAAGCCGTTCTCGTAGCCGTGATAGACCATCCACCAGTCGGCCGCCGGGCCTTCGACGACGCTGGCATGGCCGCGCGACCACCAGGGCTCTTGGCTGCTTGCCGTGCGCACGAGGGGGTTGTTGGGGGCGTCTTCCCAAGGCCCGTGCACCGAGCGCGAGCGGGCGACCGTCACCATGTGGCTGGTGGGCGGTCCGGCCGTGCCGCCGACGGCGGAGATCAGGTAGAACCACTCACCGCGCTTGAACAGCTTGGGGCCCTCGGGCGCGAACATCTCGACGACCCAGTCCTTGGGGTATTGCCAGGGCCGCCAGGCGTTGGCCTCCAGCGCGCCGTCGGTGGCGAGGCCGTCGTCCTTCAAGCGCACGCGCCGCCCGCCGTTGACGAACAGGTAGCGCCGGCCATCCTCGCCCACCACGTGGCCGGGGTCGATGCAGCCGGGCACCTTCAGGTCGATGGGCGCGCTCCAGGGGCCGCGGATGTCGTCGGCGTGGATCACGTAGATGCCCGTGCCGGCGTCCTGCAGCACGGGGATGTAGAGGTAGAAGCGGCCTTGATGCTTGATCAGGTCCATCGCCCAGACGGTGCCGATGGGTTGCGTCAGCGCAGCCGTGATCGGCGTCCAGTTCACCAGGTCCTGCGAGTGCCAGATGACGGCGCCCGGGTAGGACTGGAAGGACGAGAACGTCATGTAGTAGTCGGCCCCGTCCTTCAGGATGGTGGGGTCGGCGTGGTCGCCCGCGACGATGGGGTTCAGGTAGCTGCCGTTGCCCAGGTCGGCCTTGCGCTGGCCTTCGATGCCGGCGGCAAAGCGCGGTGCGGCCAGCGCCGGGCTCACTGCAGCGCCGGCGAGTGCGGCCTGCACGGCCATGCGGCGCGACATGTTCATACCGTGCCCCGCTTCGCTTCCAGCGCGCCGCGGATCTGCAGCATGCGCGCCTCGGTGAGCGGGAAGCGCAGGATGGCGATCAGCGCCAGCACCAGGCCGATGACCGGGATGCCGGACAGCAGCAGGCGGATCCAGAAGATGGCCTCGGCCGCCTGCGCGCCCTCCCTGTGGGCGTCGAAGCCGGTGAACTGCAGGATCCAGCCCGAGGCGCCGACGCCCAGCGCGATGCCGACCTTGGAGATCCACGACTGGCAGGCCGAGAACGAGCCCTCGCGGCGCTGGGCGGTCTCCAGTTCGTCATAGTCGACGACGTCGCCGATGGTGGCGGTGTACAGCGTCCAGAAGCCCGCGCCGGTGAAGGCGACGAAGCCGCAGGCGAAGAGTTGCAGCACGGGCAGGTCGGGGTCGTACAGCCACCAGTCGCCGATGAAAGCGCAGATGGCGAGCGTCAGCACCACGGCCAGGCCCGTGCGCTTGCCCCAGCGGCGCGCGATCCAGGCGAAGAATGGAATGCCCGCGAAGCCGAAGCCCATGCCCGCCAGGCCCATGGCGGTGTTCCACTTCGTCGCGGTCACGACGTCGCCCTTGCAGACGTAGTAAACCGTGGCGTAGTAGCCCAGCGCGCCCACCATGGCCGTGCCGATGCTGTAGGCCAGCGACATCGTCAGCACGGTGCGGAAAGGCTTGCAGCGCAGCGTGCGCCACAGCGTGTCGGCCAGCGGGATGCGCGTCTGCGAGTGCGACACCAGCTTCTCGTAGTAGCGCTCGCGCACCAGCAGGAAGATGGCGATGGACACCGCCACCATGATGGCGCCGAGGATGCCGGTGTAGACCTGGGCGCCGCGCAGGATGTCGGGCTTGCCGTTGGCATCGTGGAAGAAGGACAGCGTCGTGAACTGCGCGGCGAAGAACATCGCCAGCTCGGGGCCCTTCTGGATGGCGTTGCGAATGGCCATCACCGTGGTGCGCTCGTGATAGTCCGGCGTCATCTCTGCGCCCAGGCTCACCCAGGGCATGTTGAAGCAGCTCATCACCGGCACGTAGATGATCATGCTGATCAGCATGAAGCTGAAGTACTGCATGTCGGTCCAGCCCTTGCCGACGGCGAACATCAGCGGCAGGCCGATGCCGGCGAGGATGCCGCCGACCAGGATGAAGGGACGCCGGCGACCGTACTTCGTGCGCGTGTTGTCGGAGAGCCAGCCGAACAGTGCGTCGGAGCCGGCGTCGATGAAGATCTTGATCGCCTGGACCGTGGAGATCAGGCCCGGTGCGACGCCCAGGAAGATGTTGAACACCTGGAAGGCCAGCGACGCATAGAGCCAGTGCCCCCACATGTCGAGGATGGAGCCCAGGCCGAAACCGATCTTCTGGCGCAGGGGCAGGCGGTCGGTGGCCGTTGGCGCCAACTGCGCCATGTGGAGGGTGCTGGCGTTCACAAAATCTTTCTCGTCTTGATGACGTCGGCGTAATAGCGGGCGGACAACTTGGGCGTGCGGACCTGCGTCGCGAAGTCGCAATGCACGATGCCGAAGCGGCGCTGGTAGCCGTCTTCCCATTCGTAGTTGTCGATGAACGACCACAGGAAGTAGCCCTTCAGCGGCACGCCGTCGGCGATGACGCGGTGGGCTTCGCGCAGGTGGCTGCGCAGGTAGTCGCGGCGGTGCAGGTCCAGCACCTCGCCGTTGACGACCGGTTCCTCGTCGTAGCCGCAGCCGTTCTCGGTGATGTACAGCGCCTTGTGGCCGTAGACCTCGTGGCAGAAGCGCGAGCCCCAGTAGATGGACTGCGGCACCAGGCGCAGCCAGGTGCTGTCGGCGCGCGGGTAGTTGACGGGGTGGGGCAGGGCCTCGTACGCGGCGCCGTTCTTGCCGGCGCGCACATAGGTGCCGCTGTAGATGTTCAGACCCAGGAAGTCGGTCGGCAGGCTGATCAGGTCGAAGTCGCCGGGCTGCACGTCGGGGGCATCGGCGCCCACGCGTGCCAGGAAGTTCGCGGTGTATTTGCCGGCATGGATGGCGCCCAGCACCTGGGCGTTCCTGTCCACGAACCAGGCCTTGGCGGCGGCGATGTCGGCCGGCGTTTCCGTCACGGGCACGGACACCCCGCAGTTGTCGGTCAGGCCCACCACGGCGCCCTTGCCACCAAACTTGCGCACCGCGCGCACGCCGTGACCGTGGCACAGCAGCGCGTGGTGGTAGGTCTGGTTGACGACCTTGGCGTTTTCCTTGCGGCCCGGCGCCTTGCTGCCCGTGCCGTAGCCCAGCAGCGTGAAGCAGACGATCTCGTTCAGCGTGATCCAGTGCTTCACCTCGCCGGCAAAGGCCTTGACGACGGTGTCGGCGTAGCGGGCGAAGGCGTCGACGGTCACGCGCGACGTCCAGCCGCCGCGGTCCTCCAGCGACTGCGGCAGGTCCCAGTGGAAGAGCGTCACCCAGGGCTCGATGCCGTGCTTCTTCATGCTGGCGAAGAGGCGGCGGTAGAAGTCCAGCCCCTTCGGGTTGATCTCGCCGTCGCCGTTCGGGTAGATGCGCGGCCAGGCGATGGACAGGCGGTAGGTCTTGAACCCCAGCGAGGCCATCAGCGCGAAGTCCTCGTCGAAGCGGTGGTAGTGGTCGCAGGCGACGTCGGGCGTGTCGCCGTTGTGGACCTTGCCGGGGATGCGGCTGAATCGGTCCCAGACCGATTCGCCCTTGCCGTCCTCGAAGGCGGCGCCCTCGAGTTGCGCGGAGGCCGCGGCGACGCCGAACACGAAGTCAGGCGGGAAGGGGCTGTCGTAGCTCGTCACGCCCTGCGCGTTGCGGCGCTGCGGCGTGGCGGCCAGCGCAGGCGTGGCCAGCGCCGGCAAGGTGGCGGCGGCGGCGAAGAGGTGGCGGCGGCGCAGGGGGCGAAAGGCAGTCATTGGGATGGTCCTCGTTAGACCGCATGGGGGGGCGGAGGCCCGCTGCGGCGCGAGGCAATATAGGCGGCTTGGCTCGGCCCGCTTCATGTCAGAGGATGCGACGGGCCTTGATCACTTGGGCGTAGTAGCGGGCCGACAGCTTGGGCGTGCGCACCTGCGTCGCGTAGTCGCAGTGCACGATGCCGAAGCGGCGCTGGTAGCCGTCCTCCCATTCGTAGTTGTCGATGAACGACCACAGGAAGTAGCCGTGCAGCGGCACGCCGTCACCGATGGCGCGGTGGGCTTCGCGCAGGTGGTTGCGCAGGAAGTCGCGGCGGTGCAGGTCCAGCACCTCGCCGTTCACCACCGGCTCGTCGTTGTAGCCGCAGCCGTTCTCGGTGATGTACAGCGACTGGTGGCCGTACAGCTCGTGGCAGAAGCGCGTGGCCCAGTAGATGGACTGCGGCGCGATGTGCAGCCAGGGGCTGTCGGCCTTGGGGTAGTTGGCGGGCAGCGGCACGGCCTCCCAGGCGGCGCCATGCTTGCCGGCGCGCACATAGGTGCCGGTGTAGATGTTCAGGCCCAGGTGGTCGGTGGGCAGGCTGATGAGGTCGAAGTCGCCGGAGTGGACCTGGGGCGCATCGGCGCCGGCGCGGGCCAGGTAGTCGGCCGGGTAGTGGCCGGCATGCATGGCGCCCAGCACGTGGGCGTTCTTCTCCAGGAACCAGGCCTTGGCGGCGGCGATGTCCTCGGGCGTCTCGGTCACCGGGATGCAGACGTCGCAGTTGTCCGTCAGGCCCACCACGGCGCCCGCGCCGCCGAACTCGCGCACCGCGCGCACGCCGTGGCCGTGGCACAGCAGCGCGTGGTGGAAGGTCTGGTTGACGACGGCCGCGCGCTCCTTGCGGCCCGGCGCCTTGGTGCCGAAGCCGTAGGCCAGCTGCGTGAAGCAGCGGATCTCGTTCATCGTGATCCAGTGCTTCACCTCACCGGCAAAGGCCTTCACGACGGTGTCGGCGTAGCGGCCGAAGGCGTCGACGGTGACGCGCGCGGTCCAGCCGCCGCGGTCTTCCAGCGACTGCGGCAAGTCCCAGTGGAAGAGCGTGACCCACGGCGTGATGCCGTGTTTCTTCATGCTGGCGAACAGGCGGTGATAGAAGTCCAGCCCGGCGGGGTTCAGCTCGCCGTCGCCGTTCGGGTAGATGCGTGGCCAGGCCAGGGACAGGCGGTAGTTCTTCAGGCCCAGCGAGGCCATCAGCGCGAAGTCCTCGTCGAAGCGGTTGTAGTGGTCGCAGGCGATGTCGAGCGTGTCGCCGTCGTGCACCTTGCCGGGCTCGCGGGAGAAGCGGTCCCAGATGGATTCGCCCTTGCCATCGGTGAAGGCGGCGCCCTCGATTTGCGGGGCGGCGGCGGCAACGCCGAAGACGAAGTCGGCAGGGAAGGAGCTGGAGTAGGTCAGGGCGGTCATGGAGGGTCTTCGCTGTACGCCGTCAGGGCGCCAGCAGGGGGGGCAGGGTGGCATCCAGGCTGCGGGCCCAGATCTCGTAGCCAAGCGGGCTGAGGTGCAGCCAGTCCGGCAGGATGTCTTTGGACAGCGTGCCGTCCGGGTTCGTGAGGGCCTTGCCGATGTCCAGGAAGATGACCTGGCGGCCATCGGCCAGCGCCGGCAGCAGCGCATTGACCTTGGCGTTGTGGCGTCGCATCAGGCCATCGGGCTTCTCGTCGCGCGGGAACAGGGCCAGCAGCAGCACCTTGGCCTGCGGCTGGCGCTGGCGGATCTCGTCGAGGTTGCGGCGGATACCGGCGACGGTGAGCGCCGGGTCTTCCAGCCGGTCGCCGGTGTTGTTGGTGCCGATCATCACGACGACGGCCTTTGGGCTCATGCCGTCGAGCTCGCCATGCTGGAGGCGCCACAGCAGGTTCTCGGTGCGGTCGCCGCCAAAGCCCAGCGCGACGGCGTTGTACTTGGCGAAGGCCGTGGCCCAGGCCGCCTTGCCCTCGTTCTCCCAGCCCTGCGTGATGGAGTCGCCGACGAAGACCAGGTCCACGCGCCGCCCGGCGTCGCGGTGGGCCTTGATCTCGGCGAGCTTCTGCTCATGGCGCGGCAGCCACCAGTCCACGGCCCAGGACTCCTGCAGGCGCTCGGGCGTGACCGACTGGCTGCGGTAGTCGGGGCAGGCGGTCGTCGCCTTGCCGCGCTTGTTGATGCGCAGGTTGGCGATCTGTACTTCGCCGCTGCCGGTGCCTTCCAGTGTGAAGGGCGTCGGCACGGCGGAGAAGTCGTCGCCCTCGCGCCAGAAGCACTTCAGCGCCAAGGACAGGTGCTGGCGACCCTTGCCGATCAGCGCACGGCCGGCGAACAGGAAGGGGACCTTGCGTTCGCAGTCCTTGCCGCAGCCCAGCTTGAACTTCATGCCGCCGTGAGCTAGGTCGATGACGTTCAGGTCGAACTCGACGGTGCCTTGCGCAAGATACGGTCGCAGGTCCACGGGCGGGCCGTCCTGCCAGCGCGCCTGCGCGATCCAGGAGTTGCTGAACTGCAGCGTCAGCGCGCCGTCCTTGCCGCGGCGCGCAGCGACGTGGCTGTCGGGCACGCGCGGCTGGGCGGGCTTGGGCACGGTGACGCGGTCGCCGTCGAGCCGGGCCCCGCCTTCGAAGTCGGTGACCATGACCTGCCAGCTCTTGGCCGGGCGGCCGACATCGAGGTCCAGTGACTGCGCTGTCAGTGGTAGCGCGGCGAGGAGGGCGAGCAGGAGGCGATTCATGTCAGAGGAAGTCCTTGGCTTGCAGCGTGCGCGACTGGCCGGGCTTGAGCTTCAGGTCGACGACGCGCGCGCCGACGCGAACGCGCCCGCCGCCGGCACCGGCCACCGAGCGCACGGTGGCGCTTTTTAGCCGGCTGTCGGCCCAGGCCATGTCGACCTCGAAGCCGCCGCGTGCGCGCAAGCCCTTCACCGATCCGGTGGGCCAGGCGCCGGGCAGCGCGGGCAGCAGGTCGATGACGTCATCCTGCGACTGCAGCAGCATCTCGGCGATGGCCGCGGTGGCGCCGAAGTTGCCGTCGATCTGGAACGGCGGGTGGGTGTCGAACAGGTTGGGATAGGTGCCGCCCTGGTGCACTTCCTGGCCCGGCAGCGCGGCGCGTGCGCCCGGCGTGGCCAGCAGGCCGCGCAGCAGGTGGTGGGCGTGGTTGCCGTCGCGCAGCCGCGCCCAGTAGGCCATCTTCCAGGCCATGGACCAGCCGGTGCTGACGTCGCCGCGCGCGTCCAGCGTCTTGCGTGCCGCGGCGGCCAATTCGGGCGTGCGGCTGGGCGAGATCTGCCGGCCGGGGAAGAGAGCGAACAGGTGGGACACGTGCCGGTGCGTGTCGCGCGGCGTGTCCAGCACAGCGTCCTTCAGCTCGGTCTGCCATTCCAGCAACTGGCCCCAGCTGCCCACGCGCGGGCCGGCCAGGCGGTCGCGCAGCGCGAGGGCGCGGGCGCGTGCCGCAGGCTCGCCCAGCACCGCCGCGGCCTGCGCCGTGTTGTCGAACAGGTCCCACAGGATCTGCTGGTCATAGGCCACGCCATCGGCCACCGGGCCATGCTCGGGCGACCAGCCGTTGGGGGCGACCAGCCGGCCGTCGGGGCCGGCCTTCAGTCGGTCCTCCCAGAACGCGCCCACCTCCTGCAGCAGCGGCCAGGCCTGCTCGCGCAGGAAGCGCTGGTCCTGCGTGAACGCGTAGTGCTCCCAGAAGTGGCGCGCGTACCACGCGTTGCCGGTCATGTTCCACAGGTAGCCCAAGGCGCCGAAGGGGTTGGTCTCGGTGCGCAGCGTCCAGCCGCGAACGGGCTTGCCGGCGGCGGTCAGGAAGGTCTCGATGGGCGGCTGCACCGAGTTGTCCCAGGGTGGCGTCTCCGGCGGCAGCGCGCTGGCGTCCTTCAGCGCCAGCGCGGCGCGTTCGGCGACCGGGCGGCGCCACGCGGGGATGAGGCTCTGCACGAAGCGGTGCAGCGGCCGCGCGGCTTCGGCCAGGTTGGTCGGCTCGGCCGGCCAGTAGTTCATCTGCAGGTTGATGTTGGAGTGGTAGTCCGCATTCCAGGGCGGCGTCAGACTGTCGTTCCACAGGCCTTGCAGGTTGGCCGGCAGTGCGTCGCGCGAGCTGCTGACCAGCAGGTAGCGGCCGTACTGGAAGTACAGCGCCTCCAGCTCCGGGTCGCCGCCGCTCTGCGTGTAAGCGGCCAGGCGGGCGTCGGTGGTCAGTGCACGGCGCTCGGGCGGGCTGTGGCCCAGATCGAGTTGCACGCGGCCCAGCAAGGCGGCGATGTCGCGCTCGTGCTCCGCCTGCAGCTGGGGCCACGGCTTGGCGGCGGCCAGCTGCGCCTGCACGCGCGGCAGCGGCGCGGCGCCGTCGACGCGGCCGGCCGCGTAGCTTGTGCCCGCGCCGAGGATCACCGTCAGCGAATTGCAGCCGCGAAAGACCAGCGTGTTGCCGTCGACGCTGACGCTGCCGCCGTCGTGCAGCACGCGCAGCTGGCTCGCGTAGGCGAGGCCATTGGGCAGCGCACCGACGGCCGTCAGCGTGGCGCCTGCCGCGGACAGCACGGCGCCATGGCGGTCGGTCAGCGCGATGCGGCCGCTGTAGCGGCCGGGCTGGTCGGCAGTCAGCCGCCAGGCGATGACCTGGGCCGGCTGGCTGGCGATCGTCTGGCGTTCGAAGCGCACGCCCTGTTGTTGGTAGCTGACGCGATGGCGGGCGCGCTGCAGGTCGAGCTCGCGCCGGTAGTCGCTGACCGGCGCGCCGGCGTCGTCCAGTTCCAGGACGACATCGCCAAACGGCTGGTAGGCGCCCATGGCCTTGTCGTCGCCGGTCCACAGCGTGATGTCGTTGAACTGCAGCCGGTCGCGCGCCGCCTGGCCGAACAGCATCGCGCCCAGCCGGCCGTTGCCGATGGGCAGTGCCTGCTGCTCCCAGCCCTTGGCCGTGTCCGGAGCGGGCGCGGCATAGCGCAGCGTCAGCTCGGCGGCACGCAGGGGCAGGGCGAGGGTCAGGCTGCTGGCGAGCAGCGCCGTGACCCGCAGCAGTTGGCGGCGCAAGCTCATGGCGTCAGCGCGGGCGGCCCATGGTCACCTTCAGCATGACGGGCTCGGCCGGCAGGTTCAGGCCGTAGTCGACCTGGTCGCCGTTCCACACGCGCTCCATCACCCAGCGGCCCTTGTCGTCGAAGCGGCCTTGCTCGGTGCGCAGCATGAAGCCACCCTGGCCCGGTGCCGCCTCCATGCGCACGCGGGTGCGCTGGCCGATGACGAGGAACTCGTCGTCTCCGATCTGCGCGATGGCAACGCCGCCACCGGGCTGCTCGGTGCCGGCGGGAAGCTTGTCGGTCATCTTCCAGCTGGTCTCGCCGAACTGCCATTCGCGGTAGCTGAGCTTGGCGACCCAGCCGGGGAACTCCAGCATCTGCGGCTTGCGGTCGTCGCCTTCCGCCGCGCCGCGCGTGCGGCCGTCGAAGGCCCACTGTGCCCACTGCCGCTGGACGGGCGCGAACATCTTGAACACGCGGCCGAAGGGCTCGACCATGGTGCGGTCGGTCGCCGTCGAGCCAAGCGGGAAGTTGCTGTAGTTGAAGTAGTCGATGCCGAAGGGCGCCACGCCGAGCGCGCCCTTGCCGAGGATGGCGTAGAGGTAGCGCGCATAGATCGACGCATTGCCGATCTCGGGCACCCACAGCGCGTTGTCGGTGCGGCCGAACAGGCGCAGGTTGGCGTCCACCTGCGCGGAGTCGGCCGTGTAGATGTCGGGCGCGACGATGTCCAGCGCGGGCGCGGCGGCCTTGTAGATGTCGATGACGTCCCAGGTCGGGCCGCCGCTGGCGTAGTCCTTGTTCCAGGGCTTGGGCGGCTGGTCCAGCGGGTTGCGCAGCGCGTTGTTGACGTACATGGGCAGGTCGTAGACGGCCTTGCCGGCCTGCGCGATGTCGCCGATGTAGCGGGCGATGGCCCAGGCGTGGAAGTACTCGTCGGCGTAGTCACCGTAGACCTCGCGCCAGGTGCCGGTCGCGGCAAGCTTGGGCTTTTGGCGGGCCAGCACGGCGGCCGGCACCGGCTGCTCGAAGGCGGCCTGCGCTTCCTTGCCGAAGTCGCGCACCAGGCCGTAGGTGCCGACCTCGTTCTCGACCTGCACCATCAGCACGGTGCGCTGGGCGGAGTCGATCTTCTTCAGGTGCGTCATGAAGGCGACGAAGGCCTTCTTGTCGGCCTTCAGCGTCTCGGCGCCGAAGGGGCTCAGGCTGTAGTTCGCCTTGCCTTCGCGATCCATGTTGAACGGGAAGCGCTTGGGATCGAGCTTGACCCAGGCGGGTGTGTATTGGGCGCTGGTGTTCTTCCAGGTGGCGAACCACAGGATCACCAGGCGCTGGTTCTGCTTGCGGGCCTCGGCGACCAAGGTGTCGACGAAGCTGAAATCAAAGCGACCCTCCTCGGGCTCGACCTGCTCCCAGGCCACCGGCATCAGCACGGTGTTGGCCTGCGCGTCCTTGGCCGCCGTCCACACGGGCTTCAGCGCCGCAGGGTAGTTGCTGGAGTTGTGCGCCTGCGCGCCGAGGATGAGGAAGGGCTTGCCGTCCACCAGCAGTGCGTGGCGGCCGTCGCGGGTGACCAGGCGGGGCGCCTCGGCGGCGCCGGCGGCTTGCAGGGAGAGCAAGCCAGCCAGCACCACCGAAAGAAGAGTGATTTTCTTCATCGGGATTCCAAGCGCCCGGCGATCCGTGGGGACCGCCGGGTGCAAACCAAGGTCAGAACGTGTAGCGCGCAGTGACCACGTAGCGCGGACCGGTGTAGAACAGGCCACGGGTCATGTAGCCGACGTGCTGCTGCATCAGCTGACGCTGGCGGGCGGAGTTGAGGTTCTGTGCCTCCAGGCCGAGCGACAGCTGATCGTTGAACAGCTTGTACGACACGCCGGCGTCCAGTTGGCCATAGCTCTCGGCCCACACCGGCAGGCCCCAGGCCACGTTGGTCTGGCCCTTGTTCGGGCTGTTCGGGTCGGTCACCAGGCCGTCCGTGCCCTGCGTGCCGTTCACGTTGATGGCCTGCAGGTAGCGCGAGCGCCAGCTGTAAGCCAGGCGCGCGGACAGCGGCCCCTGGTCATACATCAGCGCGAGGTTGTAGGCTTTTCGTGACAGGCCCTGCAACGGCAGGTTGCCGAACTGGCGGCCGTCGACGTCACAGCCGTTCAGGTTCAGGCCGAAGTTGTCCGCCGTGTTGCCGCCGCTGCAGTAGGCCGAGTTGACCGGGTTGTACAACTTGCTCTTGCTGTCGACGTAGGTGTAGTTGGCCTGCACGCCGAAGCCGGAGAGCCAGCCCGGCAGCTTGTCGAAATACGTCTGGAAAGCGAGTTCCACACCCGTGAGATTGCCCGAGGCACCGTTGATCGGGCTCGTCACCGCGAAGTTCTGCGCCTTGCCGCTGGCGTCGGGCAACTGGAAGGTCGTCGTCTGGTTGATGACGATGTCCTTCAGGTCCTTGTGGAACGCTGCAACCGTCAGCGAACCGGCACGGCTGAAGTACCACTCGGCCGTCAGGTCCTCCTGCGTCGAACGGGTGGGCATCAGCATCGGGTTGCCCTTGCCCGTACCGGTCTGCGAGACGCTGGTCACCGTGGTGGCGGTGCTGTTGATGGTCTGGCTCAACGTTGTGCTGGCTTGCAGCTTGTCGAAGTCAGGCCGGGCGATGGCCTTGGCCGCGGCGAAACGGAACTGGAGGTCCTGTGCAGCCTGCAGCTTGAGGTTCAGGCTGGGCAGCACGTCCGTGTAGGTGTTCTTGAAAGTCTCCAGCTTCTGGTACGCCGGGATGTTGGCCACCGGCACGCCGCCGAGGCCCAGTTTGGCTTGTTCCGTGCCGGCGAAGGAGGTGTAGCCGAGGGCGCTGTTTTGGGTTCGCACGACCCGCACACCCAGGTTGCCGTCCATCGGCAGCTTCCAGTCCTCAAAGCCGAACCGCAGCTGCGCAAAGGCGGCCTGCGTCTTCTCAGACTGCTTGTTGCCGCTGCCGCTCTGGATGTCCTGAGCAATGTCGTTGCCCAGCCCCTCGGGCGTGAAGGCGAAGGGCCACTGGCTGCAGGGGGCCGTGCTTTGACCGGCCGCCGTCAACTTGGCCACGCAGTTGTCGGCGCCGTACTTGTGCAATACCGAGTAGGACGCCGGGAAGCCTGCAGCCTGCGCGACCGACGGGAACACGACCGACGGCGGCGTCGGAACGCTGCCACCAAAGAAGTTGTTGAAGGTGTTGGTCGTGGTGCCGCCGGGGTAGTCGCTCAGGTAGGCCGGGCCGCCTGCCGTCCACGGCTGGGAAATGGCCTGCCAGTGGTAGTTGGACGGGTTCGTCGAACTCTGCGCCTCGCGGTCCGTGAAGCGCAAGCCGAAGCGCAGGTCCTGCAGCACCGGGTGCTCGAAGCGGTAGCGGGCATCGCCCTTCCAGCTCTTCTGGGTTCCCTCGCTGCGGTCCAGGTGCTCCATCGTGAAGCCCCAGTAGTAGTTCTTGGGATCGGCGAGGTAGGCGCGGTCGGCCGCGTCGAAGGTGAGGCTGGGCGTGCTGCCGCTCAGGTCGAGAACTTCCTTCTGCATGCCGACACCGGTCGCCACGGTGGAGTCCAGGCCGCGCGTGGATGCCTTCACGTATTGCAGGTCGGACGTGAAGCTCCAGCGGTCGTTGGCCTTCCAGTTCAAGCGCCAGGCGAAGTCTTCGGTCTTGGAGTCGCGGGTGGCCGTGCGGGTGTCGTCGTTGAAGTTCAGCAACGAACCGTCGTTGTTGGTCAAAGTGCCGGAGAGCAGCGCGCCCTGGTCACTGAACTTGCCGTTGGTGACCCGGATCTTGTAGGGCTCGGTCTGGGCGAAGATTGCCTGCTCGTCCCACTGCATGCGGTACTTGGAGCGGAAGTAGGTGAGCGAACTGTCGACGTTGTCCTTCTTCCACTGCAGGGCGCCGTACAGGCCGTCGCGCTTGCGCTCGAATTCCAGCGTGCGCCATTGCGCGCCCTTGGGCACCCACAGATAGGTGCCGGCGGCCTGACCCACCACCGCGTCGGTACGGGGGTAATAGGGTTCGATCTGGAAGAAGTCGGAGCGGGTCGCGCTCTTGGAGCTTGCAGCATTCAGCAAGACGCCGATGCGGCCGATGTCGGTGTTCCAGCTGTTGACCAGCAGGCCGCTGGCAGACGGCTTCTTCTTGCCGTTGAGCTTGTTGTAGGCCTCCTGCACCGTGACCGAGCCCTTGAAGCCCTGGTAGTCGAATGGCAGCGCCGTGCGCAGGTTCACGAGGCCGCCGACAGCGCCCTCGATCTGTTCGGCCGACGGGTTCTTGTACACGTCGATGCCAGCCATCAACTCGGGCGGCACGTCCTCGAAGTTCAGTGCGCGGCCCCCGTTGGCGGAGAAGGTGTCACGGCCGTTCATTTCGGAACGCACGTACGACAGGCCGCGGATGTTGACGCCTGAGCCTTCTACCGAGTAATGCTCGGGGTCGTTGCGGGCCATGGTGCGCTCGATGGTCACGCCGACGATGCGCTGCAGCACCTCGGTGATGGAGCGGTCCGGGAGCTTGCCGATGTCGTCGGCCACGATCGAATCGACGATCTCGTCGGAATTCTGTTTGATCTTCTGGGCTGACTCGAGCGCCGCGCGGCGGCCGCTGACGACGACCGTCTCCAGGTTGGTGGTGGGCGCGGACGCGGCGGCCACGGGGGGCGGTGCCGTCTGCGCGAGGGCCATGCTGCTGCAGAGCAGGGCGGCCTGGGCGGCGGCTAGGGAAATGGCGGTGCGCTGGTGGGTTTTCACTGATGTCTCCTCTGTTGTCGTGGCGGGCTCAAGGCCCTTCTGGGATGTGACGGGTTCGGCGGCAAAGGGGTGGCGTCAACATCGACCGGGGCGGTCGCGTGGGCTGTGATCGGGGGGCGTCATGTCAGCGTTGTCTTCGTGGGCTGGCTTGGGGCCGGGTGTTCCGGGCGTCGGGGTGGCTCAGCCGCAGAAGCGGTTGACGAGGTTCTCGAACACTTCCTGGCGGCCAGACACGGGTGCGACGTCGGTGTTGCCGGTGAGCACCTGGTCGGCCAGCTGCTCGAGCGTGCGGCGGCCTTGCAGGATGTCCTGGCCGGCGGCTGTATCCCAGCCGGCGTAGCGCGCGTCGACGGCGGCCTTCAGGCGACCGTCGGTGACCATCTTCTCGGCGATCAGCAGCGCCTGCGCGCAGACGTCCATGCCGCCGATGTGGCCGTGGAAGAGGTCGGCCGCATCGATGGACTGGCGGCGCACCTTGGCGTCGAAGTTCAGGCCGCCTTGCCCCAAGCCGCCGGCCTGCAGCACGTGGTACAGCGCCACGGCCGTCTCGGGCACGTTGTTGGGGAACTGGTCGGTGTCCCAGCCCAGCTGCGGGTCGCCGCGGTTCATGTCCAGGCTGCCGAGGATGCCCAAGGCGCCGGCGGTGGCGATCTCGTGCTCGAAGCTGTGGCCCGACAACGTCGCGTGGTTGGCCTCGATGTTGACCTTGACTTCCTTCTCCAGGCCGTAGCGCACGAGGAAGCCGTACACGGTGGCGGTGTCGAAGTCGTACTGGTGCTTGGACGGCTCGCGCGGCTTGGGCTCGATGAGGATGGCGCCCTTGAAGCCGATCTTGTGCTTGTATTCAACGACCATGTTCAGGAAGCGGCCCAGCTGGTCCATCTCCTGGCCCAGGCGCGTGTTCAGCAGCGTCTCGTAGCCCTCGCGGCCGCCCCACAGCACGTAGTTCTCGCCGCCCAGCTTCAGCGTCGCGTCCATCGCGTCGCGCACTTGCAGCGCGGCCATCGCGAACAACTCCGGATTCGGATTGCTGGCCGCCCCCGACATGAAGCGGCGGTGGCTGAACAGGTTGGCCGTGCCCCACAGCAGCTTGACGCCGGTGGCCTGCTGCTTCTCGCCCAGCACGTCGACGATGCGCTGGAAGTTCTCGTGGCTCTCGCGCGGCGTGGCGCCTTCGGGGGCCACGTCGCGGTCATGGAAGCAGTAGTAGGGCGCGCCGAGCTTGGCGAAGAACTCGAACGCCGCGTCGGCCTTCAGCTTGGCGAGTTCCATCGGCGAGCCGCCCTGGAACCAGGGGCGCTCGAAGGTGGCGCCGCCGAACGGGTCCAGGCCGGTCCAGACGAAGTTGTGCCAGTAGCAGACGGCGAAGCGCAGATGGTCTTCCATGCGCTTGCCCAGGACCATGCGGTCCTTGTCGTAGTGCTTGAAGGACAGGTCGTTCTGGCTGTCGGCGCCCTCGTAACGGATGGGCGCGATGTGTTGGAAATAGCTCGTCATGTCTAACTTCTGGAGGGCTTAGGCGCCGCGCAGGCGGCTGTAGAGATCACGGAAGCGCGCCAGGCGGGGGGCCAGGCGGGCGTGGCGTTCGGGGTTGGGGCTGAAGCGGGCGGCGATGGCCGGGCGGGTGCAGACGGTCTCGACGCTGCCACCCGTGGCCAGCCAGCCCAGGCGTGCGGCGCCGAGGGCGCCACCGGCTTCGCTGCCGGTGTGCACGAGGAGTTCGACGTTCAGCGCATCGGCAATCAGCTGCGCCCACCAGGCGCTGCGCGAGCCGCCGCCGACGAGCGAGAGCTGGTTGACCTGGGTGCCCGCCGCACGCAGCGCGTCCAGGCCGTCGGCGAGGCCAAAGGCCACGCCTTCCAGCACGGCGTAGGTGCAGTCGGCGCGGTTGGTCTGCGCCTTCAGGCCGTGGAACACGCCGGGTGCGAACGGGTCGTTGTGCGGTGTGCGCTCGCCGGCCAGGTAGGGCAGGAAGATCGGTGCGCCGGCTTCGCGATTGACTGCGCTGTCATCCGGCGAAAGCTCGGCCAGCAGCGTGGCTTCGTCCGCGCCGACCAGCTGGCAGAACCACTTGAAGCAGCTCGCCGCCGACAGCATCACGCTCATCTGGTGCCAGCGCGCGGGCAGCGCGTGGCAGAAGGCGTGCACGGCCGACGCCGGGTTGGGGCGGTAGGCGTCGTTGACGACGAACAGCACGCCGGACGTGCCCAGCGAGATGAAGCCGTCGCCCGGCTGCGTCGCGCCGATGCCGATGGCGCTGGCCGCGTTGTCACCGGCGCCACCGGCGATGACGACCTCGGGACCGAGACCCCAGGCCTTCGCCAGTTCGGGCTTGAGCACGCCGCTCGGCGCGTTGCTCTCCACCAGGCGCGGCATCTGCGCGCGCGTCAGGCCGCAGGCCGCCAGCAACGCGTCGGACCAGTCGCGCTGCGCCACGTCCAGCCACAGCGTGCCGGCCGCGTCGGACGGGTCCGAGACCTTGTCGCCGCTGAGCTGCAGGCGCAGCCAGTCCTTGGGCAGCAGCACGCTGGCGGTGCGTGCGAAGAGCCCGGGCTCGTGCTTCTTCACCCACAGCAGCTTGGGCGCCGTGAAGCCCGGCATGGCCAGGTTGCCGGCGATCGCGTGCAACTGCCGCGCGGCGGCCGTCAGCTCGGCGCACTCGGCATGGCTGCGGCCGTCGTTCCACAGGATGGCGGGGCGCAGCACGTCGTCGCCCGCGCCCAGCAGCACGGCGCCGTGCATCTGGCCGGACAGGCCGATGCCGCGCACGGCGGCAAAGGCCATGGGATGGGCGGCGCGCAGCTTGGCCACGGCGGCTTCGGTGGCCTGCCACCAGTCGGCGGGGTCTTGCTCGGACCACAGCGGCTCGGGGCTGGACAGGCTCAGCGTGCTGCCCGCCGTGCCGACGATGTGGCCCGCATCGTCAAGCAGCAGCAGCTTGACTTCGGACGTGCCCAGATCGATGCCGAGAAACATCAGACGGTCTCCTCGGCTTCGGCAAAAGAGACGCCACTGTCGGCCAGCGGCAGCGCCGGGCGGGTCAGCCGATAGCGGGCCAGCGCCGCAGCGCCCACGGCGACGGCGTTGGCGCCGAACATCGAGGTGCGCACGGTGGGCGGCGGCAGGCTGGCCGCCGCTGCGTAATCGAGCAGCGTGTCCAGCGCCGGCTTCAGGAAGGGCTCGCCCAGCTCGACCACCGACCCGCCCAGCACGATGCAGGCGGGGTCGTAGGCAGTGGCCAGGTTCTGCAGCAGCACGCCCAGGTAGCGGCCGGCGGAGGCGACGGCCTTCAGCGTCTCGGGGTCCTCGTCGACTAGGTGCGCGCGCACCTCGGCCAGCGAGCGCAGCGCGGTGCCGTCCTCGCTGCCGCCCAGCATGGCGCGGGTGGCGATCAACGCTTCGGCGCAGCCGCGGCGGCCGCAGGAGCAGCGCGGGCCGTTCAGCTGCAGCACCATGTGGCCCACCTCGCCGGCAAAGCCGCGGCTGCCGGTCAGCAGCCGGTCGCCGACGATGACGCCGGCGCCCAGGCCCTGGTTGATGGAGACGTACAGCAGCGGGTCGGACGACGGCGCGGGGTTGAACTCCATCTCGCCCAGCGCCGCCACGTCGGCTTCGTTCTGGATGAACAGCGGCACGCCGGCCAGCGCCGTGTCCTGCAGCTTCTCGCCCAGCAGGGCGCCGAAGGGGATGTCGCGCCAGCCCAGGTTGGGCGCGAAATGCAGCACGCCGCGCGCCTCGTTGACGCCGCCCGGCAGGCCGACACCGATGCCCAGCACCTGCTGGCTGGCGTCCAGTTGCTTGCGCAGCTTCAGCAGCGCGGTGGCCAGGCTGGCGATGCAGGCCTTGGCCGTGCGGCTGGCGCCGTAGTTCGTGACCGTGCAGGCACGCACCTCGCCGGTCAGCGACGTGGCAACCACGCGCACGGACTCGATGCCGACCTCGGCGCCCAGCAGCAGCAGGCGGTCGGGGTCGATGAACAGCGGCGTGGGGCGGCGGCCCAGGTCACCAGTGGCCACGACCTCGCGCTCGGCCAGCCACCCCTCGGCAATCAGCTCCCGCACCAGCAGGCTGACGGTGGACTTGGTCAGGCCCACGGCGCCGGCCAGGTCGGCACGCGACAAGCCCGGGTTGGCGCACAGATGGCGCACCAGCGCCATGCGGTTGATGCCCTTGAGCAGCTGTTGGCTGCCGGCAGCTTCGGCCTGCATTTGTCTCCTAGAGGTACCCATGCTGTGACGGGTTTCGAGCCATATTAGTTCGGCCGTCGCACGAAGTAAATACGGTAAAAGCCCCTAGCGCGCTGCGGCCCGACTCGCCGAAGATCGCGCCGCCCGCAGCCTGCTGTGGCAGCACAAGAACGAAGCGAGACATGTCCGACCCCTCCATCCGCAAGATCGTCATCGTCGGCGGCGGCACCGCCGGCTGGATGGCGGCCGCACCGCTGGCGCAGCGCTTTCAGAAGGCCGGCGCGGCGGGCTGCGAGATCGTGCTGGTCGAGTCGCCGGACATCGGCACCATCGGCGTCGGCGAGGCGACGCTGCCCACCATCCGCTTCTACAACCAGAGCCTGGGCCTGGACGGCGCCGACTTCGTCAAGCGCACGCAGGGCAGCTTCAAGCTGGGCATCGAGTTCCGCGACTGGGGTCGCGTGGGTCATCGTTTCTTCCATGGCTTTGGCGACTTCGGCCCGGCCATCGAGACCCGCGCGCCCTGGCAGCACTGGCTGCGCCTGCAGCGCGAGGTGGACAAGCTGCCGAGCTACGAGGACTGGTCGACGTCCACCGTCATGGCCCGGGGCAACCGTTTCACGCCGCCCGAGCCGGGCGCGCCGTCGGCGGCCAACGCCTACTCCTTCGCCTATCACTTCGATGCCGGCCTGTATGCCGCCTACCTGCGCGACTACGCGATGCAGCGCGGCGCGCAGCGCATCCAGGGCACCATCGTCGACGTGGAACTGCGGCCTGCGGACGGCTTCGTCGCTGCCGTGAAGTTGCAGGACGGCCGCCGCATAGCTGGCGACCTGTTCATCGACTGCTCGGGCTTCCGTGCGCTGCTGATCGGTGGCGCGATGCAGAGCCCTTACGAGGACTGGAGCGCGCTGCTGCCCTGCAACAGCGCCCAGGCCGTGCCCAGCGAGCGCGTCGAGCCGCTGACGCCCTACACCCGCTCCACCGCCAAGTCGGCCGGCTGGCAGTGGCGCATCCCGCTGCAGCACCGCACCGGCAATGGCCACGTTTACTGCAGCCAGTTCATCAGCGACGACGAGGCGGCGAGCACGCTGCTGGCCGGCCTGGACAGCCCGGCGCTGGACAGCCCGCGCCAGCTGCGCTTCACGACCGGCCGGCGCAAGGCCGGCTGGGTCAAGAACGTCGTCGCCATCGGCCTGGCCTCGGGCTTCCTGGAGCCGCTGGAGTCCACCAGCATCCAGCTCATCATGGACGGCGTGGGACGGCTCATCCAGTTTTTCCCCGACAGGCAGTTCAAGCCGCACCTGGCCGCCGAGTTCAACCGCCGCATGGCCTTGCAGTACGAGTCCATCCGCGACTTCATCGTGCTGCACTACAAGCTGACCGAGCGGCGCGACAGCGAGCTGTGGCGCTATTGCGCGGCCATGCCCATCCCGGACTCGCTGTCGCACCAGATCGAGCTGTTCCGCGCGACGGGCCGCGTCACGATCTACGACCCCGAGGGCTTTGCGGAGCCGTCCTGGGTGTCGCTGTTCCTGGGCCTGGGGCTCACGCCCGAAAGCTACGACCCCTTTGTCGACCACATCGACACGCAGGCGCTGCTGCAGCACTTCGTGCGGCTGCGCCAGGCCATTCACCAGACCGTGGGCGCCATGCCCGACCACGGCGACTACATCAACCGCCATGTGAAGGCGCCCTCAGCCTAGGAGATCCGGCGCACCAGAGACACGCACAGACAAAGCGGCCGGCACACCCGCCGGCCCATCGGAGACAACAAGGAAGTTCACCCATGAAGTTCACTGACGGACAGTGGATGCTTCAGCCGGGCGTCGCCGCGCACTACGCGGCCGAGGCCTACGCCATCGAAGTCCACGAAGACCGCCTCGTCGTGCTCGCCACGACCCGCCCCATCAAGCACCGCGGCGACACGCTGCAAGGCCCCACGCTGACCGTGACGCTGAGCTCGCCGCTGGCAGGCGTCATCCGCGTCAGCGTCGAGCACTACACGGCGTCCAGTGCGCCGCGGCTGCACATCCCCATGGTCGGCGCCGGCAAGCCCGCCGTGCAGATCGTCGACGGCGAGACCCAGGCCACGCTGACCTCGGGCGCCATTTCGGTCGACGTCAGGAAGGGCGACGGCTGGAGCCTGACCTTCCGCGAGGGCGATCGCATCCTCACCAAGAGCGACTGGCGCGGCCTGGGCTACATCCAGTACGCCGGCAAGGGCAACTACGTCCACGACCAGCTGACGCTGGCCGTCGGCGAGAACGTCTACGGCCTGGGCGAGCGCTTCACGCCCTGGGTCAAGAACGGCCAGATCGTCGAGAACATCAACAAGGACGGCGGCACGGCCTGTGAGCAGGCCTACAAGAACGTGCCCTTCTACCTGACCAACCGCGGCTACGGCGTGCTCGTCAACGAGGCCGGCCCGGTGTCCTTCGAGGTCGGCTCGGAGAAGGTCGCCCGCGTGCAGTTCAGCCGCGAGGGCGAGAGCCTGGACTACTGCGTCATCGCCGGCCCCGATCCCAAGGCCGTTTTGACCCGACTGACAGCGCTGACAGGCCGCGCGCCGCTGCCGCCGGCCTGGAGCTTCGGCCTGTGGATGACGACGTCGTTCACGACGCAATACGACGAGGCGACGGCCACCCACTTCATCGACGAGATGAAACGCCGCGACCTGCCGCTGGCCGTCTTCCACTTCGACTGCTTCTGGATGCGCGAGTTCCAGTGGTGCGACTTTGAATGGGACCGCCGCGGCTTCCCCGAGCCCGAGGCGATGCTGGAGCGCCTGCATGCCAAGGGGCTGAAGATCAGCTTGTGGATCAACCCCTACGTGGCGCAGAAGTCGCCGCTGTTCGCTGAAGGCGCCAAGAACGGTTACTTCATCAAGAGAACCAACGGCCTCACGTTCCAAACGGATCAGTGGCAGCCCGGCATGGCCATCGTGGACTTCACGAACCCCGCCGCCAAGACCTGGTACCAGAGCCACCTGCGCCGCCTGATCGCCCAGGGTGCTGACTGCTTCAAGACCGACTTCGGCGAGCGCATCCCCAGCGAAGGCGTGACCTACTTCGACGGCTCCGACCCCGTCGAGATGCACAACCTCTACGCGCTGCACTACAACCAGGCCGTCTTCGAGCTGCTGGAAGAAGTGCAGGGCCAGGACGCCATCGTCTTCGCACGCTCCACCTACGCCTCCGGCCAGCGCTTCCCGGTGCACTGGGGTGGCGACTGCTGGAGCACCTTCGAGTCCATGGCCGAGAGCCTCAGAGGCGGCCTGTCACTCACCAGTTGCGGCTTCGCCTTCTGGAGCCACGACATCGGCGGCTTCGAGGGCAACCCACCGCCGGCCGTCTACAAGCGCTGGATCCAGTTCGGCCTGATGTCCTCGCACAGCCGCCTGCACGGCAGCAGCTCCTACCGGGTGCCATGGTTGGTCGACGAGGAAAGCTGCGACGTGCTGCGCGCCTTCACGCGGCTCAAGCACCAGCTCATGCCTTATCTCTACGCCAAGGCTCACGAGGCGACCCAGACCGGCGTCCCGCTGATGCGCGCAATGCTCATTGAGCATCCGCACGACCCGGCCTGCGCGCCGCTGGACCGGCAGTACCAGCTCGGCGAAGCATTGCTGGTGGCGCCGGTGTTCACGGAGAGCGGCGAGGTGGACTTCTACCTTCCCGAGGGCACCTGGACCCATCTGCTCAGCGGCGAGAAGAAGCAGGGCGGCCGCTGGCATCGCGAGACGCATGGCTTCCTATCGTTGCCGCTTTACGCCGCGCCGGGCAGCGTCATCGCCTGGGGCGCCGAGACCGAGAAGCCGGACTACGACTACGCCCGCGGCACCGTGCTGCGTGTGTTCGAGCTGGCCGACGGCGCGAGTGCGGCCTTCAAGGTCGTGGGCCTGGACGGCAACGTCGCGGCACGCGGCACGGTCAGCCGGCAGGGCGGGCAGTACACGGCGCAGGTCACCGAGGGCGCGCTGCGCGATTGGGGCCTGGACGTGGACGGTCAGCGCAGCCCCGTGCTGGCCGAAGGCGCGTCGCTGCGCTGGACGGCCTGACCGGCCTGCGGGCCGACGAGCCGGTGGACGTGCCTGCCCAGGCCGCCCACCGGCTCATTGTTTGATGGAGTGAGTTGTGGCCTGGCGTGGCGTTCTATTGATCGTTTGGCTCGCCGCAGCCTGCCTCGCGCAGGCCGCCCCGCGCGAGCGCCAGTCGCTCGACCAGGACTGGCGTTTCCTGCGCGCCGACGTGGCGGGCGCGAGTGCGGCCGATTTCGACGACTCCGCCTGGGCGGCGGTGCGACTGCCGCACACCTGGAACGGCGTCGACGGCGAGGCCGGCGGCGCCTACTACCGCGGCCCCGGCTGGTACCGGCGTGAGCTGCAGCTGCCGGCCTCGGCGCTGCATCATTTCCTGCAGTTCGACGGCGCAGCGCTGCGGGCCGAGGTCTGGGTCAATGGCCAGCTCGCCGGCCGGCACGACGGTGGCTACGCGGCCTTCCGCATCGATATCAGCCGTTGGCTGCGCGCCGGTCGCAACCAGCTTGCCGTGCGCGTGGACAACGCGACGGCGAAGCACGTCGCTCCGCTGGGCGGCGACTTCACGGTCTTTGGCGGCCTGTACCGCGGCGTGACGCTGCTGGCCGTGCCGGCCGCGCATTTCGACCTGCTCGACGATGGCGGGCCGGGTGTCTATGTGTCGGCCACCGGCGTCAGCGCGGAGCGTGCGCTGCTGGCGCTGCGTGCCCGCGTGCGCAACGACGGCGGCGAGGCCAGGAAGCTCGCGCTCAACCTCAGCCTGCGCGACGCCGCCGGCCGCGTCGCGGCGCACAGCGAGCAGACGCTTCAGGTTGCGCCCGACGCCAACGTCGTCGCCGAGCAGCCCTGGACGCTGCCCAACCCTCGCCTCTGGCAAGGACCGGCCGACCCGCATCTCTACACGCTGACCGCCGAGCTGCGTGACGGCGCCGATGTGCTGGACACCGTGACGCTGCCGGTCGGCCTGCGCGACGTGCAGATCGACCCGCAACGCGGCCTGCTGCTGAACGGCCGGCCGCATGCGGTGCATGGCGTCAACCTGTTCCACAGCGGCCGCCCGGGCCAGGGCCTGGCCGTCAGCGACGCGCAGATCGACGAGGACTTCCGCATCCTGGCCGAGCTGGGCGCGACCGGCCTGCGCTTCGTGCACTTCCAGCACCCGCAGCGTGCCTACGACAACGCCGACCGCGCCGGCCTGCTGACCTGGACCGAGATCCCGCTGAACTCGGCCATGGACGAGGGCGACGACTTCCGCGCCAACCTCGCGCAGCAGATGCGCGAGCTGGTCAAGCAAAACCAGCACCACCCATCGGTCTTCATCTGGGGCGTGGGCAACGAGGTTTACCGTTCGGATGACGCGGTCGTCAAGCTGCTGGCCGACATGAGCCGCCTCGCCCATGAGCTCGATCCCACGCGGGCGACGGCCTACGCCCACTGTTGCGCTGCCGACGACCACGCGATGGCGCGGCAGACCGACGTCATCGGTTTCAACCGCTACTACGGCTGGTACGACGGCGCATTCAGCGACATCGGACCCTGGGCCGACCGCGTGCACGCGGCCCAGCCCGGCCGCGCGATGGCGCTGGCCGAGTACGGCGCCGGCGCCAGCGTGCGCCATCAACAGGACCCGCCCGTGCGCCCCAAGCCCACGGATCGCTGGCACCCCGAGCAGTACCAGGCGCTGTTCCACGAGGCCTATTGGGCGCAGATCGCCGCGCGGCCCTGGCTGTGGGGCAGCTTCGTCTGGGTGGGCTTCGACCTTGCGTCGGCAGGCCGCAACGAGGGCGACCGACCCGGCATCAACGACAAGGGCCTGGTGAGCCATGACCGCCAGGCGCGCAAGGACGCTTTCTTCTTCTACCAGGCGCAGTGGAGCGGGAAGCCCATGCTCCACATCGCCAACCGCCGCGCCACGCCACGCGCGGCGGGTCGCGCCGACATCAAGGCCTACACCAACGCGCGCAGCGCGGTGCTGCAGGTCAACGGCGTCGGGCTGCCGGCGCAGGCCGTGCAGGGCGGCATTGCCCGCTGGCCGGGCGTCGCGCTGCAGCCCGGCCGCAACCGCCTGCAGGTCCGCGGCGACAACGGCGCCATCGACAACATCAACTGGATCGTCACCCCATGAGCCCACATCTCCGCAGCCTCGTCGTGGCGGGCCTGCTGACCGCCGGCCTCGCGCGAGCCGACGGCATCGAGGTCAACCAGGTCGGCTTCACACCCGGCGCGGCCAAATGGGCCGTCGTGCCCGACGGCGCGGCACGTGGCTTCAGCGTCGTGCGCGCGGGCAGCGACCACGTCGTGCTGCGCGGCACGCTGGGCGCCGCGCAGCCCTGGGCACCGGCCGGGGCGGCCGTGCGCCTGGCCGACTTTTCGGCGTTGAAGACGCCGGGAGACTACGAGCTGGTCGTCGACGGCCTGGCCCGCTCGCCGCGCATCCACGTCGCTGCCGACGCCTACGCGGCGCTGAACGCGGCGGCCATCAAGGCCTTCTACTTCAACCGCGCCAGCACGCCGCTGCTGGGCGTGCACGCGGGCCGCTACGCCCGCGCGGCCGGGCACGCGGATGACCATGTGCTGGTGCATGCCTCGGCCGCCGGCCCCGGCCGACCCGAGGGTGCCGTCATCTCAGCGCCCAAGGGCTGGTACGACGCCGGCGACTACAACAAGTACATCGTCAACTCCGGCATCACCGTCTACACGCTGCTGGCGGCCTACGAGCATTTCCCCGCGCTGTTCAAGGCGCAGAAGCTCAACATCCCCGAGAGCGCCGAGAACGGCAAGGGCCTGCCCGACCTGCTCGATGAGGTGCTGTGGAACCTCGACTGGATGCTGGCCATGCAGGACCCGGCGGACGGCGGCGTCTATCACAAGCTGACCAACAAGAGCTTCGACGGCAACCTGATGCCGGCGGATGCCAAGGCCGAGCGCGTCGTCGTGCAAAAGAGCACCGCCGCGGCGCTGGACTTCGCCGCAACGATGGCGCAGGCCAGCCGTGTTTACGGCGCTTTCGAGGCCCAGCGGCCGGGGTTGTCGGCCCGCATGCTGGACGCCGCGCGTGCGGCCTGGCGCTGGGCGCAGGCCAACCCGCAGGCCGTCTACCGCCAGCCGGCCGACATCCGCACCGGCGAGTACGGCGACGCCAAGCTCGACGACGAGTTCGCCTGGGCCGGCGCGGAGCTGTTCGTCACGACCGGTGAGGCGCGCTACCGGCCCGACCTGGAGAAGCTGGCCATCAACGTGCCGTCCTGGGGCGATGTGAAGGGCTTGGCCTGGATAACACTAGCCCAGCACCGCTCGAAACTGAATCAAAATGACAGCGTTGTCGTCAAAGCGCGCGTCATGGCACTTGCGGAAGAACTGGTTGCGATTCAGCAGGGCTCGGCCTACCGGCTGGCCATGCAGCCTGCCGATTTCGGCTGGGGCAGCAATTCGCAGGTGCTGAACCAGGCGGTGATGCTGATCCAGGGCTTTCGCCTGTCCGGCGAGCGCCGCCAGCTCGACGCCGCGCAGGCCGCGCTGGACTATGTGCTGGGCCGCAACCCGCTGGGCATGAGCTATGTGACCGGCTTCGGGGCGCGCTCGCCACAGCACCCGCACCACCGGCCATCCGAGGCCGACGGCATCGCCGCACCGGTGCCCGGCTTCATCGTCGGCGGCCCCAACCCTGGCCAGCAGGACCAGAAGAACTGCCCCGCCCGCTACGCGTCGGCGCTGCCGGCGCTGTCCTACCTGGACCACGGCTGCAGCTACGCCAGCAACGAGGTCGCCATCAACTGGAACGCGCCGCTGGTCTATGTGTCTGCGGCCCTGCAGGCGCTGACACCGCGAGCCCCGCCGCCACGCCACGCCGCGGCCCCATAAAAAACAGACAGGGCCGGAGGAGACGATGACGACTTGGAGAAGGGCCGCGCTTGCAATGCTGCTGGCCGCGCTGTCGCTGGGCGCCCTGCCGGCCCGCGCCGCGGACTGGCTGCGCGCCGAGAGCAAGCACTTCCGCATGCTGGCCAGCACCTCCAAAGCCGTGGCCACGCGCAAGCTGCAGGACCTGGAGCGCATCCACGAGGCCATGCTGATGGCGCTGCGCGTGCAGGAGACGCTGCTGCGCTCGCCGTTTCCCATCGTGCTCAGCGACGACCCCGACATCATCGGCCAGGCCGTGCCCCACCTGCGCCAGCGCGGCATGGCGGGCGTCTTCATGTCCGGGGTCGACGGCTCGGTGGCCTTCGCCGTCAACTACCCCTGGCACCAGAACTTCTCGGGCACCGTGCTCTTCCACGAGTACGCCCACCGCGTGCAGGCGCAGTACGCGCGCGGCCCCTACCCGGTCTGGTTCGTCGAGGGTTTCGCGGAGTTCTTCGGGTCCTCGCGCATCCAGAAGGAGGGCATCGAGGTCGGCGCCGCCAACGCCGGCGCGGCCATCCTGCTGGAGCGCTCCTGGCTGCCGCCCGAGCAACTGCTCAAGCCCGACTTCAGGGCGACGGGCGACAAGGATGTCAACGACCGCTACTTCGCCTTGTTCTACGCCCAGTCCTGGCTGCTGACGCACTACGCGCTCAAGGACCCCGGCCGCAAGCAGCGCTTCGAGGCCTACTTCCGCCGCATCGGCGCGGGCGAGGACCCGCTCGCCGCCTTCGAGCCGGCCACCGGCATCGCGTTGAACAAGCTCAATGGCGAACTGCGCCGCTACATGGAGAACCTGTACGCCAGCCTCTACCCGGTCGGCGCGCCCGCCGAGGTGCGCATCACGGCGCTGGCGCGCGAGCAGGGCGAGGCGGAGTTCGACGATCTCGTCATCAGCGGCCAGCCCGAGGCCGGCCACGGCAAGGCCGTGCTGCAGCGCCTGCGCGAGCGCGTCGCCAAGGCCGGCGGCGAACGCGCGCCTGACACCATGCGCTGGGCGCTCGCCCATGCCGAGGTCCGCTACGGCGACGCTGACCGCGCGCTGGAGATCCTGGCGCCCTGGGCGCCGCTGGACGATGCCCCCTTCGAGGCCAACCGCCTGCTCGGCTGGGCCTGGATGGCCGCGGCCCCGGAAGCCAATGGCGCGGAGCGCACCCAGGCGCTCGACCAGGCGCGCGCCTTCCTGACGGCCGCCTACAAGCAGCGCCGCAACGACGCGCCCACCCTCTACCAACTCGCCCGCGTGCTCTACGCCAAGGGCCCCAGCGCCGGCCTGAGCAGGGCGGCCGAAGGCGCCACCGTGCTCGAGCCCCAGGTGCCGGCCTATGCCTACCTGGCCGTCAACGTGCACCTGCAGTCCGGCGACCGCGGCGACCGCGAAAAGGCCTTGCGCGCGCTGCAGTCGCTGGCCAGCAACCCGCACGGCGGCGAGGGCACCGACAGGGCCCGCGCCGCACTGCAAGCCCTGCAATCCAACCAAGAGGCGTCCGACGTGCTCGCCTTGCTCAACGGCACCCAGAAGCCCAGCTCACCATGACTCAGACCTACCGCCATCCGCTGACCTGGGTGCCTTCGCTCTACCTGGCCATGGGCTTGCCCAATGTCATGGTCGGCGTCGTTGCGGCCATCATCTACAAGAACCTGGGCGTGTCCAACGAGGACATCGCGCTCTACACCTCGCAGATGTACCTGCCCTGGGTGCTGAAGCCGCTGTGGGCGCCGCTGCTGGAGACCTACCGCAGCAAGCGCTTCTGGGTCATCAGCATGGAGTTCACGATGGCCGCCGCGCTGGGCCTCGTGGCGCTGTGCCTGCCGCTGGAGGGCTTCTTCAAGCTGTCGCTGGCCTTCTTCTGGATCGTCGGTTTCGCGTCGGCCACGCAGGACACCTGCGCCGACGGCGTCTTCATGACCACCGTCTCCAAGACCGACCAGGCGCGCTATTCCGGCCTGCAGGGCATGTGCTGGAACATGGGCGCGGTCGTCGCGTCGGGCCTGTTCGTGTCGCTGACCGGCTACCTGCACAACCACGCCGGGCTGGGCTGGGTGCAGTGCTGGGTCATCGTCGTGTCGCTGGCCGCCGGCGCCATGGCGCTGTTCGGCCTGTGGCACTGGCGCGTGCTGCCGCCGGGCGCGCCGTCCACGCTGCAGGGCCAGGGCCTGGCGGTGGGCATGACGGGCATGCGCGAGGCCTGGGTCACGTTCTTCCAGAAGCCGCAGATCTGGATGATGTTGGCCGTCATCTTCTTCTACCGCTTCGGCGAGGGCTTCATCGAGAAGTTCGGCCCGCTGTTCCTGCTCGACTCGGTGGCCGCGGGCGGCCTGGGGCTGGACAACGAATCGCTGGGCCACATCAACGGCACGGTGGGCACGCTGGCCTTCATTGCCGGCGCCTTCCTGGGCGGCTTCTTCGTCGCCAGGCGCACGCTGCCGCGCAGCTTCTTCACGCTGGCCCTGGTGCTCAACATCCCGCACCTGACCTATTTCTATCTCGCGCAGTCCATGCCGACCGACACGGTCTGGATCGCCACCGTCATCGCCATCGAGAAGTTCGGCTTCGGCATGGGCTCGGTGGGCCACATGCTGTACATGATGCAGCAGATCGCCCCGGGCCCGTTCCGCATGGCGCACTACGCGATGGCCACCGGTGTCATGGCGCTGACCAAGTGGTCGACCGGCAGCGTCAGCGGCCTGCTGTGGAATGCCGTCGACCACCATTACGTCGGCTTCTTCGGCTGGGTGCTGGTCTTCTCGGTGCCGCCGGTGCTGCTGGCCTGGCTGGCACCCTTCCCGCACGACCACGAGGAAGCGGCCGAGTTCCACGGCGAGGCCGCGCCCGCCGGAGGGCATTGATGAGCCTGCTGATCAGCATGGCCCTCGCGGCAGCCATCGCCCAACCGGCATGCGGCGCCGACGCGCTCGGCACGTCGCGCATGCTGACGCTCAAGCGCGAGGGCGCCGCCTGGGGTGCGGCCCAGCATGCGGCGCTGCCGCTGGCGGCCAAGGAGGTCGTGCTGACCTTCGACGACGGCCCCCGCCCGGAGTCGACGCCGCTGGTGCTGAAAGCCCTGGCCGAGCAATGCGTGCAGGCCAGCTTCTTCATGAACGGCGAGCCCATGCGCCAGCACGCGGCGCTGGCCCGCCAGGTGCGCGAGGCCGGCCACAGCGTGGGCATGCACGGCTACCGGCACGATCACTTCCCGCAACTGTCCTCCAGCGCCCAACTGGCAGACCTGGACGCGATGGTCGCCACCTACCGCGCCGCGCTGGGTGGCGAGCCGGCGGCCTACCGCTTTCCCTTCCTGGAAGAAACACAGCCGCTGCTGACCGCGCTGCGCGAGCGCGGCCTGACCGTGATGTCCATCGACGCCGGCGCCGAGGATTGGCTGCCCGACCAGACGCCGCAGATGCTGGCCGACAAGCTGCTGGGCCAGCTGGCCAAGAGCGGCGGCGGCATCGTCTTGCTGCACGACGCGCAGGACCAGACGGCGAGGGCGCTGCCATCGCTGCTGCAGACGTTGAAGGCCAAGGGCTACCGGGTCGTGCATCTGCGCTGGGAGTAGCCCGACCTCAGGGTTTGTCCGGCGAAGGGCGGCCTGTCAAATTACTTGACGTTTGAACTATTGATTTCTAAAGTTGTACGCAGAAAGGCGTTGTCCTCCATGCGTATCACCTGTGTCGGCGGCGGCCCGGCGGGCCTGTACTTCGCGCTGCTGATGAAGAAGGCCGACCCGGCGCATGTCGTGCGGGTGCTGGAGCGCAACCGCGCGGGCGACACCTTTGGCTGGGGCGTCGTGCTGTCCGACCAGACGGTGGATGCGCTGCGCGAGGCCGACGCCGCGACGGCCGGGCAGATCAGCGACGCCTTCAACCACTGGGACGATATCGCCGTGCACATCGGCGGCCGCACGATGGTCTCGGGCGGGCACGGCTTCTGCGGCATCGGCCGCAAGAAGCTGCTCAACATCCTGCAGTCGCGCTGCGAGCAGCTCGGCGTCGAACTGGTCTACGAGACCGACGTGCCCGATGACGCCGACATCGACGCCGACCTCATCATCGCGGCCGACGGGCTGAACAGCCGCATCCGCCAGAAGTACGCCGCCACCTACCAGCCCGACATCGACCTTCGCGCCTGCCGCTTCGTGTGGCTGGGCACGACGAAACTGTTCGACGCCTTCACCTTCGACTTCCAGCAGACCGAATGGGGCTGGTTCCAGGCGCACGCCTACCGCTTCGACGCGACGCATTCGACCTTCATCGTCGAGGCGCCCGAGGACGTCTGGCGCGCCGCGGGCCTGGAGGACATGAGCAAGGAAGACGGCATCGCCTTCTGCGAGAAGCTCTTCGCCAAGGTGCTGGACGGCCACCCGCTGATCTCCAACGCCAGCCACCTGCGCGGGTCGGCGTCGTGGATACGCTTCCCGCGCGTGGTCTGCAAGACCTGGGTGCACCACAACGGCAAGGCGCCCGTCGTGCTGATGGGCGACGCGGCCCACACGGCCCACTTCTCCATCGGCTCGGGCACCAAGCTGGCCTTGGAAGACGCGATCGACCTGGCGCGCGACATCGCCGCGCATGGCGACGACCTGACCGCCGCGCTGAAGGCCTACGAAGCCAGCCGCAGCATCGAGGTGCTGCGCATCCAGAACGCGGCGCGCAATTCCACCGAGTGGTTCGAGAACGTCGAGCGGCACGCGCGGCTGGCGCCCGAGCAGTTCGCGTATTCGCTGTTGACGCGCTCGCAGCGCATCTCGCACGAGAACCTGCGGCTGCGCGATGCGCGCTATGTCAGCGAGTTCGAGCGCTGGCTGGCGGGTCGCAGTGGTGTCGATGCCCCCAATGCCCCGGCCGTGCCGCCGATGTTCACGCCCTTCAAGCTGCGCGGCGTCACGCTGAAGAACCGCGTCGTCGTGTCGCCGATGGCGCAGTACAGCTGCGTGGACGGCATCCCCGGCGACTACCACCTGGCCCACCTCGGCGCACGCGCGCTGGGCGGCGCTGGCCTGGTGTTTGCGGAGATGACCTGCGTGTCGCCCGATGCACGCATCACGCCGGGCTGCCCGGGGCTGTGGAACGAAGCGCAGGGCGCGGCGTGGCAGCGCATCGTCGAGCATGTGCACGCCAGCAGCAGCGCCCGCATCGCGATGCAACTGGGCCATGCCGGCCCCAAGGGTTCCACGCGTGCGCCCTGGGACGGCGAGGACCAGCCGCTGCCCAGTGGCAACTGGCCGCTGATCGCCGCGTCCACGCAGCAGTACCTGCCTGGCATCAGCCAGGTCGCACAGGCGATGACCCGCGCCGACATGGACCGCGTGCGCGAGGACTTCGTCGCTGCCGCCGGCCGCGCCGCGGATGCCGGCTTCGACTGGCTGGAGCTGCACTGCGCCCACGGCTACCTGCTGTCGGCCTTCATCTCGCCGCTGACCAACCAGCGCGACGACGACTACGGCGGCTCGCTGGAGAACCGGCTGCGCTACCCGCTGGAGGTCTTCACCGTGCTGCGCGAGGTCTGGCCGCTGGACCGGCCGATGTCGGTGCGCATCTCGGCGCATGACTGGGTGCCGGGCGGCACGACACCCGAGGACGCCGTGGCCATTGCCGCCGCGTTCAAGGACGCGGGGGCCGACCTCATCGACGTGTCCTCCGGTCAGGTCAGCAAGGCGCAGAAGCCCGTCTATGGTCGCATGTACCAGACACCGTTTGCCGAAAGCATCCGCAACCGCGTGGGCATCGCGACGATGGCCGTCGGTGCGATCTCCGAGGCCGACCATGTCAACAGCATCGTCGCGTCCGGTCGTGCGGATCTCTGCGCCATCGCCCGGCCGCATCTGGCCAACCCGGCCTGGACGCTGACCGAGGCCGCGCGCATCGGCTACGCCGGCCCCATCGGCCTGGAATGGCCCAAACAATACCTGTCGGGCAAGAGCCAGCTGGAGCGCGAGTTCGAACGCCAGCGTTCGGCAGGCGTGGCCGCGGCCGAACTGGCGAACAAGGCGCTGGGCGTATGAACGAACACGCGGTAGTCACCGGCGGCGGCAGCGGCATCGGCGCCGCCATCGCGAAGCGGCTGCTGGCCGATGGCCTGCGTGTCACGCTGATGGGGCGCAGCCTGGACAGGCTGCAAGCTCAACAGATCGCGCTGGGCGGCGTCGCCATCCAGGTCTGCGATGTCGGCGACGAAGACAGCGTCACGGATGCCTTTGCAGCCGTGGGCGACGTGGACATCCTCGTCAACAACGCCGGCCAGGTCGAGACGGCGCCGGTGGCGCGCACGTCGCTGGAGGTCTGGCAGCGCCTGCTGAACGTCAACCTCACCGGGACATTCCTCTGCAGCCGCGCCGTGCTGCCCGGCATGCTGACGCGCAGGCAGGGCCGCATCATCAACGTGGCCAGCACGGCGGCGCTGAAGGGCTATGCCTATGTCGCAGCCTACTGCGCTGCCAAGCACGGCGTGCTGGGGCTGACGCGGGCGATGGCGCTGGAGGTGGCGGCCAAGGGCGTGACGGTCAATGCCGTGTGCCCCGGCTACACCGAGACCGACATCGTCGTGTCGGCCATCGACACCATCGTCGCCAAGACCGGCCGCACGCCGGAGCAGGCGCGTGCGGAGCTGGCCAAGGCCAACCCGCAGGGGCGGCTGATCCAGCCCGATGAGGTGGCGGACACGGTGGCGTGGCTTGTCGGCGCCGCGGGCGTCAACGGCCAGGCCATTGCCGTCTGCGGCGGGGAGACGATGTGATGTCGGCCGAACCCATGGACTTCGAAACCCGCCTGTCCGATGACGACCACCAGGCGCTCAGGCTGTGGCTGCGCCTGTTGTCCTGCACGACGCGCGTGGAGGACCAGATCCGCCAGCGGCTGCGCGCGGACTTCGCCACCACGCTGCCGCGCTTCGACCTGCTCGCGCAGCTGGAGCGCCACCCCGACGGGTTGACGATGCGCGAGCTGTCCAAGCGGCTGATGGTGACCGGCGGCAACGTGACCGGCATCACCGACCAGCTCGAAGCCGAAGGCCTAGTGCTGCGCGAGACCCGCATCGACGACCGCCGCAGCTTCATCGTCAAGCTGACGCCGCAGGGCCGCAGGCAGTTCAAGCGCATGGCCGCCACGCACGAGGGCTGGATCGTCGAGCTGTTCGCAGGCTGGACGCCCGCGCAAAAGACCCAGGTCCACGACCTGCTCGCGCAACTGAAAACGCATCTGGCGAAGGACGCCCAATGAACCCGCACCTGACCTCCGGCAACAGCCAGAGCCTGGCCGGCTACACGCCCCAACACTTCGGCTGGCAGCAGCAGGGGGCGGTCGGCCTCATCACGCTGAACCGGCCCGAGCGCAAGAACCCGCTGACCTTCGAGTCCTACGCCGAGCTGCGCGACCTGTTCCGCCGCCTCAGCTATGTCGACGACGTGAACGCCATCGTCGTGCAGGGCGCCGGCGGCAACTTCTGCTCGGGCGGTGATGTGCACGAGATCATCGGCCCGCTGACCGGCATGAGCATGCCCGACCTGCTGGCCTTCACGCGCATGACGGGCGACCTGGTGAAGGCCATGCGCGCCTGCCCGCAGCCCATCGTCGCGGCCATCGACGGCGTCTGCGCCGGCGCGGGCGCCATCATGGCCATGGCGTCGGACCTGCGCGTGGGCACCGCGCGCAGCAAGACGGCCTTCTTGTTCACCCGCGTGGGCCTGGCCGGCTGCGACATGGGCGCTTGCGCGATGCTGCCGCGCATCGTCGGCCAGGGCCGTGCGTCGGACCTGCTTTACAGCGGCCGCAGCCTGGGCGGCGAGGAGGGCCTGGCCTGGGGTTTCCTGAACCGCCTGGTCGACCCTGAGCAGCTGCTGAGTGAAGCGACGACCTGGGCCGGCGAGATTGCGTCGGGCCCGAACTTCGGCCACGCGATGACCAAGCGCATGCTGCATCAGGAGTGGTCCATGGGCGTGGACGAAGCCATCGAGTCCGAGGCGCAGGCGCAGGCCATCTGCATGATGACCAAGGACTTCCACCGCGCCTACGAGGCCTTCGTCGCCAAGCGCAAGCCGGTGTTCCAGGGAGACTGACATGGAACACCTCGATTGGCCCTTCTTCGACGCCAGGCACCGCGAGCTGGCGGCGGCGCTGGACGCCTGGTGCGGCGAGCATCTGCAGCATGTCGACCATGACGGCGACATCGATGCGCGATGCCGATCGCTGGTCGCCCAGCTGGGCGCGGCCGGCTGGTTGGCGCATGCCGTGGCCGGTGACGGCCAGGCCATCGACACGCGTGCGATCTGCCTGATCCGCGAGACGCTGGCCAGGCATGATGGCCTTGCCGACTTCGCGTTCGCGATGCAAGGCCTGGGCTCCGGTGCGATCTCGCTCCAGGGCACGCCGGCACAGCGCGAGCGTTATCTGCCGCGCGTCGCACGCGGCGAAGCGTTGGCGGCCTTTGCGCTGTCCGAACCGGAGGCCGGCTCCGATGTCGCGGCCATGCAGTGCACCGCCACCGAGGACGGCGACGCTTTCCTGCTGAACGGCGAGAAGACCTGGATCTCCAACGGTGGCATCGCCGACTTCTACGTGCTGTTCGCGCGCACCGGCGAAGCGCCCGGCTCGCGCGGCCTGTCGGCCTTCATCGTCGACGCCGACCTGCCCGGCTTCGACATCGCCGAGCGCATAGACGTCATCGCGCCGCATCCGCTCGCGCGCCTGCGCTTCACGAACTGCCGGGTGCCGAAGTCGCAGATGCTGGGCGCGCCCGGCGAGGGCTTCAAGCTGGCGATGCGGACGCTGGACGTGTTCCGCACGTCGGTGGCCGCCGCGGCGCTGGGCTTCGCCCGCCGCGCCTTGCAGGAAGGCCTGACCCAGGCCAAGTCCCGCCCCATGTTCGGCGCGCGGCTGGCCGACCTGCCGCTGACGCAGGCCAAGCTGGCGGACATGGCCTGCACGGTGGACTCGTCCGCGCTGATGGTCTACCGCGCCGCGTGGCTGCGCGACCAGGGCAAGACCATCACCAAGGAGGCCGCGATGGCCAAGCTGATGGCGACCGAGGGCGCGCAGCAGGTCATCGACGCCGCGGTGCAGCTGTTCGGCGGCCGTGGCGTGCGGCGCGGCGAGATCGTCGAGTCGCTGTACCGCGAGATCCGCGCGCTGCGCATCTACGAAGGCGCCAGCGAAGTGCAGCAATTGATCATTGGTCGCGAACTGCTGAAAGGCTGAGCCGTGAATCCTTCGGCCCACATCGATACCTTCGCCAGAGACCATCTCCCGCCGCAGGATCAGTGGCCGGAGCTGGTGTTCGACCTGCCCGAGCTGCAGTTCGGCCCCCGACTGAACGCGGCGACCGAGCTGCTGGACCGCTGGGTGGCGCAGGGCCACGGCGACCGCCCCTGCGTGCAAGGCGCCGGCGTGCGCTGGACCTATGCCGAGCTGCAGGACCAGGCCAACCGCATTGCCAACGTGCTGGTCGAAGAGCTGGGCGTGCTGCCCGGCAACCGGGTCTTGCTGCGCGGCGCCAACACGCCGCAGCTGGCCGCCTGCTGGTTTGCCGTCATCAAGGCCGGCGCCATCGCGGTGGCGACGATGCCGCTGCTGCGCGCCGTCGAGCTGGGCAAGGTCATCGCGAAGGCCGAGGTCACGCACGCGCTGTGCGACGCGGCGCTGGCAGATGAACTGGCTGCGGCGCAGTTGCAGAACCCGGTGCTGCGCGGCATCTGCCACTTCCGCAGCCCCGAGCCCGATGGCCTGGAAGCCCGCGCGGCGCGGCAGCCGGCGGGGTTCGACACCGTCGACACGGCCAGCGATGACTGCGCGCTCATCGCGTTCACGTCCGGCACGACCGGCCAGCCCAAGGGCACGATGCATTTCCATCGCGACATCCTCGCGATCTGCCGCTGCTGGCCGCCGCACTGCCTGCGTGCGGATGACAGCGACGTCTTCATCGGCAGCCCGCCGCTGGCCTTCACCTTCGGGCTGGGCGGCCTGCTGCTGTTCCCGATGAGCGTGGGCGCGTCCACCGTGCTGCTGGAGGAGCCGGCGCCCGATGCGCTGCTGGCGGCCATCGCCGAGCACCGCGCGACCGTCTGCTTCACGGCGCCCACGTCCTACCGCGCGATGGCGCCGCTGGTCGGCAAGGTCGACGTCTCTTCCCTGCGCAAATGCGTCAGCGCTGGCGAGGCGCTGCCGGCGGCGACGCGCGCGCTGTGGAAGCAGGTCACCGGCATCGAGCTGATCGACGGCATCGGCGCGACCGAGCTGCTGCACATCTTCATCTCGCACACCGAAGAGACCGTCAAGCCCGGCGCCACCGGCAAGCCCGTGCCCGGCTACCAGGCCTGCATCCTCGACGACGGCGGCCAGCCGCTGCCGGCGGGCAAGGTCGGCCACCTGGCCATCAAGGGCCCGACCGGCTGCCGTTATCTGGCCGACGAGCGTCAGCATCAATACGTGCAGGACGGCTGGAACCTGACCGGCGACTCCTACCTCATCGACAGCGACGGCTACTACGTCTACCAGGCGCGCACCGACGACATGATCATCTCGGGCGGCTACAACATCGCCGGCCCCGAGGTCGAGGCCGCGCTGCTGAGCCACCCGGCCGTCGCCGAGTGCGCCGTCATCGGCGTGCCGGACGAGGAACGCGGCCAGCTCGTGAAGGCCTTCGTCGTGCTGCGTGCCGGCCATGAAGGCGACACGCGCGCGCTGCAGGAACACGTGAAGGCGACCATCGCGCCCTACAAATATCCGCGCGCCATCGAGTTCCGCACCCAGCTGCCGCGCACCGAAACCGGCAAGCTGCAGCGCTTCAAGCTCAGAGACACTGCCTGACCTTTTCCGTGGAGATCCCGCACATGAAGAAGACCCTGGTTGCCCTGGTTCTGGCCACGTCCCTGCTGCCTGCGGCCGAGGCGGCGGACAAGCTCAAGATCGGTTTCCTCAGCACGCTGTCCGGACCCGGCGCGGGCCTGGGCGTGGACATCCGCGACGGCTTTGCGCTGGGCCTGAAGCACAGCGGCGGCAAGTTCGGCGGCCTGCCCGTGGAGATGGTCACGGCCGACGACCAGCAGAACCCCGAGGTCGCCAAGCAGAGCGCCGAGCGCCTGATCAAGCGCGACAAGGTCGACTTCATGACCGGCATCGTCTTCTCCAACGTGATGCTGGCCGTGGGGCCGTCGGTGTTCGACGCCAAGATCCCCTACATCAGCGCCAACGCCGGCCCCTCGCAGTACGCCGGCGAGCAGTGCAACCCGTACTTCTTCAACGTCGCCTGGCAGAACGACAACCTGCACGAGGCCGTGGGCAGGACGGTGGCCGAGAAGGGGTTCAAGAAAGTGGTGCTGCTGGCGCCCAACTACCCGGGCGGCAAGGACGCGATGGCGGGCTTCAAGCGCTACTACAAGGGCGCGGTTGTGGAGGAGATCTACACCAAGCTGGGCCAGCTGGACTACGCGGCCGAGCTGGCGCAGGCGCGCGCGGCCAAGCCGGACGCGATGTACATCTTCCTGCCCGGTGGCATGGGCATCAACTTCATCAAGCAGTTCGTCGGCGCGGGGCTGTCCAAGGACGTGACGCTGTTTGGTCCGGGCTTCTCGGCCGACGAGGACGTCATCAAGGCCGTGGGCGAGCCCATGCTGGGCATGTTCAACAGCTCGCATTGGGCGCATGACATGGACAACGCGGCGAACAAGAAGTTCGTGGCCGACTTCGTGAAGGACTACGGGCGGCTGCCGTCGCTGTACGCGAGCCAGGGGTACGACGCGGCGCTGCTGATGAATGCGGCGGTGCGCGACGTGAAGGGGAAGGTGGAGGACAAGCCGGCCTTGCTGAAGGCGATCAAGGCGGCGAAGTTCGAATCGGTGCGGGGGCCGTTCAAGTTCAACCGCAACCAGTACCCGGTGCAGGACTACTACCTGCGCGTCATCACGAAGGATGGCCAGGGGCGGGTCACGAACCGGACCATGGGGAAGATCTTTACGCAGCATGAGGATGCTTACGTTGCTGCTTGCAAGATGAGTTGAGATGGGTCGAGTGATGCGGGGTGCCTTTGCGAAACGTGTAGCTCCTCGGTGCATTGCCGGGAGTCCGTCCCGGCGGCCGGGTAACTTTCTTCTGCGGGGCCAGAAGAAAGTCACCAAAGAAGAGGCCCTGAACCGCACACGAGCACCACAGGCCCTCGCTGCGCATGGCAACAGCAGCTCGGTGAGTGGGCAGACGCGACCCGCTGCGCTCTCGCTGCTGTCCTTGTCACCAGCTTCATTCATCGCATCACCTGCCCGCTTAACGCGCGGCTGCACGCCGTGCTCACGAGGAACACCAAAGACAGCGTCGCTCGGGCGACGCGATGGTGCGACGGTCCGTTGGGCCTTCGTAGGTTGGGGTGAGCACAGCGAACCCCAACACTGCGCCGCTCAATCCCTGCGGCGTCGCACCAGCGACGCGGTACCCCCTGGTGAGCCCGGCGTGCAGCCGGCGTTAACCGGCGTGAAGCGGCGATTTGTGGCCCTCGTCATAGGGACGGCAGCGAGAGCGAAGCGGTTCGCGTCTATGCGTCATGCCATCGAACGTTTTCGCGCGCCGCTCTCCGCGGCGACGCGACGGTGTGCGGTTCAGCGCCTCTTCTTTGGTGACTTTCTTCTGGCGCCGCAGAAGAAAGTTACCCCGCCGCCGGGCGGGACTCCCGGCATGGTGGCGCCAACCAAGTGCTGCCAATCAACCGAACCAACCCGCTGACATGGACTGGATCCTCATCACCGAGCAGCTCCTCAACGGGCTCCAATTCGGCCTGATGCTCTTCCTGCTCGCCGCCGGCCTCACGCTCGTGTTCGGCATCATGGACATGATCAACCTGGCCCATGGCTCGCTGTACATGGTCGGCGCCTACCTCGCTGCCGCCACGGCCGCAGCGACCGGCTCCTTCCTGCTGGCCGTGGTCGTCGCCATCGCCGGCACCGCCATCCTGGGCATGCTGCTCGAAGTGACGCTGCTCAGACGCCTCTACGCCCGCGACCACCTCAGCCAGGTCCTCGCCACCTTCGCCCTCATCCTGATGCTCAACGAGGGCGTGCGCATTCTCTGGGGCGACCAGCCGCTGATGCTCAACACGCCCGCCGCGCTGTCCGGCCCGGTCGAACTGCTGCCCGGCCTCATGTACCCCGCCTACCGCCTTCTCATCATCGGCGTGGGCCTGGCCGTTGCGCTGCTGCTGTGGGTGCTGGTGACGCGCACGCGCTACGGCGCCTGGGTACGGGCCGGCGCGTCCAACCGCCCGATGGCCACGGCCATGGGCGTCAACATCCGCGCGCTGTTCACGGCCGTGTTCGGCTTCGGCGCGGCGCTGTGCGCGCTGGCCGGCGCGCTGCTGGGGCCGTTGCTGGCCGTGCAGGTAGGCATGGGCGAGAGCATCCTCATCCTCGCCTTCGTCGTCATCGTCGTCGGCGGCATAGGCTCGGTGCGCGGGGCGTTGGTCGGCTCCCTGCTCGTGGGCCTGGTGGACACCGCCAGCCGCACGCTGCTGCCGGCCGCACTGCGCCAGTTGGCCTCGCAGGAGGTGGCGTCCAACCTGGGCCCGGCGCTGGCCTCCATCCTCATCTACGTGCTGATGGCCGCCATCCTGTTCTGGAAACCGCGTGGCCTCTTCCCCGCCCATGGCTGACCCGCGCCGCCTCCATCACCGCGGCCTCGGGGTCTGGACCTGGCCGTTGCTGGCCGCGCTCGCCGCATTGCCGCCGCTGCTGCAGGCCGTGGGCCTGGAGTTCTACACGGTGGTGGCGACGCGCGTCCTCATCTTCGCCATCGCTGCCTCCAGCCTCAACCTCATCCTCGGTTTTGGCGGCCTGGTCAGCTTTGGCCATGCGGCCTTCATCGGCCTGGGTGCGTACACGACAGGCGTGCTGATGGATGCCTGCATCACGTCGGCCTGGATCGCGTGGCCGGTTGCGATGGGCGTCAGCGCCCTGGCGGCCGCAGTGATAGGCGCGATCAGCCTGCGCACGCGCGGCGTGTACTTCATCATGATCACGCTGGCCTTCGCGCAGATGTTCTATTTCCTGGCCGTGTCGCTGAAGGCCTATGGCGGCGACGACGGCCTGCCGCTGGCGCAGCGTTCGGTGCTCGGTTTCGGTGTCGAACTGAGGGACGACGCCACCTTTTACTGGGTCGCGCTGCTGCTCTTCGCGGCTGTCATGGCCGGGATGCAGCGCCTGGTGAACTCGCCGTTCGGCTGGCTGCTGCAAGGCGCGCGTGAGAACGAGGTGCGTGTCGCCGCGGCGGGTGGCCGCGTGTTCGCGCTGCGCTGGCAGGCCTTCGTGCTGGCGGGCGCCGTTGCGGGCCTGGCGGGCGCGCTGCTGGCCAACCTGAACGGCCTGGTGTCGCCGCACCTGATGCATTGGTCCCAATCCGGCCAGTTGATGGTCATGGTCATCATCGGTGGCGCCGGTGCGCTGTGGGGTGGGCCACTGGGTGCGGCGGCGTTGCTGCTGCTGGAGGAGCTGTTGTCGGGCTACACGCTGCACTGGCAGCTGGGGCTGGGCGCCTTGCTGCTGCTGGTCGTGCTGTACGCACCGCGAGGCCTGGCGGGACTGGGCTGGAAGGGGCGCCGTGCTTGAGATCAGGCAGCTCGTGAAGCGCTTCGGTGCGCTGGCCGCGACGGATGGCGCGAGTTTTGACGTGAGGCCCGGCGAGCTGCATGCGCTGATCGGCCCGAACGGCGCGGGCAAGACGACGTTGATCCACCAGATCTCCGGCGCGCTGGTGCCCGACGCCGGCGCCATCGTCTTCGACGGCCAGGACGTCACGCGCCAAGGGATCGCGCACCGCGTGCAGGCCGGCCTGGTGCGCAGCTTCCAGATCACCAGCCTGTTCCAACCCTGCACGGTGCGCGACAACCTCGTGCTGGCAGTGCTGGCCCGCCGCGAAGGCGCGCCGCCGTGGTGGCGCAGCGCGCGGGCAGACGCGGCCGCGCACGCCGAGGCGGATGCGCTGCTGCAACGCGTCGGCTTGGCGGCCGTGGCGGACCGCGTCGCCGGCGAACTGGCCCACGGCGAGCAGCGCCAGCTCGAAGTGGGCCTGGCGCTGGCCGCCAGGCCACGCCTGCTGCTGCTGGACGAGCCGCTGGCCGGCATGGGGCCGGACGAATCGGCACGCATGGTCGAGCTGCTGCAGGCCCTGAAGGCCGAGGGCCTGACGCTGCTGCTCGTCGAGCACGACATGGACGCCGTGTTCCTGCTCGCTGATCGCATCTCGACGTTGGTGGGCGGCCGCGTCATCGCCAGCGATGTGCCACAGGTCATCCGCGACCACCCCGACGTGCGCCGCGCCTACCTGGGTGACGAGCTGGAGGCGGTGTCGTGACGGCGTTGCTGCACATCGAGAACCTGCAGGCCGGCTATGGCGCCAGCCAGGTGCTGTTCGGCATGGGCCTGACCATGCAGCCGGGCGAGGTCGCCACGCTGCTGGGCCGCAACGGCATGGGCAAGAGCACGCTGCTGCGCTGCCTGTGCGGCTGGCTGAAGCCCACGGGCGGCCGCATCCGCTTCTGCGGTGAGGACATCACCGGCTGGTCGGCGGACCGCATCGCGCGGCTGGGGCTGGCGCTGGTGCCCGAGGGGCGGCAGGTCTTCCCCAACCTGAACGTGCGCGAGCACCTGGACGCCTTCTCGGCCAACCGCAGCTGCGCGCGCGAGCCGTGGACCACGGCGCGCGTGTTCGAGCTGTTCCCACGTCTGGCCGAGCGTGCCGGCCATTCGGGCCAGCAACTGTCGGGCGGCGAGCAGCAGATGCTGGCCATCGGCCGGGCGCTGGTCACCAACCCTCGGCTGCTGGTGCTGGACGAGGCCACCGAAGGCCTGGCGCCCCTCGTGCGCGAGGAGATCTGGCGCTGCCTGGACCTGCTGCGCAGCGCGGGCCAGACCATCCTCGTCGTCGACAAGTACGTGCAGCGGCTGATCCGCCTGGCCGACCATCACACGCTGGTCGAGCGCGGCCAGGTCGCCTGGGCCGGCCCCTCGGCGGCGCTCGCAGCCGAGCCAGCCTTGTGGCACAAGCATCTGGGGGTGTGATGAAGCCCGCCGCTTTCATTCGCGAGCAGCTGGTGCGTTTCGGCCACTGCGACCCCGCGGGCATCGTTTATTACCCGCGCTACTTCGAGATGCTGAACGAGCTGATCGAGGACTGGTTCGCGCAGGCACTGGGCCTGCCGTTCGACGTGCTGATCGGCCAGCGCCAGGTCGGCATGCCGACGGCGCAGCTGGACACCCGCTTCCTGCGCGTCAGCCGCCACGGCGACCGGCTCACGCAGCGCATCCACATAGCCCGCCTGGGCGGCAGCTCGATCAAGCTGCACATCAGCTTCCTTGGCGACGACGGCCCGCGTGTCGAGTTCACGCAGGTGCTGGTCTGCACGTCACTCGCCACGCACAAGCCCCAGGCCTTCCCCGACGATCTGCGCGCCGCCTTGCAGCGCTCGCTCGCCGCACAACAGGAGACACCACCATGAACAACAACGCCAAGCAGATCCTCCAACCCGCGGGCTGGGTGCAACCGCGCGGCTATGCCAACGGCGTGGCGGCCAGTGGGCGGCAGGTGTTCGTCGCCGGCCAGATCGGCTGGAACGAGCGCTGCGAGTTCGACAGCGACGACTTCATCGCCCAGGTGCGCCAGACGCTGCTCAACGTCCGCGCCGTGCTGGCCGAGGCGCAGGCTGCGCCCGAGCACATCGTGCGCATGACCTGGTACCTCATCGACAAGCGCGAGTACATCGCCCGCGGCCGTGAGGTGGGCCAGGCCTACCGCGAGGTGCTGGGCCGCGACTACGGCATCGCCATGAGCGCCGTGCAGGTGTCGGCGCTGATGGAGGACCGGGCCAAGGTCGAGATCGAGGTCACGGCCGTCGTGCCGGCGTGACTCACTTGCGGCCGCGCAGCGGCAGCCGCCACAGCTCGTAGCGCTCCTGGCCCGCAGCCACGCGGCCGGCGAAGTGGTCGTTCAGCGCGCTGGCGGTGAAGACGAGATCGCCGTTCGGCAGCAGCGCCGGGGTGTCGGGCCAGTGCACGCCGTCGCTGGCGCCCGCCAGCGTGAAGCGGCCGGTGCGCGGGTCATAGCGCGTGATGCCATTGCGCGTCACGTCGGTGATGTAGACCGCACCATCGGCGGCGACGACCAGGCCGTCGGTGTTGCCACCCACGTCGCCCAGCTCGCGCACGGCGCCAGCCAGTTGGGCGTCGCTCGCCTTCGCGTCGCGCAGCAGCGCGGTGGGCAACGAGAACAGGTGCGTGCCGGTCGTGACGGCCCAGTACAGCGTGGCGCCGGCGGGCGACAGGCCGATGCCGTTCACGCCCAGCGTCAGCGGGTTGCCGGGCCACACCTCGGCGCCGTGCGACACGACCTTTGCACCGGGCTCGGGCAGCACGCTGGCGTGGCGGTGCAGCACGCGGCGCGCGTCGCCTGAAGCGAAGTCCAGCAAGATCAGCCCGGCCTGGTTGTCCGGCGCGCTGCGCAGGCCGCTGTCGGAGATGAAGGCCACGCGGCGGCGCTCGTCCACGGCGATGTCGTTCAGGAAGCTGCCGCGCCGGTCGGCCACGCCGTCCAGCGGCAGCGCCTTTACCAGCTTGCCCGTCGCCAGCGCGAACACCAGCACCTTCTGCGCACCGGCCGGTGCCTCGGCCTCGCCGGCGACAAAGCCCTGGTCCAGCGCCCACAACCAGCCGTTGCGGCGGTCGATGTGAAAGCCCAGCACGCTGCGCAGGTGCGTGGCGGGGTCGGCTGCCGGGTCGTTGGCGGCGGCAGTCGGGAAGGCGGTGAGGCGCGCCGGGCCGTCGGCGACGGTGGTGTCCAGCCGGCTCAGCGTGGCCGGCGTGTTCGCGGCCAGCACGCGCGGCGTGCTGACGTAGGCATGGCCCTTCGCGTCGAAATGCAGGCCGGCGATGGGCGACTTGGCCGAGTCGGCATACGGCGCGGGCGCCGTCCACGTCACGCCGTCGTAGCTGCGCCAGAGTTCCAGCGAGGTGTCGGCAAAGGCGATGTGCGTCGGCGCAAGGGCCAGCAGCAGGGAAGCGATCTTCATGGCGATGTCCTTGTGAGGTGTATCAGTGGGCGAGCGGGCGGGTGCCGCCCAACATGCGGGCCGGCCGGCCTTCGCGGCGGTCCAGCACGCCGCTCCAGGTCGTGAGCGCCAGCGCGACGAGCACGACCAGCGCGCCTATCCACGGCGTGTGTTGCAGGCCGATGTGCGTAACGATCAGCCCGCCCGCCCAGGCCGCGAACGCGATGCCCAGGTTGAACGCGGCGATGTTCAGCCCCGAAACCACGTCCACCGCCTGCGGCGTGAAGCGCTCGGCCTGGCGAACGACGTACAGCTGCAGCCCCGGCACGTTGCCGAACGCGACCGCACCCCACAGCAGCACGGTGGCCAGCGCCGCCACCTTGACGTGGATGGTGAAGGTCAGCACGAACAGCACGGCAGCGAGCAGCGCGAAGATCAGCTGCAGCGCGGGGATGGGGCCCTTGCGGTCAGCCAGCTTGCCGCCCCAGATGTTGCCCACCGCGACGGACACGCCGTACACCAGCATCACCAGCCCCACCGAGCCGGCGCTGAAGCCCGCCACGTCCTGCAGCAGCGGCGCCAGGAAGGTGAACGGGATGAAGGTGCCGCCGTAGCCGATGGCCGTCTTGGCGTAGACCAGCAGCAGCCGCGGCTGCGCCAGCACGCCGGCCTGCTGCGCCAGCGTGGCCGGTGGCGTACCGCGCAGGCCGCGCGGCACGGCCACCAGGCTCGCGACAAAGGCGATGGCGCCCAGCAGCGCGACGGCCAGGAAGGTGGCGCGCCAGCCGAAGTGCTGGCCGATGAACGTCCCCAGCGGCACGCCGGTGACCAGCGCCACCGTCAGCCCCGTGAACATGATGGCGATGGCGCTGGCGGCCTTTTCCTTGGGCACCAGGCTGGTGGCCAGCGCGGAGCCGATGGAGAAGAACACGCCGTGCGCCAGCCCCGTCAGCACGCGGGCGGCCACGAGGGCCTCGTAGCTGGGTGCCTGCCAGGCCAGCAGGTTGCCGGCGGTGAACACCGCCATCAGCGCCAGCAGCAGCGCCTTGCGCGGCAGCCGGCCGGTCAGCGCCGTCAGCACCGGCGCGCCGATGGCCACGCCCAGCGCGTACAGGCTGACCAGCAGGCCGGCGGACGGCAGCGTGATGCCGAGATCGGCCGCGACCGTGGGGATGAGGCCAACGATGACGAACTCGGTCGTCCCGATGGCGAAGGCGCTGATCGTCAGCGCAAGGAGGGCAAGAGGCATGGTGGATTCCCACAAACTGCGAAGGCCCGCAGTGTGTGGATTTCATTCATGCCGAAAAAGCCGGTATCGAGCAGAATATTCTTGATTCGGAATCAATAATGAAAACCAGCCTCGACGAACTGCTCGCGTTCTCGACCGTCATCGACACCGGCTCCATCACGGCCGCGGCCGAGCAGCTGGGGCAGACGGTGTCGGGTGTCAGCCGTGCCTTGGGCCGGCTGGAAGAGAAGCTGGGCACCACGCTGCTGACGCGCACCACGCGCCGGTTGGAGCTGACGCCCGAGGGCCAGCTGTTCCTGGCCAGTGCGCGCGGCATCCTCGCGTCGGTCGAGGCCGCCGAGGAGCAGATGGCCGTGTGCCGCCAAAAGCCCGCCGGGCGCCTGCGCGTGAACGCGGCCTCGCCCTTCATGCTGCACGTCATCGTGCCGCTGGTGAGCGACTTCCGCCGCCAGTTTCCCGACATCGAGCTGGAGCTGAACAGCAACGAGGACATCATCGACCTCATCGAACAGCGCACCGACGTGGCCATCCGCATCGGCACGCTGCGCGATTCGACGCTGCATGCGCGGCCCCTGGGAAGCCACCGGCTGCGTGTGCTGGCCAGCCCGGCCTACCTGGAGCGCGCAGGCCGGCCGCGCAGCGTGGCGGGTCTGAGCGCGCACAGCTGCATCGGCTTCACGCAGCCCGAGAGCTTGAACCAGTGGCCGCTGAGGAGTGCGGCGGGGGAAAGGTACGAGATCACGCCGGCCATGCGCGCCTCCAGTGGCGAGACGGTGCGGCAGCTGGCGCTAGTGGGCGCGGGCATCGCCTGTTTGGCGGACTTCATGACGGCCGAGGATCGCCAGCGCGGCGACCTTGTGCAGATACTGGCCAAGGACACCGTGGAAGTCCGCCAGCCGGTGCATGCGGTGTATTACCGAAACACGGAGCTGGCGTTGAGGATTCGCTGCTTTCTGGACTACTTGGCAGCGCGACTAGGGGATCTGGCCTAAGCCGCCTGCCGTAGTCACGCCGGCAGATACCCAGCCAAGAAGAGATCCATGCCGCGCCTCTTGTCGCTGCCGCCAAGAGATACGCCTCTATCGGGCGCAGTTTGCGGACCCGGGTTCATACGGGCCTTTGATGCCCGCATTCCAGCTGCTGCCCTTCAGCGAAAACGGCGATGAAAGCCATGCCCTCTGAAGGAAACACTGACAACCCATCCTCGTCATCCCACAGTTCGAATTGGGCCTCCTCGCTGGCGACGTCGGCGTGCAACACGAAAGTCTGCTCTGGAAGCATCCAATAGTCCGCGCCCTCAGGTTCGACAAAGAGCGGACGAGGGCTCGCTTTCCTATTCGTAATGGACATGGTTCGCTTCATGAGACGTGACCTAAGCCAACACCACTTCAATCCCCCGTCCCCGCAACTGATCCACGATCGCCTGATCCGCCCCGCTGTCGGTGATCAGCATGTCCAGCTGCTCCACCGGCGCGATGACGGAGAGGTTGCGCTTCATCAGCTTGGACGCGTCCGCCACGGCGACGACCTGGCGGCTGATCTTCATCATCTGGGCGTTGAGCTGCGCCTCCAGCAGGTGGGGCGTCATCAGGCCGATGTCGGGGTCGAGGCTGTCGACGCCGAGGAAGAGGCGGTCGGCATACAGGCCCTGCAGCGCGGCCACGGCCTGGGGGCCGGACAGCGAGTACGAGTTGGGGCGCAGCTGGCCGCCCGGCATGATGAGGTTGACGTGCGGCACGGTGGCCAGCAGCGCCGCGATGTTCAGCGCGTTGGTGATGACGTTCAGCGAGTTCAGCCGCAGGCCGCGGATCTGCTTGGCGATCTCTTCCGTCGTGGAGCCCGAGTCGAGCAGGATGGTCTCGCCGTCGCGGATCAGCTTGGCGGCTTCGGCGGCGATGCGCGCCTTCTGCTCGTGGCGCAGCTTCTGCTTCACGCCGATGGGCACTTCCTCGGTGTCGCGCTGAGCCAGCGCGCCGCCGTGGGTGCGCAACACGGCGCCGGTGGAGGCGAGCGAATTCAGGTCGCTGCGGATGGTGACGACGGAGGTGCCGAAGCGCTCGGCCAGTTCGTCCACCGTCACGCGGCCCTGGCTCTGCACCAGCTCGCGGATCAGCCGGCGCCGCTCGTCGATGAGCAGCGGGCTTTCGGTTTTCGCGGGCAGGGAGAGGGAGGCAGGCATGCGGGGAGCGAAACGTCGAAGGGTGAAGCCGACTTTCGAATGATATGGCCGGCTCAGGCCTGCAGCCTGGCGAGCGCCTCGGCCGACAGGGGCCGGCCGGCCAGGCGTGCGGCATACAAGGCCGCCCCCAGCTCGGGGCCGAAGCGCGGCGTCTTCAGCGTGGCACCCGGCAGTCGGCGGGCCAGCGCCGCCTGCAGCGGGCCCAGCACCAGCTCGCCGGCCGCGAACACGCCGCCGGAATACGACACGGGCACCGCCTGGATGCCCGCCACGCCCAGGCTGCGCGCCACGCCGGCGGCCAGCGCGGCCAGCTCGTCACCGGCGCGCACGAGCAACTGGCGCGCCTGCACGTCACCGGCCTGGGCGGCGGCCGTCGCCAGGCGAGCGATCTGGGCCAGCTCGCTGCGCGCGGCGCTGCCGTTGATCTCGCCGCACAGGTCCAGGTCGTGGGTCAACTCGAAGTGCTCACGCACCAGGCCCAGCAGCGGGCCGGGCTCGGCGCGGCAGTCGGCCATGCGCGAGAACAGCGCCAGCACCTCGCGCGCCAACCAGTGGGCCGAGCCCTCGTCGCCGAACACCTCGCCCCAGCCACCGCAGCGCGCGCCGCGGCCCATCCACTCGCCGTAGGCGATGGAGCCGGTGCCGGCAACCAGGCTGATGCCATCCGCGCCGGCCAGGGAGCCGGCCCAGCTGCAGACCATGTCGTTGCCGATGCGGTGGCGCGGCAGCAGATCGGCCAGCAGCGCGTCGAACGAGGCCAGCAGCTCGCTGTCCTCGCCGTGGGCGGGCAGGCCGGCAAAGGTGTAGGCGATGTCGCCTGCCATGACGCCGGCTTGCCGTAGGGTTGTCTGCACGCCGTCGCGCAGCAGCGCACGCAGTGCGTCGAAGCCGATCTCGATGTAGTAGCTCGTCGTCGACTCGTGGCGCGCGAGCAGGCGGCCGCCTTCGTCCACGAGGACGAAGGCGGTCTTGGTGCCGCCGCCGTCGATGCCGAGGAAAAGGCCGCTCATTTGTTTTGCTGCGCGTCGGGGTTCACGGGATGGATGGTGACACCGCTGACGACCCGGGTCACGGTGCCCGAGGCGCTGGGGTTGTCCGGCGTGATGCCGAGCTGCAGCGACGCGAGCAGGGCCAGGCATTGCGCGAACACCAGCGCCACGGGCGCGAGCGCGAGGTCCGGCGCGGACGCGGACAGCGACAGGTGGACGTCATCGGCATGCGGAGCCTCGACACCGTTCAGTGCATGGGTCCGCAGCGCCAGCACGCGGGCCGGCCCTTGCTGGCGCAGCTCGCGCAGCAGGTCGAGGTCGTACTGGCGCGTGTAGGGGTCGTTGGACAGGATGATGACGACCAGCGTGTGGTCGTTCAGGATGGTCTTGGGCCCGTGGCGGAATCCGAGCGTCGAGTCGGCCATCGCGACGAGCTTGCCGTCGGTCAGCTCCAGCATCTTCAGCGCGGCTTCGCGGGCCAGCCCCAGCAGCGTGTTGCTGCCGAGGAAGACGACGCGTTCAAACGGCTTCTCGGTCAGCGTGTAAAGGCGGTCTGTTTCGCCTTCGGCCAGCGCCTGCGCAGCGCGGGCCAGCTCGGTCACCGGCGCTAGAGGCAGGCCGAACGCCCAGGCGGCGGCCAGCAGCATGCCGCTGAAGCTGGACGTCATTGCAAACGCGCGGTCATTCGTCTCGTCGGGCAGCAGCAGCACCTGGGCGCCCGTCTGGCCGGCCATGCGGCGGTTCAACGTGCCGTCGACCGCGCAGGTGATGACGAGGTGGTGGCAAGTCTTGACGAAGCGGTCGGCCAGCTCCACGGCGGCCAGGCTCTCGGGGCTGTTGCCGGAGCGGGCGAAGGAGACGAGCAGCGTCGGCACCTCGGGCTGCAGGCACTGCTCGGGGCTGGAGACGATGTCGGTCGTCGCCACCGCCTCGACGCGGATGCCGGGGCGCTGGCCCAGCAGGCGCAGCAGGGCCGGTGCCAGGCATTGGCCGATGAAGGACGAGCTGCCGGCACCGGTCAGCACGATGCGCAGGTTGGGCAGCGCCAGCAGCGGGTTCAGGAAGGCGTCGAGCGACGGGCGCTCGGCCTGCAGTTGCTCGTAGACCGTCTGCCAGACGGCGGGCTGATGGGCGATCTCGCGGGCCGTGTGCGCGGCGCCGCGGTGGTCGAGGTCGGTGGGGTCGAGGTGGAGCAAGGTCATGTGGAGATCAATCAAGCTGCGCAAGCGTGGAGGTAGGGACGGAGCGCTTGAACGGTCCCGTCGCGCAGCAAGGCGTCGGTGCGGGAAGTGATGCGGCCTTCGCGCACGGCCTCGTACTGGCGTGGCAGGTACTGGCTGAGCAGCGTCAGCGGCGGCGGCGCGGCGTCCAGGCGGGCCAGCATGGTCCGGCAGGCCTCGCGCACCGCGGGGTGGGCCCAGTAGTAGCGGATGCGGTCGCTCAGGCTGTAGGCCAGGTCCACGTGCAGCCGTGCCGGGTCCTGGTAATAGCCGCGCCAGTGCTCGGGCTCGGCGCGCATGACGCCCAGCACGGTGTCGACCAGGCCTTCGCCGTCGCCCACCCATTCGCGCTCCACGGCGGCCAGCGCCCACAGCGTCTCGCGCAGCGCAAAGGTCACGCCGGGGCCGACCTTCAGGATGGCGAAGTGGTCGCGCGCCAGCTGGGCCAGGTGCTCGGGCGTCTGGTAGTCGGTCGAGTGGGCCTCGAAGACAAGGCCGGGTTGCGCCGCGATGAAGGCGCTCAGGGCTTGAGCCTTCTCGGGCCGGTAGTCGATGACCTTGTGGTGGTCGAACTCGACGCCGGGCTGCACGACCATCGCGACGACGCGCTCCCAGGCCGCCTCCAGGCCGGCGCGGGCAAAGGCGTGGCGATGCAGCTCCAGCGTGGACGAGGCGGCCTCGGGCGAGGTCACGGCCAGCTCGCCGAGGTCTTCATGCGCGCCGCCGGGCACGGGTACCTCGGTGCCGATGACGTAGACGGGCGGGTCGCCGCGGTCGGCGCTCGCAGCCCAGGCCTGCTCGGCCGCATGGCACAGGCGCACGGCGCGCGCAGCGATCTCGGGCTCGGGCAGCGGCACCGGGTCGCCGGCGCAGGACATGGAGCAGTCGAGGTGGATCTTGCGGAAGCCCGCCGCCACGTACTGCGCCACCATCACCTCGGCCTTGGCCATCGCGGCCTCGGCCGGCAGCTTGCGCCAGGCGTTGGGGCCGAGGTGGTCGCCGCCCAGCAGCAACAGCTCCGGCGCCAGGCCTTCGGCTTCTGCCATGCCTTGCACGTAGCGGCGAAAGTCCAGCGGCGTCATGCCGGTGTAGCCGCCGTCCTGGTTGACCTGGTTGGACGTGGCCTCGATGAGCGCCGGGCGGCCTTGCGCGGCGCATTCGCGCAGCGTGGCGGCAATGACGACGGGGTGGGCGGAACAGACCGAGGGAATGCCGACGGCGGCTGAGCCGTGGGCGGCTTGCTTGTGGCGGCGCACGAGGTCGAGCATGAGCTTCATGCGGCGTCTCCTTGAACGGGTTGAGAAGAGGAGGAAGGGGTTTCGGGCTGCAGCGCCAGCAGCAGCGCGGCGAGCAGGGCCAGCGCGATGCCGGCCAGCTTGGCGCCGCTGGGCGCGGTGCCGCTGACGGCCATGGACAGCACTGCCGTCAGCAGCGGGCCGCCGGCGTTGACCAGCGGCGCGACGACCATGGCCTTGCCGTAGCGGAAGGCGTAGACCAGCGTCAGCGCGCCGACGGCGTTCAACACCTGGATGACCGCCGCGAGGCCTGGGCCCTGCCAGCCCCAGTTGATGGGCTGGGAGAAGTCCGTCATCCACAGCGCTGCGGGCACGCAGGCCAGCGCACCGACGGCCATGTAGAAAAAGATGCTCTCGGCGCTGGTGCCCGCGGTGGCCAGCTTGATGAAGTAGGCCTGCAGGCCCCAGGCGACGAGCACGGCCAGCGCCAGAACGAACCACAGGCCGATGGCCTGGCCGCCCTGGCCCAGTTGCAGGTCGAACAGCGGCAGCGAGCACAGCGCCAGCGCGATGCCGGCCATGCCCAGGCGCCCGGTGCGCTCGCCCAGCAGGCCGAACGACAGCGCGATGGTCAGCGCCGGCGACAGCGAGACGATGGGGAAGATCAGGTAGGCCGGGCCGGACTGCACGGCGCGGAACAGCAGCATCTGGCCGCCGGCGCCCAGCAGGCCCACGGCCAGGCCCAGCACGACGGAGCGGCGGTCGCGGTCCAGGCGCCAGCCGGCGCGGGCCAGCACGATGACGGCGGGCACCGCCATCGTCAGCGCCCAGACGGCGTAGATCAGCGTGTCCGGAAAGCCGTGCTCGGCCGGCAGGCCGGTGAAGGCGCCCCACACCCCCCACAGCAGGGTTGTGATCAGCGTGTACGTGAGCCAGTTGCTCTGCATCGGGTGTCTTTCGGGTGGACAGAAGGCGTCATTGCGACTTTCGAGCGAAAGCATAAACGAACAAAAACGAAAACACAACGGCGAAAGCCCTTTCGTATGCCAAATCCCCAAGTTGGGGGATCGATTCCCATATAGCTCACGCCGTCCTCTCTCTGTCAGCGGGGCGGAAGCCTTTCGTGGCATGATGCAACGAAAGCATTTGGCATCGGTGAAAACTCTATACGAAATCAAACGAAAGAATTCGTAGACTTGCGGCAAGCCGGTTCGGGGCATTCCAGAGCCGGCACAACGCACCGGGGGAGAGCTGCCCCGGCAACAACAAGCCGATTTGCTTCCCGCTGCCCTGACGGCGGCGGGCGCGACATAAAAGGAACCGTTCGATGAGTCCTCGACTGCAACCCCGTTTTGCCCTGCACCCGCTGACGGTGGCTGGCCTGCTGACCGTGGCCGCCGCTGGCGCCGCGGTACCGGCGTTCGCCCAGGAGGCTGCGGCCAAGGGAGAGGCCGACACGCTGGAGCGCGTGGAAGTCACCGGCACCCGCGCCAGCCTGCAGAAGTCGCTGGCGCTCAAGCGCAACGCCGCCGGCGTGCAGGACAGCATCAGCGCGACCGAGCTGGGCCGCTTCCCCGACAACAACGTGGCCGATTCGCTGAGCCACATCACCGGCGTGTCGATCTCGCGCACGGCAGGCGGTGAAGGCCAGAAGGTCAGCATCCGCGGCCTGGGCCCCGAGTACACGATCACGACCTTCAACAACCGCCTGCTGGGCACGGACAGCGCCGGCCGCTACTTCGCCTATGACGTGCTGCCCGCCGACGTCATCAACGGCGCCGACGTCGTCAAGTCCGCCCAGGCGTCCCTCATCGAAGGCGCCATCGGCGGTCTGGTGAACCTGCGCTCCGCCAGCCCGTTCGACCAGAAGGGCCAGCGCGGCCTGCTGCGCCTGGAGGCCGACCGCAACCAGATGAGCAGCCTCAACGGCACCAAGCTGTCAGGCACCTACAGCAACACCTTCGGCAACGAGGTGGGCGTGCTGCTGGGCGTCGTGTATGCGAAGCGCGATGTGCGGACCGACACGGCCGGCAACGACGGCGGCTGGAGCAGGAACCCGGCGCCGAACAAGCCGGAGCTCTTCTGGCCCTGGGGCAACACCTGGGGTGGCGCCATCGACCCCAACAACAACGGCGTGCTCGATCCGGAGGAGGAAGGCCTGATCGGCCCGGGCCAGTTCCGCTTTGGCTCCATCATGGAGAAGAAGGAGCGCCTGGCGGTGTCGGGCAAGATCGAGTGGCGGCCGACCAGCAACGTGAAGGTCATCGTCGACGGCTTCAAGACGCGGCTGGACTCGCCGCAGGTGGGCTACCAGCTGTCGTTCTACCCGCTGTACGCACCCGGCAAGAAGGCGACCGAGCCGGGCGAGCAGGACCTGCCCAGCCGTTGGTCCAACATCAAGATCAACAACGGCGTCGTCACCGACCTGACGCTGGACAACCCGGCCGCCGACATGCGGCTCAACCCCGAACTGTTGAACAAGACCGAGTACCGCGTGGTGGACACCGCGCTGTACGGCGCGAATGCGGAATGGAAGCTCTCGCCGAGCCTGACGCTGACGGGCGACATCTACGAGTCCACCTCCAAGCGCCACTCCGGCGGCAACGACAGCTACGTCGTGCTGCGCATGAACCAGCCCAACGTGACGCGCATCCAGCTGACCGGCTCGGCCGTGCCCGACGTGAAGACCACGTTCGCCGACGGCCGCGATCTGCAGACCGGCCTGGCGCAGGGCCTGTTCAAGGCCAGCGACTTCAACACCCACTACTACAGCCGCGCCGGCGACAACATCGACGACAAGATCAACGGCGCCACGGCCAACCTTGACTGGAAGCTGGACCGGTTCTACATCGACCAGCTGAAGTTCGGCCTGAGCCAGACCAACCGCAAGAAGTCGCGGGACATGATCAACAACGCCTTCAATGCCGGCGCTGACCACTACTCCGGGAACTACGCGATCAACGTCGGCACGCTGGGCGGCAACGTCATCAACCAGACGTTCAGCCCCGACGGTTTCCTGAGCGGCGTCAGCGGCAACTTCCCGCGCAGCTTCCTGGGCTTTGACGTCAACAACTACGCCGAGGCCTTGAAGGCCTACGACGGCAAGCCCCGCCCCGGTGGCGGCGTCTACAGCTCCACAGCTTCCGGGCCGGCCTGGAACCCGCTGGAAAGCTACCGCGTCTCGGAGAAGACGACGGCCGCCTTCGTGCAGGCTGACCTGGCGGGTGACGGCTGGAACGCGGACGTCGGCGTGCGCTTCGTCAGGACCAAGACCTCCTCGCAGGCCTGGGACGCCAAGCTCACCGACATCATCGAGAACGGTGCCTTCAACTACACCGCCGTCTACGCGACACCGACCACCCTGCAGCAGGAGGCCAGCTACAACTTCGCGCTGCCGACGGTCAACTTCACCTGGCTGTTCACCGACGCGCTGCAACTGCGCCTGGGTGCGGCCAAGACCATGGCCCGGCCGTCGGTCGACAAGCTAGCGCCGTCGAGCACGACGGCCAGCATCTCCTGGGGCGACTTCACGCAGATCTACAGCGGCAACGCCGAGCTCAAGCCCTACAGCGCCCGCCAGTACGACGCCTCGCTGGAGTGGTACTACAGCAAGGACTCGGCGCTGACCTTCGCCGTCTACCAGAAGAACATCAAGAACCAGATCACCAACCTCTGGCTGGCGGGCCAGGACATCGGTGCGCCGGGCGGCCGGCTGTTCAATGTGCAGCGGCCCGTGAACGGCGACAAGGCCACGGCACGCGGCTTCGAAGTCGGCTTCCAGCACCTGTTCAACAACGGCTTTGGCGTGCGGGCGCAGTACACGCGCAACAAGTCGCGCGCCTGGGTGGGCGGCGAGGAGCGCGCGCTGGAGGGCATCGCGCCGGCAACCGCATCGCTGGGCGTGGTCTACGAGAACGGCCCGTGGAGCATGAGTGCCACGGCCGATCACACCGACGCCTTTGTCACCGCCACCAACGTGCTGGGCGCCAACTTCAACGAGACGGCCAATGCCACGACCTGGGTGACGGCCCAGGTGGCCTACGAAGTGAACAAGTGGCTGCGCATCAGCCTCGAAGGCAACAACCTGACGGATGCGGTGCAGGCGCCCAAGCTGGGCAACGGCAGCATCAGCCTGCCGAACGGCTATTACCGCTATGGCCGCGCCTTCACCCTTGGCGCTTCCATCAAGTTCTGATGCGACACCTTGTCTCCTCCGTTGCCGCCCTGCTTGCCGGGGTGGCTTTTTTCTCCGCGCAGGCTGCCGAGCCCAAGCCCTACACGATGGCCGACTACGGCCGCGTCGTGAAGATCGACACCCACCTGCACCTGCACAACCCAGACCCGGCCTTCATGGCCGCGGCCAAGCGCCAGAACTTCAAGGTGCTGACGATCAACGTCGACTACCCGGACTTCCCGCCGCTGGACGATCAGCAGCGCGTGGCGATCCAACTGCAGACGGCGTTTCCGCAGGACGTGGCCTGGGCGGCCAGCTTCTCGGTGGAGGGCTCCGACCAACCCGCCTGGCTGCCCGCCACGCGCCAGCGCATCGACGCGGCGTTGAAAGCCGGCGCCGTCGGCGTGAAGGTGTGGAAGAACATCGGCATGAGCCTGCGCGGTGCCGACAACAAGCTGGTGATGATCGACGACGCCCGCTTCGCGCCGCTGTTTGATGACTTCGCCAAGCGTGGCATCCCGCTGCTGGGCCACCAGGGCGAGCCGCACAACTGCTGGCTGCCGCTGGAGAAGATGACGGTCAACAATGACCGTGAGTACTACAAGGCCCACCCGCAGTACCACATGCACCAGCACCCCGAGATGCCCAGCTGGGAAGCCCAGATGGCCGCGCGCGACCGCATGGTGGCCGCGCACCCGGGGCTGCACTTCATCGGCGTGCACCTGGCGTCGCAGGAGCGTGACGTGGACGAGCTGGCTGTCTTCCTCGACAAGTTCCCCAACGCCGTCGTGGACGTCGCCGCGCGCATCGGCCAACTGCAGTACCAGAGCCAGAAGGACCGCGAGCGCGTGCGCCGCTTCTTCATCAAGTACCAGGACCGCATCCTCTACGGCAGCGACATGTCGCAGACGCCCGACCAGGACGGCGCCGCGCTGGGCCGCGAGGCCGAGGGCGTGTGGCGCATGCACTGGCGCTACTTCAACACCGCCGACAGCTTCAAGGTGGCCGACCTGGACCAGCCCGTGAAGGGCCTGGCACTGCCGCGCGCCGTGGTGGACAAGCTGTACCGCACGAATGCCGAGCGCGCCTTCCCCGGCGCCTGGGGCGGCAAGCAATGAAGGCACGGCGTGCTTTCCTGCAGTGGCTGGGCGCCGCGCCGCTGGCCACGCAGCTGCCGCTCGCCGCCCACGCCGCCGAAGGCAAGGGCCATGTGCGCGTGCAGGACGCCGCGCTGTCGCTGCAGTTCGACGATCAACTGCGTTGCCGCGTCGTCAGCTTGCTGGGCAAGCAGCCCGCCACGCTGACCGGCTTTGATGCGAGCGAGCACCTGGTCGTGAAGGGCAAGCCGCTGAGCCGTTTCACGCTGCAGCAGGCCGACCCGGGCAAGGCCACCACGCCCTTCGGCGCGGGCCAGACACTGCGCCTCGTCGGCCGCTCGGCCGATGGCATCGAGAAGCGAGTCACCGTCACGCTGCTGGACGAACACCCCGGCGTCGCGCTGCTGGACGTGGCCTACGTCAACACCGGCGCCAAACCCATCGCCATCGACGCCTGGGTCAATGCCGCCCACCGCCTGGCCGCCGCGCCGCGCCATGCGGGCGGCTGGTGGACGTATTCCGGCGCCAGCCATGCCGACCGGCGCGACTGGGTGCAGCCCGTCAAGCGTGGCTTCGAACAGCGCAACTTCATGGGCATGAACGCGTCCGACTACGGCGGGGGCACGCCCGTCGTGGATGTATGGCGGCGCGATGTGGGCCTCGCCGTCGGCCACCTGGCCCTTCAACCGCAGCTGGTGGCGCTGCCCGTGAAGGCCATCGGTGATGCCGTCGAGGTCTCGCTGCGCGGTGACGCGCCGCAGACCCTGGCGCCGGGCCAGACGCTCACCACGCCGCTCAGCTTCATCGTCGTGCACCGCGGCGACTTCTTCGTGCCGCTGGACCGCTACCGCCGCCTGATGGCCGCGCAGGGCCTGACCGCACCCGAGCCGCCTGTGAGCGCCTACGAGCCGCAGTGGTGCGCCTGGGGTTACGAGCGCGACTTCTCGCTGGACTTCGTGCGCGCCACGCTGCCCAAGGTGCAGGCCGTGGGGTTCAAGTGGGCGGTTCTCGACGACGGCTGGCAGGTCAGGACCGGCGACTGGACGCCCGACCTCGCCAAGTTCCCCAAGGGAGGCGCCGACATGAAGGCGCTCGTGGCCGACATCCACGCCCGCGGCATGAAGGCACGCCTCTGGATCGCGCCGCTGGCCGTCGCGCCCGGCAGCGACGAGCTGCACGAGCACACCGACCTGCTGCTGCTGGACAAGGACGGCGCGGTGCAGAACGTGACGTGGTGGAACAGCTTCTACCTGTGCCCGGCCTACGAGAAGACGCAGGCGCGACTGGCCGCGACCGTCCAGATGATCATCGGCGACTGGGGCTTCGACGGCCTCAAGGTCGACGGCCAGCACCTCAATGGCGTGGCGTCGTGCTTCAACCCCAGGCACAAGCATGCGCGGCCGGAGGAGTCGGTCGAAGCCGTCTCGGCCTTCTACAAGGTCATGCACGACACGGCCCACGCGGCCAACCCGGAAGCCGTCGTCGAGGTCTGCCCCTGCGGCACCAGCTACGCCTTCCACAACATGCCCTTCATGGACCAGGCGCCCGCGTCGGACCCGCTGTCCAGCTGGCAGGTGCGCCACAAGGGCAAGACGCTGAAGGCGCTGATGGGCCCCTGGTCGGCCTACGCCGGCGACCACGTGGAGCTGAGCACCGGCGGGCAGGACTTCGCCTCCAGCGTAGGCATCGGCGCGGTCGTCGCCAGCAAGTTCACCTGGCCGGTGGACCCCAAGCCCAAGGACAGCTTCCTGCTGACGCCCGAGCGCGAGGCGCACTGGCGCCAGTGGGTCGATCTCTACAACCGCCAACGGCTGGCCGAAGGCCGCTACCGCGGCGAGCTGTACGACCTGGGTTTCGACAAGCCCGAGGCGCATGTCGTCGAGCAGGGTGGGGCGCTGCATTACGCTTTCTATGCGGAGCGCTGGGACGGCCCGGTCACGCTGCATGGTCTTAGCAGTGGCCGCTGGACGTTGCGCGATTCGCTGACGGGCAAGGCGCTTGGCGTGGTGAGCGCCGACAAGCCCACGCTGCCCGTCCGCTTCGCGCACAGCCTGCTGATCGAGGCACGGCCTGAGGCGTCTGACACACTGCCCGTCGCCTTCGCCGGCAAAGTCACGCAGGTCGCCGCCGACGGCTTCCCGCTCGCGTCGCAGTGGGCCGGCGCGCCCACCACCTTTTTCCGCCACGACTGGCAGGGCAAGGCACTGGCCGGCCCGCAGTCCACCCGCGTGCAGCTGCTGCGGTCGCCAAGCCAGCTCTACCTGCGTTTCATCTGCAAGTTCGACGCGCTCAGCACGTTTGATCGTGCAGGCTCGGCGACCGACATCTGGCCGCTGTGGGAGCGCGACGTCGTCGAGGTCTTCCTGCAGGCGCCGGACCGCGCGGGGCTCAAGAGCTACCGCGAGGTGGAGGTCTCGCCCAACGGCCTGCTGCTGGAGATCGCCGTCGAGGCATCGGGCAAGAAGCGCGTCGTTGGCGAGAGCCGCGCCAAGGCGCAGATCGACGCCAGGCATAAGGTCTGGACGGCCGAGCTGGCCGTGCCCATGCGAAGTGCGGGCGGGGCGGACGAGGGCTGGCGCCTGAACCTGTTCCGCGTGGAAGGGCAGGGCGCAGGCCGCGTCTATTCCGCGTGGAGCCCGACGAACACCGCGACTCCCGACTTCCACGTGCCGGCCGCCTTCGGCCGCCTGATGAACGACGCCGCATGAAGCTGCTTGCCCTCGCCCTCGCTACGACGCTGACCACCGCGTACGCCCAGCAGCCGCTGGCGCCCACCGGTCGCTGGCAACACCAGCCGGTCGGCAGCGCGCCCACGCCGCCCATGGGTTGGTCCAGTTGGAACGCCTTCCGCGTCGACATCACCGAGCAGAAGGTGCTGGGCTCGGCCCAGGTCATCGTCGACTCGGGCCTGGCCGCCGCCGGCTACCGCAGCATCAATGTGGACGACGGCTGGTGGCTGAAGCGCCGCACGTCCGACGGCCGCCTGCAGGTGCGCACGGGCCTGTTCCCCAGCGCCGCCACGGGTGGCGAGAAGGGCAGCTCTTTGCGCCCCTTCACCGACAAGATCCACGCGATGGGCCTGAAGGCCGGCATCTACACCGACATCGGCCGCAATGCCTGCTCGCAGGCCTATGACGCCGACAGCCCCAACCTGCCCGAAGGCACGCACGCCGAGCGCGAGGTGGGGCTGATGGGCTTCATGAAGCAGGACGTGGCCCTCTTCTTCGGCGAGTGGAACTTCGACTATCTGAAGGTGGATGGCTGCGGTTTGTCCTCCTATGGCCGCGACCGGCCCCATGTCGCGTCGGGCCAGTACCGCGAGTACAAACCCACCATCGTCGAAGGCAGCATCAACCAGTCCGACGTCGAAGGCACCAAGGTGCTCTACGCCGGCCTGAAGCAGGCGCTGCACGACGTGCGGCCACGCGGTGACTACGTGTTGTCGGTCTGCCTGTGGGGCACCGTCAATGTGCGCAGCTGGGGCCAGGACCACGGCACGATGTGGCGCAGCAGCCGCGACATCGCGAACAGCTTCTCGCAGATGGTGCACAACTTCGACACCGTGGCCACGCGCGAGTTCTACGCCGGCCCCGGCCGTTGGAACGACCCCGACATGCTGGAGATCGGCAACGGCGATTTCGATGGCAGCCACCTGCTGGAAGCTCGCACGCACATGGGCCTGTGGGCCATCGTCGCGGCGCCGCTGATGATCGGCACGGACCTGTCGAAAGCCTCGCCTGCGCTGATCGACGTGCTGAAGGCGCCCGAGGTCGTCGCCATCAACCAGGACCCGGCTGGCCACCAGGGCGTCATCGCCTATGCCGACAGCGACCGGCAGATTCTCGTGAAGACCTTGGTCGATGGCCGCAAGGCGGTGCTGCTGTTCAACCGCACGGGTGCTGCCGCCAAGTTCACGCTGACCGCCGAGCACCTGAAGATGGACGCGAGCGCGCCCATCGCGCTGCGCGACGCCTGGGCGCGCGCCGACGCCGGCACGTTCACCGGCAAGCGCGAGTTCGAGCTGCAGCCGCGCGAGGCGCTGCTGTTCACCGCCACCGGCAAGCACCTGCTGCCGCGCGGCTACTACGTGTCCGAGCGGCCCGGCAACGTCTACGTGGCGCGCGACGGCATCCGCGCGCTGGAGCAGGACCCGGTCGTCTACCGCGCGCTGGCGTCGTGGTCCACCACCGACAACGGCGGCACCCGCCCGGCTTACGCCGGCTGGGGCGGGCCGCGCGCCGATTCGACGCCCTACGACCAGGCATTGAGCGTGCAGCGCCAGGCCTTCCGCCATGGCATTGGCGTGCTCGCCGACTCGCGCCTGCAGGTGCAGGTGCCCACCGGTTCGCAGCGCTTCATCGCCCGCGTGGGCGTGGACGACTCGACGCGCGGCAGGACCGCCGGCGTCAGCTTCGAGGTCTGGGGCGATGGTCGCCGCCTCGCGACCACCGCAGCCATGAAATTCAACCAACCGGCGCGCGAACTCAGCGCCGACCTGCGCGGCGTGAAGCTGATCGAGCTGATCGCGCGCCAGCACGGGACCGACACCACGGGTCCCCTCGTCGTGACCTGGGGCGAAGCTCACATCGAGTAGCTCCCCACCACGCGTCTCTCTCCCATCGTCCTTTGGCACCGGTCGCGCCGGTGCCCCGGCCGCGTTCGCGCTGACGTGGCCCGGTCCCTCCTGCCCAGCGCACTTGTGTGTCCGCCACCTCGGGCCTGACGCCCGATCTTCACGAGGAGAACCCGATGCCTTCCATGCGCCCCTGCCCCAAGCCGCGCACCCGCAGCGTGCTGAAGCTTGCCACCCCGCTTGCCGGCGTCCTCGGCTCGGCCCTGCTGGCCGCCTTGCCCGCCACGGCGGCCGCGGCGCCGGTGGTGTCCAACCCGCTGGGCGCCTGCCTGGAAGCCAAGGTGGACACCTGGGACATCCGGCTGGCGACGTGCAATGCCAGCGCGGTCCAGGATTTCGGTCTCGTGCCGGTCAGCGCCGGCAGCAGCATCTACACGCTGAAGAACGCGCAGTCCGGCCTGTGCGTTGCCGCCACCGGCACCAGTTCCGGCGCGTTCGTGGAGCTCAACAACTGCGATTCGAGTCAGACGCGACAGCGTTTCTCGGTGGTCCCGCTGGCCGGCGGTTCGACGTCCCAGCTGAAGCTGGCCGCCAACAACCTCTGCCTGACCGCACCGACGCAGTTGGGCCAGGTTGCCTTCTCGGTCGCGACATGCAGCACGGGCAACGCGAACCAAGCCTGGCGGCTGAGCGCGCCCATGCCCGCACCCACGCCGGCCCCAACGCCAGCGCCTACCCCTGCGCCAACGCCAGCGCCTACCCCTGCGCCGACGCCCGCACCCACGCCTGCCCCGACGCCAGCGCCGACGCCTGCCCCGACGCCAGCGCCGACGCCTGCCCCCGCCCCGGTCGAAACCAGCTTCACCGTCAGCACCGCGGAGATCGCCAACCCCGAGCGCGGCATGTACGTCTGGGCGGCCGACAACCTGCTGCAATGGACGCAGGCGGACGCGGACGCGCAGTTCCAGTCGGGCTACCGCGTCGTCTATGCCCCCGTGCGGCTGGACGCCTATGCGAACACCACGCTGCCCGCCAGCCTGCTCACGCAGCTCGGGGACGGCTTTGCCAAGGCGCGCCGCGCCGGCCTGAAGCTGGTGCCGCGCTTCCTCTACAACTACCCGGCCAACGAGACCGAGTACCAGAACGTGAAGGACGCGCCGCTGACGCGCGTGCTGGGCCACATCGACCAGCTCAAGCCGGTGCTGACGGCCAATGCGGACGTCATCGCCTACCTGCAGGCCGGCTTCATCGGTGCCTGGGGCGAATGGCACACGTCGTCCAACAACCTCACCGCCGCCAGCCCCCGCACGCAGATCCGCGATGCGCTGCTGGCCGCGCTGCCGGCCGACAGGTTTCTGCAGTTGCGCTACCCCGCCTATCTGATGGCGTGGGCACCGCAGGTGCCGAGCTGGCGCGACGGGTCGGCCGCCTCGCGCATCGGCGCGCACAACGACTGCTTCCTGGCCTCGGCCACCGACGTCGGCACCTACAGCGAAGACGCCGCGACGCGCCAGAACGAGCGCAACTACATCGCCTCGCTGTCGCGCGTGGCGCCCTTCGGCGGCGAGACCTGCAACCCCGCCGACGAGGAGGGGGCGGTGCCGCGCACCAGTTGCACCGACATCCTGAACGAAGGCAAGCAGTTCGGCCTGACCTACCTGAACAACGACTACTACCGCGACCTGTTCCACACCAAGTGGGAGGCCCAGGGTTGCATGGCCGAGGTCAGGCGCAGCATGGGCTACCGCTTCGAGTTCTCGACGCTGCGCCACAGCGATGCCGTGACGGCCGGGCAGTCGGGCACCTTGTTGCTGACGGTGCGCAACAGCGGCTGGGCACGCGCCTTCAACCCGCGCGCGGTGCAACTGCTGCTCAAGCATCGCAGCACCGGCGCCGTCGTGCGCATGGCGCTGCCATCGGTTGACCCGCGGGCCTGGCTGCCCAACACCACCAGCACCGTGTCGGCCGGGTTCACTGTGCCGGCCGGAACGCCGACAGGTGCCTATGACGTGCTGCTCGCCTTGCCCGACGGTGCCGCATCGCTGAGCAGCGACGTGCGCTACAGCGTGCGCCCGGCCAATTCGGACAACGCGGCGAAGGCCCAGGCCTGGGATGCCGCGCTCGGCGCCTTCCGCGCCGGCACCACGCTCACCGTCCGTTGAAGAACCGTCTCCAGGAGAAACGAATGCTCGAACTTCGATTGAAGCCTGCCGTCGCGGCGCTGCTGGCCGGCCTGACTGCCACGCTGGCGACCGCCGCCCCCACCGGTTTCGGCATGGTGGCCTACTGGGGCGAGACCGCCAGCACCTATGGCGGCCAGATCCCCAGTGGCGCCTATGTCGTCATCAACCCCAACAGCGGCGCCACCGGCCTGAACGCCAGTCAGATCGCCAACTGGAAGGCCGTCATCGCCAACATCCGTGCGCAGGGTGGCAAGGTGCTGGGCTATGTCGCCACCGGCTACAACTACAACACCGCCGACGAGCTGGCCCGCTACAACGCGATCAGCGCCAACCTGACGGCCTACAAGACCACGCTAGCGGGCGTGGACGGTTACTTCTTCGACGAGGCGGCCTTCGACGACGCGGCGCTGACCGACACGCAGAAGTGCAACGGCACCGGGCCGAAGTTCAGCGCCGTGCGCACCAAGATGGCCGCCGCCGGCACGGGTGGCACGGTGGTGTGGAACGCCGGCTGGCCCGGTGCCAGCAGCTGCTTTGTCAGTGCCGCCAGCTACGGCGAACACCTCGTCATGTACGAGGCCCGCTACAGCGACTACGTGGCCGCGGCCAGCTGGCTCAACGGCGGCGTGCAGAACCTGGCCATGTCGCTGGGCGTGAAGACCTGGCTGCTGGTGCATTCCGCCACGCAGGCCGAGATGCAGGCCACGCTCAAGGGCACCACGGCCAACTACGTCTACGCGACCAGCATGACCTACAACCCCGCCCTGCCGTGGGGCGGCCCGATCTGGAACTACACGCCCACCTACTGGGGCAACAACACGCTGTCGGGCTCCGAGCGCTGGTGCCTGAACAGCCTCAAGACCGGCGGCAACTGCTGAGGAGAATTGATCATGCGTCGTTTGAAGACCCTCATCGCCACGCTGGCCCTCGCCACCGCGGCCCCCTGGGCCTCGGCCATCGAGATCATCGTGCCGGCCTATTTCTACCCGTCGTGGATGCCGTCGCTGAACGAATGGCACCAGCTCAGCTGGGCCGCGCTGCAGGGCGTGCAGGTCACGGCCATCATGAACCCGGGCAACGGCCCGGGTGCGGCGTCCAACAGCGACTACGTGGCCTCGATCAACGAGCTGCGCGCGGCCGGCGGCAAGGTGATCGGCTATGTCTACACCTGCTACGGCGTCAACCACTGCACGCCGGAAGTGCCGCCCACGCGGTCCACGTCCGAGGTGATGGCGGATGCGCAGAAGTACGCCAACTGGTACGGCGTGGACGGTGTGTTCCTGGACGAGATGGCCACGCAGCCCAGCGCGTTGCCGTTCTACCAGACCGTCAGCGATGGATTGAAGGCGGCGCACCCGGGCTGGAAGGTCGTGGGCAATCCGGGCGTGACGCCGAGCGCGGGCTACACGGCGCTGGCCAACACGCTGATGAGCTTCGAGGGCTCGTACAGCGACTTCGTCAACGGCTCGTTCCTGAGCGGGCTGACGAATGCGGCGGCCACCGGCGCCATCGTTCACACCGTGATGACGGTGGCGCAGATGCAGGAGGTGATGGGGCTGGCCAAGCAGTACGGCCTGGGCGCCATCTACGTCACCGACGGCACGATGGCCAGCGGCAACCCGTACCTGCATCTGCCGAGCTACTGGGCGGCCGAAGTGGCGGCTGCCGTGCCGGAACCGGCCCAGGCCCTCACGCTGCTGGCCGGGCTGGGCATGCTGGCCCTGCTGCGGCGCCGCCGTTCGGTCTAGACGGGCTAGAGGTCGCGGCGGCGCTCAAGCCGCTGCAGCCGCCATCTGCCGCCTGGGCAGCCGGATGAACGCCAGCGCCGCCAGGAAGGCGCCGGTGCCCATCGCGAACGCGCCGATGAAAAGCCAGGTGTAGCTGGAGAACGAGTCGTAGATCAGCCCGCCCAGCACGGGACCCAGCGCCATGCCGATGCTGCTGGCCATCGTCGTGCCGCCGATCACCGTGCCCATCATGCGCAGCGGAAAGTTCTCGCGCGCGATGACGGCGAACAGCGGCATCACGCCGGCATAGGTGAAGCCGAACAAGGCGGCCACGGTGTAGAAGCTGCCCAGCTGGCGCGCATAGATGTAGCCCAGCACGACGATGGCCTGCGCCAGCAGGGCCAGCACCAGCGTGCGCGCGGCGCCGAAGCGGTCGCCCAGCAGCCCGAACACGAGGCGACCGCCCATGCCGGCCAGCCCCTCCAGGCTGTAGATCGACACGGCGGCCATCAGCGGGATGCCGCAGGTGACGGCATAGCTCACCGTGTGGAAGATCGGCCCCGAGTGGGTGGCACAGGTCAGGAAGCTCGTCAGCACGAGGATCAGAAAGGGCGCGGAGCGCACGGCCTGCCCGACGGACATGCCCGGCTCTTGCGCCGCACCTGCCGGGGCCGAGGCTTCGGCCTGCGCCAGCGCGGGCGGGCGGCGCACCAGCAGCGCCGCAGGCACCATGATGGCAGCCACCACCACGGCGATGATCTGCAGCGACGTACGCCAGTCGTGGGCCTGCACCAGCCAGGCGGCCAGCGGCGACATCGTCAGCGGTGCCATGCCCATGCCCGCCGACACCAGGGACACGGCCAGGCTGCGCCGCGTGTCGAACCAGCCCGTGACGCAGGCCATCAGCGGCGCGAAGATCGCCGCGGCACTGACGCCGACCAGCGCGCCGAACCACAGCTGGAAGGCCGGCAGCGAGGTCGCCAGGCTGGCCAGCACGAGACCGGCGGTGAGCAGCAGGGAACCCGCCAGCACCACGATGCGCGGGCCCACGCGGTCCGAGAGGGTGCCCCAGCCGATGCTGCCGACCGCAAGCGCGGCGAAGGCGATGGTCATCGCGGTCGAGATGCCCGTGGTGGACCAGCCCGTGTCCAGCGCGATGGGCCGCAGCAGCACCGGCAGCGAAAAGAGCGCGCCTATCGCCACGCAGCCGAGCAGGCCGCCCGCGACGACGATGATCCAACGGTAGTTCTCGCGCAGAGCGTTCGTCCAGGCAGGCATGGCAGGTCCTTGGCAGATGGGTGTGAGCTGAGGGGCGGTTCAGCGTGGCATCAAGGCTTGCAGCCGAACTCCGGTCCGTCGAGCGGGCGCACTTCGCACTCGACGTCCCAGTCGGTGCCGTGCACGCTGAGGAATCGCCGCGTCAGCTCCACCGCCTCTGCCAGGGACGGCGCCTCCAGGATGGCGTAGCCGCCGATGACCTCCTTGGTCTCCGTGAAGGGGCCGTCCACGACCGACAGGTGGCCGCCCCGCCGCAGCCGCACGAGCGCGCCTTCCGACGTCGGGCGCAACCCGGCGGTGCTCACCAGCTGTCCGGTGCGGGTGAGCTCCTCGATCAGCCGGCCCATGTCGGCCATCAGCTGCTCGCTGGGCGCCTGGCCCGCCGTTTCGTTCGTGCGGACCATTGAAAGGAATCGCATGGTCAAGTCTCCTGGGTTGCGATGCGGCGGAACAATTCCGTCGCATCCCCAGACGACGAACGAGACCCCGCTAAATCGACAGCCGTGGCATCCCTCGTTTTATGGCCCCAACCGACTCGGGGCAAGCGGGGTCGACGGGCCAGTTCTGGCCCATCGACCCCGTCCGGCTCAGGCTGCCAGCGCCGCGCGTGCCGGCGCCTCGGCGTAATGCCCCAGCTGCATCGTGAACTGCGCCCGGCCCGAGCTGATGGCGCGCAGATGGCCGATGTAGCCGAACATCCGCTCCAGCGGCACGTGCGCGGTCACGACCACCGCGTTGCCACGCGCGTCCTGGCCTTGCACCTGGCCGCGCCGGCGCAGCAGGTCACCGATGACATCGCCCAGGTACTCCGCCGGCGTGATGACCTCGACAACCATCACCGGTTCCAGCACCGCGGGCGCGGCCTTCATGACCGCCTCGCGCAGCGCTGCCGCCGCCGCCAGCTCGAAGGCCAGCGCCGACGAGTCGCGCACGTGGTAGCCGCCGTCCACCAGCACCGCCTCGAAGTCCACCAGCGGATGGCCGGCAAACGGGCCAGACAGAGCCGCCTTGCGGATGCCCGCCTCCACCGCCGGGATGAACTCGCGCGGGATCGCGCCGCCCACCACCGTGTTCTCGAACCGGATGCCGGTGCCGCGCGGCAAAGGTGACACGCGCAGCGTCAGCTCGGCGAACTGGCCGGGGCCGCCGCTCTGCTTCTTGTGCACATGCCGCACCTCGGCCGTGGCCGCGATGGTCTCGCGGTAGGCAACCTGCGGTCGGCCCACCTGCACCTCCACGCCAAAGCGCGCGCGCAGCTTTTCCACGGCCACCTCCAGCTGCAGCTCGCCCATGCCGGACAACAGCGTCTGGCCGGAGTCGACGTCCTGGCGCAGCCGCAGCGACGGGTCTTCGCGGACGAGCACGCCCAGGCCCTTCGCGAGGGCTGCCGCATCGGTCTGCTTGCGCGGCTCGATGGCGACGTCGATGACGGCCTCGGGCACGGCGATGCTTTCCAGCACCGGCGCGTCCTTGGTGGCGGCCAGCGTGTGGCCGGTCAGCACGTCCTTCAGGCCGACGACGCCCGCGATGTCGCCCGCGACCAGTTCGTCGCGCTCGACGCGCTGGTCGGCGTGGATCTCGTACAGCCGCGACACGCGCTCGGCCTTGCCGGTGCTGGCGTTGAACACCGTGTCGCCGCGCTTGAGCTTGCCGCTGTAGACGCGCACGAACACCATCGCGCCGTGGTCGTCGGCGGTCAGCTTGAACGCGAGGGCAGACAGCGCGCCTTCGGTCGTCGCAGCGCCGGGCGCTTCACCGGGGCGGGGCAGGTAGGCCACGACGGCGTCCAGCAGCGGCTCCACGCCGCGGTTGCGGAAGGCCGAGCCGGCCAGCACGGGCACGAAGGCGCCCGCGATGGTGCCGCGGCGCAGCGCCGCGCGCACATCGTCCAAGGGCAGCTCGGCACCGCGCAGCCAGGCGTCCAGCAGCGCGTCGTCCTGCTCGGCAGCGGCTTCCACCAGGCGCGCACGGGCGGCCTGGGCGGCGCTCAGCAGCTCGGGCGGAATGGTGTCCACGCGCGGTGGCGCCGACGCGTCGTCCTGGTCCCAGACCAGGGCCTGCATCGTCAGCAAGTCTACCACGCCGCGGAAGTCGCCTTCCGCGCCGATGGGCAGCTGCAGCGGCAGCGCGCGCACGCCCAGCCGTTCCTGCAGGGACGTGACGACGCGCTGGAAGTCCGCTCCCACGCGGTCCAGCTTGTTGACGAACGCCAGGCGCGGCACGCGGTACTCGTCCGCGAGGCGCCAGTTGGTCTCGGTCTGGGGTTCCACGCCGGCCACGCCGTCGAAGACGACGACGGCGCCGTCCAGCACGCGCAGCGAGCGGCGCACCTCGAGGTTGAAGTCGATGTGTCCGGGCGTGTCGATCAGGTTGATCTGCGTGCCGTGCCAATGCACCGTCGTGGCGGCGCTGTGGATGGTGATGCCGCGTGCGCGTTCCTGCGGGTCGAAGTCCATCGTCGTGGCGCCGTCGTGGACTTCGCCGATGCGATGGTTCTCGCCCGTGTAGAACAGGATGCGTTCGGTGGTCGTGGTCTTGCCGGCGTCGACGTGGGCGATGACGCCGATGTTGCGCAGGTTGCGGAAGGAAGAAGTGTTGGTGTTCGAGTTCATGGCGATTCCTGAATGAATGAGGGGCCGGCCCCTCGGCGGAATCGCCGTCAGGGGCTAGCGCAAAAGCAGGACGCCGAAGCGCAGACGCAGCTCAGCCGCGCTCCGGCGCTCGGGAATCGTGGCGATCAGCTTGTCGAAGGTGCGTGTGCGCATGGTGTGAACTCAGGTCGAAAAAAACCCCGGGAGGTGCGGGCCTGCCGGGGTTGGGTGGACCGGAAGGCGTGGCGCCTTCCGAACACGGTCGAAGGGCGCTTCAATGGTTGAGGCAGGCTTGGATCGTGTGGTTGAGCTTCATGATGGGTGTGATTGTGAGCTGCCAGGAAATCTGGGGCGTCGCGTAGGGGATTTCAAGCCCGCAGCGGCGTGGCCGCCAGTTGCGCGGTCGTCGCGTTGCGATACGGCGCGCAGAGCTGCTCGACATAGGCCTGATGGCTGGGCAGGCCGGCGACCGTGCGCGAGACCTTGAGATGGATGTCGCCGAGGAACTGGTTCAGCTCGGCCGGGCCCATCAGGTCGGCGACCGGGTGGTAGCTCCGCGGCGTGATGCCCTGGCCCATCATGACCTGGATCCATGAGTTCTCGGCGAACAGCTCGTCGCTGGGACGGAAGGCGCGGGCGCTTTGGCGGAACAGCTCGATGCGGTGGCGCAGCGTGGCGGGCACTTCCATCGTGCGCACATGGTTCCACAGGCCCGAGTCGCTGCGCTCGGTCACGTGGTAATGCAGGATGATGAAGTCGCGGATGTGCGTCAGCTCGCGCTCGCACTGGGCGTTGAACTCGTCCACGTCGGCGGGGTTGATGCCCTGGGTCGGGAAGAGCTGCATCAGCCGGATGGCCGTGCGCTGGATCAGGTGGATGCTGGTGGACTCCAGCGGCTCGATGAAGCCGCTGGCCAGCCCCACGGCGATGCAGTTGCGCTCCCAGACCTTGTGGCGCTGACCCGGCGTGAACTTGAGGACGCGCGGCTGGATCAGCAGCTCGCCCTCGACGTTCTTCTTGATCACCTCGGGCGCGTCGGCGTCGCTGAGCTCCTTGCTGCTGTAGACCAGGCCATTGCCGACGCGGTGCTGCAGCGGAATGCGCCATTGCCAGCCGAAGGGGTGGCAGATGGAGCGGGTGTAGGGCCAGGCTTCGCGCACGGAGGCGGTCTGCACGGCCACGGCGCGGTCGCAGGGCAGCCAGTGCGACCAGTCCTCATAGCCCACGCCCAGCGCCTCGCCGATCAGCATGGCGCGAAAGCCTGTGCAGTCGATGAAGAGGTCGCCATCGATGCGGCTGCCGTCCTGCATCTGCAGCGCGGTGATGTCGCCATCGCGGCCCAGGGGGCCGTCCATCAGCACGGCGGCGATCTTGCCCTCGATGCGCTGCACGCCGAAGCTCTCGCTCATCGCGCGCAGGTACTTGGCGTAGCGGCCGGCGTCCAGGTGGTAGGCGTAGTTCAGGCCGTTGCGCGGCAGGTGGGCGAAGCGGTCGGCATAGGCGGCGACCGTTTCGGGGTTGTAGTCCGTGTAGGTCTTGGCGATGCCGGCGGCCTGGCCCTTGAGCCAGAAGTGCTGGAAGCCGGCGCTCCAGTGGTCGTTGCCGGTGCTGCCGAAGGAGTGGAAGTAGTCCTGGCCGATGTCCTTCCAGCCCTCGAACTTGATGCCCAGCTTGAAGGTCGCGTTCGTCGCGGCCATGAACTCGGCCTCGTTGATGCCGAGCAGGTTGTGATAGGTGTGCAGCGCGGGAATGGTGGCCTCGCCGACGCCCACGGTGCCGATCTCCTCGGACTCGACCAGCTTGATGTCCAGCTGCTTGCCGAGCAGCTTGCCCATCAGGGTGGCCATCATCCAGCCGGCGGTGCCGCCTCCGGCGATGACGACGCGGCGCGGGGGCTTGTTGGAAGTGTTCATCGTTTGAGTTGGCTCAGGAGTTGCGCGCGGGCCTGGCGCGAGGTGGTTTCGTCGGCGGCCTCCAGCAGGCCGCGGGCGGCCTCGGGGATGTGGGCCCAGGTGCTGGCGTCGGCATCGAAGACGAAATGCTGGAAGTGGTGCTGCCAGATGCGGCGCTCTTTGTCGGGCAGATGGCGCAGGGTCATCAGCGCGAGATGCAGCGCGCTCAGCGGCGAGTCGACGTATTCGGGCGTCTGGCGCCACCAGGCGTTGATGAGCAGGTTGACGGGCGCCAGCCCCTCGATGTGGTGGAACCACATGCTGGGGATGAAGATGGCATCACCGGGTTCCAGCTCGGCCACCTCGCCGGCGTCCAGCGCGCGGGCGAAGCGCGGGAAGCGTTCGAAGTCGGGCTGTGCGAAGTCCACCAGGCTGACCGGCTGGCCGGCCGGCGTCGGGTCCAGCGGGCCCATGTAGAGGTTGCCGATCTGCTCGGGTGGGAAGACCGTGAAGCGGCGCCGACCGGCAGCCACGACGGCGAGGTTGTCCGGCAGGTCGTAGTGGGCGGCGATGCGGGTGCGGTTGCCCAGCCACAGGCTGACCAGCGCGTCGCGGTTGCCCAGGCCCATGACATTGGCATCGAGGAAGCCGGGCAGCACGGCCTCGACGGTGGTGGAGCCCACGTACAGGGCGGGGGGCTCGGGCGTCGCGGCCAGGCCCAGCAGGCCGGCCAGCACCTGGTCCAGCGTGGCGGCATGGCGGCTGAAGTTGAAATCCTGCAGCGTCTCGTCGGCGTAGAACACACGGCCGCGGGCCTCGGGCGCGAGCTGGAAGAGGCCGATGCGCACGCCGTTGTAGAAGCCCATCAGATATCGGGCCAGCGCGTCGTCGGACTGGCGTGCGGCCTGCACGACCGGCCAGTGCGCGAAGCCGCCGCGCACGACATACGGCCGGTCGCCGGCCAGCAGCTCGGCGGGCAGGTCGCTGGGGTCAAACGCCCCGGTCCAGACGGGTACTGCGCGCATGGTCAGCTCAATGCAGGCCGAGCGCCGGGCCGCTCCCAAGCCGGCCTGCGCTGGCGATGTGCTGGCGGCTCGATGCCGCAAGCATCGCCGTCCCCTTGGGGGACCGGTCAACGTACTCGTTGGACGAGGGGTTCATCGGTTCGCGCGTTCGACGAGGACGGGCAGTTGGGCCAGCGAGGCGATCTGCATGTAGATGGGCAGCAGATGGCCTTCGCGCGCCAGCGCCTCCAGCGCGGCGCCGGGCAGGGCGGCCAGGCGCTCCTCGTGGATGGTGAAGAGGCCCGACAGGCGGCCCTGCTCGCCGCTGGTCGTCTCGATGTCGATGACGAAGGGCTCCAGCAGCTGGTGGCGGGTCAGCGCCTCGATGAAGACCGGCAGCTGCTGGGCCTGGGCGTGCAGGTGCTCCATCAGCTGCACGACATGGTCGAGGTAGTCGCTGAAGCCGCCATGCGGCATGAAGATGGCGGTGCCGACTTCGCCGTCCTCGGGTCGCACGATGCGCGGGCTGTCCATGTCGATGTGCAGCTGCAGGCTGTCGTCCGGCGCGCGGCCGATCATGAACGGGTCGCGCTGCAGGGCCATGGGCACGACGGGCGCTTCCCAGCCGGTGTCGGTCAGGAACAGGTTATGCCCTTCCTCCAGGCCGAACAAGGCCACGGGTTGGAAGCCCGCATCGCCTTCGACCAGCTGGAAGACGATGGGGAAATGCGCCTGCAACTGGCGGAACTCGGCCGGCAGGGCCAGGGCCGACTGGCGGGCGTCGCCCAGGGCGGCGGAGCGCTCGCTGCGCACACGCAGATGGCGGTGGGTGACGTTGTCGAGCAGGGTCGGGCGGGTCATGTCTCGGTCTTGTGAATATGGGCGATCAGGCTGCGATGGCCTGGCAGGCCCGGCACGAGGCGGCGGGCCTGGCGGGCGGCTTCGTCGAAGGCGGCCTGGGCTGCCTGCAGTTTGGTGGTGGACAGGGGTTGGGTGTCAGGGCGGAAACCCATGCCGTAGAGCACGTATTGGTAACTGGCCGACGGGAAGACCTCGTCGATGCGGCCGAAGTCATGCCGTGCCGGCGCGCGCAGCTGCCACTGCGGCAGCAGCTCGCGCAGGCGCTCGGGCCAGCTGGCCGGGTCGCGGTGGGCGCGCCAGTAGTCGCTGTCGTCGCGCTGGCTGAGCGCGTAGTGCAGCTTCAGGAAGTCGATGACGCGGGCCCAGCGGTAGCTGAAGTCGTCGTTGAAGCGGCGCGCGACCGCGTCCATGGACGCGCGCGTCATCGGCAGCTCGTCGCACAGGCGCTGGACGGACAACTCGACAAGGGCCAGGGCCGACGCCTCCAGCGGCTCGATGAAGCCGGCGGACAGGCCGATGGCGACGCAGTTGCGAACCCAGAACTGCTGGCGGTAGCCCGGGTCGAAACGGATGGAACGCGGCGTGGGGCGCTCGGCCGGCGCGCCGGTGGCATCGAGATAGGCCTGCAGGGCCGCCTGGGCCTCATCGTCGCTGGCGTGCGCCCGCGAGTAGACGCAGCCGACGCCGCGGCGCGAGGGCAGGCCGATGTCCCAGATCCACCCCTTGGCCCAGGCGGTGGCGATGGTGACCGACGCCAGCGGCGCGTCGGCCTGGGCATAGGGCACCTGCACGGGCAGAGCGGCGTCGTTGAAGAGCACGTCGCGCTCGCTCTTCAGCGGTACGCCGAAGTGTTGGCCGATCAGGCGGGACGTGAGGCCGGAGCAGTCGATGAAGAGGTCGGCCTTGATGTCGCCGCGCTCGCGGGTCTGCAGCGCCGCGATGTCGCCGTTCTCGTGCGACACGATGGCGTCGACGTGGGCTATGACGTGATGCACACCGAGCTTCGCGACCGCATGCTCGCGCAGCATCTGGCCGAACAGGCCGGCGTCGAAGTGGTAGGCGTAGTTGGCGACGGCAGCGAAGTCGGGTGTCTGCACCTGCTTGGGCGCGCGGCCGGTTTCACAGACCTGCACGGAGGGGCTGACGACGTCCGCAAACGGCCGCGTGCCCTGCGTGGCCAGCCAGGGCTGCACGAGGTCCACGTCGCCGTAGCCGACCGGCAGCATGAAGGGGTGGTAGTAGCGGTCGCCTTGCGCGCCCGGCTCGCCGCGGGCCCAGCCGTCGAAGCGGGAGCCCTGCTTGAACGAAACCTGGCAGCGGCGGATGAAGTCGGGCTCGGACAGGCCGATGCGGCGCAGCGTGTCGCGCATCGAGGGCCAGGTGCCTTCGCCGACACCGATGGTCGGCACGTCGCTGGATTCGATCAACGTGATCTGCAGCTCGGCATGTTCGGCTGCCAGCAGCCCGGCAACCAGCCAGCCTGCCGAGCCGCCGCCCAGCACCACCACTTCGCGCAACCTGTTGTTCAAGACCTGGTTCCCAGACGTAAAAAGGGCCGCTCGCGCGGCCTCGCCAAGCGGCGAACAAGGGCGGCACCCCAGAGTGAGAGCACCGCCGAACCAGACTTTGCCTCACAAGGAAGGGCCGGGGAGTCCCGACTTTCCTTGACCCCCGGTCGAGGGGCGGACCGGCCGAAGCCGGCCCTGAGGCGTTCTCTCAGAACCTGTAGCGCGCGCCGATCATGATGCGACGGCCCAGCTGGGTGACGGCACCCACCTGGTTCTCGTTGCGCAGATGCGTGCGGGTGTACTCGTCCGTCAGGTTGATGGCTTCGAGCTGGAAGCGCAATTGCGGCGTGAAGTTGTAGCCCAGGCTCACATCCAGCTGCCCGAAGGGTTCCACGTACAGCGGCTGCGCACCTTCCACGCCACCGAAGTTGGCCGCCAGGAACTTGCCACGCCAGTTGTAGGCCAGGCGAGCCGAGTAGGTCTCGTTCTCGAAGAAGCCGACCAGGTTGCCGGAGTCGCCGAGGCCGACCAGCACGTCGGTCTGCGCGCCCCGCTTGTTGTTGTCGTAGCTGAGGTTGGACTTCACCTTCGTGAAGTTGGCCGACACGCCGAAGCCGCTGTTGCCGAAGATGTGCTGGGCGTTCAGCTCGATGCCGTTGAGCTTGCTGGTGCGCTTGTTGTTGACGTAAGTGCCCAGGTTGAACATCAGCAACGGGTCGTTGGGCTGGGCGGTGATGGTGCCGAGGGACGTTCCGGGCGCACCGGGGCTGACGCCCGGGGCGGTCGGGAAGTTCGCGAAGATGTACTTGCGAATGCACTCGGAATCGGCGCCGCAACCGCCAGCCGTCTGGGCCTGGTTGTACATCGCGCTGCCGATCGGCGTGTGCAGGTCGAACACGTTCGCGCGGGTGATGACGGCTTCGTTGTAGTCCTTGAGGGACTTGCGGAAGTAGCTTGCCGCGACGTAGCTGCTCTTGGCGTAGTAGTGCTCGGCGGAGAAGTCGAAGTTGCTCGACTTCAGCGGCTTCAGGTCGGGGTTGCCCACCGAGCCCACGCCGCCGTCGACGCGGGCCAGCGGGTCCAGCCGCTGTCCGCCCTGGATGGCGTTCCAGCCCGGGCGGCCGATGGTCTGGCCGTAGCTGACGCGCAGCTTGGTGTCGCTGGTCACGTCGGCGCTCAAGTCGATGGACGGCAGGAAGTAGCCGTACTTGCCCTCACGCGACGCGGAGCGCGAGCCGCTGAAGCTGATGGGGATTTCGTTGTTGGCCACCCAGGCCACCGACACCGGGATCTTCTCCGTCGACGGCGAGCTGACCTTGGTGCGCTCGTAACGGGCGCCGATGGCGGCCTCCATGGGCACACCCCAGTCCCAGGCCAGGTTGTACTGGCCGAACGCGGCCTGCGACTTTTCCGTCGTGCGGTAGTCGTCCTGCCAGTCGAACGAGGCCTTCAGCAGCGTGTCGGAGCCCAGGTTCTTGATGGCCGCGGCGCGCAGGTCTTCGAAGTTGAAATAGAAGAACTGGTTGAACAGGCGCGGGTCGTTAGAGCCAGGGATGCGGCTGAAGTACTTGCTGATGGAATCGGCCTTCCAGATGTCGTCGGGCATGCCGGCGGGGCCGCCTGCGGCGTTGGCACCCCAGGTGTCGCGCTGCACGTTGGCAAAGGCCGAACGGTTCTTGACCTCGGTCAGCGTCAGGCCGAAGTCCAGGCTGCTGTCTTCGTTGATCTTCCAGTTGCCCTTGGTCTGCAGCTGGTTGACCTCGTTCTTCTGGTAGCTGTTGCCGAACACGGAGCCCTGCAGCTCCTGCTTGGCCGGGTCCAGCGTCGCGCCCGAGATGCCCAGCACCGGGAACTTGTTGCTGAAGTCGACGAAGGTGTCGCCGCGATTCAGCGAGGCGGTGGCCAGCGTCACGCTGGTGCCGAGCGGATCGTTGGCACCCGACGTGGCGGTGGAGTGGTGGGCGTCGAGGTCGAAGCTCAGCGCGTCGGTGGCTTTCCACTTCAGGTTCAGGCCGATCTGCTGGTTCTTGTTCTTGGTGTTGATGCGCGAGGCACCCATGGCCAGGTCCGAGTTGGCCATGTGCTCGCCGTAGATGATGGGCGAGGAGGGCGAGCCGGTCTGGTATTCGCCGAACTGGCCGCCGTAGTTGAACCAGGCGGAGATGTCGTTGCGGCGCTGGCGGAACTTCTGCTCCGACATGACGAAGTCCAGCGTGCCGACCAGGTCCTTCACGGGCTTGAACTGCAGCACCAGCTGGCCGTTCAGGCGCTCGCGGTGCACGCCGGTGAACGAGTAGTTCAGGTTCTGCGGCACGCTGTAGATGGAGGTCGTGGCCGGGCGGTTCTTGATTTCACCCGTCGGGGACGCGGGGGGCAGGCCACCCCAGACGGCGTTGGTCCCGCTCCAGTCGTTGTCCTGGATGCCGTTGAACGTCTTCCAGCCGCTGCTGACGTTGGCCTGCGAGTAGCCGGAGTCGCGCACCTGGTAGGTGCCCATCAGCGCGATGCCGAAGGTGCCGTCGTTGGACTGCGTGCTGTAGATGCCGCTCAGTTCAGGCGTGGCGTTCTTGCCCTGCTCCTCGCCGGGCAGGCGGCGGGCGGACTGGTCGCTGACCAGCTTCACGCCAAAGCTGGCGACGGTTTCCTTGATGTCGAAGGGGCGCTGGGTGCGGACATTGATGGTCGCGCCCATGCCGCCCGTCGGGCTGCTGGCGCGGCTGGTCTTGTAGACCTCCAGCGCGGCAACGCCATCGGAGGCGAGGTTGGAGAAGTCGAACGAGCGCGAGCTGGGCGCGCTGCCGTCCAGGCTGGCGCCGGGCATCTGGCGGCCGTTGAGCAGCACCAGGTTGAAGTCGGGGCCCATGCCGCGCACGGTGATGCGCGTGCCTTCGCCGTTGGCGCGGTCGATGGACACGCCGCTGATGCGGCTCAGCGATTCAGCCAGGTTGGTGTCGGGGAACTTGCCGATGTCCTCGGCCACGATGCCGTCGACCAGGCCCGACGACGAGCGCTTCAGGTTGACCGAGGTCTCCAGCGACTTGCGAATGCCGGTCACGATGACCGTTTCCAGCTGCGTGGTGCTGGCCAGCGCCTGCGGCACCGAGGTGGACGGTGTCGGGCCGGCGTTGGGGTTCACGGGGCCTTGACCGGGGCCGCCTTGGGCCAGCACGGCGGCGCTGGCAAACAGCAGGCCGCTGGCGGTGGCCAGGGTCGTGAGGCGAAGGGCAGGACGAGGCTGTCTCATTCACTTGTCTCCAGAGTTGTGATCTTGTCGTGATGCCACCTGAAAGTGGCTGAAAGCGCTTTCAAGAATACGTGATTGGCAGCGCTTTCAACCTAGGCAACACCCTTGGTCTGCGGCGTGCTGGCAACGCACGACCCCAGCCGGAGTTCTGAGAGCCGATCGCCTGCACCGCCGCACCCGTCGCCTATGGGGTGGAACGACGTTTCAGGCGATTCAAGGGTTGCTCGGGGTTGAAAAGCGGCAAAACATTGAAATCACTGAAAGCGCTTTCAGCAAATGATGCGGCGCGACCTGTCGGTCGGCCACATGGTTTACCCCAGCCGTACAACAGTCGACCGCGCAGCGGTATCGGCCGCAGCAGCGGCCAGGCGGTGGTTGACGGGTGGGCGGGCGGCCGCTGCGGGCCGCCGCGTCAGCGCTGCATGCGCCGGGTGCTCTCGCGTGCAACCAGCTCGGGCCCGGGCAGCTGTGCCTTGGGCTGGCCGCCGCGCAGCATTTCCAGCATGGCGGTCGCGGCCTCGACGCCGATCTCGTAGACCGACTGGCGCACGGTGGTCAGTGGCGGCATGGAATAGCGCGCCATGATGAGGTCGTCGAAGCCGACCAGCGAGACGTCGTCCGGCACGCGCAGGTTGCGCCGGTGCAGGCCCAGACAGGCGCCGATGGCCATCTGGTCGTTGGATGCGAACAGCGCCGTGAAATGAGCATCGCGCTCCAGCAGCCGCGTGACCGACAGCATGCCGCCGGCCTCGGTGTAGTCGCTCTGCACGATGAGATTGGGGTCGACGGCGATGCCGGCCGTGGCCAGCGCGTCGAAGTAGCCGTTCTGGCGCTCGACCGCATCGTCGTGCATCAGGTCACCGGCGATGAAGGCGATGCGGCGGTGCCCTTGCTCGATCAGGTGCTGGGTGGCCAGGCGCGCGCCCTCGCGGTTGTCGAAGCTGAAGCTGAAGAGCTGCGGCCCCGACAGCTGGCGGCCGACGACCACGACGGGCAGGCTGTCCGACACCTTGGTCAGCTCGGCATCCGAGATGCGGCCGGCCAGCACGATGACACCGTCGACGCGGCGCGACAGCAGCGTCTCGATGGCCTTGCGTTCGTCGTCCTCGTGCCAGTTGCCGCTGACGAACAGCGGCACATAGCCGGCCCGTTCCAGTTCGCGTTCGATGCCCAGCAGCGCTTCGCCGTAGAACGGGCTGGAGATGATCTGCGTGACGACGCCGACCGAGAGGGTGCGCCCGCCGGCCAGGCCGCGTGCCACCGGGTTGGGCCGGAAGCCCAGCTCGCGGATGGCGGCCTGCACGGCGTCCTTCTTGTTCTGGCTGACGGCGGCCGTGCCATTCAGGATGCGCGACACCGTGCTGGGCGACACACCCGCCATCTCCGCCACCTGTTCCAGCGTGACGACGCCGTCCGGGCGGCTTGAAGGCGCTTTCTTGGCGGGGAGCAGCTTGTCGTTCATCGGCGTGACAGGGGAATGCGCGAGTGTAGGCGCGGCTGCGTCCACTGAATTTGCGGGCCGGGCGCCGGGCCGCTCCCAAGCCGGCCCGCCAGGCGATGTGCTCGTGGCTTGATGCCGCGAGCATCGCCATCCCCTCGGGCGATCGACCAGCCTCGCCCGCGTCCAGCGCGGCGAGACTGGGCGAGGGGCTCACAGCTTCGTGAACTTGATCCAGTTCAAGTTCCAGCCGCCCTGGGCTGCGAAGACGCCGACGTTGTAGGTGCCGGCATTGATGTTCACGGTGTGCGACACGGTCGTCCAGTTCTGCCAGCCGCCGGTGTTGGGCACGCCCAGCTGGCCGAGCTGGATGCTGCCGGCGTTGAGGTCCAGCGACAAGGTGCCGCCCGCCGCGCTCGCCACGCGGTACTCGACGCGGTAGCTGCCGCTGGTCGGGAAGGTGACGCTGTTGTAGGCCATCCAGTCGTTGGTGTCGATCCAGCCAACGTTCTGGCCGCCCTCCGAGCAGGCCTCGAGCTGCACGCCGGCCTGCGCGCTGAACGCCTCGGCCTCGATCTGGCGCGACCAGGCGGCCGTGACCTTGGAGACGATGGCCGAGGTGGCCCGGTCGTTGAAGCCCTGGTCCACCAGGCAGCCGGTGTCGCCGGTCCGGGTCACGCTGGCGCCGGTGAAGTTGTCGCCGTCGAACAGCTGCACCTGGTAGCCGGCGTTCACGCGCAGCGACGACAAGTCGTTGTCACGCACGCCGCGCGCCTGCAGCTGCGCCAGCGTGTAGTTGCCTTCCGGCAGCGCCGCCGCGTAGCCGGCGTAGTTGCAGTCCTGGTAGACCGTGGCCACGCCGCCGGCCGCGGGCGCGTAGACGCGTACGTAGTCCACGTACATCTTGGCGGGCAGCGCGGCGGTGTTGACGTTGAAGCCGGGCCAGTTGCCGCCGATGGCGAAGTTCAGTAGCAGGAAGAAGTCGCGCTGAAACTCCTCGGTGCCGTTGACGCTGTTGGCGATGTTGGCTTCGTGGTACTTGGTGCCGTCCACGTACCAGCGGATCGCGTTGGCGTCCCATTCCACGGCGTAGACGTGCCAGTCGGTCACGGTAGTAGCGATGTTGCCGCCGTACTGGGCGTACTGGCCGGTGTGGTCCTGCCAGTGGATGGTGCCGTAGACCTTCTGCTCGTCGTTGACGTGCTCCATCACGTCGATCTCGCCGGAGGCCGGCCAGCCGACCTGCGGCAGGTTGGCGCCCAGCATCCAGAACGCCGGCCAGGCGCCCAGGAAGGCGGGCAGCTTCATGCGCGCCTCGATGCGACCGAACTTGAAGGTCTTGAGACCCTGGGTCTTCATGCGCGCCGAGGTGTAGGCCATGCCGCCGAAGTTCTCGCGCTTGGCCGTGATGACCAGCGCGTTGTTCTCGATGGTGGCGTTCTCGCGCCGGTAGTACTGCAGCTCGTTGTTGCCCCAGCCGCCGGCGCCGGTCTCGAAGACCCAGCTCGGGCCGATGCTGCCGTTGAACTCGTCGCTCCAGACGAGTTGCCACTGGGCGTGGGCGAGGCTGCTGGCCGCGGCAAGCAAGGCCGCGGCAATGAATCTCAACGATCTCATGTTGTCTCCTGTGGTGGTGGGAAATGCTCCGAGTGCTTGGCTCAGAGCTTGGTGAAACGGATCCAGTTCAGGTTCCAGCCGCCGGCCGGCGCGAACACGCCGACGCTGTAGCTGCCCGCGTTGATCGTCACGGTGTGCGAGACGGTCGCCCAGTTCTGCCAGCCGCCGGTGGCGGGGACGTTGACTTGGCCGAGCTGGATGCCGCCGGCGTTGAGATCCAGCGACAGCCGCGCGCCGCTGACACTGGCGACGCGGTACTCCACGCGGTAGCTGCCGCTGGTGGGGAAGTTGATGTTCCCGTAGGCCATCCAGTCGTTGGCGTCGATCCAGCCGACGTTCAGGCCACCCTCGGTGCAGGCCTCGGTCTGCACGCCGCTCTGGCTGCTGAAGGTCTCGGCCTCGATCTGCAGCGACCAGGCCGAGCCGGTCCGGGCGACGACGGCGGAGGTGGCGCGGTCGTTGAAGGCCTGGTCCACCAGGCAGCCGGTGTCGCCGGTGCGGGTCACGCTGGCGCCGGTGAAGTTGTCGCCGTCGAACAGCTGCACCTGGTAGCCGGCGTTCACGCGCAGCGACGACAGGTCGTTGTCGGTCACGCCACGCGCCTGCAGCTGGGCACGCGTGTAGCTGCCTTCGGGCAGCGCTGCCGAGTAGCCGCCGTAGTTGCAATGCTGGTAGACCGTGGCCACGCCGGCGGGCTGCGTGTTGCCGATCTCGGCGCGCACGGCGGCCAGCAGGTTGTTGGCGCCGGCCGGGTCCTGCGACAGCTCCCAGATCATCACGCCCGCGCCCTGCTGCAGCGCCAGCCGCGTCTTGGCCTTGATCGTCGGGATGCCGTTGTAGGTGATGTAGGCGCAGCTGGCGCACGGCGTGCCGATCAGGTCGGTCTGCGCGGCGGCGGCGCCGAACTGGTTGACGATGTCGGCAAACGCGTAGTTGGCCGCGTAGCCGTTGAAGCCGTAGCCGTAGAAGGGCAGCCCCAGCACCAGCTTGCTCTTGGGCAGGCCTCGCGCCTGCCAGGTGGCGACGTGGCTTTGCGCCATCGCGTAGGTCGAGTGCTCGGTGCCCACCGTGCCCCAGCCCGGGCCCACCGCGTCGTAGGCCATCAACGTGACGAAGTCGAAGGAGGCGAGCGACGACGTCGGCACCATGCCGCCCTCGTAGGTGGCCGTGGCGGCGGTGACGAGCTTGCCGGGCAGCGCGCTGCGCAGGGCCTGGATGAAGGGCGTGTAGTTGCCGGCGTTGTCGATGGCGGTCAGCAGCGCGCCTTCGATGTCGACGTCCACGCCGTCCAGCCCGAAGGTGTTGACGAACTGCACGAGGTTGTTGACGACGGTGGCGCGGCTGCCGGGCTGCAGCAGCGCCTGCCAGTTGCCGGAGCAGGCCGGGATGACGCCACCGGCCAGCGACACCAGCACCTTGGCGCCGGCGGCGTGGGCCTTCTGCACCACGTAGCTGATGTCGGCGCCCGTGGCCGCCTCCATGCAGGCGGGGTTGCCGCCATTCAGGAAGCTGCCGCCCGGCGCCGGGTTGGCGAACGCGAGGTTGATGTGGGTGAGCTTGGCCAGGTCCGTGCGGTCGGCGACGGCGCGCAAGCCTTTGTAAGACGGGATGTAGCCGACGACCTTGGTCTGGGCGAGGGCAGTGCCGGCCAGTCCGAGCAGGACCATGGCGGCGAGGGGGCGAAGCAGTCTCATGGAAGTCTCCAGGGTGGAAGTGCCCTTGCCGATCCTGCTTGGCTGAAAGCGCTTTCACGCGTAAGCGGACTGGGGCCGGGGCGGCAACACGGGCATGTGCCCGAACTCAGGGACAGGTGGACCCCAGGGTGGGCAGCCCCAAGGTGAGGGGGAGGCTCGCGGTGTCGAGCCGCGAGCACATCGCCAATGCGGGCCCGCTTGAGAGCGGCCCGGCACCCGGCCCGCAAATGCAGGCCGGGTGCGCCGTCAGGGCAAGGTGTTCAGCGCATTGCGCACGCCGTTGGAGAACGCCAGTCCATCCTTCTTGTCCCAATTGATGGACCAGGTCATCACGCCGCGCAGCGTCGGGTAGGCCACGGGGGGCTTGATCGCGCCGCACTGCGTCAGCTTGGTCAGGCAGTTCAGCGCGGCCGTGATGGTCGCGAGGCTGGCCTGGCCGCTGTTGGCCGACGACGGCCCCGACGGCAGGCCGAACGCGACCTGGTCGGGCCGGATGCCGCGGAACACATAAGGCCCCGTGCCGTTGTTGGTCGTGAAGCCCTCGATCAGCATGCGGCTGGCGGCCACCAGCATGTCCACGCTGCCCTCGGCCAGCCCCTGCGTGCTGTACGGCGTGTAGACGGCGCCGTTGTTGTAGTACTGCACGTGCAGCACGTTCAGCTCGTCGCGCAGGCCGTCGATGATGGGCAGGTAGGCGCCCCAGATGCCGCTGCTGGCGACGTAGCCGCCCTGCACATACGGGTGCTCCGGCGCCATCGACAGGTAGAAGCTGCTGCCGATGCGCGCCTTCAGCTGCTTCACCGCCGTGACGAGGTTGGTCACCACCGGCGCGCCGGACGTGACGCCCGCGCCGCTTTCCAGGTCGATGTCGATGCCGTCGAAGCCGTACTTGCGCAGGATGGCCTCGACGCTGTTGACGAAGTTGCTCACCTGCGTGGCGTTGTTCAGCGTGACCGTGCCGTTCTGGCCGCCGAACGACAGCACCACCTTCTTGCCCTTGGCGCGGGCCGCGGCCACGTCGGCGATGAAGCGCGCCTCGCCACCGGAGCCCGAGTCCAGGTTGAAGGTGATGGCGCCGTTGCCGCCGTCATCGGCGAAGGCCACGACGATGACGTCGTAGGCGGCCGGCACGTCGCTGATCGGGAAGGTCGGGCCGGATGGGTTGGTGAAGTTGTGCCAGTAGCCGATGAGCTGGTGCTTGCCGGGCGGCGGTGCCGGGGAGGGCGACGGTGCGGGGCTGGGGGACGGTGAAGGCGAGGGGGATGGCGACGGGCTCGGGGAAGGGCTCGGGCTGGGCGCTGGCGACGGACTGGGCGCAGGCGAGTTGCCGCAGGCGCCCTGCGACGTCCACGGCTGGCCGCTGCCGGTGGGGCCGTTGTTGGTGGCCGGGTCGTTGCCCTGGGTCCACCAGTTGGCCTTGTAGTTGGTGGTGCCCTTGCTGGCGATGGCTCCGCCGTTGTAGGCGGTGGCGGCCACCCACACCGGTGCGCAGCTGCCGCTGGGCGTGGGTGCAGGCGTCGGGGCTGGTGTGGGCGCGGGTGTCGGCGCCGGGGTCGGTGCGGGCGAAGGCGCTGGGCCGGAGGCGGCGCCGATGTCAGTCCACAGCGAGGCGTTGGTGGGGTTCCAGCCGGTGCTGGCGTAGTCGGTCTGGTTGACCGTGGCGCGGTAGATGCGGCCGTTGTAGGTCACGACCGTGCCGGCCGTGTAATAGACGTCGGGTGCCCAGGCAGGGTAGCTCTGGGCGAAGGTGGCCGTGCTGAAGGCCAGGGCGCCGGCGGTCAGCGTGGCAAGAAGCCAGGGGCTGGCCGCGCGCGGCAGGGGTGGGCGCGAAATCATGCGGTTCTCCAAAAGGGGAATGAAGAAAAGGCCGCCGGCCGAGCGGACTCGGGCGGCGGCCTGCCGGCTTGGCTTTATTTCCAGGGCGCGTTCTGCAGCGCCGGGTCGTTCACCAGGCCCAGGCTGTTGGCAGCCTTCACGCCGATGGACCCGGGCGAGGCCAGCGGTGCGCTGCCGCAGCTGCCGCTCGCAGTCTTCAGCGCCTGCCACAGCATGGCGCCGTCACGCGGGTTCTTGTTGGCCAGCGTGCTGGTCGTCACCGCGTTCAGGTAGCGCTCGACGGAGTAGGCCTGGTTGATGTTGACGCCGTAGCTGTTCTGCAGGATCACGGAGCCCGTGCACTGCGCGTCGGCGTTGTTCACCACCAGTTGGCCGCCGGCCCAGCCTTCGGGGGCCGTCTCGAAGCCGATGGACACGATGGTGCTGCTGGGGAACAGCTGGCGGTACTGCTTCCAGGCCGTCACGCCGTCGTAGTGCTCGAAGCGCGCGTCGTAGCTCATGATGTTCACGAGGTTGAACGCGGTCTTCAGCGCCGGGTAGCTGTTGACCAGCTGGCGTTCCAGGCCGGCCTTGCCGCCCCAGTAGCTGGTGCCCACGCCCGCGCATTGCGCGTCGTTGGCGGTCGCGCCCGTGCAGTCCGCGCCCGTGGACCAGGCGGCCACGCTGAGGATGCGCCCGCCGCCGGCCAGGTCCACCGCCTTGCGCATCGCCTTCACGGCGCCGGCGTAGCCGTCGAGGCCTTCGATCTCGAAGTCCACGTCCAGGCCGTCGAAGCCCACGTCCTTCATGATGTTGGACAGCGCCGTGATCGTCGGGCCGCTGCCGGCGTGCCCTTCCGCGGACAGCGTGCTCCAGCTGTTGTACGTCGCGCCACCCACGGCCAGGATGACCTTGATGTTGCGCGCGTGCAGCACGTCGATGGCGGCCTTGATGTCCGACGGCCGGCCGTTGAAGTTGATGCCGGTGCCCGACCAGTTGTTGGCCGCCATGCCGCCCCATGTGAAGTTGGGCTGCGCGAACGCGGCCACCACATGGGTGTAGTTGGCGGGGATGCGCGCGAAGTTGCTGGCCTGGAAGACCTGGTTCATGTCCTTGCCAGTGGCATCAAACCAGTTGTCGCTCCAGCTCGGGTAGTAGACGGTGTAGGCGCGGGCGGACTGCGTGGCCGACTTGGCGGCCGGGTCGCTGAGGCCGGGCGCCGGTGCGGGCGACGGTGCCGGGCCCGGGGAGGGCGCCGGGCTTGGGGACGGGCTGGGGCTGGGTGAAGGCGACGGGCTGGGCGCGGGGCCGGTCGTGCAGGCACCCTGCGACGTCCAGGGCTGGCCGCTGCCGGTGGGACCGTTGTTGGTGGCCGGGTCGTTGCCCTGGGTCCACCAGTTGGCCTTGTAGTTGGTGGTGCCCTTGCTGGCGATGGCGCCGCCGTTGTAGGCGGTGGCGGCCACCCACACCGGTGCGCAGCTGCCGCTGGGCGTGGGTGCAGGCGTCGGGGCTGGTGTGGGCGCGGGTGTCGGCGCCGGGGTCGGTGCGGGCGAAGGCGCCGGGCCGGAGGCGGCGCCGATGTCAGTCCACAGCGAGGCGTTGGTGGGGTTCCAGCCGGTGCTGGCGTAGTCGGTCTGGTTGACGGTGGCGCGGTAGATGCGGCCGTTGTAGGTCACGACCGTGCCGGCCGTGTAGTAGACGTCGGGCGCCCAGGCGGGGTAGGTCTGGGCGAGCGCGCTGGTGGCGCTGGCGCCCAGTGCGAAGGCGGTGGCGGTGATGACGGCAAGGCGGCGCAACTGGTGTGCGGAGATGCCGGTGGAGGGCTGCTTCATGGGAGGCGTCCTGTGCTGTGCAAGGGCTCGTTTGAAAAGGGACGCGCCATAGGCTCGTCCCGCGGCTGGCCTGCCTCTCCGTGCAGGCTCTTGGAGCTGGTTCCAACTGGTATGCATCCAGTTTGCTACTGCTACCACCTCTTGAATACCACTTTGCAAACCAATGCCTCGGGCGTCACCGGTACAAACCCGGTGATCGGGTGACAAAACGTTGCCGCGGCAGGTTTCTAGGGAGTTCCAGCCTTCGTCTCGGGTTGTCCTAGGGTTTGTGCGGCTGGGGCCGTGCACCGGGTCGACGCACAATCTTGAAAGCGCTTTCAAACCATGCCCGACTCCCATTCCCTCCACCGCCGGCACCTGCTCGCGGCCGCTCTCGGCGGCGCGGCGGGCCTGGCCCGTGCCAAAGAGCAGCCGCCGCTGACCGTGGCGGCCTTCCCGCTGGTCGATGTCATCGCCAAGGATTTGCTCAAGGGCTGGAGCGAACGCCACCCGGAGATCCGCGCCCAGGTCATCAGCCGCCAGTACGACGACCATCACACGGCGATGACGACAGCGTTATCCACGTCCGGCCACCTGCCCGACGTCATCGCGCTGGAGACCAGCTACCTGGGCCGCTTCTCGCTGGGCTCGGGCCTGGAGGACTTGTCGGCGCCGGCCTTCGGCGCGGAGCGCTTCAAGGACCGCTTCGTGCCTTTCGCCATCGAGACGGCGCGCAACCGTCAGGGCGCACTCGTTGCGATGCCCAGCGACGTGGGCCCCGGCTCGCTGTTCTACCGCGTCGACCTGCTGACGCAGGCGGGCCTGAAGGAGGCCGACCTGACGCGGTCCTGGGAGGACTACGTCGAGGCTGGCGCCCAGCTCAAGGCCAGGACCGGCGCCTACCTGATCGGCGACGTGCGGCTGCTGAAGAACATGATCGTGCGCGGCGGCACGCCGCCGGGCGAGGGCCAGTTCTTCGACAACCAGGGTCGCGCGCAGATCACGACGCCGCGCTTCGTGCGCGCGTTCGAGCTGGCCAAGAAGGTGCGCCAGCTCGGCCTGGATGCCCGCGTGGAGGTCTGGCAGAACGACTGGGCCGAGATGCTCAAGCGCGGCCGCCTGGCCACCGAGATGTCGGGCGGCTGGATGGCTGGGCAGATGGCCAACTGGGTGGCGCCCGGCACGGCCGGCAAATGGCGCGTGGCGCAGCTGCCCGAGAACACGTACTGCTCCTACGGCGGCACCTACTACGCCATCCCGCGCCGCTCGGCGCCGGAGAAGAAGCAGCTCGCCTGGCAACTGATCCAGGAGCTGACGATGGACCGCCAGCGCCAGCTCGACGCCTTCCGCTCGCAGGACGCCTTCCCCGCGCTGCTCGCCGCGCAGGAAGACCCGTTCTTCGACCAGCCCGTGCCCTTCCTCGGTGGCCAGCATGCGCGCGTGTTGTGGCGCGAGGCCGCGCGGCGCGTCCCCGTCGTCAAGATGCACAAGCAGCACAAGTTCGCCGACGAGGTCATCGACGCCGAACTCGACAGCGTGCTGGAGTACGGCAAGCCCATCCCCCAGGCCCTGGAAGACGCCCAGGCCCTGCTCGTCCACAGGGCCAACCGCTGATGAGCTTCCGCATCCCGTCCCGCTGGACGCCCTACATCCTGGTCAGCCCCTTCCTGATCCTGTTCGCCGTCTTCGGCCTGTTCCCGCTGCTCTTCTCGGCCTGGCTGGCCTTCCAGTCCTGGGAGCCGACCAGCGGCCTGGACTCGATGAAGTTCGTCGGTCTGGACAACTTCGTGTTTGCGCTGACCGACGGCTGGTTCTGGAAGTCGCTGCGCAACACGCTGTGGCTGGCCATCGCCTCGGGCGTGCCGCAGCACCTGGTCGCGCTGCCGCTGGCGGTGTTCCTGCACCAGGCCTTCGGCCGCTGGCGCGGCCTGTTCTCGGGCGCCTACTTCTTGCCCTACATCACGTCCACCGTCGCCATCGCGATGTTGTTCGGCTCCCTGTTCTCCACCGACTACGGGTTGGTGAACCAGGCGCTGCATGCGCTGTTCGGCACCGAGAACATCAACTGGATGCGCTCGCCGCAGGCCATCAAGCCGGCCGTGGCCATCATCGTGTTCTGGCGCTACGTGGGCTTCAACCTGGTGCTGTACCTGGCCGCGCTGCAGACCATCCCGCACGACCTCTACCAGGCCGCCAAGCTCGACGGCGCCAACGCCTGGCAGCAGTTCTGGCGCATCACGCTGCCGGGCCTCAAGCCCATGATCCTGTTCGGCGTGACGCTGTCGGTCATCGGCGGGCTGCAGATCTTCGAGGAACCCTTCATCCTGACCAACGGCAAGGGCGGCGCCGACCAGGCCGCGATGACCGTGGCCATGTACCTGTACCGCCTGGCCTTCGACTTCAGCGACTTCGGCGGCGCCAGCGCGCTGGCCTGGATCATGTTCGGCATCATTGCGCTGCTGACCTGGCTGACCAACCAGGCCTTCCGCGAGCGGTCCGGTGAGCGCGGGGTGAAAGCATGAAGCCGACGCCCAAGCTCGCGGCCTACGCCATCGTCGGCGTGGGCGCGCTGTTCATGCTCGCGCCGTTCTATTTCATGTTCGTGTTCGCGACCCAGTCGCGCACCGACATCTTCAACGTGCCGCCGCCGCTGTTCTTCAGCGACGAGCTGCTGAACAACATCAAGGTGCTGACGACGCGGCTGCCGTTCTGGAAGAACGTCGGCTGGAGCCTGTACGTGGGCCTGATGTCCACGGCGCTGACGCTGCTGTTCTGCTCCATGGCCGGCTACGCGTTCGCGATGCTGGAGTTCCGCTTCAAAAAGGCGCTGTTCGCGCTGGTCATGGGGACCATGATGGTGCCGGCCTTCATGAACATGATCCCCACCTTCATGGTCATGGACACGCTGGGCTGGATAGACACGCACCGTGCGCTGTACCTGCCCGGCGCGGCCAGCGCCTTCGGCATCTTCCTGATGCGCCAGTTCGCCGCCAGCACGGTGCCGCACGAGCTGCTCAGCGCGGCGCGCATCGACGGCGCCAGCGAGCTGGGCATCTACTGGCGCATCGCGCTGCCGCTGATGAAGCCGGCGCTGGGCACGCTGGGCCTGATCACCTTCATCAGTTCATGGAACAACTTCATGAATCCGCTGATCGTGCTGCGCAGCGCCGACAACTACACGCTGCCGCTGGCGCTGCGCAGCCTGTTCAGCACCACCAGCACCGAGTGGGGCGCGCTGATGGCCGGCTCGGCCATCGCGACCCTGCCCCTCATCGTCCTGTTCGTCGTGTCGTCGCGCCAGCTCATCGCCGGCCTGACCGCGGGCGCCGTCAAGTAAGCCAAGCCTCATGTCCCAAAGTCCCTTGCACCGCCAGTTCCCGCCCAACTTCGTCTGGGGCGTGGCCACCAGCAGCTTCCAGATCGAAGGCGCCGCCCATGAGGACGGCAAGGGCGAGTCCATCTGGGACCGCTTCTGCAAGCAGCCCGGCGCCATCGCCGACGCCAGCAACGGCGACGTCGCCTGCGACCACTTCCACCGTCTGGAGGAAGACCTCGACCTCATCGCGTCGCTGGGCGTCAACTGCTACCGCTTCTCCATCGCCTGGCCGCGCGTGCAGCCCGCTGGCCATGGCGCCTTCAACCCCAAGGGCCTGGACTTCTACGAGCGGCTGGTCGACGGCCTGAAGCAGCGCGGCATCCAGGCCTTCGCGACGCTGAACCACTGGGACCTGCCGCAAGGCCTGCAGGACCGCGGCGGCTGGAACGACCGCGACACCGTGCACCGCTTCGTCGACTACGCCCGCCACGTGCAGGCGGGCATCGGCGACCGCGTCGACGGCATCACGACGCACAACGAACCCTGGGTCGTCGCCGTGCTGGGCAACGAGCAGGGCAACTTCGCGCCCGGCATCAAGAGCCGCAAGATAGCCACGCAGGTCTGCCACCACCTGCTGCTCAGCCACGGCCTGGCGCTGCAGGCGCTGCGCGCCGACGGTGCCAAGAGCCAGCTGGGCATCGTGCTGAACCTGTCGTCCTGCATGCCCGCCACGGCCATGCCCGAGGACATCGCCGCCGCGCAGATGGCCGACGCGCGCGGCCGCCGCTGGTATGCCGACCCGCTGTTCAAGGGCAGCTACCCCGACGAGGTGATGGCCGAGCTGGGCGCCGACGCGCCCATCGTCGAAGCGGGCGACATGGCGGCGATCGCCCAGCCCATGGACTACCTGGGCGTCAACTACTACACCCGCACCGTCGTGTCGGCCAGCGGCGAGGACTGGAAGGCCAAGGAGCGCGGCCTGCCCGTGTCCGACATGGACTGGGAGATCTACGCGCCCGGCCTGGCCGACCTGCTGGTGCTGCTGCACCGCGACTACCCCGGCCTGCCGCCCGTCTACGTGACCGAGAACGGCGGCGCCTTCAAGGACCAAACGGTCGTCAACGGCCGCGTGCAGGACGACGACCGCATCGCCTACCTGCGCGACCACATCGCCGCCGTCGCCAGCGCCATGCGCCGGGGCGTGCCCATGGCCGGCTACATGGTCTGGAGCCTGATGGACAACTTCGAGTGGTCCAGCGGCTACCTGAAGCGCTTCGGCATCGTGCATGTCGACTACGACACCCAGGCCCGCACGCCCAAGGCCAGCGCCGAGTGGTACCGCCAGTTCCTGCGCGACTGGCGCGGCTAATCGGCCCCGCACGACACAACAAACGGAGACAAGACATGACCCCCATCACCCGCGCACCCAGCCCCTGGCGCAGCTTCCTGCCCGCCGTGACCGCCGTGCTGACCGCCTGCGGCGGCGGTGGCGGCTCGGCCAACGCGGCGCCGGCTCCCGCCACGCCCGCGGCGTCCACGCCCGCGCCGTCCAACAGCTGGACGCTGGTCTGGAGCGACGAGTTCGACGGCGCCGCCGGCACCGTGCCCAGCGCCACGAACTGGAACTACGACCTCGGCAACAAGGAAGCCAACGGCTGGGGCAACCACGAATTCCAGTACTACACGAAGAACGCCCGCAACGCGCAGACGGACGGTGCCGGCATGCTCGTCATCACCGCCGAAAGAGCCACCAACCCCGGCCCCTGCTGGAACGACAAGCCCTGCGAGTTCACGTCCGCGCGCATCCACACCAGCAACAAGGTCAGCTTCACGCACGGCAAGGTCGAGGCACGCATGAAGCTGCCTTCCGGCCAGGGCATCTGGCCCGCCTTCTGGAGCCTGGGGTCGGACATTGCCGCCAACCCCTGGCCGGCCTCGGGCGAGATCGACATCATGGAGTTCATCGGCAAGACGCCGACCGTCACCTACGGCACGCTGCACGGCCCTGGCTATTCCGGCGCGCAAGGCATCGGCAAGCCGCGCGAGTTCGGCGGGCCGGTGGACAAGGATTTCCACACCTACACCATCATCAAGCGGCCGGGCGAGATCATCTGGCAGGTGGACGGCGTGGAGTTCCACCGCCTCACGCCCGCCACGCTGACGGCGGGCGGCACCTGGGTCTTCGAGAAGCCCTTCTTCGTCATCCTGAACCTGGCCGTCGGCGGCGACTGGCCCGGCGCCCCGGATGCGACGACGCCGGCGACGGCGCAGATGAAGGTGGACTGGGTGCGGATCTACAAGGAAAACTGACCGCACAGCCCCCGCCAACCGTCTGCGAGGACCGACCCATGCCACGCCTGCTCTACGCCCTGACCCTGATCGCCGGTCTGCTTTGCGGGCCGGCCGCCCAGGCCGCCGAAGTGAAGACCGCCTTTGGCAGCTTCAACGCCCCGGACGGCGTGACGGTGGTGAACCGCGAGGAGAAGCCCGACAAGGCCGGCAGGCCGACCGGCATGGCGGTCTTCTCGCGCACCGACGACCCCAAGGCCGTCTTCATCGTCGTGTGGAGCTACGCCGAGCCCGACCCGGCCAAGCCCTACGACCCGCTGGACGGCGCCGTCAAGTTCGGCAACCCCTTTGACAAGAAGCTGACTCGCGACGCGGCCAGGCCGGTGTTGCTGGGCGGCGTGGAAGGCGGCCGCTACGAAGGCAAGCTGCCCAACGGCCTGCGTTCCGTCAGCTACGTCGCCACCCACAAAGGCTACCGCGTCATCGTGCTGCTCAAGGCACCGCCGGACAGCCCGTACAAGGAACTGACCGACGCTTTCGTGAAGGGCGTGGAAGGCTTTGCGTGGGCATTGCCGGCGGAGACACCGGCGTCGGCGCCGCAGCAGTAGCGGCGCGAGCCGCTGCCCCGTGCGGCGCGGAAAAAAGGCCCACCCCGGTTGGGGTGGGCCAAGAGGGCGCGGTGGGATCGCCGCGCACCTAGGAGCGGCGGTAGTCGCTCAGAAGCTGTGGCGGATGCCGGCCACGACTTCGGTCAGGTTGCGGTTGTTCGCATCGGTCAGGCCCACGGGGATGGTGCCGGCCGCGCGGCTGGCATAGCCCACGCCGTCGTTCTTGAAGCGGGTCACCGAGCTGTACAGCGCCGTGCGCTTGGACAGGTCGTACTGGTAGCCCACGCCGAACGCCTGGGTCTTGCCGTCGGCGAGCGCGCCGTCGTTCTTGCTCTCGACGTACTGGCCCTTGAAGAGGTGCTGGCCCAGCCGATAGCTGGCGCCCAGCCAATAGCCCTTGCCGTCCTTGTCGGCGGGGCTGCGATCGTCGACCTGGATCACGCCGCCGTTGAAGCGGTAGTTGCCCCAGTCGTAGGCGGCGGCTGCCGACACGGTGCGCAGGTTCTGGCCCAGCGCATCGGCCTTGTCCTCCACCACGGACAGCATCGCATCGACGCCGTGGCCGGTGTAGCGGCCGTAGACGTCGGCGATGCGGTTGCCGTTGGTGTCGCCCGCCACTTCGCCCATGCCCCACAGGGCGCCGACACTGAAGCCGCCGTAGTTGACGGACTCCAGCTTCACCGAGTTGTTGACCCGCGCCGGGCCGCCGTTGCCGGTGGCTGAGTTGCTGCCGCCGCGCACCGGCTCGTAGCCGCCGAAGCCGCCGATGACGGCCGTGCTGGCACCCGTGCCGACGTTGGAGAACTGGCTGAAGTCGCTCGTCAGCGTGTAGATGCTGCCGTACTGGCGGCCCAGCGAGACCTTGCCGTAGGGCGTGCCCAGGCCGACGAAGGCCTGGCGGCCCCAGAAGGCGTTCTGGCCGTAGTTGCCGTCATCGACGTTGATGCCGGACTCCAGCGTGAAGAAGGCTTTCAGGCCGCCGCCGAGGTCTTCGCTGCCGCGCAGGCCGAAGCGCGAACCGGACAGGCCGCCCGACTGCACGCGCGTCTGCTTGGAGGCGCCGTCGAGCAGTTGCACATTGGCGTCAAGGATGCCGTAGAGCGTCACCTGCGGGCCCGAGGTTTGGGCGAAGGCAACGGAGCTGGCCGCCAGGGCCAGCGCGGAGAGAGCAAGGGTCTTGTACTTCATGGACTCGTCTTTCGGGGGGCTTGGGGCCGCCGATGGGCGACCGCACAGGCCGGCACATCAGGGATGCCCCAAGGATCAAAAGACCGAGACCGTGGAACGGACTGTTCCGGATTCGCCGTCAATGGCGGGGAGGCGCTGCGTTAGCCTCGAGCGAACCCGCCCCGCGACCCGCTCAATCGCGGCGGAAGGCGATGTCCACGTCCGCCGTGCGCGCCTGCGCAAGGGGGGCGAACTGCCATTGCAGGATGGCATCGGTGGCAGGTTTTGCCAGGCGGCGCGGCACGGTGGCTGCGGCTTCGGCGCGGCTCACCGTGCCGTCGGTCTGCACCGTCAGGCGCACGCGGACATTGCGCGAGCCGGCGCCCAGCGTGGCCTGCAGCGCCGGCGTCAGCACGGGCGCCACGAAGTGCTGCATGCGCAGCGGCACCTCGTCGGGCTCGTCGGTGTCGGTGCCCTGCTCGGTCGGGGCTGCCTGGGCCATGCCGACGGGCTCTTCGCCCTGCGTGGCGACGGGCTGCCCCAGCCAGGGGTTGGGCGAGGGCTCCGGCGCCGGTGGTGCGGTTTCCGCACCGGTCGGGTTCGATCCGGCGGGCTCGGAAGGCAGCGCCAGCGCGGTCGCAGGTGGGGGCGCGGGTCGGGTCGGTCGTTCGGTTCGCGGCGCGGGTGGGCGCGGCTTGCTGGCGGCCGCATCGGCCGCGGGCTTGCTGCGGATCGAGTGGAACTTGATGACGCTGAACACCCGCTCCGCTTCACGCTGGGCCCGCTCCTCGGCCGCGCTGAGGGCTGAGGGGCTGATCTGTGCCACGGCCAGCAAGGGCAGGGCCAGGGACAGGGTGGTCAGCAGGCGCGGAAGCAGGGCGGGGCGTTCGGACATGGGCGTGGGACTCGGCGGGGCCGGCGATTGCAGCAGCTTTTCATGACAGTCTTGCAAGTGCCGTGCCGTGCCGGGCAGCGCCCGTCAGGCCGCCAGTCGTTCGCCGGTGGCGTTGAACCACAGCGTCTTCGTCCGGTCGAAGCGGAAGCTGGCCCCGGCGCCTTCCTGCACTGCCGGTTGACCTGGCAGCCCGGCGGACATCGTGCTGGCCGCGCAGCTCAGCCGGACGACGTGCTGGTTGCCCAGGAGCAGCCCCAGTTGCGCCTCGGCCTCAAAGTCCTGACCGGCGCCGGCGCGGTTGTCCGGTCTCTCGTCGACCTCGGCCGGCGTGACGGTCCGGGGTGAGGCCCAGGTGCATGGCGACGCTGCGCGTGGCCAGCGTCATCGCCTCGACCTGGTCGCGGGTCAGCTGCGGCGCAAGTGGCGCCGCATGCCCAGCGCTAGCAAGCCGCCGGCCCACAGCACCACGACGGCCGGCTCGGGAACGGGCAGCAGCCCGCCGGGGCCGTAGCCCGTGCCGGAGGCGGACAACACCGAGAAATCGTTGACCGCCACGCCGCCGGCGCTGGCGCTGATGCCCGTCAGCAGCGCGCTGCTCATGAACGCCGAGTCGAGCGAGCTGCCGTTGCAGCAGGGCGAGACCGACGTCAGCAAGGCCACTTCGACTTCGAAGGGCACGCCCCACTGGATGCCGAAGTGGGCGGTGCTGAGCACCTCGGCCGAGCCCTGCAGGCTGCCGGGCGACAGCACGAAGGCGCCGGGCAGGCCGGTACCGCCCCCGCGCACGTAGGGCAGGCCGTCGTTGACGACCGTGCCCATGAACGAGAACCACGGGCCATAGGCCGCATTGCCCACGCTGTTGCCCACGCGGATGCCCAGGCCGATGTCGCCCTGTTGGGAGTAGGGCGCGTTGGGCAGGCTTTTCAGCACGCCGTCGATGAGGAAGGCGAAGTCCACCGTGCCCGCCGTGCCGGCCGCGACGCCGGGGTTGTTCAACGTCAGCGTGTCCTGAAAGCGCGCGAAGCCGGCCGTCTGGCGGTAGGTGGACGAGGTGGATGCGCCGGTCATCGTGCCGCTGGCGGCCACGCCCAGGCGACCGTAGTCCGCGCGGGCGCTGGCCTGGCCGACAAAGCTGCCGCCGCCCACCGGCGCAGCGACGCTCTGCTGGGACGTCAGCGGCCCGGACGCGGCGGTCTTGTCGTCGATGCCGCCGCCCAGATTGCAGGCGGCGAAGCCTTCGGTGGGAATGGCGACGCCGGCGAACCAGCCGCGGCCGATGGTGGGGCCGCTGGTGGCGCAGGCAAAGGGGCTGCCGCTGCCGGAGGCGATGCCGCCCACCGCGCCGGCATAGGCCTGCAGTTCAGCGGCCACCGCCGGCTGCATGGCCGCCGCGGCGGCGCACAGGCAGAACGCCCAGACGGATGACAGTCGGCGGGGCTGATGAAGGGGCAGGCGCATGGCGGTTCTCCACGCCGGCGGACCGGCCGCGCCATGCTATGAGCGGCCGCGACCGGCCGGCACCCCTATAAGGCCCTGGCCCTGTTGACCTTGGGGGGCGCTGGTCAGGCCTCGACGCGGTCCCCGGCGGCGTCGAACCACATCGTCTTGCCCGCATCAAAGCCAAACCTGACCTTGGCGCCTTCCTGCACCTCGGGCTGCCCCGGCAGCACGGCCGACACGGTGCTGCCCGCGCAGCTCAGCCAGACGACATGCTGGTTGCCCAGCGGCTCAACCAACTGCACCTCGGCCTCGAAGGCTTCGCCGGCGCCCACGCGCACGTTCTCCGGCCGGATGGCCAGCGTCAGCACCTCGCTCTGAGGCCGTGACGCGAGCACGGCGGGCAGCGGCACACTGAACGCGGGCGACGCGAACACACCGCCCTCGCCGACCTGGCCCTCGATGCGGTTGATGGCCGGCGACCCGACGAAGCCCGCCACGCGCAGGTTCCTCGGCTTCTCGTACACCTCGGCCGGCGTGCCGATCTGCTGGATGACGCCCTGGTGCATGACGACGATGCGCGTGGCCAGTGTCATCGCCTCGACCTGGTCATGGGTCACGTAGATCATCGTGTTGCCCAGGCGGCTGTGCAGCAGCTTGAGCTCGCGGCGCAGGTCGGTGCGCAGCTTGGCGTCGAGGTTGGACAGCGGCTCGTCCAGCAGCAGCACCTTGGCTTCGCGCACCACCGCGCGGCCGATGGCGACGCGCTGGCGCTGGCCGCCGGACAGCTGGCCGGGCTTGCGCTCCAGCAGGGCCGTCAGCTGCAGCATGTCGGCCGCGGCGGCCACGCGTTTCTCCAGCTCGGCCTTGGGCGTCTTGGCCATCTTCAGCGGGAAGGCCAGGTTCTCCTTCACCGTCATCGTCGGGTACAGCGCATAGCTCTGAAACACCATGCCCACGCCGCGCTGGCTGGGCTCAGCGCGGGTCATGTCCTGCTCGCCGATGTGGATGCTGCCGCCGCTGACCTGGTTCAGCCCGGCAATGGTGTGCAGCAGCGTGGACTTGCCGCAGCCCGAAGGGCCCAGCAGCACGAGGAACTCGCCGCTGTTGACGTCGAGGTCGAGGCCTTTGATGACCTCGTGGTTGCCGAAGCGGATGCTCAGATCCTGGATGTGGACGCGGGTCAAGGGAGTCTCCTGTTGTTCTGCAAGGTCAGGGCCAGCTGTTGCTGCGCCCTCTCGACCGGGATGTCTCGGTTCCAGTAGTCGCTGACGACACGTTCCAGCGCGCTCAGCTCGGCGGGTGCCAGCAGCATCTCGGTGTTGCCCACCAAGCGGCCGGCATCGCGCAGCGCGGCCGCACCTGCTTGAGCGCAGGCGTCGAGTGTGCGGGTGTCGACGTCGGTGCGCACGGGCACCGAGCCCTTGCGGGCGCTGAAGGCCAGCTGCGTGGCCGGCGCCGTCGCGACGCGGGCCAGCAGCCGCTGGGCCGGCAGCGCGGCGCCGTCCTTGCTCTTGGGGAAGACCAGCACGTCACCGTCAACGATGTAGGGCGAGCGCGGGCTCAGGCCCGGCGTGCAGCCGTAGTCGCGGCCGGGCAGCTGGCCGGCGGCCGTGAACTCGCCCTTGACCCAGTCACCCATGAACTGCAGCCCGGCGCGGCCGCTGATCAGCAGCGCGGTCGTGTCATGCCAGTTGCGGCCGGGCGAGGCGGCGTCCACATAACGGCGCAGCCGCTTGTAGTTGACGAGCACCTGGCGCAGTGGGTCGCCCTGCAGCGCCGTGGCGTCACGGTCGCGCAGCACGGCGAGGTAGAGCTCGCGCCCGCCCTGGTTGGCCAGCATCGCGGCAAACAGGTTCAGGTCCTGCCAGGGCTCCCCGCCGTGGGCCAGCGGCACCAGGCCGGCCGTCTGCAGCCTGTCCAGCGTGGTGAAGAGTTCATCGACGCTGCGCGGCTCCTGCTTGACGCCGGCTTTGGCCAGCGCGGCCTTGGAGCTCCACAGCCAGGCCGGCATGTGGACGCTGATGGGCGCGGCGTAGATGTGGCCGTCCACGCGCACGGCGTCCAGCAGCACGGCCGGCAGCACCTCGGCCCAGCGGCCCTCGGCCGCGACGTCGTCCAGCGCGTTGAGCCGGCCCTGGCGCGCCAGGCGCAGAAACGGCTGCGACGGGTTGAACTGCGCCGCCGTGGGCGGGTTGCCGGCGGTGATGCGCTCCGTGACGGCCGCCCGCGCCTGCTCGGACGCGACCACCGCCAGGTCGCGCCACTGGCCGCCGGCCGCGCGGTAGGCGTCGGCCAGCGCATGCATGGCCGCCGTCTCGCCGGGCGAGGTCCACCAGTGGACGACGTCCGCCTGCGGCCCGGCCTGCGCCGCGCCCAGGGCGCAGAGCAGCGCAGGGGCGAGGGTGCGCGCGCGGAGCATGCCGGCATCATTACCGATAGTTAATAAACTTAATATCGTATTAACCATGAGGCGTCGCCGACTAAAGTCCGGGGCCATGAACCTGCTGCTCGCCGAAGACGACGCCCTGCTGGCCGATGCGCTGCAGCAGCAGTTGCTTAACGCGTCGTTCAAGGTCGAGTGGGCCGAGAACGGCGCTGTCGCCGAGTACCTGCTGCGCAAGCAGGACTTCGACGTCGCCATCCTGGACCTGGGCCTGCCCATGGTGGACGGGCTGACCGTGCTCAAGCGCGTGCGCGAGGCCGGGCGCACGCTGCCCATCCTCGTGCTGACCGCGCTGGACGCGCTGGAGCACCGCGTGGCCGGCCTGCAAGCCGGGGCCGACGACTACCTGACCAAGCCCTTCGACTTCCCGGAGCTGGAGGCGCGCCTGCATGCGCTGATGCGCCGCGGCCGGCCGGCCGGTGCCGCGCAACAGCTGCGTGGCCTGACGCTGGACCGCGCCGCGCGGCGCGCCAGCATCGGTGGCGAGCCCGTCGAGCTGAGCCCGCGCGAATGGACGCTGCTGGACCTGCTGCTGGCCGAGCGCGACCGCGTCGTCACCAAGGCGCAGATCGCCGAGGCCTGGGGCAGTGACGATGGTGGCTCGCTGGAGGTCTACATCCACCGCCTGCGCAAGAAGCTCGAAGGTTCGGGCCTGGCGGTGCGCACCGTGCGCGGGCTGGGCTATCTGCTCGAAGCCACCGCGTCGCCGTGAGCAAGCCGGCCGGCCGCTCGCTGCACCGGCAACTGCTGCTGTGGCTGCTGCTGCCGCAGATCGTGCTGTGGCTGGTGGCGGCCTTCGGCGCCTACCGCGTGGCCAGCCGCCATGCCGACGAACTGGTCGACGCCAGCCTGCTGCAGGCCGCCCGCGCGCTGGCCCGGCAGATCAAGCCCACGGCCAGCGGCCTGTTCGTGGACCTGCCGCGCTCGGCGCAGGACATCCTGGCCGCCGACCCCGAGGACCGCGTCATGTACGCGGTCAGCTCGCCGCCGGGCCAGTTGCTGCTGGGCGACGCGCGCCTGCCGCCGCCGCCGGGCGTGCCGGCGCTGGACGCGCCGGTGTTCTTCGACGCCACCGTGCCCGAGCCGATGCGTGTCGTGTCGCTGGACCTGCACCTGGGCGCCGCCGGCGCGGCCGACTCGACGCTGCGCGTGCAGATCGCCCGCGCCAGCGCGCCGCGTGAGCTGCTGGCACGGCGCATGCTGCTGGACACGGCGCTGCCGCTGTCGCTGCTGATCGGGTTGATGAGCATGGGGGTCTGGGCCGGTATCCGCCGCGGCCTGAAGCCGCTGGCCGAGCTGCAGCGCCAGATGGAGGGCCGGCGCGCCGACGCGCTGGACCCCGTTCAGCTGCAGGCCGCGCCGCCCGAGGTGGGCGCCCTGGCCGGCGCCGTCAACGAGTTGCTGGGCCAGGTGCAGCAAAGCCTGGCGACGCAGCGCCGCTTCATCAGCGACGCGGCCCACCAGTTGCGCACGCCGCTGGCCGGCCTGAAGAGCCAGACCGAGCTGGCGCTGGACGCGACCACCGAACCCGCGCTGCGCCAGCGCCTGGCCCGCGTGCATGAGAGCGCCGTGCGCGGCGCGCGGCTGGTGTCTCAGCTGCTGGTGCTGGCGCGCGCCGAGCCCGAGGCCGCGGCGACCCAGGGCTGGGCCGCGGTGGACTGCGGCCGGCTCGTGCGGGAGACGACGGCCGACTGGGTGCCGCGCGCGCTGGCGGCCGGCTGCGACCTGGGCGCCGACGTCGCCGACGAGGCAATCACCGTGCAGGGCGTCGAGCTGCTGCTGCGCGAGGCGCTGGTCAACCTGATCGACAACGCGGTGCACTACGCCGGCCGCGGTGCGGCCATCACGGTGCGGCTGCGGCGCGCGGGCGACGACGTGTGGATCGACGTCGAGGACAACGGACCGGGCCTCGCGCCCGAGCTGCGCGGGCGGGCCTTCGAGCGCTTCGTGCGCGGCAGTACGCGCGGCGAGGGCTGCGGCCTGGGCCTGGCCATCGTGCGCGAGATCGTGGAGCACCACGGCGGCAGTGCCGAGCTGCTGTCCGCCGCACCGCACGGCTGCATCGCCCGGCTGACGTTGCCAGCGGCCTAGCCGGCCGTCTTCAGCAGCTCGGCCATGCGCGCCAGCGCCTCGTCGACGCCTTCGGGCGCGACGCGGCCAAAGCCCATCAGCAGGCCCTCCTGACCCGCCGCAAATGCCTGCAGCGGGTACAGCCCCACATCCACCCGCCGCGCCAGCGCCGCGAGCTGATGGGCGTCGATGGCGGCACCGGGCTTGAACAGCGCGGCCTGGTGAAAGCCGGCCTCCGCGGGCAGCAGCGTCAGCCAGGGCGCCAGCGTGCCGGCAAAGCCCGCCATCAGCCGCTCACGCCGGCGTGCGTACTCGGCCACGCAGCGGCGCAGGTGCTTGCGGTAGTGGCCCTCGGCCATGAAGCGCGCAAGCGCGTGCTGCAACAGGCTGGGGCCGTGCACGTCGGCCAGGTGCTTGGCATGCAGCAGCGCTTCGCGCAGCGCCGGCGGCGCGATGACGTAGCCCAGCCGCAGCGACGGCGCCAGCGTCTTGGAGAAGCTGCCGACGAAGGCGACGCGGCCGCCCGTGTCCAGCCCCTGCAGGCTGTCGCGCGGCTGGCCTTCGAAGCGGAACTCGCTGTCGTAGTCGTCCTCGATGACGACGGCGCCGGTGCGCGCCGCCCAGCCCAGCAGCGCGCGCCGCCGTGCCGCGCTCATCGCCACGCCCAGCGGGAACTGGTGGGCCGGCGTCGTGTAGACCAGCTTGGCCTCGGGCGGCAGCGCCTCCGCCACCAGCCCTTGTGCGTCCACCGGCACCGGCACGATGTGCGCGCCCTGCGCCTGCAGCAGCGCGATGACCGGCGGGTAGCCCGGCGACTCGATGGCCGCCGTGTCGCCCGGCCCGACGAGCACGCGCACCAGCAGGTCGAAGGCCTGCTGCGCACCCTGCGTGACGATGACGTCGGCGGCCGTGCAGCGCACGCCGCGGGCGTAGGCCAGGTGTTCGGCGATGGCCTCGCGCAGCGCGAGGTGGCCGGCGGGCGGCGCGTGCGCCACGCCCTGGCCCAGAGAACGCTGGGCCGCGTGCAGGTGGCGGCGCCAGTCCTCGTGCGGGAACAGCGCCGGCTCCGGCGAGCCGCCGATGAAGTCCCAGCGCGCCAGCGGGCTGTCGGCAAAGCGCAGCAGCGGCACGGGCAGGGCCTGGAAGGCGGCGATGCGCGCGGCGCTGGCGAGGCTGACGGCGGTGGCCGCGGGCCGCTCGGCTTCCGCGGCCGGCAGCGCGCGCACGAAGCTGCCGCGACCGCGCCGGGCTTCGATGAGCTGCTCCAGCGTCAGCCGCTCGTAGGCCTCGGCCACGGTCTGGCGCGCCAGGCCCAGCTGCTCGGCCAGCAGCCGCGTGGGCGGCAGCTGCGCGCCGGTGGCCAGCCGCCCGCTGCGGATCAGGCCGCGCAGCTGGCGCAGCAGCTGTTCGCCGCGCGGCTGAGCGGGGTCGATGACGATGTGGAGATCCATCCGGTGGACTGGTCGAAATGGTCGGGATTGGACTGCTCTGGTTGGCGTGTGGGATTCAACATTCCCTCACCCCAACACCACCCACCGGAGCATCTCATGAGCACCCCCCGCATCGACTTCTACAGCGCCTCGCCCGCCGCCATCAAGGCCATGCTGACCTTGGAAGGCAGCGTCACCAAGCTGGGCCTGGAGCCCAGCCTGCTGGAGCTGGTGAAGATGCGCGCCTCGCAGCTCAATGGCTGCGCCTTCTGCCTGGACATGCACAGCCGCGACGCCCGCAAGGCTGGCGAGAGCGAGCGCCGCCTGCACGTGCTGCCGGCCTGGCGCGAGACGACGCTCTTCACGCCGCGCGAGCAGGCGGCGCTGGCCTGGACCGAGGCGCTGACACTGGTCACGCAAGGCCACGCCAGCGACGCCGACTACGCGCTGGCCAGGGCCGAGTTCAGCGAGGCCGAGCTGGTCAACCTGACGCTGGCCATCGTCACCATCAACGCCTGGAACCGCTTCGCCATTGGCTTTCGCAGCCAGCTGCCCGAAGAGAAGTGATTCAGGCGTAGCGGTCCACGCCGTTGACGAGCCGGTCGCGCAGCCGCGGCTCGTTCAAGGCCTCCAGCCACCAGGCCAGCGCCCGGCCGTCGCCGGCGCGCCAGCCCAGGTACAGCGTGTTGGGCTCGCGCGGCACGGTGACGGGCTTGGCCACCAGCTCGCCCCGCTGCAGCAGCGAGGCCACGCGCGCCTCGGGCAGCCAGCCCACGCCCAGGCCCGCGCGCTGGGCGTCGATCTTGGCGGTCATGCTGGGCACGGCCAGCGTCGTCTGGCCGGCGCTGTGCCCGTAGGCACGGCCATCGCCGCGGCGTGAGCTGTCGGCCACGACGACGGCGCGGTGCGCCTGCATCTGCTCGGTCGTCAGCGGCCCCTTGGCCTTGGCCAGCGGGTGGCGCGGCGACACCGCATAGACCCAGCTCAGCGCGCCCAGCTCGCGCCACTGCACGCCGGCCAGCGCGGGCGGCTCGTTGGTCGCGCCGATCACCAGGTCGGCGCGGCCCTCGGCCAGCGCCTCCCAGGTGCCGCCCAGCACCTCGTGCGTGATGCGCAGGCTGACGCCCGAGGCCAGCGCGTCGAAGTCCTGGATGACCGGCACCAGGCTCTCGAACGCGATCAGCTCGTCGGTGACGATCCACAGCCGGTCCTCCCAGCCCTTGGCCACCTGCGTGACGCGGCGCGTCAGGCGCTGCATGTCGTCGCGCAGCCGCGCGGCCTCGCGCACCAGCAGCGCACCGGCGGCGGTCAGCTGCAGCCGGTAGCGGCGGCGGTCGAACAGCAGCGCGTCGAAGCGGGTCTCGATCTGGCGCAGCGTGTACGACACGGTGGACGGCGCCTTGCCCAGGCTGGCCGCGGCGCGCGACAGGCTGCCGCTCTCGCGGATGGCTTCCATCAACTGGATCTCGTCGTCGCTGAGCATGATGTTCGAAAGCCTTGCACGAGTCGGCCAACGCGGCCGGACGTCAAAAGGGATGGTGAATCCGAGTATCGAGTCCACGGCAAACCCGCCGCGCACTCACCGCAAGGAAACCATCATGTCCCGCTTCACGAACAAGACCGTCCTCGTCACCGGTGGCACCTCCGGCATCGGCCTGGCCGCCGCCCGCGCCTTCAAGGCCGAGGGCGCTCACGTCATCGTCACCGCCCGCCCGGGCAAGCAGCACGCCGCCGAAGGCTTCGAGCTGGTGGCGCTGGATGCGTCCGACGTGCTGGGCGCCAAGGCCCTGGGCGCGCACCTGGCCGCCGCCGGCCGCACGCTGGATGCCGTCTTCGTCAACGCCGGCATCGCCGAGTTCGCGTCGCTGGCCGACGCGAGCGAAGACCTGTGGGACCGCACGTTCAACACCAATGCCAAGGGCGCCTTCTTCCTGATCCAGGCGCTGCGCCCGGTGCTGGCCAAGGGTGCGTCCATCGTGCTGAACGGCTCCATCAACGCCCACATCGGCATGCCCAACTCGGCCATCTACGCCGCCAGCAAGGCCGCGCTGATCTCGCTGGCCAAGACGCTGTCGGCCGAGCTTCTGCCGCAGGGCGCGCGCGTCAACGTCATCAGCCCCGGCCCGGTCGAGACGCCGCTGTACGGCAAGCTGGGTTTCGATGTCGAGACGCTGAAGACCGTCGCCGCGCAGATCCAGAGCCAGGTGCCGCTGGGCCGATTCGGCACGCCGGACGAGATCGCCGCCACGGTGCTGCACCTGGCCGCGCCGGAGTCCGCCTTCATCGTCGGCACGGAAATCATCGTCGACGGCGGCATGAGCCAACTCTGAGGAGAACCACCATGAAGCGATTCATTGCCGCCCTGGCCGCCGTGCTGTTCGCCGCCGGCGTTCACGCCGCCACCATCGAAGACCGCCATGCCACCGCCAACGGCGTGCAACTGCACTACCTGCAAGCCGGCGCCGGTGCCGAGACGCCCGTCGTGCTGCTGCACGGCTACGCCGAGACCAGCCGCATGTGGCGGCCGTTGATGGACCAGTTGGCCGACCGCCGCGTCGTCATCGCACCGGACCTGCGCGGCGCCGGTGGCTCCGCCAAGCCCGAGGGCAGTTACGACAAGAAGACGCTGGCGCAGGACGTGCACGCGCTTGTTCAAAGCCTGGGCCACCGCAAGGTCAAGGTCGTGGGCCATGACATCGGCCTGATGGTGGCCTACGCCTATGCGGCGCAGTTCCCCGACGAGGTCGAGAGCGTGGTGCTGATGGACGCCTTCCTGCCCGGCGTGGGCGACTGGAAGAACGTCTGGCTGCTGCGCGACCTGTGGCACTTCCACTTCCATGGCGAGACCGCGCTGCAACTGGTGGCCGGCCGCGAGCGCATCTACTTCGAGCACTTCTGGAATGACTTCGCGGCTGACAGGACGCGCTCGCTGTCCGAAGCCGACCGCCGGTTCTACGCGGCGGCCTATGCGCAGCCGGGCGGCATGAAGGCGGGCTTCGGCTACTTCAAGGCCTTCGAGCAGGACGCGGCCGACTTTGCCGGCTTCGCCCAGGGGAAGCTGCGGCAGCCCATGCTGGTGCTGACCGGCGAGAAGGCGTCGGGCAGCTTCCTCATCGAGCAGGCGAAGCTGGTCAGCGCCCAGGTCGAAGGCGTGGTCATCCCGGGCGCCGGCCACTGGCTGATGGAGGAGGCCCCCGCGCAAACCATGCCGCGCCTGGTGGACTTCCTGAACCGCAAGTGATCGCTGCGGTGCGGGTGGCGACAATCGCGGCATCCACTGACCTCGCGATTGCCATGACCACCCGCACCGTCTTCGGCGCCTGCCCCCACGACTGCCCCGACACCTGCGCCATGCAGGTCACCGTCGAGAACGAACGCGTCATCAAGGTGCAGGGCCGCGCCGACCACCCCAACACCCACGGCGCGCTGTGCACCAAGGTCTCGCGCTACCCGGAGCGGACTTACCACGCCGACCGCCTGCTGCACCCGCTGAAACGCGTCAGCAAGAAGACCGAGGCACCGGCCTTTGTGCAGGTCAGCTGGGCCGAGGCCATCGCCGACATCGCCGCGCGGCTGAAAGCGATTGCCGACCCGCAGGCCATCCAGCCCTACAGCTATGCCGGCACCATGGGCCTGATCCAGGGCGAGGCCATGGCCGGGCGCCTGTGGAACGCGCTGGGCGCCGCGCGACTGGACCGCACCATCTGCGCCTCCGCCGGTGGCGCGGGCCTCGCGGCCACCTACGGCCACAAGCTGGGCATGCACACGCGCCATTTCGCGGGCGCCAAGCTCATCATCATCTGGGGCAGCAACTCCATCGCGTCCAACCTGCATTTCTGGACCTATGCCAACCAGGCCAAGCGCGAAGGCGCCAAGCTCATCTGCATCGACCCGCGCAAGACCGAGACGGCCGACAAATGCCACCAGCACATCGCCGTGCTGCCCGGCACCGATGGCGCGCTGGCGCTGGGGCTGATGCATGAGCTGATCGCCAACGACTGGCTGGACCGCGACTACATCGAACGCCATGTGGACGGCTGGAACGAGCTGCGCGAGAAGGCGCTGGCCTGGCCGCCGGAGCGCGTCGCCGCGACCTGCGGCATCAGCGCCGATGAGGTGCGCCAGCTGGCGCGCGACTACGCCGACAGGGATGTCACAAAAGCGCCCGCCGCCATCCGCATGAACTACGGCCTGCAGCGCGTGCGCGGCGGCGGCAATGCCGTGCGCCTGATCGCGCTGCTGCCCTGCCTGACCGGCGCATGGCGGCACCAGAGCGGCGGCGTGCTGCTGTCGGCTTCGGGCTGGAATGCGCCGTTCAAGAACGCCAACCTGGAACGCCCGGACCTGCTGGCCGGACGCAACCCGCGCATGGTCAACATGAGCACCATCGGCGACGCACTGCTGGCGCCGGCCTCGCCCGAGTTCGGCCCGAAGATCGAAGCGCTGATCGTCTACAACAGCAACCCGGTGGCGGTGGCGCCCGAGTCGCCCAAGGTCGTGAAGGGCTTCCAGCGCGAGGACCTGTTCACCGTCGTGCTGGAGCACTTCATGACCGACACGGCCGACCTGGCCGACTACGTGCTGCCGGCCACGACGCAGCTGGAGCACCTGGACGTGCACACGTCCTACGGCCACACCGACGTGCTGATGAACCAGCCCGCTGTGCAACCGCTGGGCGAGGCCAAGGCCAACACGCAGATCTTCCGCGAGCTGGCCGCGGCGATGGGCCTGACGGACCCGGCCTTCAGCGACAGCGACGAGCAGCTGGCGGCCCAGGCCTTCACGGCCGACATCGACATGGCCCTGCTGCGCGAGCAGGGCTGGCAGCCGCTGCCCATCGCCGAGGCGCCGTTTGCCCACGGTGGCTTCCGCACGCCCAACGGCCGTGCGCAGGCCGCCGGCGCCGACTACGTGCCCAACTACGAAAGCGCCCAGGCCTCGCCCGAGCTGGCCGCGCGCTTCCCGCTGGCCATGATCTCGCCGCCGGCGCGCAACTTCCTGAACTCCAGCTTCGTCAACGTGAAGAGCCTGCGCGACATCGAAGGCGAGCCGTTGATCGAGATGCACGCCGACGACGCCGCCGCGCGCGGCCTGGCCGACGGCGCGCTGGTGTCGGCCTTCAACGACCGGGGCCGATACGTCGCCAAGCTCAAGGTCAGCAAGCGCGCGCGGCCCGGCGTCGTCAACGGCCTGGGCATGTGGTGGCGCAAGCTGGGCGCGCAGGGCACCAACGTCAACGAGGTCACGCACCAGCGCCTGACGGACATGGGCAACGCGCCGGCGTTCTACGACTGCCTTGTCGAGGTGGAAGCGGCTTGATCCGGCGCGGGTTGCTTGTTGCCGCTGCTGTGCTCGCACTGAGCGGCTGCGGCGCCGTCGGCCACTGGGGCCAGGCCGCCGGCGGGCACCTGGCCATCGTGCGCGCGGCCAAGCCGGTGGACGACTGGCTGGCCGACCCCACGACGCCGAACGACCTGGTCGAGCGGCTGCGGCTGTCGCAGCAGATGCGCGACTTCGCCAGTGCGCGCCTGGCGCTGCCCGACAACAACAGCTACCGCCGCTATGCCGACCTCGGCCGCACGGCGGTGGTCTGGAACGTTGTCGCTGCGCCGGAGTTCGGCTTCGAGCTCAAGACCTGGTGCTACCCCATCATGGGCTGCGCCGGTTACCAGGGCTGGTTCAACCTCGACGAGGCCAGGAAGCGCGCGGATGCGCTGAAGGCCGAGGGCTGGGAGGTGCAGGTGCAACCCATCCCCGCCTACTCCACGCTGGGCTGGAGCCGCTGGCTGGGCGGCGACCCGCTGCTGAACACCTTCATCCGCTACCCCGAGGGCGAGCTGGCGGCGATGATCTTCCACGAGCTGGCCCACCAGCGCGTCTATGCCGGCGACGACACCGGCTTCAACGAGGCCTATGCCAGCGCGGTGGAGCTGCTGGGTGCGCGTGAATGGCTGGCCGCCAAGCCCGACGCGCTGGCCGCGTTCGAGTCGGGCCGCGCGCGGCGGGCCCGCTTCCTGGCGCTGGCACGTGAGGGGCGAGCGCGGCTCAAGGCCGTCTACGCCGGCCCGGCCGACGCGCGTCCAGAGGCCAAGGCCGCCGTCATGGCCGAGCTGCGCGAGCGCGCGCCCAGGGAGGCGCCGGGCTACGAAGCCTGGTTCCAGCGCGCCAACAACGCCAACTTCGCCATCCTCGCCGCCTACGACGACCTGGTGCCGGCCTTCGTGCGGCTGTTCGAGCGCGAGGGGCGCGACTGGGTGAAGTTTCACGCCGCCGTCGAGCGGCTGAGGCCGCTGTCGCGCGAGGAGCGCCGAGCTACATTGAAAGGCCTTGATGGAGGCCTTGTTGATGAAGCTGACCCTGCGCCGCGTCAAACCCGCTGACGCCGCTGCCATCGCCGAACAGTTCGGCGACCCCGAAGTCTTTGGCGGCACGCTGCAGCTGCCGTTCGCCAGTGAGGAGATGTGGACCCAGCGCATCGCCGGCATGAACCCGCCGGCGCCGGGCTCCAATGAACTGGTGCTGTGCGCCGTGCTGGGCGACAAGCCCGTGGGCCTCGCCGGGCTGCACCCGGTCGGCCCGTCGGTGCGCCGCCGCCACGCGATGGGGCTGGGCGTCACCGTCGCCAAGGCTTCGCAGGGGCAAGGCGTCGGCCAGGCGCTGATGGCAGGCCTGCTGGACTACGCCGACAACTGGGCGCAGATCCTGCGCATCGAGCTGACGGTCTATCACGACAACGCGCGGGCGATACGGCTGTACGAGCGGCATGGCTTCGAGCTGGAGGGCCGGCTCAAGGCCTATGGGCTGCGCAATGGCGTCTACGAGGACGTGCTGACGATGGCGAGGCTGCATCCGAGGCAGCCGTTGGTCCGGCCGTCCAACTGACGTCGCGCTACCCGCAGACGTTGTAGGTCGTCACCGCCTGGGTTTTCAGATCGCACTCGAAAACCAGCGTGACGCCCTCGGCGTCGCCGCTTCGGCCCCACATTGAAAAGCCGATGGCTGCCGGGGGCGGGATCAGCACGATCATTTCGCTGGGTTGCTCGCCGGGAAGGTTGGGCGCCCGCTCGCAAAAGGCCTCCCACGACTCTTTCACTGGCATGCCTGCCTCCATTGGAATGAAAGGCAGCAACTCGGGATAGCCGCGGTAGGGCCAGTTCGGGGTGGGCTCGCCCAAAACACCGGATGTGATGCTGATGCTTCGCGAGTCCTTGAAGTCGTATCGCAGCAAACCACTGTCGTAGAACAGTCCGTGGACCAATGGCAATTGCCACACGCTGCGAGGAGCACCGTGGGCGTTGAAATGGCTGAGGTGGATGGTCGCAAGGTGGTGCAGAGGCTTGGCAAGGTTTTCTCCAGTCACCTCTCGCTCCAGCGGACCACCGAACCAGGAAGTCGAATGTCTGAGGCTCTGCACCAATGGCGTCACCGTGCCGGAGTGATAGACGACAGCGAGGGTTTCACTCATGGGCAGGGCGACTCAAGGCTGGCGGTGGAGCGGCTGATTTCGGCCAATCGGCGCTCAAGATGTGCGAGCCGTTTAATGATCGCGTCTCGGTTCTTGGCCGCCTTCATCCAGACCGGTAGACGTGAGAGGAGCGACGCGTTGCCAGAGCCGCCGCGTCGTCCGCGCAGCGTCGCTGAGACATACCCCTTGAGAATCTGAAGGTGGGCGGCGTTGTAGGCCCACACGGGTCCGTGCCTTCCTGCGTCTACCAAATACAGCGGCATGCCGAAATGCGGATCGTGGCAACCCGTTGCATCGAACGCCGGTTGCGCTTCCAGAACCACTGCCGAGCTGTGGTGGCAAGCAAGGCATTCAACATCGACGGCATCGATGACTTCACGCGGCCAACCGGACTGTCTGATCCGCGGTCTTAGCCATTGGTGGCCGCAGTAGCCGCATGACCGTCTGCCTGACAGCACCACCGCACCAACCCAATCTCCACGCGTGGAGTCCAGCGTCAGTTCGCAAGCCTTGCATCGAAAGCCCGCATGCCATTGCCAGCCGCTTCGTTCTCCGCTCACCGGGCCGGGTGCCTGGCAACGGATACACAGCACCCAGACTTCTCCGGCGAGCTCGTGCAGGTAGCGTCCTTCGTCAACGTGGCGACTGGGAGGGGTTGCACGGGATGCTGCTGGCATAGGGACGGAACTCAAATGGCGTGTTCAGGGCAATGCCTGCGCCCGCGCCGCCACATACAGCCGATACCACTCATCCCGGCTCAGCTGAATCTTCATTGCATCGCCACAGGCTCGAATCCGCTCGGGATTCCCGCTGCCGATGACCGGTTGAATGCCCGCCGGGTGCCGCAGCAGCCAGGCCAGCAGCACGGCGTTGGCCGTCGTGCGATGAGTCTCTGCAATCTCGTGCACCACCTTCGCCGCGGTCGACGCCGCCGGATCGTTGAACCGCCCCTGCGCCAGCGACCCCCAGGCCTGGATCTGCACGCCATGCTGCTGCGCGTACTCCAGCGTGCCAGCCCAGCCGATGCCGCCGGGCCGCGTCGTGGCCTGCGGGTCGTTGAAGGTGGTGCCCACGTCGATGGCGTCCAGCTTGGCCAGGCTCAGCTCCAACTGGTTGGCGACAATGGGCTCGGCGAGTGCCGTCTGCAGCCAGCGCATCTGCCCGGCATGCATGTTGGACACGCCCAGATGACCCACCTTGCCTGCCGCCTTCAAGCGACCGAAAGCGCGCGCGACTTCGGCGGGTTCCACCAGTGGGTCGGGACGGTGCAGCAGCAGGATGTCGATGCATTGGACCGACAGCCGCTTCAGGATGCCGTTGACGCTGGCTTCGATGTAGTCGGCGCTGAGGTCGTAGCGGCCGGGGTTGTGGTCGTCGCTGAAGCGGATGCCGCACTTGCTCTGCAGCCGGATCCTGCCGCGCAGCCCCGCGTCGCGCTTGAGCAGTTCGCCGAACACGGCCTCGGCCTTGCCGCGGCGGTAGATGTCGGCGTGGTCGAACAGCTTGATGCCGATGTCCAACGCGGCCTCGACGGCGGCATGCGCGTGGGCAACGTCGGCCTCGGTGATGGGGCCGTCGCTCCAGTCGCCGCCCAGGGCCATGCAGCCGTAGACGAGCGGGCCGACGTCGATCAGGTGGGCGTTCAGGGGCAGGGCGCGGGTCATCGCGAGAAGGTCAGGCAATGGACGTGGGGCCGGCATCATGCGCGAGCGGGTGACCGCTGCGCCAGCCGAACAAGCCCGCCAGCGCGGCGGTCAGGCCCGCGGCGATGGCCGTCAGGCTGGCCAGCCGCAGCAGGCGGCGACGCTGCCGGGCGCTGAGCCGCGGCTTGCGGCCTGGGTGGTGCGCGAGGTCTTGCACCAGCACGATCTCGTGCTGGCGCTCTTCGATGATCTGGGCCAGCGCGTCGCCGTGCTCCAGCCGCCGGGCCAGGTCGCGCACGGCGTCCAGCTCGCGCTCGCGCACGCGCAGGCCCGGCGCCTTCAGCCGGCTGCCCAGCGAGCGGGCACGCAGGAACAAGGCCTTGGCGGCCAGGCGGTCGACCTGGCAGCCCCAGCCGGCGTCCAGGCAACTGGCGAGATTGAACGTGGCGTCCGCATGGCCTTGGGCGGCGGCGGCGGTGTACAGGGCAATGCCGCGCGCGGCGTCGGCCGGGCCACCCCAGCCGGCGACGAGCATGCGGCCGAGGTTGAACTTGGCCGTCAGGCTGCCGTCGGCGGAGGCACGTTCGAAGCGCTCGCGCGCCTGCACGGGGTCGCGCGGCAGCCCCAGGCCTTCGAGCTGGCAAAAGGCCAGCAGCGCCAAACCCTCGGCATTGCCCGAGTCCGCGGAGACGCGGAACCAGTAGACCGCCTGCTCATGGTCGGGCTCGTCGGCGCGGAAATGCGTCAAGCCCGCGTCGAGCGGGTCGAGGGTGTACAGGTCGTGGTCGGCAAGGCGCATGAATCCTCCCTGGGCTGCAGCGGGCTTGATGCCCGACTTTTGCGGCGCGAAGTATCCGTGCAAACGCTGAATGAGGGTGTGACCGGAGGCTTCTCGCGTAGAGTGCATCGCAGCCGACAAGGAGAGCCGCAGATGGCCGAAATCCGCATCCACCGAGACCACGCGCTGGGCCTTCAGCGCGCGCGAGAGATTGCCTGGAAATGGGCCGAGCAGGTCGAAGAGAAGTTCGACATGGAATGCACGGTGCACGAGGGCGACGACGGCGACACCGTGGCGTTCACGCGCTCCGGTGTGAAGGGCGAGCTGACGGTCGCCGCCGATCACTTCGACCTCGTCGCCCAGCTGGGATTCCTGCTGGGCGCCTTCAAGAAAACCATCGAGGGCGAGATCGAGAAGGAGCTGGACACGCTGCTGGCCGCGGGTGCCAAGAAGAAGGCGCCGGCCAAGAAAAAACCGGCTTGAAGCCGGTTGTTCGATGGCACAGAGCGTCGCGGCATCGGATCTGGGCCGAGCGTCGGGCCGCTCCTAAGCCGGCCCGCGTTCAACGCGGCCAGGCTGGGCGAGGGGCAAACTACTTCAGCGATTCGATCAGGTCGATGTACTGCTGCTGGGCGTCGTCGGTGCCGGTGCCCTTGAGCTCGTTCCACGCGTCCCACTTGGCGCGGCCGACCATGTCGGTGAAGCCAGGGCGCTTGCCATCCACGTCGCCGGCGCTGCCCTGCTTGTAGAGGGCGTACAGCTTCAGCAGCGTGGCGTTGTCGGGCCGCTCGGCCAGGTTCTTGGAGTCGGCGACGGCGGCTTCGAATTGGTCTTTCAGGCTCACGGGGTTCTCCAGGCTGATCAGGGGCGTCGATTCTCATGACAATCGACCGAGGCCCATGAGTTTAGGCCGCGAAAAACAACGCATCGAGGAGACCGATTTGGGCCCAAGCAGCGAACGCATGTCAAAGGTGGATACCGCCTGGCTGCGCATGGACACCGAGGCCAACCTGATGATGATCGTCGGGGTCTGGTCCATCCGCCCCGGCATCACGTTGGCGGCCCTGCGCGAGCGCGTGGCCGAGCGGCTGCTGCAGTACCCGCGCTTTCGGCAGAAAGTGGTCGAGGATGCACTGCTGGGTGCGCAGTGGGTGGCGGACCGCGACTTCGACATCGCCCGCCACGTCATCGCCGAGGTGCCGCTGCCGCTGCGCGGCCAGAGCCGCGACGAGGTGCTGCGCGAGCGCGTGGCCGAGTTGTGTTCCGAGCCGCTGGACCCGGCCCACCCGCTGTGGCAGTTCCAGCTCATCGAGGACATGGGTGACGGCACCAGCGCGCTGATCGCCCGCATCCACCACTGCATCGCCGACGGCATCGCGCTGATCGCGGTGATGCTGTCGATCACCGACGGCGGCAAGGCACCGCCCAAGCGTGCGGCCAAGGTCGAGGAGGAGCCGGACTGGCTGCTCGACGCCTTCCTGCGCCCCATCAGCAACATGACGGTGAAGGCCATCGGCCTGACCGGCAAGGGCGTGTCCAAGGGAGTGGACACGATGATGTCCGCCGGCACGCCGATGGACGCGTCGATGGAGATGGCCCGCATGGGCTACCAGGCGGTGTCCGACGTGGCGGCCTTCGCGCTGATGCCCGACGACTCGCCGACGCGGCTCAAGGGCAAGCCCGGTTCGAAGAAGACCGTGGCCTGGGACGACAGCCTGGCGCTGGACGAGGTGAAGGCCGTGGGCAAGGCGCTGGGCGCGTCCATCAACGACGTGCTGCTGGCCTGCGCGGCCGGCGCCATCGGCAAGTATCTGGCCGACAAGGGCGAGGACCCGGCGGGCAAGGAAATCCGCGCGATGGTGCCGGTCAACCTGCGCCCGCTGGAGCAGGCCTGGCAGCTGGGCAACCGCTTCGGTCTGGTGCCGCTGGTGCTGCCCATCGGCATCGCCAACCCCATCGAGCGGCTGTTCGCGGTGCGGGCGCGCATGAGCGAGCTGAAGGGCAGCTTCCAGCCCGTGATGGCCTTCGGGCTGCTGTCGGTGGCGGGCCTGTTGATCAAGCCGGTGCAGCACGCGATGCTGAACCTCTTCGCCAAGAAGGCAACGGCCGTGATGACCAACGTGCCCGGCCCGGCCGAGGCGCTGAAGTTCTGCGGCGCGACCGTGGAGAAGGTGATGTTCTGGGTGCCGCAGTCGGGCGACATCGGCATGGGCGTCAGCATCCTGACCTATGCCGGCCGCGTGCAGTTCGGCCTCATCACCGACACGGGCCTGTGCCCCGACCCCGAGGCCATCATTGCCAACTTCGCGCCGGAGTTCGAGAAGCTGCTGATGCTGTCGCTGATGATGCCGTGGGACAGCGACGCGGCCTGAGCCGCGCGTTGATCAGGACATGCCGGGGCTGGACGCCGGCGTCGCAGGCTTCTTGGCCTTGGGGCGGCCCGCGGCGCTGGGGTAGGCGCGCATGACCAGCGACGGGTCGGCCTTGTCGAGGTAGGCGGCCAACTGCTCCTCGCTGCAGGGCTTGGCGTCGGCGTAGTACTGGGTGTCGCCGGGGTGCTTGTCGCCACGGTACTCGGGCGCGTTGCCGGCCGGCTGGTGGGCGATGAAGCTGGCATGGCTTTGCGCGCAGCCGGCCCGCAGCTCGGAGCGGGCCTTGGCCGTGTCGGCGTCATCCGCCGCGAAGGCGGCGCAGGCGGCGAGGCAGGCGAGTGCGGTGAGCAGGGTTTTCACGGCGGTCTCCTTGGAAAGTCCAGTGACTTTCAACATTAGGTCGGCCGGCGCGCAAAAACAAAAGGCGCTCCGGGGAGCGCCTTGTCTGGTCACCAATCGAAACAATCAGAGGCGGAAGGGCTCGGCCTTCTTCTTCGTGGTCGGGCGGCCGGCGGCGGTCGGGTAGGCAGCCATCACCTTGGCCGGGTCAGCCTTGTTGTCCAGGTAGGCGGCGTACTGCTGCGACGTGCAGGGCAGCAGCTTGCCGGGCTTGGCTTCGCCCTTGTACTTGCCGTTGGCGTAGACGAACTGGTACTCGTTGGCCGCGACCGGCGTGGCGATGCTGCTGGTGTCGCTGTAGCTCTGGGCGCACTCGGCGCGCAGCTCGGCTTGCTCAGGCGTGGCGTTGTTGGCGGCCTGGGCGGTGAAGGCGGTCACGGCTGCGAGGGCGGGGATCAGGAACTTCATGGCGCGGTCTCGTCTCGTTGAAGGGGGGTGGTTGACGGGACGAAGCTTACGTCGCGACGCGCCGGCTTGCACCCCCGGAAGCACGGGTGGGCAGGGCGTGACGCAGTTCACGAACGCCCGCCGCGACCGTGAACTATGACCGCTTCCCTGCATGGAAGCGGGTTCGCAAGGCACGGGTCAAGACGCACGTCTTGGCCCCGGTCCCTGCTCACTCCTCAAGCTCCTCTTTGGCCAGCTCGATGTCCAGCAACTCCATCGCGTCCATCGCGTCGCAGGCGGCGGCGTCCGCGTAGAGCTTCTCGGCCTCCTTCATGCGCTTGTCGCCTTCCAGCATGACCAGGCCGTTGGCGCGCTCGATCATCGCGATCGCGCTGGTCGGATTGAGCTTGATGGCCTGCTCGAACATCTTCAACCCGGTGGCCGTGTCGGCCCCCTGCGTGCGACCCAGCAGCTTGCCGACCTTGTCGATCACTTCGGCATGGAAGGCGCCCAGCGCAATGTGCGCGTCGGCATGCTTGGGCGCGAGGGTGATGGTGGTCTCCAGCGCGTTCTTGACCTTGCTGCCCAGCCCTTGCGCCAGCGCCTTGGCGACGCTGATGCCCTGGCCGTAGCGACCGATGGCGTAGGCCTGCCAGTAGTAGGCGTTGGGGTTCTTGGGCTCCTCGGCCTGCTGCGCTTCCGCGCGCTCGGCGATCTCCAGGAACATCTCCAGCTTCACCTTCTCCTTCTTCTCCAGGTAGTTGGCGTAGATGCCCTGGGCCTTGTTGGCGACCGTGACGCCGGCGCCGCCGGCGGCCAGGCCCGCGTCGTAGGCGGCCTGGAAGTCACCTGCATGGAAGTGGATCCAGGCCTGCACCACGGCAGCGTCCTTGGGGAAGGGCTCGGCATCGCCGGCATGCAGCCGCGCCCAGTGCTTCTTCAGCGTGGCCGGCGTGTAGACGAAGGCGCTGTTGTCGTAGGGGAAGGCGGTCCACTTGGCCATGACACTTGTCTCCTTCAGGGTTGTGATTGGTATTGGCCGGCGAGCTTGAAGAGGTGGTCCTTGGACGCAGGCTCGAGGTAGGGTAGCAGCAGGCTTAAAGCGTGGAAGGCGCCGCGCATCAGCGCCGCACCGGCACGGTCCGGCTCCAGCGCGTGGCGCGGGTCGCGCACGTATTCGTAGCTCAGCCAGTAGCTGACGACGACGACCATCGCGTTGGCGGTCGGGGCGGCCTCGCGCAGCTCCATCTTCAGCGCGCCGCCCAGGTGCAGGCCCGACAGCACATGCCGCATCGCCTGCTCCTTGGCCGTCAGCAGCGTCTGAAAGTGCGTCTCCAGGCGGCGGTTCTTGAACAGCAGGTCGTTCAGGTCGCGGTACAGGAAGCGGTGCTTCCAGATCAGCTCGAACAGCATGTGGAAGAACAGCCAGGCGTCCTCCACGTTGCGCACGTTGTCGGCGGCGGCCAGCAGCTCGTTGAGCTCGGCCTCGTAGCGGCCGAAGAGGGCGTTGACCAGCTCGTCCTTGGCCGGGTAGTGGTAGTACAGGTTGCCCGGGCTGATCTTCAGTTCGGCCGAGATCAGCGTCGTCGACACATTGGGCTCGCCGAAGGCGTTGAAGAGATCGAGCGTGACCTCGAGGATGCGCTCGGCGGTGCGACGGGGTTTCTTGGGCGGGGGCATGCTCGGGGCATTCTGGCAGCCCGCGGCACGAACGGGGACCGACTCCTAGAATTCTGCGCCATGCCGATTCAGACCTCCGCGCCCGCCATCTCGTTCGAGAACGTCAAGAAAACCTACCGGGGAGGGCAGCTGAAGGCGCTGGACGGGGTGAGCTTCGACATCCAGCCCGGTGAGTTCTTCGGCCTGCTGGGCCCCAACGGCGCCGGGAAGACGACGCTGATCAGCGTGCTGGCCGGCCTGACCAAGGCCACCGAGGGCCGCGTGCACGTGATGGGCCACGACGTCGTGGACGACTACGCCGCGGCTCGCAAGGCGCTGGGTGTCGTGCCGCAGGAGCTGGTGTTCGACCCCTTCTTCAGCGTGCGCGAATCGCTTCGCATCCAGAGCGGCTACTTCGGCGTGCATGGCAACGACGCCTGGATCGACGAGCTGCTGCACAACCTGGGCCTGGCCGACAAGGCCAACGCCAACATGCGCCAGCTGTCCGGCGGCATGAAGCGCCGTGTGCTGGTCGCGCAGGCGCTGGTGCACCGGCCGCCGGTCATCGTGCTGGACGAGCCGACGGCGGGCGTGGACGTGGAGCTGCGCCAGACGCTGTGGCAGTTCATCGCTCGCCTGAACAAGGAAGGCCACACGGTGCTGCTGACCACGCACTACCTGGAAGAAGCCGAGGCGCTGTGCCAGCGCATCGGCATGCTGAAGGCCGGCCGCATCGTCGCGCTGGACCGCACCTCGCAGCTGCTGGCCGGCACGGCGTCGACGATGCTGCGCTTCAAGACCGACGCGGTGCTGCCGCCGGACATTGCGGCGAGGGCCCGCGTGACGGGCCGCATCGTGCAGGTCACCGCACACGACGCGAACGAGGTCGAGACCACGCTGGCCGCGTTGCGCCAGGTGGGCTGCCCCGTTGAGGATCTGGAGATCGGCCGCGCCGACCTGGAAGACGTGTTCCTGGAAATCATGCAGGGAGAGCACGCATGAACGGCGCCTCCACCCTGTTCAAGAAGGAAGTGCTGCGCTTCTGGAAGGTCGCCTTCCAGACCGTGTGCGCGCCGGTGCTGACGGCGGTCATGTACCTGCTGGTCTTCGGTCACACGCTGGAAGACCATGTGAAGGTCTACGACAGCGTCGGCTACACGCAGTTCCTGATCCCCGGCCTGGTGATGATGAGCGTGCTGCAGAACGCGTTCGCCAACAGTTCGTCCAGCCTCATCCAGAGCAAGATCACCGGCAACCTGGTGTTCCTGCTGCTGACGCCGCTGTCGCCGCTGGCCTGGTTCGTCGCCTACGTGGGCGCGGCCGTCGTGCGCGGCCTGGCCGTGGGCGCGGGCGTGCTGTTGGTCACCGCGTGGTTCGCGCCGCCGGGGCTGGACAACCTGCTGTGGGTGCTGACCTTCACCGTGCTGGGCGCCGGCCTGATGGGCACGCTGGGCCTGATCGCCGGCCTGTGGGCCGAGAAGTTCGACCAGCTCGCCGCCTTCCAGAACTTCATCATCATGCCGATGACCTTCCTGTCCGGTGTCTTTTACTCGGTGCATTCGCTGCCGGGCTTCTGGCAGGGCATCAGCCACCTGAACCCGTTCTTCTACATGATCGACGGCTTCCGGCGCGGCTTCTTCGGCGTCAGCGATGTGTCGCCTTGGCTGAGTCTGGGCGTCGTCGGTATCAGCTTCGCCGTCACGGCGGGCCTGGCTTTGTCGCTGCTCCGACGCGGCTACAAGATCCGCTCCTGAAAAGAGTGGTTTGCGCGGCCCCGAAGGGGCGTGGCGCCATCCCTCCCTAGAATCCCGGGTTTCCACCGAGGACCGTGATGGCCGACCCGACACCGCAAGACGTGCGCGATTTCATTGCCGCAGGCCTGCCCTGCGCGCATCTGGAAGTCGAGGGCGACGGCCGCCATTTCTTCGCGACCATCGTGTCGGATGAGTTCAACGGCCTGTCCCGCATCAAGCGCCACCAGCGGGTCTACGCGGCGCTGGGCGAGCGCATGCGCGAGCAGATCCATGCGCTGTCGATGAAGACGCTGAGCCCTGAAGAATGGAGCGCGAAATGAGCGGTTTGACCCTCGCGCTCTCCAAGGGCCGCATCTTCGAAGAGACGCTGCCGCTGCTGCGCGCCGCGGGCATCGAGGTGCTGGAAGACCCCGAGACCTCGCGCAAGCTCATCCTGCCGACCAACCGTGACGGCGTGCGCGTCGTGCTCGTGCGCGCGAGCGACGTGCCGACCTACGTGCAGTACGGCGGCGCCGACCTGGGCGTGGCCGGTCGCGACGTGCTGCACGAGCAGGCGCTGGCGCAGGGCGGCTCGCACGGCCTGTACCAGCCGCTGGACCTGAAGATCGCCCGCTGCCGCATGAGCGTCGCGACGCGCGCCGACTTCGACTACGCCGCCGCCGTGAAGCAGGGCTCGCGCATCCGCGTCGCCACCAAATACACCGAGATCGCCCGCCAGCACTTCGCCGACAAGGGCGTGCACGTGGACCTGATCAAGCTTTACGGCTCCATGGAGCTGGCGCCGCTGACCGGCCTGGCCGAGGCCATCGTCGACCTGGTCTCCACTGGGGGTACGCTGCGCGCGAACAAGCTCGTCGAGGTGGAGCAGATCATGGACATCTCGTCCCGCCTGGTCGTCAACCAGGCCGCGCTGAAGCTCAAGCGTGACGCGCTGCGGCCGCTCATCGACGCCTTCGCCGGGGCAATCGCATGAAGCTCGTCCGCCAACTCTCGACTGCCGCCGCCGACTTCGCCACCGAGTTCGAGCGCCTGCGTTTCTGGTCGGCTGCCGACGATGCCGCCATCGAAAGCCGCGTTGCCGAGATCCTGGCCGACGTGCAGCAGCGCGGGGACGTAGCCGTGCTGGACTACACCGCCCGCTTCGACCGCGTGAATGCGGACAGCGTGGCCGCGCTGGAGATCACGCCGGCCGAGTTGCAGGCTGCGCTCGCCTCGATCACGCCGGCTCAACGCGACGCGCTTGAAGCCGCCGCCAAGCGCGTGCAGACCTATCACGAGCGCCAGCTCGACGCCTGCGGGCGCAGCTGGAACTACCGGGACGAAGACGGCAACCTGCTCGGCCAGAAGGTGACGCCGCTTGACCGTGTGGGCATCTACGTGCCGGGCGGCAAGGCGGCCTACCCGAGCAGCGTGCTGATGAACGCCATTCCCGCGCGGGTCGCCGGCGTCGGCGAGATCATCATGGTCGTGCCCACGCCCGATGGCGTGCGCAACCCCCTGGTGCTGGCCGCAGCCGCCGTGGCGGGCGTGCACCGCGTGTTCACCATTGGTGGCGCGCAGGCCGTGGCGGCGCTGGCCTACGGCACGGCCACCATCCCGCGCGTCGACAAGATCACCGGCCCGGGCAATGCCTATGTCGCGTCGGCCAAGAAACACGTCTTTGGCCAGGTCGGCATCGACATGATTGCCGGCCCGAGCGAGATCCTCGTCATTGCCGACGGCACGACGCCGCCGGACTGGGTGGCGATGGACTTGTTCAGCCAGGCCGAGCATGACGAGCTGGCGCAGAGCATCCTGCTCAGCCCCGATGCTGCCTTCCTGGATGCCGTGAGCGCCAGCATGGACCGCCTGGTCGACGAGATGCCGCGTGAAGCGGTCATCCGCGCGTCGCTGGCCGGCCGCGGTGCGCTGATCCTGACGCGCTCGATGGAAGAGGCCTGCGAGATCAGCAACGCAATAGCCCCCGAGCACCTGGAGATCAGCGCCGCCGACCCGCAGCGCTGGGAGCCGCTGCTGCGCCATGCCGGCGCGATCTTCATGGGCGCCTACACGAGTGAATCGCTGGGCGATTACTGTGCCGGCCCCAACCATGTGCTGCCGACGGCCGGCACCGCGCGCTTCTCGTCGCCACTGGGCGTCTACGACTTCCAGAAGCGCAGCAGCATCATCGAAGTGAGTGCCGAGGGCGCGCAGAGCCTCGGCCGCATCGCCAGCGAGCTGGCGCACGGTGAGGGCTTGCAGGCCCACGCGCGTGCTGCCGAGTTCAGACTGAAATGACCTTCGGGCCGCGTCCACGGGCGCGGCCCCCAGCCTGAAAACTCCGCTAACCAGCGCGAGGTTGAAGCGCGCGCACCGGTTGGGCTACGCTGCGCCGATGGCTTTGCGGCGTCGCGATCTCCTGCTTTCATCGGCCGTGGCTCCGTTGGCGGCCCATGCCGCACCGCGCCGCCTGCGTATCCCCCATGTGTCGGCCAAGGCCGAGCTGGCGCGCACCTATCCGGCCGTGCTGCTGGAACAAGCCCTTGCCGCGGCCGGCATCCCTGCCACGCTGGAGCCGACACCCGAACTGATCCCGCAGCACCGCGCGCTGCAGGAACTCGGTCGGCGCGGCGGGCGGCTGGACGTGCTCTGGACCATGACCTCGGTCGAGCGGGAGCAGCAGGCCCTGCCCATCCGCGTGCCCATCTTCAAGGGCTTGTACGGTTGGCGGCTGTTGCTGGCCGCGCCCGATGTGGCCGAGCGCATGCGCGACGTGCAGACGCTGGGTGACCTGCGGCAGTTCTCCATGGTGCAAGGCCTGGAGTGGCCGGACACCAGCATCCTGCAGGCCAACGGCCTGAAGGTGGTCGTTTCGGCCGGCTACGACGCGATGTTCAAGCAATTGCGCCTGGGCCGCGCCGACGCCTTCCCGCGCTCGGTCGAGGAGGTCTGGTGGGAACAGGAGCGTTACGGCCAGGGCTTGGTCGTCGTGCCGCATCTCTGCCTGCACTACCCGGCGGCCGTGTATTACTTCGTCGCGCCGGACGAGGCCGAGCTGGCGCGCGCCATCGAGCTGGGCCTGCAGCGGCTTCGCGCCAGCGGCGCCTTCGATCGCCTGTTCCTGCAACACCATGGCGACGACCTGGCCCGCGCCCGCTTGAGCACCCGCAAGATCATCGAGTTGCGCAACCCGCTGCTGCCACCGCAGACGCCGCTGGACAAGCCGGAACTCTGGTACCGGCCCTCGTGAGTCATTTCGACACGAAGTTCGTGCAACACGAACTTCGTGTTAATCTGCGGCCATGAAGAATGTCACCGTGTCGATGGACGACGCCGTGGCCGAATGGGCCCGGCTGGAGGCGGCTCGGCGCAACACCAGCGTGTCGCGCCTGCTCGGCGAACTGCTCGCCGAGAAGATGCAGCACGACGACGCCTACGAGCGCGCGCTGCAGGACTGGCTGCACCGCGAGCGCGCCTGGTCGTCGGACGGCCAGCCCTATCCAGGCCGAGGCATCGTCTGATGAAAGACCCGGTCTTCGTCGACACCTCCGTGCTGCTGTTCAGCGAGGACGGTGCCCGCCCGGCCGAGCGCGAGCAGGTGCTGGCCTGGCTGCGCGAGCTGTGGGCCACGCGCCGCGGCCGCGTGTCGGTGCAGGTGCTGAACGACTTCTATCTGCTGTCCACCCGCCAGGTCAGCCCCGCCATGCCGCAGGGCGACGCGCGCGCCGAGGTGCGCCGCTACCAGCACTGGCACCCCTGGGGCACCGACCAGGCCACCGTCGAATCCGCCTGGTCGCTGGAAAGCCGCTTTGGCCTGCCGTTTGCCGACGCGCTGGTCGTTGCCAGCGCCAAGGCCCAGGGCTGCACCCGCCTGCTCAGCCTCGCCCTGCCGCACGATGCCGTCTACGACAGCGTGCAGGTGCTCAACCCCCTCGTCACCCCACCATGAGTCTCGACCAGGCCCTCGAAAAAATCCGGCCCGACGTGCTCGCCGCGCAGGCCTACGTCGTGCAGCCCAGCACCGGCTTCGTCAAGCTGGACGTGATGGAGAACCCCTACCGGCTGCCTGCCGACCTGCAGCGCGCGTTGGGCGAGCGCCTGGGCGCCGTCGCCATCAACCGCTACCCGGCCGAGCGCACCGCCGACCTGGCCGCCGCGCTGAAGGCGCATGCTGGCCTGCCCGAGGGCTGTGGCATCACGTTGGGCAATGGCTCGGACGAGCTCATCAGTCTGCTGACGCTGGCCGTGTCCAAGCCGGGCGCGGTCGTGCTGTCGCCGCTGCCCAGCTTCGTCATGTACGAGATGTCGGCGCGCCACCAGCATCTGCGCTTCGTCGGCGTGCCGCTGCGTGCCGCGGACTTCGAGCTGGACGAGGCCGCCATGCTGGCGGCGATCGCTGAGCACCGGCCGGCGCTGGTCTACCTGTCCTACCCCAACAACCCGACCGGCAACCTGTGGGACGCCGGCGCCATCGAGCGCATCGTCGCGGCCGCCCCCGGCCTCGTCGTCATGGACGAGGCGTACCAGCCGTTCGCATCCAGCGACAGCCTCGCGCTGATGGCCCGCCACCCTCATGTGCTGGTCATGCGCACCATGAGCAAGTTCGGCCTGGCCGGCGTGCGCATCGGCTACCTGTGCGGCGCGCGTGAGCTGGTGGACCAGATCGAGAAGCTGCGCCCCCCCTTCAATGTCAGCGTGCTGAACGCCGAGGCCGCGCTGTTCGCGCTGGAACATGCCGGTGTCTACGCGGCCCAGGCTGCCGAGCTGCGCCAGCAGCGCGAGCGTGTTTTCACGGCGCTGCAGGCGCTGCCAGGCATCGCGCCCTGGCCCAGCCAGGGCAATATGATCCTGGCCAGGGTGCAGGACGCGGCCGCCACCTTCGCGGCGCTGAAGGTGCGCGGCGTGCTGATCAAGAACGTTTCCGCCATGCATCCGCTGCTGGCGAACTGCTTGCGAATCACCATCGGCGCGCCCGATGAAAACACCCGGCTGCTGGCCGAACTCACGAGCTGCCTGTCATGAACGCCCCCGCCCTCGCTCCCGCCTCCCCCCGCACCGCCGAAGTCACCCGCAACACCCGCGAGACCCGCATCACCGTGCGCGTCAACCTGGACGGCACGGGCCAGTCCAAGCTGCACACTGGCATCGGCTTCTTCGACCACATGCTGGACCAGATCGCCCGCCACGGCCTGATCGACCTGGACATCCACTGCGAGGGCGACCTGCACATCGACGGCCACCACACCGTCGAGGACGTCGGCATCACGCTGGGCATGGCCATCGCCCAGGCGGTGGGCGACAAGGCTGGCCTGACACGCTACGGCCACAGCTATGTGCCGCTGGACGAGGCGCTGTCGCGCGTCGTCATCGACCTGTCCGGCCGCCCGAGCCTGCACATGGACGTCAAGTTCACGGCCGGCAGCATCGGCGCCTTCGACACCCAGCTCGCGTTCGAGTTCTTCCAGGGCTTTGCCAACCTCGCGCTGGCCACCGTGCACATCGACAACCTGAAGGGCCACAACGCCCATCACCAGGCCGAGACCATCTTCAAGGCCTTCGGCCGCGCGCTGCGCATGGCGACGACGGTCGACCCGCGCTCCATCGGTGTCATCCCGTCGACGAAGGGGTCGCTGTGACCCGCACAGTCGCCGTGGTCGACTACGGCATGGGCAACCTGCGCTCCGTGTCGCAGGCCGTCATCCACGTCGCCCAGGGCACGGGCTTCGAAGTCGCCATCACCTGCGACCCCAATGTGGTGCGCGCCGCCGAGCGCGTCGTGCTGCCGGGCCAGGGCGCCATGCGCGACTGCATGCGCGAGCTGGCCGACTCGGGCGTGAAAGAGGCCGTGCTCGAAGCCGCCGCCAGCAAGCCGCTGCTGGGCGTGTGCGTGGGCATGCAGATGCTCCTGGACCACAGCGAAGAGCAGGACACGCCCGGCCTGGGCCTCATCCCGGGGCGTGTGCAGCGCTTTCGCCTGGAAGGCCGGCTGCAGGACGACGGCAGCCGCTTCAAGGTGCCGCAGATGGGCTGGAACCGCGTGCACCAGGCCCAGCCGCACGCGCTGTGGGATGGCATCCCGGACGAAAGCTGGTTCTACTTCGTGCACAGTTTCTACGCGACCACCGCGTTGCCGGAACACAGCGCCGGCGAGACCGACTACGGCGCGCGCTTTACCTGCGCGGTGGCCCGGGATAATATTTTTGCGACCCAATTCCACCCCGAGAAAAGTGCCGCGCTGGGCCTCGCCCTGTACCGCAATTTCCTTCATTGGAACCCCTGACCGTCTCACATCGGTCCGCACTCTCTCGCCCACCTTCCCACGCTCCCTCCGGCCATGCTGCTGATCCCTGCCATCGACCTGAAAGACGGTCGCTGCGTCCGCCTCAAGCAAGGCGACATGAACGACTCCACCACCTTCGGCGAAGACCCCGCCGCGATGGCGCGCCGCTGGCTTGACGCCGGCGCGCGCCGCCTGCACCTGGTGGACTTGAACGGCGCCTTCGCGGGCAAGCCCGTCAACGAGCCGGCCATCAAGGCCATCATCAAGGAGATCGGCGACGAGATCCCCATCCAGCTCGGCGGCGGCATCCGTGACCTCGACACCATCGAGCGCTACCTGGACGACGGCCTCAGCTACGTCATCATCGGCACGGCCGCGGTGAAGAACCCCGGCTTCCTGAAGGACGCCTGCAGCGCCTTCGGTGGCCACATCATCGTGGGCCTGGACGCCAAGGACGGCAAGGTCGCGACCGACGGCTGGAGCAAGCTGACCGGCCACGAGGTCATCGACCTGGCCAAGAAGTTCGAGGACTACGGCATCGAAGGTGTCATCTACACCGACATCGGCCGCGACGGCATGCTGACCGGCATCAACATCGAGGCCACGGTCAAGCTGGCCCAGGCGCTGACCATCCCCGTCATCGCCTCGGGCGGCCTTTCGGACATCGCCGACATCGAGCGCCTGTGCGCCGTCATGGGCGACGGCGTCGAGGGCGTCATCTGCGGCCGCTCCATCTACACCGGCGCGCTGGACTTCACGGCCGCCCAGGTGCGGGCGGACGAGCTGATCGCAGCGGCCGGCTGAGGCGTCAGCCCTTGCGGCGGCGGGCGAGCAGCGTCAGCACGCCCAGGCCGCCGAGCATCAGCGCATAGGTCTCCGGCTCCGGCACCGCGGTGACGAAGGTGCGGATCTCGCCGCCAGGGAACGTCGTCGTGTGGATGTTGAAGTAGGCGTTCCCCGACATCAGGTTGCTGATCAGGCGGGCCTCGGCCAGCGCCGCAGTGCCGCCGCTGGCGGTCAGGAAGGTGGCGCTGTACTGGTTGCTCTGCGTCAGGTCGATGATCCTGACGTAGGAGCCCGACGTCACGCCCAGCGGAAAGCTCGGCAGGATGCCACCCTGCGCCAGGGCGACGCCGGCCGTGCCGGTGTTGGGATCGACGGTGCAGCAATGGATGTGCGCGTTGCTGGTGTTGCCCGACAGCCCCGACCAGCTGGCGTTGATCAGCAGGCTGTGGCCGTCGTCGTCGTACTCCAGCGACAGCGTGCCGGTGCCGGTGGCGCCCACGGCCTCGGCCGCAAAGTTGCCCGCAAACAGCACGGAGTGGGCCGAAGCGGCGCTGGCGCCCAGGGCGAGTGCAGCGGCGAGCAGGGCAGGGGACGTCAGTCTCATCGTCATCTCCAGTTGTGGTGGGTGAACTTGCGAAGCTCCGCATTGAGCGCTTGTTCAGATCCCTCGCGAAGCCCCTAACCATCGAGGGAATAATCCGGTACTCGTTTCCGTCTGCCCTCTTCATGCTCGCCAAACGCATCATTCCCTGCCTGGACGTCACCGCTGGCCGCGTGGTCAAGGGCGTCAACTTCGTCGGCCTGCGTGACGCGGGCGACCCGGTGGACATCGCCGCGCGCTACAACGAGCAGGGCGCCGACGAGCTGACCTTCCTCGACATCACCGCCACCAGCGACGGCCGCGACCTCATCCTGCCCATCATCGAAGCCGTGGCCAGCAAGGTGTTCATCCCGCTGACGGTGGGAGGCGGCGTGCGGGCCGTGGCCGACGTGCGGCGGCTGTTGAATGCCGGTGCCGACAAGGTCAGCTTCAACTCCGCCGCCGTGGCCGACCCCGAGCTGATCCGCGCGGCCAGTGACAAGTACGGCGCCCAGTGCATCGTCGTCGCCATCGACGCCAAGCGGCGCGCTGACGGCACGGGTTGGGATGTCTACACGCATGGTGGCCGCAAGAACGTGGGCCTGGATGCCGTCGAGTGGGCGCGCAAGATGGCCGAATTGGGCGCCGGCGAGATCCTGCTGACCAGCATGGACCGCGACGGCACCAAGAGCGGCTTCGACCTGGCATTGACCCGGGCCGTGTCCGATGCCGTGCCGGTGCCCGTCATCGCGTCCGGCGGTGTCGGCTCGCTGGACCACCTGGCCGACGGCATCACGCTGGGCGGTGCCGATGCGGTGCTGGCGGCCAGCATCTTCCACTTCGGCGAGCACACGGTGGGTGAGGCCAAGGCGCTGATGGCGGCGCGCGGCATCCCGGTTCGCCAGTGATGGGAGAGGTTCGGATCATTGGCGGCCAATGGAAGCGCTCCAAGCTGCCAGTCCCCGACCTGCCTGGCCTGCGCCCCACGTCCGACCGCACCCGTGAGACGCTGTTCAACTGGCTGGGCCAGACGCTGACCGGCTGGCGCGTGCTGGACGCGTTCGCCGGCAGTGGGGCGCTGGGCTTCGAGGCCGCATCGCGTGGCGCGGAGGCCGTCGTCATGATCGAGCGCGAGGCGGTGTTAGTCGACGGGCTGCGGGCCAGCCAGAAGCGCCTGCAGGCCGCCGCCATCACCATCCACCGCGCCAACGCGCTGAACTGGATGACGGCTTGCGCGGACCGCTTCGACCTCGTCTTTCTGGACCCGCCGTTCGCGGACGACCTCTTCGACCGCGCGCTGGCCGCTGCGCAGCCGCTGGTGGCCGAAGGCGGGCTGATCTACGTGGAGTCGCCCGGCGAGATCCCGCCGCCCCCCGGATTCACCGCCTGGCGCCAGGGCCGCGCCGGGGCTGTGCACTACCAATTGCTGCGTCGCGAGGACAATCCGGCCACATGACCTCGCGCACCACCATCACCGCCGTCTACCCCGGCACCTTCGACCCCATCACGCTGGGCCACGAGGATTTGATGCGCCGGGCCGCAGGCATGTTCGAGCGCCTGGTGCTGGCCGTCGCCGTGGGTCATCACAAGAAGACGCTGTTCTCGCTGGAGGAGCGGCTGGAGATGGCGCAGGAGGTGGCGGCACCGCTGGGCAATGTCGAGGTCATCGCCTTCGACGGCCTGCTGCGCGATTTCGTGCGCGCTCATGCCGGCCGCGTCGTCGTGCGCGGCCTGCGCACCGGTGGCGACTTCGAATACGAATTCCAGATGGCCGGCATGAACCGCAAGCTCATGCCCGAGGTCGAGACCATCTTCCTGACGCCCGGCGAGCACCACCAGTACACGTCCAGCACCTTCGTGCGCGAGATCGCGACGCTGGGCGGCGAGGTGGCCGAGTTCGTGTCGCCCGGCGTGCTGGCGCGGCTGAACGAGCGCTGCGGCAAGGAGGGCTGACGATGGCGCTGATGATCACGGACGAATGCATCAATTGCGATGTCTGCGAGCCGGCCTGCCCGAACAACGCGATCTCGATGGGCGAGGAGTTCTACCAGATCGCCCCGGACAAGTGCACCGAATGCGTGGGGCACTTCGACGAGCCGCAGTGCGTGATGCTGTGCCCGGTCGCCTGCATCCCCATCAACCCGGCCCACATCGAGAGCCGCGAGACGCTGATGCAGAAGTACCAGCGGTTGACGGCCGCCGGCTGAGCGCGCTTCAGGCCGTCGTGATGTCGGGCTGACGCGCCATCACTTCCACGACCCAGTCGATGAAGGTGCGCAGCTTGGCGCTGACATGCCGGTTTGGCGGGAAGGCCACGTAGAGCGGCATCACGTCGACCTGCCAGCCTTCGAGCAGCGGCAGCAGTTCGCCACGTGCGACATGGGGTTCGGCCATGTAGCGCGGCAGCCAGAGCGCGCCCAGGCCGGCCACGCCGGCGGCAAGGTAGGCGTTGCCGTCGTCCACCGCCAGCACGTGGCGGCCCTGGAGTTCGACGGTCTCGCCGTTGCGGTGCATCGTGGTGGGCGCCACCTGGCCGCTGCGCCAGCGCAGGTAGCCGACGATGCGGTGGGGCTCCTCGGCCAGGTCGCGCGGATGCGCTGGCCGGCCGGTGCGCTGCAGGTAGGCGGGTGCTGCGTAGATGCCCATGGGCAGCGCGCCGACGCGGCGCGCCATCAGCGTGGAGTCGGCCAACTCGCCGCCACGCAGCACGCAGTCGACGTTGTCGCCGATGACGTCGACCATGCGGTCGCTGACGCCCATGTGCAGCTGGATCTCGGGGTAGCGGGCGTGAAAGTCCGGCAAGGCCGGCACAAGCACCAGGCGCGCGAGCGGGCTGGGAACGTCCACGCGGAGCCGGCCCTTCAGCGCCGCGGCGGCGTCGGACAGGCTGGTGTCGGCGTCTTCCAGGTCGGCGAGCAGGCGCACGACGCGCTCGTAGTAGGCCGCGCCGTCCTCGGTCACGCGCACCTGCCGCGTCGTGCGATGCAGCAGCTTCACGCGCAAGCGCGCCTCCAGCTGCTGCACGAGTTGCGTGACGGTGGTCTTGCTCACATCGAGCGCGCGGGCGGCCTTCGTGAAGCTGCCGCTCTCCACGACGCGGGCGAAGGCCTGCAGCGCATCGAAACGGTCCATGGATGTGGGCTCCGATTGTTTGGCGGCGGCAAAAAGTGATTGTGGGGCCGGCCGGTTTATCGGCGCGGGCGGCATGCCTAGAGTGGCCGCCATCCCCTTCACCAAGAGAAAGCGCTCACCATGTCTTCCACGCGCGATGCCGTCTTCCCCGCCGGCCGCCAGGCGCTGTATGAGCGCAACCGCTATTCGCCGGCCGTTCGTTCCAACGGCTTCCTGTTCGTGTCGGGTCAGGTCGGCAGCCGGCCAGACGGCTCGCCAGAACCGGCACTGCAGCAGCAGGTGAGGCTGGCATTCGAGAACCTGAACGGCATCCTCGCCGCGGCCGGCTGCTCCTTCAACGACGTGGTGGACGTGACCGTCTTCATCGTCGATCCGGCGACGCACTTCGAGGCGGTCTGGCCGATCGTCATGGAGCACTGGGGCGACGCGCCCTACCCGACGCTGACCGGCGTCGGCGTCACCTGGCTCTACGGCTTCCAGTTCGAGATCAAGGTCATCGCGAAGGTGCCGGATGCCGCAGCAGCCTGAAACCCTCTCGGTGCATCACGGTTGGCCGAGGGTTGCCTTCAGCACCTGGGCCAGCCGCGCGCCCGCGATGGTCAGCTGCCGGCGCTTGATGAGGTCGGCCTTGGCGCTGTAGCCGCTGGGCAGCGCAACATTCCAGTGCGAGCCCTGCTTGGCCGAGAACTTCAGGCCCTCGAAGGCGAGACCCGCCTGGTCCAGGGACTGCGTGGCCCAGCGGGCCGGCCAGTCGACGGGGTCGCCCAGGTTGGGGTGGATCTTGCGTGCCTCGGCCACCCAGGCGGCGTCGACGCGCTTGGGCTTGAACTTGTCGGGCACGCCGTCCCAGATGGTGTGCAGCTTGAGGGGGCCGAAGCCGGCCGTCACGGGGCCATCGGGCCCTGCGCCGACGGGGGCGGGCGGCGGTGGGGGCGCGGGTGGCGTGTTGCCGATGATCCACAGGCTGTTGCCGCCAACGGTGAACGTGCCCTCGTCCAGGCCGGTCTTGTCGGGGTCGACGCGCCGGCCCTGGGCGTCCAGGTAGACGGCGCCGACATGCAAGGGCTGGTGCATGTCGCCCACCAGGTGCACGAGCACGAGCAGCGCCTCGCGCTGGCTCTTGAAATGCGGCGGGCCGTCGGCAGGCTTGCCTTGCAGCACCAGGATGGCCGTGCGCAGCGCACCGACGACGTCGTCGGCGCGCGTACCGACGAAGCCCAGCAGGTAGCGGCTGCGCTGCAGCGTGATGTCGGCGTAGTGTGTCTGGCGGTGGCAGCTGTCCTCGTCCATGCCGATCTGGCACTGGCGGTCGTTGCGCTTCACGTAGTCGGCCATCTCGGTGATGCGCGCGGGCGTTTCCAGCGGGACGCACTCGGCGTACTTGCCCGGCGCGGGGTAGGTGTAGCCGTGGCTGGGCGAGATGCCTTTCACGCAGTCGGCCCAGAGCGAGGCCAGCGGCAGCGGGATGTCACCCAGCAGCGCGGCGACACGGGCCTCGGTCGGCGTGCCCTTGAGCAGGCCGGCGGCGATCGTCGCCACGGTCTGGTGGCCGTCCGGCCCCCAGGCGTGGGCGGCGAGGGGCATGGCGATCAGGGCGGCAGCAAGCAGGCGGCGCATAGGGTCGTTTCCTCAGGCAATCAAGCCTGCGATCTTGCCCGGTTGGAAGTGCAGGTCAATGAAGTCCGCCAGGCCGTCAAAAACGGCCTCCAGCGGCCGGCCGCTCTGGCCGAACAGGGCCTGCAGCACGGCCGGCTGTTCGAACAGGCCGTGCGCATAGACGCCCAGCACACGGCCGGCCTGCCAGCCGATGGCCTCGCCCGCCGCGTTGCGCAGCGCGACCTGCGGCGCCGGCAGGCCCGGGTGGGGCTGGGTGCGGCCGTGGCGGATCTCGTAGCCGTCAGCCTGCACGCCGTTCAGCGCGGCCCAGGGGCCGTCCAGCCGGTCGAAGCGCAGCGCGGTGCTGCTCAGCAGCTTCTCGGGCTCGAACACCGTGACCAGCGGCAGCAGGCCCAGGCCCGGCGCATTGCCGTCCACGCCATGCGTGTCGATCAGCGCCTCGCCCAGCATCTGCAGGCCGCCGCAGACGCCCAGCACGCGGCCGCGGTGGCTGTTGATGGCCAGGTCCAGCTTCTGCGCGCGCAGCCAGGCCAGGTCGGCCGCGGTGGACTTGCTGCCAGGCAGGATGATCCAGTCGGCGCCTTGCAGGTCGCGCGGCTCGCGCGCCCAGGACAGGCGCACGCCCGGCAGCTGGCGCAGCGGCTGGAACTCGTCGAGGTTGGACAGCCGGGGGTAGGCCACCACGGCGATGTGCAGGCCCTGGCCGGTGCTGGCGCTGTCGAACACGCCGTCTTCTTCCGGCAGGCCGTGGCCGCGCCACATCGGCAGCGTGGCGATGGTGGGCACGCCGGTCAGCCGCTCCAGCTGCTCGGGGCCGGGCGCCAGCAGCGACGCGTCGCCGCGGAAGCGGTTCAGCACGAAGCCGCGCACCAGGCCGCGCACGTCCTCGGGCATCAGCTGGTGCGTGCCGTACAGGTGGGCAAAGGCGCCGCCGCGGTCGATGTCGGTGACCAAGAGGCAGGCCGCGTTGGCGTCGCGCGCGGTGCCCAGGTTCACGTAGTCGCTGGGCGCCAGGTTGATCTCGGCCGGCGAGCCCGCGCCCTCGATGACCACAACGTCGTTCTCGTGCAGCAGCTCCAGCAGCGCGGCGCGGGCGCGGGGCTTCAGCAGCGCGCTGCGCTCGCGCCAGGGCATGCGCGACAGGGCGGCGTCCACCTCGCCCAGCACGACCACCTGGCTCTGCGTGTCGGCCTCGGGCTTGAGCAGCACCGGGTTCATGCGCACCTCGGGCACGCGGCGCGCGGCCAGGGCCTGGAAGTATTGCGCGCTGCCGATCTCGCCCATCAGCCCGTTCAGGCCAGGCACGACGCGCGCGTTGTTGCTCATGTTCTGCGCCTTGAACGGCGCGACCTTGAGGCCCTGGCGCGCGTACCAGCGGCACAGCGCCGTGGCCAGCCAGCTCTTGCCCGCGCCGCTGGTCGTGCCCAGCACCATGACGGCCTTGCCTCGATGACTTTTGGGGCTCATGCGTCCTCGCTTTCGATTTCGAGCAGCGCCTGCTGCAGTGCCTGCCTGGCTGCCGGTGGCTGGGCCGACACGCGCACCCAGCCGGGCAGGCCGAAGGAGGTGGCGTCGCGCAAGCGCACGCCCCACTCGTGCAGCCGCGTGGCGATGTCCGGTCGCGGCGGCCGGGCCAGCCAGAAGTGGGTGCAGCTGGGCTGCTGCAGCCAGTCCAGGTCGGCCAGCAGCGCGCGCTGCGTCGCCGTCCATTCGCGCAGCTGCTTGCGGGCGTCGGCCAGCCAGGCGGCCGTCGCGTCGTCATGCCAATGCGTCAGCATCGCGACGCCCTCGGCCGACAGCACCCAACTGGGTGCCAGCGACCGCGCATGCGTCCAGACGGCGTCGGCGGCCGGCGCGATGAGGTAGCCGGCGCGCACGCCGGTCAGACCCAGCGCCTTGTTGGGGCAGATCAGCTGCCAGGCACCGGGCGGCAGCGCCGGCGCGTCGCCGTGCAGACGCAGCGGCTCGTAGGCGCGGTCCACGGCCACCAGGTGCTCGCTGAGGCCAGGCCAGGCTGTGGCGCTCGCGCCGGTCGGGTTGCAGGGCTCGCAGAGCCAGACCAGCGCCGGTGCGGTGGGGCGGATGTCCGCCGGCTCGGCATAGGGCTTCACGGCCAGCCCCAAGGCTTGTGCGGCGATGGCGTAGTCGCCGAAGCCCGGCTGCGGCACCCAGACCTCGCGGCGGCCGGCCAGCATTGCGGCCAGCGTCAGGCGGCGTATGCCCTCGGCGCCGCCGGCCGTGGGCAGCAGCAGCGCCGCGTCGACGGCGTGGGCGTCAGCCAGGCGGCGGCGCAGCGCGCCGTACTGCGGGTCGGGGTAGCTCTGGCGGTCGGCGGCCAGCACGGCGTTCAGCAGCGCGGGCGGCGGGCCCAGCGGGCTCGCGTTGGTCGAGAAGTCATGCGTCGCTGTCGGGCCGCCGTCGGGGCCACCGTGTTCGGCTTGCAAATAACTCATGCGGGCATCCTCAGCGCCCAGGCCAGCGCGGCGATCAGCACGGTGCCAGCCACGACGGCATGCCGGGCCACCGTGCACGCCGCCTGCAGCGCGCCGGCTGCCACCGGCTGCCCGTTGGCGTGCAGCGAGTAGACACCCGGTTTGCTCAAGCGCACACCCAGCCGCAACGCCATGGCGGCCATGGGCCAGCCGCTGTTGGGTGACGGCGTGCGGCGGGCCTCGCGCAGCAGGGCCGGCAGCGAGGGCGGCAGCAGCAGCAGCGCGGTCAGCCGCGCCGGCAGCCAGGACAGCAGGTCGTCGGCGCGCGCAGCCCATTTGCCGCTCCACTCGCGCTCGTCGCGGTAGCCCCACATCGCGTCCGCCGTGTTGGCGAAGCGGTACAGCGCCGCGCCGGGCAGGCCCAGGATGGCGAACCAGAACAGCGGCGCGATGACCGAGTCGTTGAGGTTCTCGGCCAGCGTCTCGATGGCGGCCTCGCGGACCTCGGTCTCCGTCAGCGCCGCGGTGTCGCGGCTCACCAGGCGCGACAGCCGCGTGCGTCCGGCATCCAGCGATTCGGTCAATGCCGCTTCCACCGCTATCGCTTCATCGGCCAGCATGCGCCAGGCCAGCAGCGGCTTCAGCAGCAGGCCGATCAACATGGCCGCGCCCACGAGGCGAAGCGGCGAGGCCCAGGGCTGCAGCGCCAGCAGCACCCAGCCCTCCAGCCACAGCGCGATCAACGTCACCGCCGCCGCGCCCAGCAGCCAGGCCAGCGCACCGGCGATGAAGGCCAGCGGCGGGGGCAGCCGCGTCAGCTTGAACAGGCCCAGGTAGCGCCCCATGCCCACGACCGGGTGCGCCCAGGCGGGCGGCTCACCGAGGCGGTCCACCAGCAGGACCAGCGCCATCGCCAGCGGCAGCAGCAGGTTCATGAGCCGCTCAGCCCAGCGGCGGCAGCCGCGCCACCAGGCCGCCCTTGAGCCGGTCGGGGCGGCGGTCCCAGGCCAGCAGCCCGTCGCCGGGCTCGGCATGCTGGGCGGCCACGGCCAGCAGCGCGTCGACGCTGACCGCGTCGGGCGCCAGCAGCCCGAACAGGTAGCTGTGCTTGCCCGTGCCCTGCAGGGCGGCCGTGCAGCTCTGTTTGCAGGCGGCCATGCAGGCCTGGCCGCGGATGGGCACCGTGCAGTCCCGCGCCAGCGCCTCGTTCTCGACAGCTTCCAGCAGGGCCTGGCCTTGGCCGTCGGCGCAGGTGGTGCAGATGACCAGTGCGCTCAATCTTCTATCCCTCGCTGAGCCGGCACGCCGGCCTTGAAGTGGTGCTTGACCATGGCCATCTCGGTGACTGTGTCGGCGACGTCGATCAGCTCCTGCGGTGCGCCGCGACCCGTCAGCACGACGTGCACGTGCGAGGGCCGCTCGCGCAAGGCTTGCAGCACCGGTTCCAGTGGCAGCCAGCCGTAGCGCAGCGGGTACATGATCTCGTCCAGCACGACAAGGAAATGCTCGCCCGCGCGGAGGGTCGCCTCCGCCCTGGCCCAGCCGTCACGCGCCAGCTGCGCCGAGTGCTCGAGGTCCTTGCTCTTCCACGAAAAGCCGTCGCCCAGCCCCTCGATGGGCACGCCCAGCTGCTCGAAGATGCGGTGCTCGCCGAAGCGCGCGCTGGGCACCTTCATGAACTGGTAGATGCGCACCGCCTTGCCGCGGCCATGGGCGCGCAGCGCCAGGCCGAAGGCGGCCGTGCTCTTGCCCTTGCCGTCGCCGGTGTGCACGAGGATCAGGCCGCGGCGCTCGGCGGTCGGGATGACCCGTTCGCGGTCGACCGGTGGTTGTTCGATTTCCATCGGGTTCAGCCTTTGAAGAAAGCAGCGATCGCTTCCGGGTTGGACGGGAAGTAATGGTGCACGTAGCTCGCGCGCAGCGAGCCCTGCTGGTACAGCGCCTCGGCCGTCCTGCCGGCGTTGGGGTTGCTGGCGTGCGCCAGTGGCACGAGCGGTGTTTCCAGCGTCGAGTAGTGGAAGCTGTGGCCGCGCAGCGGGCCCTCGGGCCAGTCCAGCGCCTGCAGTCCCAGGGCAGCCAGGCGTTGCTGCACGCGGGCGCGGCCGGGCAGCAGACCGGCCATGGGGTGGGCGTGGCCGTCGGCGTCGGTCAGTTCGTCCAGCAGCGCCAGCATGCCGCCGCATTCGGCCAGCAGCGGCTTGCCCGCGCCGACGTGGTGGCGCAGGCCGGCGAACAGCGGCGTGTTGGCGGTCAAGGCCTGGGCATGCAGCTCCGGGTAGCCGCCGGGCAGCCAGACGGCGTCGCACACGGGCAGGCGATCGCCGGCCACCGGTGAGAAGAAGGCGAGCTCGGCGCCCAGCGCGCGCAGCGTGTCCAGGTTGGCCGCGTAGATGAAGCCGAAGGCCGCGTCGCGCGCGATGGCGATGCGCCGCCCGGCCAGCAGGCGCGGCAGCGCAGGTTCCGGCTCGTCGTTGAACCGCACCGGCTTGAACGCGAAGCCGGGCCGCAGCGAGGCCTCCCAAGCATCGGCCCAGGCGTCCAGCCGCGTGTCCAGGTCGGGCAGCTCCTGCGCCTGCACCAGGCCCAGATGACGCTCGGGCAGGGCCAGCGCCGCATCGCGTGGCAGCGCCGCGATCAGCGGCAGGTCGGTCGGCAGGCCCTCGCCCAGCATGCGACCGTGCGCCGGGCTGCCCACGCGGTTGGCGATGACGCCGCAGTGGCGCAGCGCCGGGCGGAAGCGCTGCAGGCCCGTGGCCAGCGCGGCGAAGGTCTGGGCCATCGCCGAGGCGTCGATGACGCAGACCAGCGGCAGGCCGAACGCGGCGGCAAGGTCGGCGCTGCTGGGGTCGCCGTCGTACAAGCCCATGACGCCTTCGACCAGGATGAGGTCGGCCGTGCGCGCCGCTGCGGCCAGCAGGCCCTGGCAATGGGCGAAGCCGCCCATGAACAGGTCCAGCTGGTAGGCCGGGCTGCCGGCGGCGCGGGCCAGGATGCCGGGGTCCAGGTAGTCGGGCCCGGTCTTGAACACGCGCACGCGCTGGCCGCGGCGGGCGTGGGCGCGCGCGATGGCCGCCGTGATGCTGGTCTTGCCCGAGCCGGACGACGGCGCGCTGATCAGCAGGGCGGGGCAACTGGTCATAGCGGCAGGGCCACCCAGCGCCCCTCGATCTGCGCGATGTGCAGGCGCGGCCCGAAGACGCGGCGCAGCGCATCGTGCGTGGCCGGGTCGGCAGGCGCGCCGGTGTGCACGATGCGGCCATCGGCCATCAGCACCAGGTGGTCGGCCTGCAGCGCCAGGTGCAGCTCATGCAGCACGCTGACGACGCTGTGGCCCGCGGCCACGCGCGCGCGCACCAGCGCCATCCATTCGGCCTGGTGGGGCGGATCCAGGTGGGCCAGCGGCTCGTCCATCAACGTCAGCGGTGCCTGCACGGCGAGCGCCCGGGCCAGCAGCACGCGCTGGCGTTCGCCGCCGGACAGCGAGCCCAGGCGGCGTTCGCGCCAGGCCCAGCTCTGCGTGTCCTGCATGGCGGCCTGCACGGCGGCATGGTCGGCGGCGGTGGGCGGCGCTAGCCAGGGGCGGTGCGGCAGGCGGCCGAGCATGACGACGTCATGCGCCATCAGGTCGTCGGCGCCGGTCTCCTGCTGGCCCATCCAGGCGAGATGGCGGGCGCGGTCGCGCGACGGCCAGTCGGCCAGCGGCTTGCCGCTCAAGCGCATGGCACCGTCGCAGCGCTGCAGGCCGGCGACGGCGCGCAGCAGCGTGGACTTGCCGGCGCCGTTGGGGCCCACGATGGCCGTCCAGCGGCCTTCGGGGATGCTCAGGTCGATGTCGCTGATGAGGTCGCGTCCGTCGATGCAGACGCGATCAATGCGGGCGTGCAGGACGGTGCTCATCGCTTAGGGGCTCCACGTCTGTGCATGAGCACCAGCAGGTAGACGCCGCCCAGCAGCGCGGTGACCAGGCCTACGGGCAGCTCCTGCGGCCGGATCAGCGCGCGGGCCAGCACGTCGGCGGCCAGCAGCAGTGCGCCGCCCGCCGCGGCCGACAGCAGGATCAGCCGGCCATGCAGCATGGGGCACAGCACGCGCACCAGGTGCGGCGCCACCAGGCCGACGAAGGCGACGATGCCGGTCTGCGCCACGGCCGCGCCGGTGGCCAGCGCGAACGCGAAGATCAGCAGCAACCGCATCAGGCCCATGCGCACGCCCAGCGACGCGGCGGTGGACTCGCCCAGCGTCAGCGCATCCAGCGCCGGGCTGGCGAGCAGGCCCACCAGCAGCGCCGCGAGGCCGCTGGCCGCCATCACGCTGACGCTGCTCCAGCCCAGCAGCCCGGTGTTGCCCAGCAGGAAGGCCTGCATCGCGCGCAGGATGTCCGGCGCCCACAGCGTGGCCAGGCCGGTCAGCGCGTTCAGCACCACGCCCACGACCACGCCGGCCAGCAGCAGGCGCAGCGTCTGCTCCACGCCGCGCGCGAGGATCAGCGTCAGGCCCACGCCCACCAGCGTGCCGACGAAGGCGATGCCCGTCAGGCCCACATGGGCCAGCAGCGACGAGGTCTGCGGCGACACGCCGGTCAGCGCCAGCGCGACGGCGACGGCCAGGCCCGCGCCCGACGCGCTGCCCAGCAGGTAGGGGTCGGCCAGCGGGTTGCGGAACAGGCCTTGCGCCATCGCGCCGGCCATGCCCAGCAGCGCACCGGCGCACCACGCGCCCAGCGACCGCGGCAGGCGGATCTCCCACAGGATGACGCTCATGCCGTCGTCCTGCAGGTCGGCCCAGCCGGTGCTGCCGATGAGCACGCCAGCCAGCACGCCGAGGCCACCGACGACCAGCAGCAGCGTGAGCAGCAGCCCGGGGCGCATGTTCATCATGAGGCGGCCTTCTCGCGCAGGCACCTGGCCATGATCTGCGCGGCCTCGGCCATGCGCGGGCCGGGGCGCGACAGGATGTCGCCGTCTTCGGCCTTGAACACGCAGACGCGGCCGCGCTTGATGGCGTCGATGCGGTCCCAGCCGGGGCGTGCGCTGAGACCCTCTGAGCCGCGCTGGCCGATCATGATCAGCGCCGGGTTGGCCTTGACGACGAACTCCGCGTTGATCTTGGGAAAGGGGCCCAGGTCGGGCGGGATGATGTTGCCGGCGCCCAGGCGCGTCAGCGTCTCGCCCATGAAGGAGACGGTGCCGGCCGCGTACAGGCCGCTGGCGACCTCGTAGTACACGCGCACGCCCCGCGCTGCCGGCGGCACGCTGCTGGCGGCTGCGGCCACGCCGGCCTCGATGTGGCGCCAGACGCGCTGCGCATCCGGCACGCCCAGCACCTGGCCGATGATGCCCAGCACACGCTGCACATCCTTGTACGAACGCGGCTCCAGCGCGACCACTTTCATGCCCAGCGCGCGCAGCCGCTCGGCCACGCGCGAGGACACGGCCACCAGCACCACGTCGGGTTTCAGCGACGCGATCAGCTCCACGTTGGTGTCGTCCATGCCGCCCAGCTTGGGCAGGGCGTTCACGCTGGCCGGGAAGTTGGAGTAGCGGTCCACGCCGACCAGCCGGGCGCAGGCGCCCAGCTCGCAGACGGTCTCGGTCAACGAGGGCAGCAGGCTGATGACGCGTTGCGGCGGCGCGGCCAGCACCGTGGTCTGGCCGAGGTCATCCTTGATCTCGACAGCGGCGGCGGGCAGCGCGGCGGCAAGCAGCAAGCTTGCAATGAATCTAAGCATCGGGGGAGTCCTCGACGGGGCGGGTCCATGCCTGGCCCGCGACCATCAGTGTCAGCTGGCCGCACCGGTGGGCCACATCCTGGTTGAGCCGGCCGAGTTCGTCGACGTAGTGGCGGGCCTCGCGGCCCAGCGGCGACACGCCCCAGCCCACCTCGTTGGAGACGAAGACGACCGGCGATTTCAGCCGCGGCAGCAGGTTCAGCAGCACGGCGCGCTCGGCCAGCCAGCCGGCCTCGTCGGGCGCGCCGCTCATGGGCATCAGCCAGTTCACCAGCCACAGCGTCAGGCAGTCGACCACGAGCAGCCTGCCCGCGTCATCGGCCTGCTGCAGCGCCGCGCTCAGGGCCAGCGGCGCCTCGACGGTGTCGAAGCCCGCCGGCCGTGCGGTGCGGTGGTGGGCGATGCGTGCACGCATCTCATCGTCGGCGGCCAGCGCAGTGGCGACCACCGCCACGCGGCCGCCGCCCGCCTGCCAGCGCAAGGCCAGGGCTTCGGCGCGACGCGACTTGCCGCTGCGCTGGCCGCCGACGATGAGGTGGTGCGTGCTCATGCCGGTCAGCTTAGAGCGTGGGGCTCCAGCGCAGCGACACCAGCACCGTGCGCGGCGTTGACGCGAAGCCATAGGCCGTCGAGTACTCGCGGTCGAAGGCGTTGTCCAGGTTCAGCTGCAGCTTCAACTCGCGGTTGATCTTGTACTGCGCGTTGAAGTTGAACAGGCTGTAGGCGCCCAGCTTGCGCGTGTTGGTGGCGTTGTCGAAGCGCTTGCCCGAGGCCTGCACGCCCGCGCCCAGCAGCCAGTCGCCCAGCTCGGTGTCCGCGTTGAGGGTGCCCAGGTGCTTGGCGCGGCGGGCCAGCAGCAGGCCGGTGCTGGTGTCCTTGGGTGCCTGCAGGTCCAGCGTGGCGCGCAGGTTCACGTTGGCGAGCCTGGTGTTGCCGGCCAGGCTCAGGCCTTGCAGGCGTGCCATGGCGACGTTCTGGTAGCAGCCGAACTGGCTCTGGCAGGTGCCGGCGGCGCCGAAGACGATGAGGTTGCTGACGCGGTTGCGGTAGGCGGTGGCCGAGACCTCGGTGTCGCCCACGCCGTACTTCAGGCCGAACTCGATGTTGTGGCCATGCTCCGCGTCCAGTGGCTTGACGCCGGGCTTGCTGAGGTCGGGGCCGTAGACGGTGCCTTGCTGGTAGAGCGTCGGCGCGCGGAAGGCGTTGCCGATGGAGCCGACGAGGCGCAGGCCCGGCGCGACCTCGTAGCCGGCCAGCAGCGTGCCGGTGTTGACCTTGCCGAACTGGCTGTCGCGGTCGTGGCGTGCGTGGGCTTGCAGGCTGAAGGCGCCGGCGCTGAACAGATAGCCCAGGCCCGCGGCGTTGCGGTGGCGCTTGCCGACGCCGGCCGTCACCAGGCCGCTGTTCTCCAGCTCGTCCTGGATGCGTTCACCCTGGAAGTTGACCTGCTGGCCCTTGGCGATCTTGTAGGAACCGGTCAGCGCCAGGTTCTTGACGTGGGTGATGGTCAGGTAGGGCGAGGGGTCGGTCTCGTAGCGGTCGCGCGATTCTCCGTAGCTGAGCTGCGTCTGCAGCGCGGGGGCCCACTGCGCCGTCCACGACAGCCGGGCAGCGTCGGTGTCCTGCTTGGTGTGGTCGTCGACCAGCGGCTTGGACTTGGAGGCGTCGTACTGGCCGTTGGTGTGGCTCTTGATGACGACGCCGTCGACGCGCTGGCCTTCGGTCAGCTGGGCGCCGACGCGTGCGCTGGCGTTGTGCTTGCGCCAGCCGTCGCGGTCGGGGATGTAGCTGAACGAGCCGGGGTAGTCGACCGTGGCGTTGAAGCCGTCACTGCGCTCGCCCGCCAGCGTGAGGGCGTAGTCGAAGACGCCGGCGCTGCCGAACAGGCCGCCGTCGATCTTGCGCGTGCCGAGGTTGCCCAGGGCAATGCCGAGGTCCACGCTGGTCTTGGCACCGCCCTTGCGGGTGAAGATCTGCACCACGCCGCCGACGGCGTCCGAGCCGTAGATGGCGCTGGCCGGGCCTTTCAGCACCTCGATGCGCTCGATCTGCGACAGCGGCAGGCCTTGCCAGCTGGCGCCGCCGGTGGACTGCGAGTCCATGCGCACGCCGTCGACGAGGACCAGCGTGTGACGCGAGTCGGCGCCGCGCAGGAAGATGGACGTGGTCGACGCGGCGCTGCCGTTGCGCACCATCTCGCCGCAGCCGTTGTTGCGCAGAAGGTCGGCCACGCTGGCGGCGGCCTGGCGCTCGATGTCGGCGCGCGTGATGACGGTCAGGTCGGCCAGCACTTCGGACAGGCGCTGGGGTGAACGCGTGGCGGTGGTGACGACGGTGTCCAGCTTGTTCTGGGCGTGGGCGGACGCAGCCAGGGCCAGTGCGGAAAGGGCCAGCAGCGGCCGACGGGCCGCGAGGAGAGAGTGAGACATGGAAGAGGAGCGCAAACGAACACCCAGCCGCGCTGACCCCCGCAGCAAGGCTGAAAAACGGCCGCTGGCGTGTGCGCGCAGCGGCCCCGTCGTTGGCCGGTATCCGGGCTGATGGACTTTGCGTGCCCTCGATGCCTTCCCAGCGCTTGCGCGCCAGTGGCTTGTGAGTCGAGAGCAGGAGCCAGGGGCTCCGTCCACTTACCGTTGCGGGGACAGCTCAGGTTAGACGCACCGCGGCGCGGCTTGTCCTCCTGATTCCCGTTGAACTGCACCCGGCTTGAGGCCGGGCGCGAGCACCAACGCGGCGCATTCTATCGGCCGCTGTGGGCGGACGCGGCGGGCTTGTGGGGCTTGGCCGTCTTGGGAGGCTTCAGCGCGATGACCTGCGGGGCGCTGGCGGGCTGCGCCGGTGGCGGCAGCGTCTGCAGGCCGACATGCTGGCTGCGCAGGTGGCGCGCCTCGGCCTCGCTGGCGCGGCGCGCGGCCGCCAGCGCAGCGGCCTGCTTGGCCTGGCTCAGGTGCCGGTCGCGGGCGGCCTGGCTGTCGGCGCTGCTGGGCTGGTCATAGTCCACCGTGCTGCCGGCCGTGTTGCCGCCGGGGCAGGGCGAATCGCGCAGGTCGCGCCCGTCCGGGCCGCAGCGGTAGACCTGGGCGCGGCGCACCTGGGTCTGCGCCAGCGCGGGCAGGGCGAGACCGAGGGCGACAGCCAGCAGCAGAGGTTTCATGACGCCGGAGTGTCTACCGGCGGCTGGGGTTTGGGGGGCTTGGGCCGGGGCGGTTTTGCGTGAATTTTCGCGAGTGCCTTGTCCATGTCGCCGCGCAGCATCAGCTCGACGGCGCCGTAACTCTTCTCGATGCAGTCTTCCACGGCCTGGCGTTCGGCCAGCGGCGGCTTGCGCAGCACGTAGCCCGCCACCTCGTCCTTGTGGCCGGGGTGGCCGATGCCCAGGCGCAGCCGCCAGAAGTCGCCGCTGCCCAGGGCGGCCTGCATGTCCTTCAGGCCGTTGTGGCCGCCGTTGCCGCCGCCCTTCTTGAACTTCATCTCGCCGGGCGGCAGGTCCAACTCGTCGTGGATGGCCAGGATCTCCTCCGGCGCGATCTTGAAGAAGCGCGCCAGCGCCGCGACCGACTTGCCGGAGAGGTTCATGTAGGTCATGGGCTGCAGCAGCCAGATCGGGCCGCTGGCACCGGGCGCGTTGTTTGCCCGGGCCACCAGCCCGTGATAGGCCTTGTCGGGTGCCAGGCTGACCTTCAGGCCGCGCGCCAGCCCGTCAATCCACCAGAAGCCGGCGTTGTGGCGGGTGTCTTCATATTCGGCCCCCGGGTTGCCCAGGCCGACCATCAGTTTGATCATGGACGTGATCGTAGCTTTGGCACTCAGCAACGCTGTAGCTACATTCGGCCGGGAAACTTGGGCGCACGGAGTGAACTCGAATGAAAAACAAGGATTCCAGGCGCAGCCGCTCGGCTGGTGCTGCCAGGGTGTGGGTCTTGGTCGTCGTGGCCGCCGTCGGCATCGGCCTGGCGGCCTGGTGGTGGAAGGGCCGCGACGGTGCCGCTGGCGGTGACGGCCCGGCCAGCGCGGCGTCGGCCGCCTCCGGTGCGGGCCGTGGCGGCAGTGGCGCCGGCGGGCGCTTCGGTCGCAGCGGGCCGCAGCCGGTGTCGGTGGGCACCGTGCAGCGGCGCGACATGAACGTCGCCGTGGACGCCATCGGCAGCATCGCGTCGGCCAACACGGCCGTCGTGCGCGCCAAGGTGAGCGGCGATCTGCGCGCCATTTACTTCAGCGAAGGCCAGCCCGTGAAGGCCGGCCAGCTGCTGGCGCTGATCGACCCGCGGCCCTACGAGATCGCGCGGGACCAGGCGCTGGCGGCGCTGGCCCGTGACCAGGCCCAGCTGGAGAACGCGCGCGCCGACCTGGCCCGCTACAAGGACCTCGTCGCCCAGGAGGCCGCGCCGCGCCAGCAGCTGGACACGCAGCAGGCGCTGGTGCGCCAGCTGGAGGCCACGCTGCTGTCCGACAAGGCGGCGGTGGACAACGCCAAGCTGCAGCTCTCGTACACGCGCGTCACGGCGCCCATCGCCGGCCAGGCAGGCCTGAAGCAGGCCGACCTGGGCAACACCGTGACGCCCGGCGACGCCAACGGGCTGCTGAGCATTGCACAGACGCAGCCGGCCGCGGTGGTGTTCGCCGTGCCCGACGCGCGCTTGGCGCGCATCCGCCAGCAACTGGCCGACAAGCAGCCGCTGGCCGTGCAGGCCTGGGACCGCGAGCGCAAGCAGCTGCTGGCCGAGGGCCGCGTCGCCAGCACCGACAACGCCATCGACGCCAGCACCGGCACCATCAAGGTCAAGGCGCTGTTCCCCAACAAGGACGGCGGCCTGTTCCCCAACCAGTTCGTCAACGTGCGGCTGCAGCTGGACCGGTTGAAGGACGTGCTGGTCGTGCCGACCGCGGCCGTGCAGCGCGGCGCGCCGGGCACCTTCGTCTACGCCATCGCCGACGGCCAGGTGGCGCTGCGCAAGGTCAGCGTGCTGGCGGCGGACGGTGATTCGACGGCCGTGCAGGGCGATCTCAAGCCGGGCGAGCAAGTCGTCACCGACGGTGCGGACCGGCTGCGTGACGGCGGCAAGGCCGAGGTCATCAAGGCACCGGCCGGTGCGGCGTCCGGCGCCGGCGGGCGCGGTCGTGGGCGTGGTGCCGCTGGCGCAGCCAGTGCCGCGAGCGCTGCTAGCGCCGATGTGGCTGCGACCAGCACCGGTGACGCCGAGCGCCCGCGCTGGGCGGACCGCGTGCCGCCCGAGATGGTCGAGAAGCTGCGGGCCATGAGCGCGGAGGACCGCCGCGCCTGGCTGCAGCAGCACCGCGCCTCGGCCCCGGCGCAATGAGCCGCCGACGATGAACCCGTCACGCCTCTTCATCGCGCGGCCGGTCGCAACGTCGCTGCTGATGCTGGCCATCGTGCTGGCCGGCGCGCTGGCCTACCGGCTGCTGCCGGTGTCGGCCCTGCCCGAGGTGGACTACCCGACCATCCAGGTCACGACGCTGTACCCCGGCGCCAGCCCGGATGTGATGACCTCCTCGGTCACCGCGCCGCTGGAGCGCCAGTTCGGCCAGATGCCGGGCCTGGCGCAGATGTCGTCGACCAGCTCGGGCGGCGCCTCGGTCATCACGCTGCGCTTCGAGCTGAGCCTGGCGCTGGACGTGGCCGAGCAGGAAGTGCAGGCGGCCATCAACGCCGGCAGCAACCTGCTGCCTTCGGACCTGCCCATGCCGCCGGTCTATAGCAAGGTCAACCCGGCCGACGCGCCGGTGCTGACCATCGCGGTGTCGTCGACGACGCTGCCGATCACGCGCGTGCACGACCTCGTCGAGAGCCGCCTCGCGCAGAAGATCTCGCAGGTGCCAGGCGTGGGCCTGGTGGGCATCGCGGGCGGGCGGCGGCCGGCCGTGCGCATCCAGGCCAACCCGGGCGCGCTGGCCACGCTGGGCCTGTCCATCGATGACGTGCGCACCGCCATCTCGGCGGCCAACGTCAACCAGTCCAAAGGCAGCTTCGACGGGCCGCTGCGCGCGTCGACGCTGGACGCCAACGACCAGCTGCGCAGCGCGGCCGAGTACGCCAACCTCGTCATCGCCTACAAGAACGGCAACCCGGTGCGGCTCAAGGATGTGGCCCAGCTGGTGGACGGCGCCGAGAACCAGCGGCTGGCGGCCTGGGCCGGGCAGACGGAAAAGTCGTCCGTCTCCGCCGTCATCCTGAACGTGCAGCGCCAGCCCGGTGCCAACGTCATCGACACGGTGGATCGCGTGCGCGCCGTGCTGCCGCAGCTGCAGGCCAGCCTGCCGGCGTCGCTGGACGTGCAACTCCTCAGCGACCGCACGACCACCATCCGCGCGTCGGTCACCGACGTGCAGCACGAGCTGCTGTTCGCCATCGTCCTCGTCATCGGCGTCATCTTCGTGTTCCTGCGCAGCGTGCCGGCCACCGTCATCCCGGCCGTCGCGGTGCCGGTGTCGCTGGTGGGCACCTTCGGCGTCATGTACATGGCGGGCTTCTCCATCAACAACCTGACCCTGATGGCGTTGGTCATCTCCACCGGCTTCGTCGTCGACGACGCCATCGTCATGATCGAGAACATCGCCCGGCACATGGAGGAGGGCGGCGAATCGGTCACGCCCTACGACGCCGCGCTGACCGGCTCCAAGCAGATCGGCTTCACCATCATCTCGCTGACGGTGTCGCTGATCGCCGTGCTGATCCCGCTGCTGTTCATGGGCGACGTGGTGGGGCGCCTCTTCCACGAGTTCGCCATCACGCTGGCCGTGTCCATCCTGATCTCGGCCTTCGTGTCGCTGACGCTGACGCCCATGATGTGCGCGCGGCTGCTGAAGCACGAGCACCCGGAAGACCACGGTCGGCTGTGGCGTCGCGTGGGCAAGGCCTTCGACGACACCATCGCCGGCTACGGCCGCATGCTGAACTGGGTGCTGGACCGCTCGGCGGCGACGCTGATCGTCTTCGTCGCGACGCTGCTGCTGACCGGCGTGCTCTACCTGCTGGTGCCCAAGGGCTTCTTCCCGGTACAGGACACCGGGCAGATCCAGGGCATCACCGAGGCCGCGCAGTCCACATCCTTCGGTGCGATGGCCGAGCACCAGCAACGCCTGGCCGAGCGCGTGCTGAAGGACCCCGCGGTGGAGAGCGTGTCGTCCTTCATCGGTGTGGACGGCGGCAACACGACGCTGAACCAGGGCCGGCTGCAGATCACGCTGAAGGCCAAGGCCCTGCGCGGCGCCAGCGCGGCCGAGGTGTCGCGCCGCATTGCCGACGCGGCCGCCCAGGAGCCCGGCATCGCGCTGTACCTGCAGCCCGTGCAAGACCTGACCATCGAGGATCGCATCGCCAAGACGCAGTACCAATTCACGCTGAGTTCGCCCGATGCCGGCGAGCTGAGCCGGTCGACGACGGCCGTGCTGCAGCGGCTGCGTGAGCTGAAGCAGATTGCCGACGTCGCCAGCGACCAGCAGGAGCAAGGCCTGCAGGCCTATGTCGACATCGACCGCGACGCGGCCGGGCGCTTCGGCGTCAGCGTGGCGGCCATCGACAGCGCGCTGTACAGCGCCTTCGGCCAGCGGCTGATCTCCACCATCTTCACGCAGAGCAATCAGTACCGCGTCGTGCTGGAGGTGGCGCCCAGCTTCCGCGAGGGCCTGGACGGCCTGCAGCGCCTGTACGTGCCGGGCACCGGCGGCACGCAGGTGCCGCTCAGCTCGGTGGCGCGCTTCAGCGAGAAGCTGGCGCCGCTGGCCGTCAACCACGTGGCCCAGTTCCCATCGGCGACCATCTCCTTCAACCTGGCGCCCGGCGCGTCGCTGGGCGAGGCGGTCAAGGGCATCAAGGCCGAGGTCGATGCGCTGCAGCTGCCGCTCAGCGTGGAGACCCGCTTCGAGGGCTCTGCGCTGGCCTTCCAGGCCTCGCTGACCAGCACGCTGCTGCTGATCCTGGCCGCCATCGTGACGATGTACATCGTGCTGGGCGTGCTGTACGAGAGCACCATCCACCCGCTGACCATCCTGTCCACGCTGCCGTCCGCGGGCCTGGGTGCGCTGCTGGCGCTGCTGGCCTTCCGGCTGGACCTGGACATCATCGCCATCATCGGCATCGTGCTGCTGATCGGCATCGTCAAGAAGAACGCGATCATGATGATCGACTTCGCGCTGGAGGCTGAGCGCGACTTGGGGCTGAGCGCGCGCGACGCGATCTACCAGGCCTGCCTGCTGCGCTTCCGGCCCATCCTGATGACGACGATGGCCGCGCTGCTGGGCGCGCTGCCGCTGATGCTGGGCACGGGCGTGGGCAGTGAGCTGCGCCACCCGCTGGGCGTGGTCATGGTGGGCGGCCTTATCGTCAGCCAGCTGCTGACGCTGTTCACGACGCCGGTCATCTACCTGGGCTTCTCGGCGCTGGCTGCCCGGCTCAAGCGTGGTCGCGGCAACGGCGGCAAAGACGCGAGGGCCACCGCTTGAACCTGTCGCGCGTCTTCATCGAGCGGCCCATCGGCACGGCGCTGATCACCTGTGGCATCGCGTTGGCCGGCGCCATCGCCTACCTGCTGCTGCCCATCGCGCCGCTGCCGCAGGTGGAGTTCCCGACCATCTCGGTCAGCGCCTCGTTGCCCGGCGCCAGCCCCGACACGATGGCCGCGACCGTCGCGACGCCGCTGGAACGCACGCTGGGCAGCATCGCCGGCGTCACCGAGATCACGTCGTCGTCGTCGCTGGGCAGCGCACGCGTGACGCTGCAGTTCGACATGAGCCGCAGCATCGACGCCGCCGCGCGCGACGTGCAGGCCGGCATCAACGCGTCGCGCGCGCTGCTGCCCAGTGGCATGCCCAGCAACCCGACCTACCGCAAGGTCAACCCGGCCGACGCGCCCATCATGATCGTGTCGCTGACGTCGGACACGCTGACGCGCGGCCAGATGTACGACGCCGCCTCCACCGTGCTGGCGCAGCGGCTGTCGCAGGTCGACGGCGTGGGCCAGGTCAGCGTGGGCGGCGGCGCGCTGCCGGCCGTGCGCATCGAGCTGGACCCGAACAAGCTGTCCGCGCAAGGCATAGGCCTGGAGCAGGTCAGGGCGGCCGTCGTCGCGACGAATGCGAACCGGCCCAAGGGTCAGCTGGAAAGTGGCGACCGCTACTGGCAGATCGCCGCCAACGACCAGGCCCGCCTGGCCAGCGACTACGCGCCGCTGGTGCTCAGCTACAAGAACGGTGCCGCCGTGCGCCTGGGCGACGTGGCCGACATCCAGGACAGCGTGCAGGACCTGCGCAACGACGGGCTGGCCAACGGCCGCTCGGCCGTGCTGCTGATCCTGAACAAGGCGCCGTCGGCCAACATCATCCAGACGGTGGACACCGTGCGCGCGCTGCTGCCGCAGCTGCGCGCGTCCATCTCGCCGGCCATCAACGTCGACGTGGTCATGGACCGCACGGCCACCATACGCGGCAGCATCGTCGAGGTGCAACGCACGCTGGTCATCGCCTTCGGCCTGGTCATCGTCGTCGTGTTCATCTTCCTGCGGCGCTTCCGCGCAGCGCTGCTGCCGGCGGTGGCCGTGCCGGTGTCGCTGGCCGGCACCTTCGGCGTCATGTACCTGCTGGGCTACAGCATCGACAACCTGTCGTTGATGGCCATGACCGTGGCGACCGGCTTCGTCGTCGATGACGCCATCGTCGTGCTCGAGAACATCTCGCGCCACATTGAGCGTGGCGTGCCGCCGCGCGAGGCGGCGCTCAAGGGCGCGCGTGAGATCGGCTTCACCGTCGTCTCCATCTCGCTGAGCCTGATCGCCGTCTTCATCCCCATCCTGGCGATGGGCGGCATCGTCGGCCGGCTGTTCCGCGAGTTCGCGGTCGTGCTGTCGGTGGCCATCCTGGTGTCCATGGTCGTGTCGCTGACGACCACGCCCATGATGGCCGCCACGCTGCTCAAGCCCCACACCGCCGCGCGCAAGCCCGGGCGCTTTGGCCAGAAGCTGGCCAACCTGCAGCGCGGGCTGCTGCGTGGCTACCGCCGCTCGCTGCGCTGGACGCTGCGCCACCAGCCCATCACGCTGCTGGTGCTGGCGGGCGTCATCGCGCTCAACGTGCACCTGTACATGACCATCCCCAAGGGCTTCTTCCCGCAGCAGGACACGGGCCTGATGACCGGCGGCGTGCAGGCCGACCAGGCCAGCTCCTTCCAGTCCATGCAGGGCAAACTGCGCACCTTCCACGACATCGTGCGCGCCGACCCGGCCGTGGCCAACGTGACCGGCTTCACCGGCGGCGGCCAGCGCAACAGTGCCAACATGTTCATCAGCCTGAAGGGCCGCAGTGGGCCTGATGGGCGCAAGGAAAGCGTCGACGACGTCATCAACCGGCTGCGCGGCAAGCTGGCCAAGGTGCCCGGCGCCAACATGTTCCTGGCGCCGGTGCAGGACATCCGCATTGGTGGCCGGCAGTCCAACGCGTCCTGGCAGTACACGCTGCAGGCCGACGACCTGAATGACCTGCGCACGTGGGAGCCGCGCATACGCCGCGCGCTGACCGAGGTGCCCGAGGTCACCGACGTCAACACCGACCAGCAGGACAAGGGCGTGCAGACCTCGCTGGTCGTCGACCGCGACGCGCTGGCGCGGCTGGGCCTGACGATGAGCGGCTTCGACAGCGTCCTCAACGACGCCTTCGGCCAGCGCCAGGTGGGCGTCATCTACAACCCGCTGAACCAGTACCGCGTCGTCATGGAGCTGGCGCCGCAGTGGCTGCAGAGCCCGCAGACGCTGGACCGGCTGCTGCTGACCAGCAGCGGCGGCCAGCAGGTGCCGCTGTCAAGCGTCGCGCGCGTGGAGGCGACCAGCACGCCGTTGTCCGTCAGCCACCAGAGCGGCACGCCGGCCAGCACCATCAGCTTCAACCTGGCGCCGGGCGTGTCGCTGTCGGACGCGGTCACGGCGGTCAACGACGCCGTCGCCGGCAGCGGTGCGCCGGTGTCCGTGCGCGGCAGCTTCCAGGGCACGGCCCAGGCCTTCCAGGCGTCGCTGAAGTCGCAGCCGCTGCTCATCCTCGCGGCCATCGTCACGATCTACCTGGTGCTGGGCATGCTGTACGAGAGCCTCATCCACCCCATCACCATCCTGTCCACGCTACCCTCCGCCGGCGTCGGCGCGCTGCTGGCGCTGATGGCCTTCAAGACCGACTTCACCATCATTGCGCTGATCGGCGTGATCCTCTTGATCGGCATCGTCAAGAAGAACGCCATCATGATGCTGGACTTCGCCATCTCGGCGCAGCGTGCAGCCGTCGAGCGCGGCCGGCGACTGTCGCCCGGCGCGGCCATCTACCGCGCGGCGCTGTTGCGGCTGCGGCCCATCCTGATGACGACGGTGGCAGCCGTCTTCGGCGCCGTGCCACTGGCGCTGGGCCACGGCGAAGGCGCCGAGCTGCGCGTGCCGCTGGGCATCTCCATCGTCGGCGGCCTGCTGCTGAGCCAGCTGCTGACCCTCTACACCACGCCCGTCGTGTTCTGCTGCATGGACCGGCTCAGCCGCAAGAAGCGCCCCAGTGCTGCCGAGGTCGCGCCACCCATTCCAGTCACGACCTGAAGCCATGTTCAAGCCCGTACTCGCTCCTTTGACCCTGGCGCTGCTGCTGGCCGGCTGCGCCGTGACTTCGCAGCGCCCGCCGGCGGAAAGCCCGCCGCCCGCCAGCTTCAAGGGCTCCGCCGAATGGACCCGCACCGCGCCCGACGTCGCTGTGCCAGAAGCCTGGTGGACGCTGTTCAAGGACCCGGTGCTGGACAGCCTGCAGGCCGACCTGGTCGTCGGCAACCAGAACCTCGCCGCTGCGCTGGCCCAGGTCGCGTCGGCCCGGGCGGTGCTGAAGGCCAGCGGCGCCGCGATCTGGCCCACGCTGTCCGTCGGCGCCGGCACCACGCGCTCCGCCACGGCGGAGAACAACAACGGCCAGCGCACCGTGTCCACCAACAACTCACTGACGGCCAACGCCGCCTGGGAGATCGACCTGTGGGGACGGCTGGCCGAAGGCGTCAAGGTGGCGGGCGCCAGCTACCAGGCCAGCCAGGCCGACCTCGCCGCGCTGCGCCTGTCGGCCCAGGCAACGTTGACGCAGAGCTACTTCGCGCTGCGCACCGCCGAGGCCCAGCAGGCGCTGCTGGCGCGCACGGCCGCGGCCAACCAGCGCGCGCTGGAGCTGACGCAGGTCCGCTACGCCAGCGGCGTCGTCGCGCAGACCGATGTGCTGCAGGCGCGCACGCAGTTGCGCAGCGTGCAGTCACAGCTGAGCGACGTGCGCACGCAGCGGGCGCAGCTGGCGCATTCCATCGCGGCTCAGCTTGGCAAGCTGCCGGGCCAGTTCGAGTTGCTGGCCAGCGCCCGGCTGCCCGAGCTGCCGCCGGTGCCCGACCTGGTGCCGTCCACGCTGCTGGCCCAGCGCCCCGACATCGCCGCCGCGCGGGCCCGCCAGACGGCGGCCTATGCGCAGATCGGCATCGCCGACGCGGCCTTCTTTCCCTCGGTCGATCTGTCCGCCAGCGCCGGCTACCGCGGCTCGTCCTGGTCCAACCTGATCTCCGCACCCAACCTGATCTGGTCGCTGGGCGCTGCGGTGGCCGCGCCCATCTTCGACGGCGGCCAGCGCCGCCTGGCCAGCGACCAGGCACGTGCGTCGGCCGACTCGGCGACGGCCAACTACCGCCAGACCGTGCTGACCGCCTTCCAGGAGGTCGAGGACAACCTCGTCGAGTTCGCCGAATCGGGTGCCGCGCTGGCCCTGCAGCGCGACGCCTTGGAGGCGGCGGAGCGCAACCTCGACATCGTGCTGGCCCAGTACCGCGCCGGCACGGTCAGCTTCCTGAACGTCAGCGCGGCGCAGACATCCGCGCTATCGGCCGAAGGCAGCCTGCTCAGCTCGCGCAACCGCCAGCTCGCGGCGGCCAACCTGCTGCTGAAGAACCTGGGCGGGCGACTGCCGGCAGCAACGCGACCACAGGCGCAGCAATGAAAAAGGGCTCCTTGCGGAGCCCTTTGACTTTGGCCAGAAGCCAGGAAGAAATTACTTCTTCTTCTTCTTCTTGCCGTCGTCGGCGACCGGGGCGGCCACGACGATGACTTCTTCAGCGGCCGGCGCGATCGGCGTCGCGATGACGGGGTTCGGCTTGCCGTGCGTGACGACCTTGATGCCTTCCGGCAGCTTGATGTCGTTGACGTGCAGCGAGTGACCCTGGGTCAGGCCGGACAGATCCACCTCGATGAACTCGGGCAGTTGCTGGGCCAGGCAGGTGATCAGCAGCTCGGTGACGACGTGGTTGACCGTGCAGTGATCGGTCTTGACGGCCGGCGAGGTCTCTTCACCGATGAAGTGCAGGGGCACCTTCTTCGTGATCTTGGTCGTGCCGTCCACGCGCTGGAAGTCGCAGTGCAGGACTTGCGGCTTGTACGGGTGCATCTGGAAATCGCGCAGCAGCACTTGCGTGGTGGCGCCAGCCAGTTCCATGTCCAGCAGCGAGCTGTGGAAGGCTTCCTTCTTGAGGGCGTGGAACAGCGCGTTGTGATCGAGTTCGATCATGACGGGCTCACCGGCGCCAAAAACAATGCCCGGCACCTTGCCGGCCACTCGCAGGCGGCGGCTCGCTCCGGTCCCCTGCAACTTGCGCTCAAAAGCGACAAACTTCATGGTTTTCTCCAAAAAGAGAAACGGCACCCGCGACCAGGCGCCGTTGGGAATGCGGTCTTGCGACCGCGACGAATACCCCGATCAGAAGTTGTTGTTCTGCTCGGAGAAAAGCGATGTGACCGACTCGCCGTCGGAAATGCGGCGGATGGTCTCGGCAAACAGGAAGGCCACCGACAGCTGGCGGATCTTCTTGCAGGCCTTGGCCGCGTCGGTCAGCGGAATGGTGTTGGTGATGACGACCTCGTCCAGCTGCGAACCGGCGATGCGCTCGATGGCCGGGCCGGACAGGATGGGGTGGGTGCAATAAGCGAACACGCTCTGGGCGCCACGCGCCTTCAGCACCTCGGCCGCCTTCACCAGCGTGCCGGCCGTGTCGATCATGTCGTCCATGATGACGCAGTTGCGGCCGTCGATCTCGCCGATGACGTGCATGACCTCGGACACGTTGGCCGCCGGGCGGCGCTTGTCGATGATGGCCAGGTCGCAGCCCAGCTGCTTGGCCAGTGCGCGTGCGCGCACGACACCGCCGACGTCAGGCGAGACGACGACGAGGTCCTTGTAGTTGCGGCTCTTCAGGTCCGACAGCAGCACGGGCGACGCGTAGATGTTGTCGACCGGGATGTCGAAGAAGCCCTGGATCTGGTCGGCGTGCAAGTCCATCGTCAGCACGCGCTCGACGCCCACGGTCTCAAGACAGTTGGCAACCACCTTGGCCGAGATCGGCACACGCGTGGAGCGCGGGCGGCGGTCCTGGCGGGCGTAGCCGTAGTAGGGGATGACGGCGGTGATGCGGCGGGCGCTGGAACGCTTGAGCGCGTCCGCCATGATCAGCAGCTCCATCAGGTTCTCGTTCGTCGGCGCGCAGGTGGGCTGGATGACGAAGACATCGCGGGCGCGGACGTTCTGCTGGATCTCGACGGCCACTTCGCCGTCGGAGAAACGACCGACCACGGCCTTGCCCAGCTCGAGACCGAGATGGGTGGCGATTTCCTGGGAGAGGACCGGGTTCGCGTTGCCGGTGAAGAGAACCGTGTTGAGCAGCACTGGGAGCCTCTGGTGTCAGTGGCTCGCTGAAGCGCAAGCCGGTTCAGCGAATTACAGAAAACATTTGGCAGGGGAGGAAGGACTCGAACCCTCGCATGTCGGAATCAAAATCCGATGCCTTGACCAACTTGGCGACTCCCCTACACAGGACACAGCAGAGCTGCTGCACCCTATAACCTTTCAGCCGGCCCAGCCCGCGAGCGGGTGAGAGCCTAAGCTGCGGCAGATTCGACCGGTCCACCCCTCAGGTTGCGCCTGAAGCAATGTCGCCAGGGACTGGTCGTCCTTGCCATCTTTTCCATCCCCGGCGAGCACTGAAAACACGGCGGCACCAGAGCCCGTCATCCGGGCGTTGCCGAAAACTTCGGACAACTGGGCCAACGCGTCTCGCACTTCACTGCTGATCGCCTCTGCTGCGGGCTGAAGGTCGTTGCGACCGAAGCCTGAAGCCAATTCATTGAGGTTTTCTGCAGTTCCAGCCAGGGCGGGAAAGCCCGCGACTATAGCCAGGTTTTCGCTCCTTGCCAAGAGTGGACTCGAAAAGATGTCTTTGGTCGCCAGACCGGCGGGCCCCTTGAGCACCGCGAAGCGCTGCTCGGGCAGCATCAGCGGATGCAGGATCTCGCCGATGCCTTCGACAAAGGCCGGGCCGCCACCGAGGAAGAAGGGCACATCCGCGCCCAGCTTCAGCCCCAGCGCCATCAGCCGCTGCAGCGGCAGGCGCAAGTCCCACAGCCGGTTCAGCGCCAGCAGCGTGGTCGCGGCATCGGATGAGCCGCCGCCCATGCCGGCCCCGGCGGGCAGGCGCTTTTCCAGGTGGATGTCGGCGCCCAGCGGGCAGCCCGTCTCGGCCTGCAGCAATCGCGCGGCGCGCAGGCAGAGGTCGTCGGCCGGCAGGTCCCCACCCAGCACATCGTGACGCGCCAGCTGCCCGTCGCTGCGCCTCTCGATATGCAGCATGTCGGCCCAGTCGACCAGCACGAAGACGGACTGCAGCAGGTGGTAGCCGTCCGGCCGTTTGCCGACGACATGCAGGAAGAGGTTCAGCTTGGCCGGCGCGGCCAGATCATGGAGTGCCTTCATCGCCCCCGTCCAGTTTGGCGCGCAGCGTGACGACGGGCTCGGCCAGGCGGGTGGCGACGAGGGCGGGCAGCCTGGGCTCGATGCGCCATCCCAGCTGCTCGAAGCCGCTGGCCGTCTTCTGATGCGGCACGGCGGCCCAAGGCCGGGCCTGCAACCAGTCGAACAGCGCGGCCACGGGCACGGCCTCGCCGAGCAGCTCGCGGGTCAGCGCGTCCAGGTCGTCGTAGCGGCGCTCGCCATCGGGCGTCTGCAGCGTGACGAGGCCGGGCCGCCAACCGGCACGGGCGACCAGGGCACCGAGCGGCGATGTCAGCTCCAGCCGGCCGGCCTCGGGGCCGCCGAAGAGTTCGAAGCTGGCCGCACCGCCAGTCCCGCGGCTGTGCACGTTGCCGGCCACGGTAACGCTGATGCGGCCGCTCAGGCGCGCCTCGTTGCCGGCCGGCGGCGTCTGCGGCAGCTGTGCGCAGCCCGCCAGCACCAGCGCCAGGAAAACGCTGGCCAGCCTCACGGCTTGACCTTCAGGCGGTCCAGCGTCTCGCGCAGCGCCTCGTTGCCGGGCTCGCGCTGCGCGGCCTCGGCGAACAGGCGGCGGGCCTCGTCCTGCGCGCCGCTGGCCCACAGTACTTCACCCAGGTGGGCCGCGATCTCGGCATCGGGGCGGCCGGCATGGGCCTGGCGCAGCAGCTTGGCGGCCTCGGGCAGGTTGCCCAGGCGGAACTCCACCCAGCCCAGGCTGTCGACGATGAAGGGCTCGCCGGGCGCCAGCGTCAGCGCGCGCTCGATGAGCTGCTTGGCCTCGGGCAGGCGCAGGTTGCGATCGGCGAAGGAGTAGCCAAGCGCGTTGTAGGCGTGGTGGTGGTCGGGCTTGAGTTCCATGACCCGGCGCAGCAAGGCCTCCATCTCGTCGAAGCGGCCCAGCTTCTCGCTCATCATGGCCTGCTCGTAGATCAGGTCGGTGTCGTCCTTGAAGCGTTCGACCGCCGTCTTCAGCACGCCTTCAGCGCCGGCGAAGTCGCGCTGCTCGCGCAGCAACTGGGCCTCGGCCAGCAGTGCTGCGCGTGCGTCGGCATCGCTGGCGTCGGCGGCGGGGCGCAGCAGCTTGCGGCCTTCGGCGAGCTTGCCCTGGCGGGCCAGCAGGCTGGCGCGGCGAAAGCGCACATCCAGGCCGGTGCCGTCGACCTTCTGCAGCGCCGCCTCGGCCGCCTTCAGGTCGCCACGCTGCTCCGCGGCCTGAGACAGCATCAGCCAGGCGCTCTGCCGGCCTTCGGCGCGGGCGCGGATCTCGGCATCGGTGCCGGCGGCCGGCGTGTCCAGCCGCTTCAGGCCTTCGCGCAGCGCCGTCTCGGCGGCGGGCACATGCTTGAGTTCCAGCTCGATGGCGCCCAGCGCCAGCCAGGCCGCGGGGTTGTCGGGCGTCACCTCGGTCAGCACGCGGAATTCGCGCGCCGCATCAACGGGGCGCTGCGCCTTGACCAGCGCGCGGGCATAGGCCTGGCGCAGCCCATGCTGGTCGGGCTTGAGCTTCAAGCGCTCGACGATGAGCGCCTCGGCCTGCGGCTCGGCGGACATCAGGTCGACGGCGAGCTGCATCGCATCGTCGGTCTCGGGGGCCGCCGCCTGCAGTTCGCGCGTCAGCGCCAGCGCGCGCGCGTTCTCGCCGGCATTGATGGACAGCGTGGCCTCGGTGTAAAGCGCCGCGGGCTTGAGCACGCCGGTCTGGGCCTGCAGCACAGGGCCCAGCGCGGCGAGCACGGCCTTGGGGTCGGGCGAGCGCTGGAACAGCCGCGGCAGCGCCACGAGCAGGCCCGGGCGCTGCCCGGCGGGCGCCAGGCGCAGCAGCGCCACCAGCGGCTGCGGCACCTCGGCGGGCTTGTTCAGCAGGGCCAGCAGTTGCACGGTGGTCTGCTGGGCGTCGGCCGAGGTCGGTACGGTCTCGCCCCAGGCGCGGGCAGCCATCAGCGCCTGGTCGCCGGCGCGGGCCTGCAGCGCGATGTTGACGACGCGCTTGAACAACTCCTCGTCGCCGGTGCGCCGTGCCGCGTCCAGCAGCACCTGGAAGGCGACGCCGGCCTGGCCGTTGTTCAGCTCCAGCTCGCCGATCAGCAATTGGTAGAACAGCGGCGCGTCCATCGCCGAGTTGGACAGCGGCGTGGACGAGGCCTCTTGGGCATGGGCTGCGTGCAGCCCCAGCAACAGGGCGGCGGCAAGGGCGACACGGCGGACGGTGAACGGCATTCGTACTCCAATGACAGGCGCTGATTATGATTTCCGACCTATGCCCGAGTTACCCGAGGTCGAAGTCACGCGCCGCAGCTTCGCAGGCGCCATCCAGGGGGCCCGGATTACCGGCCTGCGCCTGGGGAAACCGCTGCGCTGGCCCATAGGCGTGGACCCTGAAACGCTGCTCGGCAGCCGCGTCGGCGACGTGCAAAGACGCGGTAAATATTTGTGGCTTCCGCTCGAGAGCCGGGGTGGCTTGCTGATGCACCTGGGCATGTCGGGGTCGCTGGCCTTCCTGGACACGACGCCGGCACCCGGTGCGCACGACCATTTCGACCTGCACACGGACCGTGGCCTGCTGCGCCTGACCGACCCGCGCCGCTTCGGCGCCGTCGTCTGGAGCGCGGGCCTGCAGGCCGAACCGGTGGCGACGCTGCTGGGCAGCCTGGGCCTGGAACCGTTCGATGAGCGCTTCGACGGCCTGCACCTGCACGCGGCGCTGAGTGGGCGGCGCGTGGCCATCAAGCAGGCGCTGCTGGCGGGCGACATCGTCGTGGGCGCCGGCAACATCTACGCCTGCGAGGCGCTGTTCATGGCAGGCATCGACCCGCGCCTGCCTGCCGGCAGGCTGAGCCGGCCGCGCGCCGACAAGCTGGCGCTGGCCGTGCGCACGGTGCTGGGCCGGGCGCTGGAGGCCGGCGGCACGACGCTGCGCGACTTCCGCGACGCGCACGGCGTGGCCGGCAGCTTCCAGATGCAGGCCCAGGTCTACGGCCGCGAGGGCGAGCCTTGCGGGCGCTGCGGCACGGCCATACGGCGCATCGTGCAGGGCGCGCGCTCGACCTTCTTCTGCCCGCAATGCCAAAAGCGATGACGCAGCAAGGGCTGATCGCCGACTTCGGCAAGACCGTCGTTGCCTGGCAGCACCGCCATGGCCGGCACACGCTGCCATGGCAGAACACGCGCGATCCGTATCGCGTCTGGCTGTCGGAAATCATGCTGCAGCAGACCCAGGTGGTGACGGTGCTCGGCTACTACGAGCGCTTCCTGGCGCGCTGGCCGCGCGTCACCGACCTGGCCGCGGCGACGCTGGACGAGGTGCTCGCGCAATGGGCGGGCCTGGGGTACTACAGCCGGGCGCGCAACCTGTACGCCTGCGCGCGCGCCGTGGCCGAACTGCATGGCGGCGAGTTCCCGCGCACGGCGGCCGGGCTGCAGACGTTGCCGGGCATAGGCCGTTCGACCGCGGCGGCCATCGCGGCCTTCTGCTTCGGCGAGCGCGTCGCCATCCTGGACGGCAACGTCAAGCGCGTGCTGACCCGCGTGCTGGCCTTCGACGGCGACCTGGCCAGCAGCGCCGCCGAAAAGAAGCTGTGGGACCGCGCGACCGAGCTGCTGCCCGAGCACGACGTCGACCGCTACACGCAAGGCCTGATGGACCTGGGCGCGACGGTCTGTACGGCGCGCTCACCCGACTGCCTGCTTTGCCCAGTGCAGCCGCTGTGCCGCGCGCAACACGAGGGCGATCCGACGCGCTACCCCATCAAGACACGCAAGCTCAAGCGCGGCCGGCGCGAGAACTGGTGGCTGTGGCTGGAAAGCCGGGGCCAGGTCTTGCTGCAGCAGCGCCCGGCCACCGGCGTCTGGGCGGGGCTGTGGACGCTGCCGATGTTCGACGACGAGGCCAGCGCCCGTGCGGCTTTGCCCGGTGCGCCGCTGGAGACGCTGCCGCGCATCCAGCACGCGCTGACCCACTTCGACTGGGTGCTTCATACGATGCGGGCCGACGCCGGTACGGGCGTGGTGCCGCCCGGCACCTGGGTCGCCCGGGAGAAACTCGTGGATTACGCGCTGCCGGCGCCGTTGAAAAAATTGATCGAGGAGAGCTGAATGAAGGCCGAAATCAAGAGCGTCTTCGAATACGCGCTGATCAGCCTGCTGGTTGCAGGGCTGTGCCTGTGGCAGGTGATCAGCGTCAGCCAGGAGGACGACCCGTCGCCGGCCAAGCTGGCGATCCTGGGCCTGGGCCTCATCGTGGCCGGGGCCATGCATTGCGTGTTCATGATGCAACTGGTGCGCCGCACCGGCCGCGCGTTCATGCCGTGGTTCATCGCCATCGTCATCTTCATGCCGGTGGGCACGGCCGTGCTGCTGGCGCTGGTGCTTGGCGAGACGGACGCGGCAGAAAGCTAACAGTTCACGACCTGGGCTGACAGCCCGCATTGCCTGCCCGGGTCGAAACGGGCAAAGTCCCCCGAACAACTAGAGGGGACAGCCGTGGACGCATTGAAGAATCTGCGCGTTGGGACGCGCCTTGGGCTCGCCTTCGCGGTGTTGCTGGCGCTGCTGCTGGGCATGGCCGGCGTCGGCGCGCTGCTGGCCAAGTCCATCAATTTCTACGCCGAGTACTACCCCGAGAACATCCTGCCGTCGTTGCGGGTGGTGCACCAGGTCGACGCCGACATCTCCGACATCCGGCGCTTCGAGGGCCAGCACCTGCTCAGCGAGGACGACAAGGAGAAGAAGACGCTGCGCGAGCGCATCAGCAAGGCTCGCGAAAACATCGTCCAGCGCCTCAAGGACTACGAGCTGCTGACGGCCGACGAGCAGGACAAGGCGCTGCTGAAGAAGGTCAAGGACAGCGCGACGGCCTATTTCGCCATCAACGAGAAGGTGCTGAAGTCCTCGGACGACAGCGCCGCAGACCCCACCCAGGGCACGGCGGCCAAGGAGCTGAGCTTCGGCGCCGCGCGCGCCGCCTTCACGCCGCTGCGCGACGACCTGAAGAAGTGGTGGGACTACAACGAGAAGCTGGCCGGCACGGCAACCCAGTCCGCCGAGGCCGCCTATCACCGCGTGCTGTGGGCGTTCGCGGGCGCGTCGCTGGTCGCGCTGGCCATCGGCATCGTCGCGGCCGTGGTCATCACGCGCTCCATCACCGGCCCGGTGCAGAAGGCTTCCGACGCCGTGCGTGCCGTGGCGTCCGGCGATCTGACCCACCGGGTCCACAGCAGCTCGACGGATGAGCTGGGCAAGCTGTTGCAGATGCTGGACGAGATGACGCAGAACCTGGCGCGCATGGTGTCCGGCGTGCGCCAGGGCTGCGACCAGCTCAACGTCGCCGCGTCCGAAATCGCGCAGGGCAATGCCGACCTGTCGGCGCGCACCGAGAGCCAGGCATCCAGCCTGGAGCAGACGGCCGCCTCGGTCGAGCAGATGGCCGCGCAGATCAAGGCCAACGCCGACAACGCCCGCCAGGCCGACCAGCTGGCCAACCACGCCTCCGAGGTGGCCCAGGCGGGTGGCACGGCCGTGGGCGAGGTGGTGATGACGATGGACGGGATTTCGGCGTCCAGCCGCAAGATCGGCGACATCATCGGCACCATCGACGGCATCGCCTTCCAGACAAACATCCTGGCGCTGAACGCAGCGGTGGAGGCGGCCCGCGCCGGCGAGCAGGGCCGCGGCTTCGCCGTCGTGGCCGGCGAGGTGCGGCTGCTGGCTCAGCGCAGCGCCGAGGCGGCCAAGGAGATCAAGAGCCTGATCGGCGACAGCGTCGGCAAGGTGGAGAGCGGCAGCGCCCAGGTGCTGTCGGCGCGCGAGACCATCGGCCAGATGGTCAACGAGGTGCGCAAGGTGACGGACCTGGTTGGCGAGATCACCGTGTCCAGCCGCGAGCAGTCCGAAGGCGTGGGCCAGATCAATGCGGCCGTCAGCCAGCTTGACCAGGCCACCCAGCAGAACGCCGCGCTGGTGGAGCAGACGGCGGCCGCCGCCGAAAGCATGCGCATGCAGACCAGCAAGCTGGCCGAGGCCGTCGCGGCCTTCCGCGTCGATGCCGCGGTGGCACCGCGCAGCAGCGCACCGAAGCCCGCGCCGAAGGCGGCGCCAAGGCCGGTCGCGTCGCCCAAGGCGGCCGCGTTCAAGCCGTCGCTCAAGGCGCCGGCAACCCAGCCCCGGCCTGCGCCGGTGGTGTCTTCGCCGCCGCCTGCGCCCAAGGCTGCGGCCCCCGCGCCAAGCGCGGGCGAGGGCGACTGGGAAACCTTCTAGAACAGGCTGGCCAGGCGCCGCACGGCGTCCTCGGACTGGGCCCGGTCGGGCCGCAGGTCGTCGTTGCCGAAATCGTGTTCGCCCATGGCCGCGACGAGCAGGCCGTCGCGGCGCGGCAGCGCGACGACGTTCTGGCCGCGGTAGATCACGGCGTAGTCCACCTCGGGCTGGGGGATGAGCCGGGCGGTCTGGCCGCGCACCGGCGTGAGGCTGGTGTCGCCCAGCAACCTGCGCGCACCGTCGCCGGTGCAGTTGACGATGAGGCGCTCCGGCAGGCGCGCAAAGTCGCGCGGCTGGCGCAGTTCGTGTTGCACCAGCTCGCCGCCGTCGCGGGCGAAGTCGTCCAGCAACAGGCGCTGGTAGGCCGGGATGTTGAAGACCATCTGCGTGAAGCGGCGCGCGTGCGCCGTGCGGAACGGGTGCTCGCCGGCTTGCAGCGCGACGCCGCGCGGCCGCAGGTCGGCGACGCGGTCGTTCAGCTCGGGGTAGTCCGGCTCGCCGACGTGGCCCTGCAGCGGCGCGTCGAAGCCGTCGTCCGACACGACGTAGCCGTCATGCCATTCGACCGGCCCCGAGGGCAGGCCGAGATAGCTTTGATGGACCTTGAACGATGCGCGCGCCATCGCCTCCCACCCGGCCGTCCAGGCCTCGCTGGCGTGCTCGCTGGTGACGATGCGCGACTCGGGCGTCCACAGCCCCGTCGCGGCCGACGAGTGCACGTGCGGCGGACGGTCCTTGGCATACAGGCGCACCTTGAAGCCGGCCTGCTGGGCCGTGCGCGCCGTCGTCAGGCCGATGGCGCCGCAGCCGATGACGGCGATGCGTTCGCCCGGGCGCAGGCCTTGCGCGTGGATCAGCGCCAGTGCGCGCTGCGCCGAGCCCCAGGACAGCGACCAGCCGCTGCCGCCGTGGCCGTAGTGATGCACCAGCGTCTTGCCGAAGCGGCGCTCGGCCTCGATGCGGGGCCCAAGCGCCCGAAAGGGGCGTATGCCCACGGCGATGTCGATGAGGCGGTCGACGCTGGCGCGCATGGCGACCGGCGGGCGGGGTGCCGCGAAGTCGAGCGAGTGGGTCGGCAGCGCGAGCGTGGCGCTGCCCGCCGCGAGCAGATGGCGTCTTTGCATGGCCGGTGCTCGCTTCAGCTGGCCTGGCGGGCCAGGGACTTGCGGATCATGGCCGCGTCGCGCAGCCGGTTGGCCGAGCCGTCGGCATCCAGCAGCACGACGGTGACCGGGCGCTTGCCGTTCATCATGCGCATCGCCAGGCAGCGACCGGCCTCCTCGGTGTAGCCGGTCTTGGAGATGCGGATGTTCCAGCCCTTGGCGCCGACCAGACGGTTGGTGTTGCGCAGTTCGCGGGCTCGGCCGTCCACCGGCACCGACGCCTTCTTGACGCTGGTGATGCGCTCGATCTCGCGGTAGCGCGCCGCCGCCGCCGTGATGGCGGCCATCTCGGTCGCCGTCGACGTGTTGCTGGGCGACAGGCCGGTGGGGTCGCTGATCGAGGTGTGGCTCAGGCCCAGCGCGCGCAGCTTGGCCTGCACGGCCTTGACGAAGCCGGCCTCGCCGCCGGGGTAGGTGCGCGCCAGCGCGAAGGCCGCGCGGTTCTCGGACTCCATCAGCGCCATCTCCAGCGCGGCCTGGCGGCTCATCTGCGTGCCGACGCGCACGCGCGAGCGGCTGTGCTTGAGCGTGTCCACATCCTCGGCGGAGATGCGCAGCTTCTCGTTCGGGTCCAGCTTGGCGTCCAGCACCACCATGGCCGTCAGGAGCTTGGTCAGCGACGCGATGGGCACGACGGTGTCGGCGTCGCGCGCCATCAGCACCTTGCCGGTCGCGTCGTCGATGACCAGCACATGCTTGGCGTTGACGGGCAGGCGCAGCTGCTGCACCGGTTGCGCGGGGTCGGGTTTCTCGGTTCTCTCGGCCTGGGCCACCTGGGCCGGTGGCGTCTCCGGCGCCTGAGGCTTGTCCCGGCCCTTGGCCTGCACGACGAAGCTGGTCGCGGCGATCAGCAGTGCCGGCAGCGCCAGCTTCCAGCCCGTGGCCTGCGGCCGCGGTGCCAGCAGGCGCTCGATGCGACCGAGCAGGTCGCCGCCGCGCGCGGCCAGCGCCACCGGCGGTGTCGCCCGCACGTCATCCAGCTCGGCCAGCGCGTGCAGCGCGAGCGCCAGCCGGCGCGAGTCACCCAGCGCTACCGCCGAGATCTCGTCGGCGACCAGTTCGCGCTCGGCCCGCATGCGCGCCGACAACCACCACACCACCGGGTGGAAGAACAGCAAGGCCTCGACGGCGCTCTGCAGCAGGTTGGCGGCGTAGTCCCAGCGCCGCACATGGGCCAGCTCATGGGCCAGCAGTGCCTCCAGCAGGTCCACCGGCAGGCGGCTCAGCAACGCGGCGGGCAGCAGCACGCAGGGCTTGAGCATGCCCAGCGCGATGGGGCTGCTCAAACCGTCCAGCAGGCGCAGGCCGACCGTGCGGCGCAGCCCCAAGCGGCGGGCGAGGGCGTCCAGCCGGGCCTGCCAGTCGGCCGATGCCGGCAGGCTGCGTTTGCGCGCACGGGCCACCCAGGCCAGGCCCATCGCCAGGCGGCCCAGCATCAGCGCCGTGCCCAGCGCCCACGCGCTGACCAGGGCCGGCAGCTGCTCCGCCAGCGGACTCAGCTCGCTGACGAAGTCGCCTTCGGCCGGCGCGGCCAGCGCCAGGCATTGCGCCAGCGGCAGGCCCAGGCACAGCGCCAGGCTGGCCGCGCAGACGGCGTAGCGCCAGCGCGCCGGCGCGCCGCGCATCAGCGCCAGCAGCAAGGCCGCCACGCCGCCAACGATGGCACCCTGCCAGACGAAGTTCAACAGGGCCCAGCCCCAGGCATTCATCGCGATGTCGAGGCTCACGCTTCGTCTCCATTCCTGACCAGCAACTGGCGAATCTCCGCGCGCTCCTTGGCACTGACATGGCTCTTCAACGCGGCCAGCACGAGCGCCTTGCCCGAGCCGGCGAAGGCCTTGCTGATGAAATCCTTGACGAGCGACTGTTGCAGCTTGTCCTGGGCCTGCAGCGGTGCGTAGCGCTGCGGGCGCTGGCTCTCGTCGCGGCTGAGCAGGCCCTTGCCGTGCATGACCTGCAACTGGCGCAACACGGTGGCGTAGGTCGCGTCCGGGCGATCGGGCAGCAGGGCTTCGTGCACGGCCTTGGCGTCGGCCGGGCCCAGGCGCCACAGCACCTGCAGCAGGTCCAGCTCGGCCGTCGTTGGCTTGACGGTGGGAGGGGGTTTGGAGGGCATGAATTCAGAATAATCGTTCTAGAACTGGTTGTCTAGAACAATTGTTCTGGATTCGTGGGGGTCAGCGCGCGTCCAGCTCGCGGTGGCGCTTCAGCACGTGGCCGTGGTGGCTGAATTGACGCGCCAGCATCTCGACCAGGTAGACCGAGCGGTGCTGGCCGCCGGTGCAGCCGATGGCGACGGTCAGGTAGCTGCGCTGGTCGGCCGCGAAGTTGGGCAGCCAGCGCGACAGGAAGCCGGCGATCTGGCCCATCATCAACCCGACCTCCGGCTGGGCCGCGAGATAAGCCGCCACCGGCGCGTCGCGGCCGGTGAGGGGCCGCAGCTCGCGGTCGTAATAGGGGTTGGGCAGCACGCGCACGTCGAAGACGAAGTCCGCGTCGCTGGGCACGCCGTGCTTGAAGGCGAAGCTCTCGAACACCAGCGTCAGCTTGGCGCCGGCGTTGGGGCCGACCAGGTCGGCCAGCCAGGCGCGCAGCTGGGCCGGGCGCAGCTGGCTGGTGTCGATGACGGTGGACTCGGCCTTCAGGCCGCCGAGCAGCTCGCGCTCCAGCTGGATGGCATCCAGCAGCAGCCGGTGCCTGTCCTGGGCGCCGTCGCCCAGGCCGCCGAAGTTGGTGTCGCGGTCCTCGCGCAGCGGGTGCGGGCGGCGCGTCTCGGAGAAGCGCCGCATCAGCGCCTCGTTGCTGGCATCCAGGAAAACCGAGCGCACGGCGATGCCGCGGGCGCGCAAGTCCTTCAGCAGCGGCAGCATCAGCGGCAGCGAGCCGGCCGAGCGCACGTCGACCGCGATGGCGACGCGTCGCTCGCCGCGCTGCTGTTCGAGCTTCAGGAAGTCCAGCAGCAGCTCGGCCGGCAGGTTGTCGACGCAGAAATAGCCGGCATCCTCCAGCGCATGCATGGCAACCGACTTGCCGCCACCGGACATGCCGGTCAGCAGCACGACGTCGCCCAGCAGCTCGGCCTCGGCAATGCTCATGACTTGGCTTTCTTCGGTTTCGGCGTGTTCACTGACGAGGCGGCCAGCATCTCCTCGGCATGGGCGAGGCTGGTGGACGACAGGCGTTCGCCACCCAGCATGCGCGCGATCTCGGCGACCCGGGCTTCGCCGGAGACGGCCGCGACGCGGCTGGTCGTCGTGCCATCCTGCAGGCCCTTGGCGACGACCAGATGACGGTCGGCGCAGGCGGCGACCTGGGGCAGGTGGGTCACGGCCAGCACCTGCCGCTCGCGGCCCAGTTGTTTCATCAGTCGGCCGACCGTCTCGGCCACGGCACCGCCGATGCCGGCGTCGATCTCATCAAAGATCAGCGTGCCGGGCGAGGTGTCGGTGGTCGCCTGGCTGGTGGTCACGGCGATGGCCAGCGCGATGCGCGACAGCTCGCCGCCCGAGGCCACCTTGGCCAGCGGCCGCGGCGTGCTGCCGGCGTGGCCGGCGACGAGGAACTCGGCCGATTCGAGGCCGAAGCTCTGCGGGCCGTCGGTGGCGGTCAGCGCGATGTCGAACTGGCCGCCGGCCATGCCCAGCTGCTGCATCGCGGCGCTGACGGCCGCGGCGAGCTTGGGCGCCGCGTCGCGGCGCGCGCGGCTGGCGGCCTTGGCCTCCGTGTCGAAGGCCTTGCGCGTGGTGGCCAGCGCCGCCTCCAGCAGCGCCGGGTCGCTGGCGGCGTCCAGCGCGGCCAGTTCGGTGCGCCATTGCGCCAGCAAGGCCGGCAAGTCCTGCGGCTGGCGGCGGTAGCGGCGCGCCAGCGTCATCCAGGCCGACACGCGTTCGTCCAGTTCCGACAGTCGGCCCGGGTCGAGGTCGGCCTTGTGCAGATAGGCCGACAGCGTGTGACTGGCGTCTTGCAGTTGCGCCTGCACGTCGCGCAGCGCCTGCACGGCGGACAGCAGGCGGTCGTCATGGTCCAGCACGCGTTCGAGCTGGTCCAGCGCGGTGGTGGCCAAGGACTGGGCGCTGGGCTCGGCCTCGTCCAGCGCGTCCAGCGCCGACTTGGCTGCGTCGATCAGCGACTGGCCGTGCGCCAGGCGCTCATGCTCGGCGTTCAGTTCCTCCCACTCGCCGTCGCCGGGTGCCAGGCCGTCCAGCTCGCCGATCTGCCAGGCCAGGCGCTCGCGTTCACGCAGCGCGTCCGCTTGCTGGCCTTGCGCCTGTGCCAGCGCCTCGGCGGCCTGCTTCCAGGTGGCGTAGGCGCGGGCCAGCGGCGCGGTGTCCAGGCCGGCAAAGCCATCGAGCAGCTCGCGCACGGCGGCCGGGCGGGTCAGGCCTTGCCAGGCGTGCTGGCCGTGGATGTCGAGCAGGTGGTCGGCCAGCTCGCGCAGCTGGGTCAGCGTGGCCGCGCCGCCGTTGATCCAGGCGCGGCTTTTTCCCGCGGCGTCGATGACGCGGCGCAGCAGCAGCGCCTCGTCCGCGTCAAAGCCGGCTTCGTCCAGCCACGCGCGCAGATGCGGCGGCGTGTCGAACTCGGCCGTGATCTCGGCCTTGGCAGCACCCTCGCGCACGACGCCGGCGTCACCGCGCCCGCCGAGGGCCAGCTGCAGTGCGTCGATGAGGATGGACTTGCCCGCGCCGGTCTCGCCGGTCAGCACGGCAAAGCCGGGCTCGAAATCCAGCTCCAGCGTGGGGACGATGACGAAGTCTTTGAGAGACAGGTGCCGCAGCATGGGTCAGAGGTACCAACGGAGTTTGCGACGCAGCGTCGCGTAATAGCTCCAGCCCTTGGGGTGCAGGAAGCGGACCTGGTGCTGGCTGCGCCGCACGGTGATGACGTCGCCGTGCAGCAGGCTGGCCAGGCTCTGCATGTCGAAGTTCACCGACGCGTCACGGCCGGCGAGGATCTCCATGCGCACCTCGCCGCTGTCGGGCAGCACGATGGGCCGGTTGGACAGCGTGTGCGGCGCGATCGGCACCAGCAGCCAGCCGGCGATGCTGGGGTGCAGGATGGGCCCGCCGGCCGACAGCGCATAGGCCGTGGAGCCGGTGGGCGAGGCGACGATGAGGCCGTCGGCGCGCATGTTGGCGACGAACTGCTCGCCAACCTCGATCTTGAGCTCCACCATGCCTGCCGTGCCGCCGCGGCTTACGACGACGTCGTTGAGCGCCAGCCCCGAGAAGATGGACTCGCCGTCGCGCAGCACCGCGCCTTCCAGCATCGTGCGCGGCTCCACCTCGTAGTCACCGGCCAGCACCGGCGCCAACGACTCGCGCCAGCGCTCGATGGGAATGTCGGTGATGAAGCCCAGGCGCCCCTGGTTGATGCCCAGCAGCGGAATGCCGTGGCGGGCCATGTCGCGCGCGAAACCCAGCATCGTGCCGTCCCCGCCGATGACCACCGCCAAGTCGCACTGGCGGCCCAGCTCGTCGTTGGACAAGGCTTCGTAGCCCGTCAGGCCGGTGTTCAGCGCGGTGTCCGCTTCGAGCGAGACGTCCAACCCCTGACTGCACAAAAATTGGGCAATCTCCTCCAGCACCGGCCGGATGCCAGGCGCCTGATGCTTGCCAACGATGGCGACATGTCTGAAGCGCTCGGCCATGCGGCAAATTACACCACAGGGGTATCGCCTCTCTCCCCAGTAACGGGGGTGTTCATAGAATGGCGCAATGCTCGACGAGCGATCCAAATCCCTGCTGAAAACCCTGGTTGAGCGCTACATCGCGGATGGCCAGCCGGTGGGCTCGCGCACGCTGTCCAAGGCTTCGGGCCTGGAACTGAGCCCGGCGACCATCCGCAACGTGATGGCCGACCTCGAAGAGCTGGGCCTGATCGCCAGCCCGCACACCAGTGCCGGCCGCATCCCGACGGCGCGCGGCTACCGCCTCTTCGTCGACACCATGCTGACCGCCCAGCCCGGCCTGATCGGCGTGGATGCGGCCCGGCTGCAGCCCGACCAGCCGCAGCGCGTCATTGCCAGCGCGGCGCAGATGCTGTCCAACCTGTCCAGCTTCGTCGGCGTCGTCACGTCGCCCAAGAAAGCCAGCGTCTTCCACCACATCGAGTTCCTGCGGCTGGGCGAGCGGCGCGTGCTGGTCATCCTCGTGTCGCCCGATGGCGACGTGCAGAACCGCGTCATCTTCACCGCGCAGGACCTGAGCCAGTCGGAACTTGCCGAAGCCAGCAACCGCCTGAACGCCAGCTATGCCGGCCTCACGCTGGAAGCCGTGCGCGAGCGGCTGCGCAGTGAGGTCGACGTGCTGCGCAGCGAGATCGCGGGGCTGATGAGCGCGGCCGTGCAGGCCGGCACCGAGGCCATGGCGCAAGACCAGGAGCAGGTGGTCGTCTCCGGCGAGCGCAACCTGCTGACCGTGCAGGACTTCAGCCACGACATGGGCAGCCTGCGCCGCCTTTTCGACCTGTTCGAGCAGAAGACGCAGCTGATGCGCCTGCTCGACACGTCCAGCCGCGCCGAGGGCGTGCGCATCTACATCGGCGGCGAAAGCCAGGTCGTGCCGTACGAGGAGTTGTCCATCGTCAGCGCGCCCTACGAGGTCGACGGCCAGGTCGTCGGCACGCTGGGCGTCATCGGCCCGACGCGCATGGCCTACGACCGCATGATCCAGATCGTCGACATCACGTCGCGCATGGTCGGCCAGGCGCTCTCTCAACGTTGAGCCAAGGCTGACTAGAATCCGCGCCTCCTCCCCGGGGGCCGTTAGCTCAGTTGGTCAGAGCAGAGGACTCATAATCCTTTGGTCGTTGGTTCAAGTCCAACACGGCCTACCATTTCAAGCCGATTCTGCGGACGGTGGCCACCAGCGCCGCTCGGCCACGCGTCACATGCCTGGTCTGCGATCAATGCGTTGAATCGTCATCCGTGAGGATGCCGGCCCAAGTGGTTGCGGGTAGAAGCTTGCGCATGAGCAAGCCCTACAGCCGCCACCCTGACGATGTGTTCCGCCCGCAAAAGCGACACGCGGTGTTCACAGGCGGCATCGCGTCAGACCGGGTGACACTGGCCGTCGAGGCGTCTCGGCTGGCTTATTTCCGATTCGAGAATCCGAAGGACCCGGATCCTGAATCAGACCCCCGGCAAACGCCGGAACCGTCGCCGAAGCAGAAGCTGGAGGAATCGCTGGGGAGCATCGGCTTCAAGAAGTTCGCCTACTTCGTCGATTCCGTTCCCAGCCTCGCGGAGTTCGTTTCGACGCACGGGCCGCTCAGGATGCCGCGGGAGTCGCTGCAGACGTTGTTGGCCGTGGGAGACATCTCCTGGCCCGATGTTTCGCTACCCGGCGTGCTGGGCGTGGCGGCGCGCAAGCTCGCTGAAACGCTGGCCCAGCGTGTTTCCGACGTTCTGCCCGCACTGCCCGCCGAGAACCGGCTCTCCAGCTTCACCCACACGCAAGCCTTTGCGGCGTTTCGGCCCGAGGATCGCCTGGCCCTGCTGGCCTTCCGCGGCTCGCAGGCGGATACCTTGTGCGACGTGCTTCTGGATGGTCAGTTTCTGCAAGTGCACGCTGATGGATGGACGGGCGCGCTGCACCATGGGTTCGCACGTGGCGCAACGGCGATCTGGCCCCAGGTCGAAGCTTGGCTGCGTGACGAGGGCGGCATGCGCAGGCAGCTGCTCGTCAGCGGCCACAGCCTGGGCGCTGCCCTCGCAACGCTGATCGCGATGCGCGCGCCTCGCGCCGAACTGCCGACGCAGCTGGTGACCATCGGTTCGCCGCGTGTGGGCAATCAGGCGTTTGCCAAGGCATTCAATGCTTCCGGCGTTGAAGCCATCCGCATCGTCAATGGCATCGACGCGGTGACTCATGTGCCGCCGGCGAACGTGCCTCTGCTGACCTATTGCCACGTCGGTAAGGAAGTCTTCATCGACCAGGCGGGCGATCGATCTGCGCAGGCCACGGCCGACAACAAGCCCGTCGCGGTCAGCCTCGCCGACAAACGACGCTTCATCACTACGGGGCTGAAGCCCGATGAATTGCTGCCCCGCTGGCTGGCGGACCATGCCCCGGTTAACTACCTGCGGGCTTACTGGCCTTAGGGTCGGCGGCCGCTTTATATGCAGCGGCATCCTCAGAACCGTGGATGAGTTGCGCGGCGCTCCGAAGAAGAATGACGCCGAAGCGGAGGGAGGGGGTCATGAGCGACACATCCATGCGCCGGCAGATCGTCATCTGCTGCGACGGCACAAACAACACCCTGACGGGCGGTAGCAACGACACCAACGTCGTGCTGCTGCACAACTACCTCGCCGCGCAACCCACGCCGGCCGGCGAGGTGCGCGTCCTTTACTACGACCCGGGCGTCGGGTCGCCGGGCACGTTGCCGCCCGTTGGGCCCGTCGACTGGGCCATACGCAAGTGGGAGCGGGTGTCCGGTCTCGCGTCCGGCGGCGGCGTCTTCGACAACGTCGCCGAGGCCTATCTCTTTCTGATGCGCCAGTGGCGCGGCCACGAGGACCGCATCTTCCTGTTCGGCTTCTCGCGCGGCGCGTTCACCGTGCGGGCCCTCGCCGGCATGATCAACCTGTTCGGCATCCTGAAGCCCGAGTACGAGGCGCTGGTGCCCACGCTCGTGCACCTGTATTTCACGCCGTCGGACAAGAGCCGCGGCGGGCCGATGCAGAAGCTCACGCGCTGGCTGTTCGACAAGACCAGCCGGGAGGACTCGGCAGCAGCGGAGCCCGCTGGCCACGCGCAGCTCGACCCGGCCGACGACCGCGCGGGCCAGCAGCCCGGCCGGCAGCCCCGGAAGAAGGCCGCCAAGTCGACCGACGACCGCGAGCGCATGGCACAGGAGGTGCGCGCGAACTTTGCCGGCGAAGGGCGGGAGGACGCCTGGGTGCACTGGGTGGGCGTGTGGGACACGGTCGAGTCGGTGGGCCTGCCAGGACCGTTCTCGCGCGTGAACCCCAGTCCGCCGGTGGTCCTGGGCAAGCGATACCGCCACGTGCGCCATGCGCTGTCACTGGACGAGCACCGCTGGCCCTTCGTGCCGCGGCTGTACGAGGAGCCGGGCGACATCGACAACGGGGAGCAGACGCTGAAGCAGCGCTGGTACCCCGGCGTGCACTGCGACGCTGGTGGCAGCTACAAGGTCGACCAATGCGGCATCTCTGACGCGGCGCTGCGCTGGATGGTCGAGGAGGCGGCGCTGCAGCTGGGCATCGCGCCCATGGTGCAAGACACGACTCAGCCGGTGCAGATGTGGCGCCACGATCCGCTCTGGGACACACCCTTCTGGGCGCTTGGCGGCATGACGGTGCGGCCGATGGCCCCCAAGCTCAAGCTGCCCGGCCGCGCTCCGGCGGACTTCATCGCCATCCCGGCCGACAACCTGCCCGACCAGCCCATCCACAGTGTCTGGGAGAAGCGGCGCAAGCTGTGGCCGGCCATCGCGGCGCTGCTGCTCGGGTTCGCGACATTGGTGGCCTCGGGTCTGTGCCTGCTGGGCACGACGGAGGTGAAGCTGCTGGACCCGATGACGATGGTTCGCGCCATCCAGGCCACGCAGGACCATGCCGACCAGCAGCTGGCCGCACTGTGGTTTGAAGGTGTGATGGAGCCCGGCTACCGGCCCTGGGAGAGCGACGCCGCCGTCCAGCCCGGCTGGGCTGCGTTCTGGGACCTGGTGTTCGTCGGCTGCTGGGGCTATCTGCTGGCGCGAGTCAGCTCGCGCGCCTTCGCCTGGCTGGTGGGCGACCGCACCGTCGGCTCGAAGCGGCCTGTCTGGTGGCCGCTCGGCTTCGCCCCCATGCTCGCCGTCTGCGCGGTCGTCGCGGGCGACTTGTCGACATGGTTCGCGCTCGCGCTGCACGGGGCCGGCACCGACACCCTCGCCAAGCTGGCCCTGTTCCTGGGTGGCGTGGCGGCCCTCCTGAAGTTCGTCGGGTTCGCCGCCTGCGCGACGCTGCTCGCGGTGCGCTGGCGCATCGGTTTCAACCCGGGGCTGCTGTGGCCGCACTCGCTCAGCCAGGCTTCGAAAGGCGCGCGCCCCACGCCGCATCGCCAGCACCTGGGCGACGCCATCGCCGCCGTGGCGCTGGCCGCCGTGGCGATGGCCGTGTGGGCCTTCTCGCGCGGCATGATCTGCTGGGGCCAGTACAACTGGTACGGCGTGGGCGGCTGCAACTCGCACTTGGTGGCCATCGCCCTCGTGGCGCTGGCGGCCCTGCCCATCGTGCGTGTGGTGCGCCAGCTCGCCCGCCCTGTCGAGGTCAGCGCCGCAGGGCTGCGCACGATGGGTGTGCGGCCGGCGAGCGAAGGGCTGCGCAGCCTGGGTGGCGCCGGCCTCCTCGGGGCGGCGTTGGCCACGCTGCTCATCCTCGCCTCGGCCGGCCTGCTGGGCTGGCTGATGCTGGGCACGGGCGCGGACATCCGCTTCTGAACCGGGGGAGTACGAGATGCGACAACGCGCCATCCACGGCCTGCTGGCCGCCACGCTGCTGCTCGGCCCGGCCGGCCCGACGCGGGCGTTCCAGGAGGCCGGGCACTTCTACACGGCCTATGCGCTCGTGCAGACCGGGTCACAGAAGGAACTGACGCTGATCTCGCTGTGCGCGCAGTTGCCCGACATGGCGTCGGACATCGACGCCGTCGCCGTCTACAAGTCGGCCGCCCTCGGCAGCCCGCTGTCGTGGTGGCGCTGGGCCACGGCCGACGCGGTCGACTCGGAGGACACGCGCCGCATGGTCACCATCCAGCAGGTGCTGCATGCGCTGACGGGCGGTGCCAGGGATGCCGTCGAGCGCGTGGCCAGGGCCAGCGTTGCGGAGCTCATGGTGTCGCTGCGGCGCAGCCGGCCGGCGCCGACTGGCGTGGTGGACACGCTCAGTGAAGCGTCGGCAGCGAAGGAGCGCGCCACGGCCCTGTGCGCGCTGGGCTTCGCCTTCCACTTCTACGGCGATTCGGTCGCGCACCGGCAGCTCGACAAGCCGACGAAGATGTACACGACCGGCAAGGGCCATGCGGGCGACCTGAGCTACCCGGACTTCCCCATGTGCGACGGCCCGGCCAACTGGATGAGCACGCAGGACCACTGCACGCCCTACAAGCCGGGGTCGCAACAGCGCTTCGCCGCCTGGATGGACATGTGGGGGCACGCCGAGGACTTGCTGGACATCAGCAAGGTCGACGACAACGTCAGGAAATCCCGCGAGGACAAGCTCAAGGAGCTGATCAAGATCAGTGGCGAGGCCTCCGACAGCAACGGCTGGCTCGAGGAGAGGATGCGCCTGGCGCTCGGCGGAGGTTCGCGCAGCGACGACCCGGTGAACCTGTACTCGGCGTTCATCAAGAGCCAGAAGAGCGACCGCAAGTGCGAGCTGGTGCTGGAGGACGCGTTCAAGAAGCTGCCCCACATCGGCGTCTTCAGCAAGCTGACCTGCGCCGATGTCTGGACGCTCTACTCGGGTGTCGTGCGCAAGGCGCTGAACGCGGAGCCCGATGCCCGGGCACCGCTGGGCGAGCGCCGTGGCAAGGACATCGATGCCGTCTATCTGGACATGCCGATGATGAAGAAGTGAGCCTCGCTGAACCCACCGCCGGCCAGTGCCGGGCGGCCTGCTGGGTGTGACCAAACCCACATCTTTGGCGACTTGATGGCTCCGCGCCGCGCGAACAGCGCAGAAGCGGTGTTTCTTCAGCGCCAGCATGCCGGTGCCGGTCCTATCTTCGCGGCCATGACATCCCGCCACCGCCGCCCGCTTCCGCTGCCCAGCTTCGGCCCGCGCCGCATCAGCTGTCCGCAGGGCTCGGCCCGGCTGGTCATCGACGAGGGCTTTGCCGCAGAGGAGCGGCCGCTGCAGGCCGACCTGCGCCTGCTGGAGCGCTTCTCGGCGCTGATGGCGGCCCAGGGCTGGCCCGCGCATGTGTCGCGCATGGCCTACGACCGCATCTATGCCGGCGAGCGCTTCGGCTTCGCCAAGCGGGTGGGCCGGGGCGAGCTGCCGGTGCTGGCCCAGCAACTGATCCAGTGCTGGCGCGCCAACCGGGCCCAGCCCGTGGAGCGCTGAAGCGCGCCTGACGAGCCGGCCGCCGCCGTCAGGCGGTGCGCGGCTGCAGGCCGTCCCGCTGCGCCAGCGCGGGGAACAGCTTCCACCACAGCAGCACGACGGCCAGCGTGCCGATGCCGCCCATCAGCACCGAGCCGACCGGCCCCAGCAGCGCGGCCGTGGCGCCGGATTCGAACTCGCCGAGCTGGTTGCTGGCACCGATGAAGACCGAGTTCACGGCGCCGACGCGGCCGCGCATGTCATCGGGCGTCTCCAATTGCACCAGCGACTGGCGGATGACGACGCTGACCATGTCGGCCGCGCCGCTGATGGCCAGCACGACGAAGGCGACGAGGAAAGAGGTCGTCAGTGCAAAGCCGATCATCGAGAAGCCGAACACGGCGACTGCGCCCAGCAGCCAGTGGCCGGCGCGGCGCGCGATCGGCTGGCGGGCCAGCCACAGGCCGACGACGACGGCGCCCAGCGCGGGCGCCGAGCGCAGCAGGCCGAGGCCCTCGGGACCGGTGTGCAGGATGTCGCGCGCAAAGATGGGCAGCAGCGCCGTCGCGCCGCCCAGCAGCACCGCGAACAGGTCCAGCGAGATCGCGCCCAGCACGACGGGCCGCTGCCAGATGAAGCGGATGCCGGCCGTCAGCTGCGCCAGGCCAGGCGCGGCGCGGCGCGCCTGCGCCGGGCGGTGGCGGATGTTGAGCACCGCCGCCACGGCCGCGACGAGCAGCAGCAGCGACACGCCGTAGACGATGGCCGCGCCCCAGTGCGCCGCCACGCTGGCTGCCGTGCTGTGGGCGACATGGCCGGCCGCCCAGGGCCCGAGGGCGTACAGCACGCCGCCCAAGGCCGGGCCGGCAATGATGGCGGCCTGCATCGTCGAGCTGGACGTGGCCACGGCGCGCGGCAGCAGCGCCGGCGGCACGAGCGAAGGCATCAGGGCCTGCTGCGCCGGCATCTGCAGCGCGCGGGCGCAGCCCAGCACCACCGACAGCGCCAGGATGAGCTGGGGCCCCACCCAGCCGCCGCCGCTGGCCAGGGCCAGGCAGGCGGCGGTGAGCAGTTGCAGGCCGAGGCTCGCCGCCAGCAGCAGGCGGCGGTCGTGGCGGTCGACCACGTGGCCGGCCGGTAGCGTCAGCAGCAGCGCCGGCAGGAACTGCGCGAGGCCCACAAGGCCCAGGTCCCAGGCGCTGGCGGTCAGGTCGTACATCTGCCAGCCCAGCGCCACCATCAGCATCTGGTTGGCGGCGCCGCCGGTCACGCGGGCGCCGAGCAGGCGCAGGTAGTCATGCTGGTCGCGCAGCCGCGACGTCGGCTCGAAAACATTCATCGAGCCGAGTCTGCCATCTCCTCAAGATCCACGGCGAAGACCACCCCGTGGCACTCAAGCGGCCACGGGTTCGTAGCCGGCTTGCCGGATCGCGTCGCTGAGCTGGCGCGCCGAGATGCTGCTGCCCTCGATCTCCACGGTCTGCGTGGCCAGGTCGATGCGCACCCGCGCGCGCGGGTCCACCTCGCGCAACGCCTTGGTCACGGCGCTCGCGCCGCGGGCGCTGATCATGTCGTTGACCCGGAAGGCGATCATCGCGCTCAGGGCTTGGCCGTGGTCACGGCGTCGCGCTCGCGCTGCTGCCGCCGCAGGGCGGCCTCGCCCTTGTCGCGCGCGGCCTGGGCCTGCTTGGTGCAGGTGGTCTTGGCCGCGCCGGACTGGTCGTTGCACTGCGTGCGCGCGAGGTCGTAGGCGGCATCCAGCTTGGTGACGGCAACCTTGTCCTGCGCCCTGCGGCTGCCGGTGTGGGCCAGGTCCAGCTCGGCCTTGGCCACCCGCTCCTTGCCGCGCGCCCGTTCGCGGCAGGTGTCGCGCGCGTTGCCGACGAGTTGGTCGCAGGCGGCCTGCTCGGCAATGAGGCCGGCGTCGGCGCGGGCGCGGCCGGCGTTCAACTCGTCGATGCTGGTCAGGCGGGCGGCGCCCAGCGCGGTGGCGACGTGCAGCGAGGCGAGCAGGCCGGCCGCCGCCAGGCGCAGAGGGCGAGAAGTTGCTGGAAGGCGGGTGGGCATGGCGGGTCCTCGGGGCGCGGATCGGGTGCCCAGCCTGCCCGCCGCGCGCCGCCCTGTCGGTTCGACAGCGCACCCAGCGCAGCAGCGCTGCGTGCGCCAGCAGACGGTCGGCCGGCGCCGGCGGGGTCAGACTCGAGCGTCATCCACCGCAACCTCGGCCCGCCATGTCCCTGCCTGACGACGACCGCCACGACGCGCAGGCCGCCGCGCTGCTGGGCCGCCCGTTCGCGGCGCTGGATGCGCGGGCCCAGCGCGTGGCACGGCACATCGGCCAGCGCCGCCCCATCACGCGGCACCCCGAGGCCGTGGCCACGCCGGCGACGCGGGGGCAGCGCGCGGCCGACGCGGTCACCGCGTTTGGGGGTTCCTGGCGCTTCGTGGGCCTGTTCGCGGCCGTCATGGGGGGCTGGGTGGCCGTGAACGTGCTGCTGCTGAGCGTCCGCGGGCAGACCTTCGACCCCTATCCCTTCATCCTGCTCAACCTCTTCCTGTCCATGCTGGCGGCGGTGCAGGCGCCCATCATCCTGATGTCGCAGAACCGCCAGTCCGAGCGGGACCGCATCACGGCTGGCCACGACTACGAAGTCAATCTCAAGGCCGAACTGGAGATCATGTTGCTGCATGACAAGCTGGACGAACTGCGCCGGCCGCAGTGGACGGAGCTGCTGGCGCTGCAGTCCGAGCAGATGCGGCTGCTGGCTGCGCTGGTGGCGGCGCTGCCGGCAGCGTGCGCCAGCGCACCGACGCCGCAGCAGCGGCCTGCGCACGATGGCGTCGCCGCTGGTCCCGCAGGCCAGGAGACCTAGCCCGGTCTGCCCCGCAGTGTTTGCGGCCAGCGGCGCCAAACAAGGGCCCCGCTCGGGGCGCTGCCGCACCAGACGGTTGGTGCGGTAGCGCACGGTGGATCGGCCACGGCGCCGGCAGCATCCAGGTCTTTGCGGAGCGAATCCATGTACGCCGTCCAGCCACGCCCGCCCGGCGTGGAGCCCCTGCTGTTGAGCTGCACCCAGGTGGCCACCTTTGTTGGCCCGGAGGCCCTGACGGCGGCCAGCGGTTTCTTCTTCCAGCGCGGCGCCCACCTCTACCTGATCACCAGCCGCCATGTGCTGCTGGACCTCTCCGCCGACCACCGGCCGCAGCGCATCGAGTTCACGCTGCACGCCGCCGGCGCAGACCTCACCCAGCACCACCGCGTTTCGCTGCCGCTGTACGACAACGGCATGCCGCTGTGGCGCCAGGTGGGCGACAGCGGAGGCGACGTGGACGTGGCGGCGCTGGAGATCCCCAGCATGGCGATGCCCCGGCATGCGCAGTTCAGTGCCTTCACGGCGCGGCACATCCAGGTGCAGATGCATGCGGTGCGCGTGGGCCAGCCGTTGCTGGTCGTGGGTTTTCCGCTGGGTTTTCACGACACGCTGCACCACTTGCCGGTCGTTCGCGGCGCCGTCGTGGCCTCTGCTTTCGGCGTACCCTTTCAGGGGCAGGGCTGCTTCGTGACCGACGCGCCCATGCACCGCGGCAGCAGCGGGGCGCCGGTGGTGCGACACGACCCCGACGGCGACACCGGCCTGCCCTGGCAGCTGCTGGGCGTGCATGCCTCCCGCATGAATATGGCGCCGAGAGACACCTTGCAGGACGCCTCGCTGGGGCTCAACCTGGCCTGGTATTCGGACGTTTTGCTGACGTTGACACAGTGAGGAGACACCACCTGGATAACGCCTTATGTTCGCTACCGAACACACAAAGACTCGTGGCGCTGGCTAGAGTCGTCGTTTCACGGTCTCAACAGCACGGGAGGTTCGATGCCTGCACCACCTGATGCGCTGGACCCGCGCAGCAACCGCCTGTTGGCGGCCCTGCCGGAGGAGGAATGGGCCCGCCTGTCGAGCCAACTGGAGTTCGTGCCGCTGCAACTGGGCCAGGTGCTGTACGAGTCGGGCCGGCCGCAGAGCCATGTGTACTTTCCCACCACGGCCATCGTGTCGCTGCTCTATGTGATGGAGGACGGCGCGTCGGCCGAGATCGCGGTGGTCGGCTACGAGGGGGTGGTGGGCGTGTCCCTGTTCATGGGCGGCGAGACCACGCCGAGCCGCGCCGTCGTGCAGAGCGCCGGCGCCTGCCACCGGCTGCGCGCCGCGGGCATCAAGGCCGAGTTCAACCGCTACGGCGTGGGCATGCACCTGCTGCTGCGCTACACGCAGGCCTTGCTGACGCAGATGGCGCAGACGGCGGTCTGCAACCGCCATCACCTGCTGGAGCAGCAGTTGTGCCGCTGGCTGCTGCTGAGCCTGGACCGCATCGCCGGCGACCAGCTGGTGATGACGCAGGAGCTGATCGCCAACATGCTGGGCGTGCGCCGCGAGGGCGTCACCGAGGCGGCGCTGAAGCTGCAGAAGCTCGGCCTGATCGACTACGCCCGCGGGCACATCACCGTGATCGACCGCGCCGGCCTGGAGAAGCGCAGCTGTGAGTGCTACGGCGTCGTCAAGAATGAGTACGACCGCCTGCTCAAGCAGCCGTTGCCCGTCGTGCGCTGACCGCCAGGGTGCGTTGGCGCACAGCGTAAGCGGCCGAGGCGGGCACAGACTGGTGCATGAACGCCAACCAGTTGCTCGATCATCTGCCGGCCGCCGAGTTGAAGCGGCTGCTGTCCCAGAGTGTTCAGGTGTCGCTGCGCAGCGGCGAACAGCTCGCCACGCAGGACTTGCCCATGCGGGCGCTGCTGTTCCCGATGCAGGGCTTCGTGTCCCTGGTCACGCCGCTGGACGCTCATCCGCCACTGCAGGTGGGCATGGTGGGCCGTGAGGGTGTGCTGGGCGCGCAGCTGCTGCTGGGCGTGGCCACCAGCCCGGTCAGCATGGTGGTGCAGGAGGGGGGCCAGGCCTGGGGCCTGCCGGCCACCGCGCTGCACCGGCAGCTGCCCAGCAGCCCGGCGCTGCGCCGGATGCTGATGCGCTATCTGCAGGTCCAGCTGCGGCTGTCCAGCACCGAAGCCGCCTGCCTGCACTTCCATGCGCTGCAGTCCCGGCTGGCGCGCTGGCTGTTGATGGGGCAGGACCGCGCGGAGGGCGAGGATTTCGCCGTCACGCAGGAGTGCCTGGCCCGCCTGCTGGGCGTGCGGCGCGTCGGCGTCACGGTGGCGGCAGGCGGCCTGCAAGGGCATGGCCTGATCCGCTATCACCGCGGCAGCATCACCGTCAGCGACCGCGCCGGGCTGGAGGCGGCGGCCTGCGGCTGCTATGCCCAGGACCGCGCAAGCTATCTGCACGGCATGAACTTCGCATCCGCCGTGGTCGTCCGTTCGCCGCCGCACTGACGCGTTCAGCGGCCTCGCCTACAAGCTGTGTTCCATGTACCCGCCCGCGCCGCAAGCCGCCGACCGAGCCATGACGCCAACCCAGCCCGCCGTCGCCCAACCCGTTGCGGCGCCGCCGCAGCCGGAGATGGAGGCCGACTTGCAGTGCCAGTTGCGCCTGGCGTTGGAGCGGCTGTCCGCGGCGCTGCAGCGCTGCGAGCAACTGGAGTCGCTGTTGCGCGACGGCCAGTTGCGCGAGCGGCTGCAGCAGCACCGCGCCGAGCATGACGACCTGACCGGCCTGCTCAACCGCGCCGCGTTTCGCGAGCGGGTCCAGCAGGCGCTGGCTGGCGGTGCCCAGATCGCCGTGATGATGCTGGACCTGGACGGCTTCAAGCTCGTCAACGACCAGCACGGCCACGCGGCCGGCGACGAGGTGCTGCGCATCATCGCGGCCCGCATGGGGCATGCGCTTCGCAACGGCGACGTCGTGAGCCGCCTGGGCGGGGACGAGTTCGCCTGCCTGCTGCAGAACGTGGGCAGCGCGGACAACCTGGTGGCGCTGGCGGCCAAACTGGCCGCGTCCATCGCGTCGCCCATGCAGGTGGCCGGTGATCGCCTGAGCCTGCAGGCCAGCGTGGGCCTGGCGATCAGCCCCGATGACGGACACAGCGTCGACACGCTGCTCACCACAGCGGACACGGCGATGTACCGCGCCAAGCGGCTTGGCAAGGACCGGCCGGCCTGCCCCGCGCCAGCGGTGCCGGTCGACGCCGCGCGCAACAGCCATGTCAACGGCCATGTCAATGGCAGCGGCGTGCAGCCACCGACCGAGCGGCGGTGAGTTGCTCGCTCAGCTGGCGGCCGGCATCAGCACAGTGTCGATGGCGTGAATGACGCCGTTGGTGGCTTCGATGTCGCGCTCGACGACGCGGGCCTTGTTGACCCGCAGGCCCTGGGCCGTGTCGATGTCCAGCTGCTCGCCCTGCAGCGACTGCAACTGGGCCGGCTTGTCGCCGGACGCGCCCGACCGCACATGGCCCGACACGACGTGCAGCAACAGGATGGCCGTCAGCCTGGCCTTGCTCTCGGGCTTGAGCAGGTCGGCCAGCTCGTTCTTGGCGAGCTTGTCGAAGGCCCGGTCGTTGGGCGCGAACATGGTGTAAGGGCCAGCGCCATCGAGCGTCTCTGCCAGGCCGGTGGCCTTGACGGCCGCCATCAGGTACTTGAAGTGGCCCGACCGGTGGGCCGTCATCAGCAGGTTTTCTTGCGGGTCGGTCTTGGCCGGGCTGGTGCCGACCATGGTGCTGACAGGGGTCATGGGAGCTTTCGAGGTGGTGCCGCCTCGCCCCGGCGGCGCCAGGGGAGGGGGTTTCCGCCAATGCTGGGGCCGGGTGTTGCGGCGGTCTGTGCGTTGCGACACCCCGGGGCGTCAGGCGCGCGGCTCGCCGTTGGCGTTGACGGTCACCGTCGCGCCAGGCTGTGTGGCCAGCTGCACGTGGTGCTGCTGGCCGCGGAAGTTGTAGGTCACGTCCCAGTAGGCGGGCGCCTGCGCCGCGGGCCGGTCGCTGCAACGCTGCACATCGCGGGTCACAACCGGCTCGCCGTTGCTGTTGCGCCCGATGTTGTTGCCCACCACGCCACCGGCCACCGCGCCGCCGGCCGTGGCCAGCACGCGCCCCGTGCCGCCGCCGATCTGGTGGCCCAGGATGCCGCCGATGACCGCGCCGACGACGGTGCCGGGCACGCTGTTGTCGCTGCGGCGGCCGTCGTTGACCGGTTCGCGCTCCGTCCAGCAGCGTTGCTGGCCGGACTCGCCGTAGACCGCCCGCACATCGCTGACATCGGCCTGGTAGAGGCGCTCGCGGTCGCGGCGGCGGTAGTCGCCCTGCACGGCCGGGTAGGGCGCGTAGCTCACCTCGTCATCGCGGGTGCGGCGCTGCACGACACGGACCGACGAGATCTGGTCGTCCAGCCCCATGGCCTGCAGCGAAGCGTACTGGCCGGGGCGCAGCACGCGGCAATTGCCCTGGTAGCGCTGGTCCACGCAGACTTCCCAGCGCTGGCTGCGCACGACCACCGAGGACGCGCGGTCGTTGAAACGGTTGCTGCGCAGGTTGCTGAGGCTGCCGCTGACCGTCAGCGAGCGGCCCTCGAAGTTGGGCTGTTCGTAGAAGGTGATCTGCGCCAGCGCGGGTGCGCCGGCCGCCAAGGCCAGCAGCAGGCCCATCGTCAGGCGGCGCAGCGGGTGGGGTCGGGGGTTGTTCATGTCGGTCTCCGGTGTTCGGGGCAAGGCCCGTGGCCGCAGCCTGGGTCCCGCGGGCCCGCCCGTCTGTGCGATGGCGGACCGAGGGCGGTCAGGACAGCGCCTCGCCCACGACGCTGGCCAGCACCGCTGCCCCCATGGCGACCATGAGCACCACGGGAAGGCGGCGCCTGCACATGCGCAGGAAGCTCTCGTCGCGATACGTCATCGTGTTGGGGTGGCCGCGGTCCTGACGGTGCGCCAGCGCACGTTCGACAGGCAGAGCGGCTGCGTGCGCTGCCGCACGGACCCGGGCGGCCGGTGGGCGCAGATTGCCCGCATGCACGCTGATCCGGCGCACCACGTGCCGTCACCGCCAAGCCCCAGCGACGCCGATCTGGCCTACATGGCGCAGGCCGCGCTCGCGTGGGTCCATTCGCTGCCCGCCGGCCAGGTCACGGCCCGGGTGGAGGCCGGCTGGCTGACGCTGTCAGGGCAGGTGCGCTGGCACTACCAGCGCCAGGATGCCGACCACTGCGTGCGCAACCTGCCCGGCCTGGCCGGCGTCAGCAACTTGATCACGCTGCACCCGCCGGGCGGCTGAGCGGCCGCCAGGCGCGGTGGGCTAGAGCCGGCCCATCAGCCACAGCACCAGCACGATCAGCAGCACCAGGCCGATGCCGCCCGAGGGCACGAAGCCCCAGCCGCGGCTGTGCGGCCAGGTCGGCAACGCGCCGACCAGCAGCAGGATCAACACGATCAACAGGATGGTGGCGACACTCATGACGTTCTCCTTGAGCGCAGTCGCTCGGTTCGATCAGGCCGATGCGGCGGAAGCGGGCGGTGTCACGACGACCACGGCGCTGGTGCCGGGCTTGCCGGCCTCGCCGGTGGCCCCGGTCGCGCCCGGCGTGCCGGGTTCGCCCGCAGGGCCGGGCGCGACGATGACCGTGGGCGGGGGCTCATTGCGCTGGCAGCCGCCCAGCGACAGCGCCAGGATGGGCAACAAGAAGGCCAGCGCGAGTGGGCGTGAAGACATGACGGATCCTTTGCGAACGACGGCACCGGCAGGTGCTCGAACGCCACGGTAGGCCCATGCCGGCGCCACGTCGGTGCGGTATCGCACTGGCGGGCGGGGTCCGTCATCGCGGCGTGTGCTTCGCGGCCTTGGGCGGCACGCCGGGCGCGGCAGGCTGCTCTGTGTCGGGCGGCGTCTTGCCCAGCGTCCAGCGCCCGCCGCCGGTGAGCTTGAGCACGCGGCGGTGGAAGCCCGCCACGGCCGCTCGGTGGGCGATGCTGATCAGCGTGGTGCCGCGCTCGCGCAGGCGCTCGTACAGGCGGCGCTGGTTGGCGTCGTCCAGCGCGCTGGTGGCCTCGTCCAGGATGGCCACGCGCGGCGCATGCACCAGCAGCCGCGCGAAGGCCAGGCGCTGCTGCTCGCCGCCGCTGAGCAGCTTCTCCCAGTCCTCGTTGCGGTCCAGGCCGGCGTCGTTCTCGGTGAGGTGGCGCAGCTGCACCTCGTCCAGCACCTTCAGCAGCGCCGCGTCGTCCAGCTCGCTGTGAGTGCTGGGGTAGATGAGCTGGCTGCGCAGCGTGCCGGTCTGCAGGTAGGGGCGCTGCGGCAGGAAAAACACGTCCTCCTGCGGCGGGTGGTCGATCTTGCCGCTGCCCTGCGTCCACAGGCCCGCGATGGCGCGCAGCAGCGAGCTCTTGCCGCAGCCGCTGGCGCCGGTGATCAGCAGCGACTCGCCGGCCGGCAGCGTCAGCGACAGGTTCTCGACCAGCACGCGCTCGCTGTCCGGCGCCATCACGGTCAGCTTGGACAGCTTCAGGTCCTGCGCGGGCTGGCGCTCGATGCCGCCTTCGGGCAGCGCTTCGTCCAGCTTGGCGGCCATCACGTGCAGCCGGTCGATGCCGGCGACGAAGCGGGAGAGGCTTTCGAAGTTGTCGACGATCAGCGACACCGCGGTCAGCACCGCCGCGAACGCGCCGCCGGCCTGCACGGCCTTGCCGACCTCCAGCTCACCCGCCAGCACCTGGCCGGCCAGCACGACGAAGGGCACCAGCAGGCTCAGCTGGCTGAAGGAGCGCTGGAACAGGTTCAGCAGGAACTGCGCGCGGATCATCTTCTTCGTGTTCAGCAGCGCCGCGCGCAGGCGCTGGTCGAGCTGGTGGCGCTCCTGCTTCTCGCCGCGGTAGAAGGCGATGGACTCGGCGTTCTCGCGCAGCCGCATCAGCCGGAAGCGGAAGTCCGCCTCGCGCTTGAGCTGCCAGAAGTTCAGCCGGATCAGCGGCCGCCCGAACAGCAGCAGCGACAGACCCGTGCCGACCAGCGCGTAGACGACCAGGAAGCCCACCAGCATCTGCGACAGGCTCCACAGCACGGTGCTGAAGGCCACCAACTGCATCAGCGAGCCCAGCAGGATGAGCAGGAAGTTCAGCGAGCGACTGGTGAAGGTGTTGACGTCGTCGGCGATGCGCTGGTCGGGGTTGTCCACGCCGGCCATGCGGAAGTAGGCGCGGTCGGCGAGGTAGGCGTCCAGGAAGCGGCGCGTGAGCCAGCGCCGCCAGTCGTTGGCGTAGGCGTCGCGCGACGCGTAGTAGATGGCGTATACCGGCACCGCGAAGCCCACCACCCACAGCATGCCGCGCACGGCGGCCCAGAAGCGGTCCTCGTCGCGCGCCGCCAGTGCCGATGTCAGGTCGCCGGTCTTCTCGTTGACCATCACGGCCAGCTGCGTGTCCAGCAGCATCAGCGCGATCAGGCCGACCAGCACCGCCCAGGCCACGCCGCGCCGGTCGCCGGCCCAATAAGGCCTGGCCACGGCAATGAAGCGGCCCCAGGCGGAAGGTGCATCGGCGGCGACGGTGGCGCTCATGAAGGCAGGTTGCAATGGTCTCGACGTTGCCAAGACTACGGCTGCGCTGTCACCGCAGGTGTCGGACGACGCGCCACGCGCGCGTCGCCCGCCAGCGCGATCAAGGGGATGGGCTTGACGCGGGCGGCTGCATTAAGGTCGTCGCCCATCGACATTTGACGGAGCCCATGGACATGAGACCCCTGATGAATCCGATGCCGCGGCGCTTGATCGCGGCGGCCGCCGTGCTGGTCGCGACGTTCGCGCACGCGGCGTCGCAGGCACCGGTGGCCGCCGAGAACGGCATGGTGGTCACCGCCCAGCACCTGGCCACGCGCGTGGGCGTGGACGTGCTGAAGGACGGCGGCAACGCGGTGGACGCCGCGGTGGCCGTGGGCTACGCGCTCGCCGTCGTCTACCCGGCCGCCGGCAACCTCGGCGGCGGCGGCTTCATGACGATCCAGCTGGCCGACGGCCGCAAGACCTTTCTGGACTTCCGCGAGAAGGCGCCGCTGGCCGCGACGGCCAACATGTACCTGGACAAGGATGGCAACGTCATCAAGGGGCTGAGCACGCTGGGGCACCTGGCGGTGGGCGTGCCGGGCAGCGTGTCGGGCCTGGAGTACGCGCTGGCCAAGTACGGCACCCAGAAGCGAGCCACGGTCATCGCACCGGCCATCCACTACGCGGAAAAGGGCTTCGCACTCGACCAGGGCGATGTCGACATGCTGCATGCCGCGACCGACGACTTCCGCAAGGACCCGGCCACCGCGGCCATCTTCCTGAACAAGGGCGAGGCCTTCCAGGTGGGGCAGAAGCTGGTGCAGAAGGACCTGGCCGCCACGCTGAAGGCCATCCGCGACAAGGGCGAAGCCGGCTTCTACAAGGGGCCCGTATCCGCGGCCATCGTCGCAGCCAGCAAGGCCGGCAAGGGCATCCTGCAACAGGCCGACTTCGACCAATACACCACCCGAGAAATGAAGCCGGTGGAGTGCGACTACCGCGGCTACCGCGTCGTGTCGGCGCCGCCGCCCAGCTCCGGCGGCGTCATCATCTGCGAGATCCTGAACGTGCTGGAGGGCTACCCGCTGAAGGAGCTGGGCTACCGCTCGGCGCAGTCGGTGCACTACCAGATCGAGGCGATGCGTCATGCCTACGTCGACCGCAACAGCTACCTCGGCGACCCGGACTTCGTGAAGAACCCGCTCGACCGGCTGCTCAGCAAGGAATACGCGGCCAAGATCCGCGCCGTGATCGACCCCGCCAAGGCCGGCGTGTCCAAGGAGATCAAGCCGGGCGTCTCGCCGCACGAGGGCAGCAACACCACGCACTACTCCATCGTCGACAAGTGGGGCAACGCGGTCTCGGTGACCTACACGCTCAACGACTGGTTCGGCGCCCGCGTGACGGCGGCCGGCACCGGCGTGCTGCTGAACGACGAGATGGACGACTTCACCGCCAAGGTGGGCGTGCCCAACCTGTACGGCCTGGTGCAGGGCGAGGCCAACCGCATCGAGCCCGGCAAGCGGCCGCTGTCGTCCATGAGCCCCACCATCGTCAGCAAGGACGGCAAGACCGTGATGGTGGTCGGCACGCCAGGCGGCAGCCGCATCATCACGGCGGTGCTGCACACGATGATCAACGTCATCGACTACGGCATGAACGTGCAGGAGGCGGTGGACGCGCCGCGCTTCCACCAGCAGTGGCTGCCGGAGGCGACCAACGTCGAGACCTTCGCGCTGTCGCCCGACACGCGCAAGATCCTGGAGGGCTGGGGCCAGAAGTTCGCCGAGCCGCAGCCGGCCAACCACCTCGCGGTCATCCTGGTCGGCGCGCCGACGCTGGGCGGCAAGCCCGTCGGCAAGAACCGCTTCTACGGCGCCAACGACCCGCGCCGCAACAGCGGCCTGGCGCTGGGGTACTGAAGCCCCTCGCCCGGTGACGGCTGCGGTCGTCATCGCTTTGACACACAGCGCCGCCAGCATGCAGCCCTTTTGACAGGGGCCTGCATGCGACTGCCCTTTCCACTGCTGCCGTTGCTGCTCACCGGTGCGCTGAGCCTGCTGCCGCTGGCGGCGCGCGCGGCGCCGCTCGAGCTGAGTTTTTCCGACTTCTTCGCGCAACCGATCGGTCCGCGCGGGCTGGAGCCCACGGCGGCGCTGAAGGCCGCTGCCGGCCATGAGGTCCGGCTGGTGGGCTTCATGGTGCTGCGCGAGCAGCCGCAGGCCGGCCGTTTCCTGCTGACGCCACGCCCGGTGACCATGGCCGAGCACGCCGATGGCGAGGCCGATGACCTGCCACCGTCCACCGTCACCGTCGTGCTGCCCGAATCGCAACGCGAGCGCCTGGTGGCCCACCAACGCGGCCCGCTGGTGTTGACCGGCCGGCTGGCCTACGGCCCCGCCGAGGACGAGACCGGCCGCGTGAGCTGGCTCCGCCTGCACCTGTCGCCCGACGCGCTGGCCGCGCAGCCCGCCGCTGCCGCCACCCCCCATTCGCACTGAGCTCCCCGATGAAACCAGCCCTGCTTCTTGCCGCCATCGCCGCCGCCGGCTCCGCCGTCGCCGCGCCCACCGTCACGCGCCTGACGCCGCCCAGCGAGCTGTTCGCCAGCGGCAGCGTCGACCATCCCATCGTCGCCCGCTTCCTGCCCGGCCAGCGCTTCGACCTGCAGGCCAGCATCAAGGCTGACGCGGGGCAGAAGATCACCGCCGCGCGCTTCCTCGTCGACGGCAAGCCGGTGTCGGCGACCGTCGCGCTGCGCGACTGCGCCAGCGGCTGCAGCAAGGGCCTCGCCGCCGAGACCGCGATCGCGACCGTGCGCGCCGTGTCCAGCGACGCCGCCGGCAGGCACGAGTTCAGCGTCGAGGCGACGCAGGCCGACGGCCAGAAGGTCGTCGCCAAGGGCAACTTCGAGGTCGTGCCCTTCACCGCGGCCATGGGCCCCAAAGTCAAGAACATCATCATCCTGCTGGGCGACGGCATGGGCGCCTCGCAGCGCACGGCCGCGCGCATCGTGCATGGCTATGCGCAGGGCAAGGCGTTGCAGCCGTTGGCCATGGACTCGTTCACCGCGACGGCCATGGTCAAGACCTCGTCGCTGAACTCCATCGTCACCGACTCGTCGCCCGGCATGACGGCCTATGTCAGCGGCAACAAGAACAACAACAACGAAGAGGGCGTGTTCCCCGACGACACCGTCGACGCCTTCGACAACCCGCGCGTCGAGTACCTCAGCGAGTACCTGCACCGAACCCAGGGCAAGCAGCTGGGCGTCGTCACGACCGCCGACGTCTTCGACGCCACGCCGGCCGGCAATGCGGTGCACACCAGCAACCGCGGCGCCGGCACCGGCATCGTCGACCAGTTCTTCGACGACCGCGGCCAGACCGGCCTGACCGTGCTGATGGGCGGCGGCCGCAAGTGGTTCCTGCCCGCCGGCACGCCGGGCTCGGCGCGCACGGACAGCAACGACTACGCCTTCTCGGCCAGCGACGCGCACACGGCCGAGATCGTCAAGCGCTGGGGCGCCGCCGCGGGCGCCATGGACAAGGGCCGCGACCTGATCGCCGCCTTCCAGGGCGCCGGCTTCAGCTATGCCGCGACCAAGGCCGACCTCGACAAGGCCGACACGGCCAAGCCGCTGCTGGGCCTGTTCGCGTTCTCCAACATGAACGTGGCACTGGACAAGATCAACGGCCGCCGCGGCAGCGACAGGAACGGCCTGCAGGGCGGCAGCGTCGTCCAGGACTTCGGCCTGCCCGACCAGCCCATGCTGGACGAGATGGCGGCCAAGGCCATCAGCGTGCTGAAGCGCTCGCCCAAGGGCTTCGTGCTGATGATCGAAGGCGCGTCCATCGACAAGCAGGCCCACAACATGGACACCGAGCGCTGGATGCTGGACACGCTGGAGTTCGACCGCGCCGTGCGCGTGGCGCAGGACTTCGCGGCCGAGCAGGGCGACACCCTCGTCATCGTCACGGCCGACCATGAATGCTCGGGCGCCGCGCTGATCGGCGGCGCCACCGTCACCGACAAGGCCCTCGCGGAGCTGGCCACGAAGAAGGGCGTGGCCAACCTGCGCAACAGCGTCGTGGGCGTCTACGAGAAGGCCGGCTTCCCGCGCTACAAGATCGCCGCCGACGGCTACCCCGAGACGACCGACATCGACTTCCGCCTGCTGGTGGGCTACGGCGCCAATGCCGACCGCTACGAGGACTGGCGCACCAAGAAAACGCCGCAGCGCGACGTTCAGCAGCCCTTCGCCAGCGATGCGCCGCTGAAGTGGTACCCGGCCAATGCCCAGGAGCGCGACGATGCGCTCGGTGAATACCTCGTCACCGGCCAGGTGCCCGGCGAGACGGCCGTGCACACGGCCACCGACGTGCCGCTGTCCGCCTACGGCCCCGGCGCGCTGGCCTTCACGGGCGTCATCGACAACACCGACGTGTTCTTCAAGCTTGCCCAGGCGGCCATGAAGGGCGTCGTCGCGCCGGCCGATACTTCCGGCTCCAAGAAGCCGCCCAAACCCAAGCGTTGAAACCCAGCGACACCACGACCCCCGAGCGCCGGCCCAAGCCCTGGCGCCGGCTGGCGATGGTGTTGGTGCTGGCGGCGGCGCTGTGGGCGGTGTTCGAGTTCACCGGCCTGCGCGCCCAGATCAACCCGCAGGCCATGCGCGACGGCTTTGCGACGCACAGGGTCTGGGGCTTTGCCGGTTTCATGGTGCTGTTCGTCATCGGCAACCTGATCCATCTGCCCGGCTGGTTCTTCCTGGCCGCGGCGGTGCTGGCGCTGGGGCCGGTGTGGGGGGCGCTGGCCACGTTCTCGGCCGCGCTGATCTCCTGCGTCGCCACCTTCTTTGTCGTGCGCGCCTTTGGCGCCAATGCCTTGCGCGAGTTGCCGGGGCCACTGGCGCGCCGCCTGTTCGAACGCCTGGACGCTCATCCGATCCGCAGCGTGGCCGTGCTTCGCCTGCTGTTCCAGACGCTGCCGGCGCTGAACTACGCGCTGGCGCTGTCGGGCCTGCGCTTTCGCGACTACATGCTGGGCACGTTGATCGGGCTGCCCGGGCCGCTGGTCGTCTACGCGGTCTTCTTCGACACGCTGGCCGGCTGGATGGGCTGGGCCGTGAATTGACCCCAGGCAGGCGCGTTCGCGCGCGTGTCGCGATGATGGCGGCCTCTTCGGGAGCGTGAATGGGTCAATCCGCGGCGCGCCAGCTCTGGCTGCTGGCACTGGCGAACTTCGTCATCGGCATGGGCGCCTTCGTTGTCGTCGGCGTGCTGTCGCCGGTGGCCCAGGCCTTTGGCGTCGACCGCGCACATGCCGGCGCGCTGATGAGCGTCTACGCCGCCACCTATGCCGTCGCGTCGCCGCTGCTGGTGGCCGCCACCGGCCGGCTGGACCGCAAGCGCCTGATGTCCATCGGCCTGGCGCTCTTCGCGCTCGGCTCGCTCGCGGCCGCGCTGGCGCCCAGCTTTGCGCTGCTGCTGGCCGCACGGGCGCTGATGGCGCTGGGCGGCGGCCTGGTCACGCCGGTGGCCGCGTCCATCGGCGTGGCGCTGGCCGGCCCGGGCCAGCAGGGCAGGGCGCTGTCCATCGTCTTCGGCGGGCTGACGCTGGCCCAGGTGCTGGGCGTGCCGGCCGGCGCGTGGCTGGGTTATGCCTTCGGCTGGCAGGCCGCGTTTGCCGTCGTCGCCGTGTTGTCGCTGCTGGGCCTGGCGGCCATCGCGCTGGCGCTGCCGTCCGGCATCGCCGTGCCGGTGGCCAGTCTCGCCAGCCTGGGCGCGGTGCTGCGCAGCGGGCGGTTGATGACGGCAGTCGCCCTCACGGCCTTGTTCATTGGCGCGCTCTACGTCTGCTACACCTTCCTGGCGCCGCTGCTGGAGACGCTCTACGGCCTGAGCCGCGACGGCGTGACCGGCATGCTGCTGCTGTTCGGGCTGGGCGCCGTCGTCGGCAACGCGATGGGCGGGCGGCTGACCGACCGCATCGGCTCGCGCCGCACGCTGGTGCTGCTGTGCCTGGCGCAGACGCTGCTGATGCCGGCGATGACGCTGCCGACCTGGCCACTGGCCGTGGTCGGCGCGCTGATCTTCACGTGGAGCGTGTTCGGCTGGAGCTTCATGGTGCCGCAGCAGGCGCGCCTGGCGGCGCTGGATCCGGCGCGGCTGCCGGTGCTGTTCGCGCTCAATGCGTCGGCCATCTACGTCGGCGCGACGCTGGGTTCGGGCATCGGGGGCGTGGTGCTGAACGGCCTGGGCCTGCACGCGCTGGGCCTGTTTGGCGCCGCACTGGCCCTGCTTGGTCTGGCGTCGCTGGCATTCCGTCGCAGACCTTAGACAGGGGCATTGCCGGCACCGCATACTGGCCGCCCCCAATGGAGACACAACCCATGAAGACTTGGCTGATCGCCACTCTCGCCCTGGCTGCCGCAGGCGCGCAAGCGCAAGGCGCCGACCCGCTGAAGGCCGCCGTCGCCGCCGACCACCGCAGCGTCGGCAACGTCGCCCGCGACGTGTACCGCCACCCCTATGAGACGCTCGCCTTCTTCGGCATCAAGCCGACCGACACCGTCGTCGAGCTGGCGCCGGGCGGCGGCTGGTACACCGAGATCCTCGCGCCCTATCTGAACGAAAAGGGCCAGCTCTACGCGGTGGCCGGTGCCAGCGCCCGCTTCAAGGCCAAGATGGATGCGCTGCCGGTCTACGGCAAGGTCAAGATCACCACCTTCGACGCCGCCAAGGGCCAACTCGAGATCGCGCCGCCCGGCACCGCCGATGCGGTGCTGACGTTCCGCAACGTGCACAACTGGATGGACAACGGCAGCGTGCAGGCCGTCTTCGACTCGGCTTTCAAGGCGCTGAAGCCGGGCGGCACGCTGGGTGTGGAGGAGCACCGCCTGCCTGCCTCCCGCACGCAGGACGCGAAGGCCAGCACCGGCTATGTGCATGAGGCGACGGTCATCAAGTTCGCGGAGGCCGCGGGCTTCAAGCTGGCCGCCAGGAGCGAGGTCAATGCCAACCCCAAGGACACGGCCGACCACCCCGATGGCGTCTGGACGCTGCCGCCCACCTATGCGCTCAAGGACAAGGACCGCGCCAAGTACCAGGCCATCGGCGAGAGCGACCGCATGACGCTGAAGTTCGTCAAACCCTGATGAAGGGGCGCAGATGACGCACGCCGTCATCGGCTTCGGGCGCCTGGCCCGAGCGCTGGTGCCGGCGCTGCGTGCGGCGGGCGAGGAGGTGGTCGTCGGCCGGCGCGAGCCGGGAGCGGGCGAACTCTCTCCCGCCGCCGCGGCGCAGGCGGCCGACTGGGTCTGGCTGACCGTGCCGGACGACCATATCGCCTCGACTGCCGCGGCCTTGCCCTGGCGAGCGGGTCAGCTGGCGCTGCACTGCAGTGGCGCGACACCGCTGACGGCGCTGACCCCGGCGCCGTCAGCGGCCGGGTTTCATCCGCTGAAGCTGCTGGCTGGCGATGCCGACCTGGCCGGCGTGCATGTCGGCATCGAGGCCGATGCCGCTTCCCGGCCCGCGCTGGAAGCGCTCGCTCACGCGCTGGGCCTCGTCCCGCTGACGTTGCCGTCGCCGATGGGTGCCGAGGCGAGGGCGGCCTATCACGCGGCGGCCAACCTGGCGGCGAGCGGCGTGCTGGCCGTGCTGGCCGAGGCGCAGGCCCTGTGGGGTGCAGCCGGGCTGGCGCCGGCCGAGGCGCTGGCGGCCCTGGTGCCGTTGACCCGCGGTGCGCTGGACACGGCGTTGGCGCGCGGCTTGGCCGGTGCCGTCTCCGGTCCCATCGCCCGTGGCGATGCGGGCGTGCTCGCCCGCCATCTCGACGCGCTGCAAGGCGGCGGCCTGCCGGACGACTTGCTGCTGGCGCTGGGCCGGCGCCAGCTGGCGCTGGCCGAAGCCGCCGGGCGGTTGGACGCTGCGCAGGTCGCGGGACTGACGCGACTGCTGGCGCTGCGGTGAATACGTTTTCAAGCGGCGTGACAAAGGCCGCGTTCGGATGTCCGCCAGGCGTTTGCACCGCGGGGTGCCCGTCCTAAACTGACCAGATTCCCGTCGCTGTTGCCGGGAGCAGCAAGGGAGTTCCAGATGTCTGACGCGTCCATCCAGGCGGTGATCCGGGCCGACGCCGCCCAGATCCTGCACAACGTCGTCGAGGAACTGCCCGACGCCCGTGAGCGCCTGGCCTACGTGCGCAGCATGACGGAGCAGGCCGCCACCAAGGTGCTGAACCTGGTGGAGGCCGCGCAGGACGACGCCGAGGCCGTGCGCAAGAAGGGCCGCGAGCTGTCCGATGCGCTGAACCGCCTGGCCTTGTCCAGCAACATCAGCCCCGACCGTGCCCGCGCGCTGATGAAGCTGTGCGCTGCCTACGCGTCAGACGCCGCGAGCTTTGCGGCGCGCGAGAAGTCGCTGCACACCGAGATCATGATGTCGCAGGACTTCCAGGATCTCTCGGGCCAGGTCATCAACAGGGTCAGCAAGATGCTGGAGCGCGCCGAGCCGCCGCTCAAGGACCTGATCCAGTCCCTGCCCAAGCCGGCCGTGGCCGCTGCGCCCGAGGAACTCGGCGGCGTGCAGACACCGGACAAGGCCCTCAAGCAGGATGACGTGGACGACTTGCTGGCCAGCCTGGGTTTCTGATCAGTTGGGGACAGAGCTGCCCGCGACGCTCGATCGGTCTGTCCCGCAAGGCCATCAAATCCAGCTTGCCGGGTCCAGCCGGTAGTAGCCGCTCAACTCGGCATAAAGCGCCGGGTGGCCCACGGCCAGCTCGATGGGTCGTTCGAAGAACAGCTCGCTGATGACGGCGAAGAACTCGGCCGGGTCGGTCGCGCCATAGGCGTCGATCAAGCCCGGTTCGCCGCGCGCGAGCCGCCCTCTCAGCACATCGAACTCGTTCTGCATGACCGTGGACCAGCGCCGGTAGGCCTCGGCCGTCGGCAGCGCGGGTGCGCCGTTGGCGGGGCCGCCCGCCTGGTCGAGCTGGTGCGCAAACTCGTGGATGACCACGTTGTGGCCGTCGCCCGGTGTCGCTGCGCCGCGCTTCACTTCGTCCCATGCCAGCAAGACCTGGCCCTGGCTCCAGCTCTCGCCGGCCAGCACGCGGCGTTGGTCCGACAGCACGCCGCCGGACTCGGTCACTGGCCGGTCGACGACGAAGGCGCCGGGATAGACCAGCACCTGGCGCAGCTCCGGGTAGACGCCGCGGGCGGCGCCCAGCAGCGGCAGGCAGGCCAGCGCGGCGATGGTCACGCGGATCTCGTCCGTCACGCGCAGGCCGCGGCAGCCCAGGATGGGCTTCTCGGCCAGGAAGACCTGCATCAGCCCCTTGAGCCGCAGTTGCTGGCGTGCCGGCAGGTTGGCGACCAGCGGCACGTGGCGGCGCAGCAGCCGCCGCCAGGCCTGCGGGAAGGGCCGGCGTGCGATGCGCTCGCGGCGACGCCGCACCCACAGTGGCCACAGCGCGATGGCGCTGGCGGCCAGCAGGACGAGGGCGAAGCAGATCAGCAACGGCATGCCGGGCAACTGGGTGTGGTGGCGCGCTTTGCAAGCCCCGCAGCAAGGGAATCCCGCCGATCGGGTGGCGCTGCGAGGCCTGGGCGCGTTGGCACCCTAACGCATCGAGAAAGACCCTGTCCGCTCGTCGCCGGCCGTGGCCGCCGGCGCCTCGCGTAAGCCTCGCGCACGGTGGCAGCGTTAGGCTGGCCGCATGCCCGTTGCCGCCGCTTCCGCCGAGTCACGCCTGCAAGCCTGGCAGGTGCTGCTGGGCGGCGTCTGCGCGCTGGTGCTGACCATCGGCCTGGCGCGCTTCGCCTACACGCCGCTGCTGCCGCAGATGCATGCGCAGGCAGGCCTGGGGGTGGCCGACGGCGGCCTGCTGGCGGCCATCAACTACGCCGGCTACATGAGCGGCGCACTGCTGGCCGCCTGGATAGAGAACCCGGTCTGGCGCCAGCGCCTGTACGTCTGGGGCCTGCCGCTGGCGTTGCTCATCACGGCGCTGATGGGCTGGAGCACGCAGTTCGGCGTCTGGGCGCTGTCGCGCTACGTGGGCGGGCTGTGCGGCGCGGCCGGCATGCTGCTGGGCTCGGGGCTGGTGCAGGGCTGGCTGATGCGCTCGGGCCGCCGGCCGGAACTGGGCCTGTACTTCATCGGCCTGGGGCTGGGCATCGTCGTGTCGGCGCTGGGTGCGATGGGCATGACGCGCGGGCATCTCGGCTGGGCCGAGCAATGGCAGGGTTTCGCGCTGCTGGGCCTCGTCTTCCTGATCCCTGCCTGGGCCTGGCGCCCGCCGGTGCCGCCGCCGGTATCGCGGGCGACGCTGGGCGAGGCGCCCAGCCGGCGCTGGATGGCGCTGATGGTGGCGGCCTATTTCTGCGCTGGCTGGGGCTTCGTCATCAACGCGACGTTCACGGTCGCCATCGTCGAGAAGCAACCGCTGCTGGCCGGCCAGGGGCCTTGGGCCTGGCTGCTGGTGGGCCTGGCGGCCACGCCGGCCGTCTTCGTGTGGGACCGCATCGCGCGGCGCACCGGTGATGTCGGCGCGCTGCTGATCGCCTTCGGCGTGCAGATCGTGGGTGTGCTGCTGCCGGTGCTGGCCGGCGGGCTGGCCGCCGCGCTGCTGGGCGCGCTGCTGTACGGCGCGACCTTCATCGGCATCGTCAGCCTGACGCTGGCGCTGGTGGGTCGGCGCTCACCCGCCAACCCGGGCAAGGCGATGGCGCGGCTGACGCTGAGCTACGGCGTCGCGCAGATCAGCGCACCAGCGCTGACGGGGCGCATGGTCGAGGCCAGCGGCAGCTTCCACGCGGCACTGTGGCTCACGGCGGCCGTGCTGGCCGTCGGCATGCTGCTGCTGGCCGCGCTGCTGCGCGAGTCGCGCTGATCAGCGGCCGGGCGTGCCGCTCGGGCGGGTGCGGCGTGCCGACTCGGCGATGGCGTCGACGTCGCGCTTGTCTTGCTCACGGTCGGCGGCGCTGCGGCAGCGCGTGTTGATGAACCTGCTGCCGGTGGACTGCTCGCGTTCGCAGACCGTGCCGGGGGCCACGGCGGCGACCTGCACCGCTTCTTCAACGGGGGGCGTGCCGGCGCAGCCGATCAAGGCGCAGGGCAGCACAAGCAAAAGCAAACTTCTCATGGCGTTCAAACTCATCTGGGACGAAGGCGCAAGCCGCTCACGCCGTTCGGCGGGCGGGTGCAGGGCTGAAACGGGTGACGCGGGCTTACTTGCCCGTCGTCATGCCCTGGAAATTGCGGCGGTTCTCTTCGACCTGGGTGAGCGCGGCCTGCTCGGCCTTGCGCTGCTCGGCGGTGCGGCAGCGGGTCGTCGGGAAATTGGTGCCACTGCGGGTCTCGCGCTCGCAGATGGTGTCCTTGTCGGCGGCGGCCAGCGGCACCTCCTTGTCGGGAGGGGCCGAGGCGCAGGCGGCCAGTGCGAGCGGGAGCAGGGACAGCAGCAGTCGTTTCATGGCGAAAGTCGGTCGGTTCAAAGCGCCGCAGAATACCGCGCGCCTGACGCTCCAACCCCGTGACATGAGGCACCCTGCTGGCAACCCTATCCCTCACCTGGATGATGCTGTTGCCGGCGACTGCCAGCCCATCCTCGCCGCCGGCGGCCCTTTTCAGGCCGACCCTTGGCCTGTCGCTGCCCAGCCGGCTGCATGACTGAGTGACCCGTTTCATCGCCTGGATGGACCGTCATCCGAGGGCGGCGCCGAAGTAACTCTCTGTGACGCGGTCATCCGCCGGGGCTCCGCATCGGTTGAAGGCTGACGGTTGCGCATTTGCGACCGGGAGATGCCCTCATGAAACGACTCGCTCTGGCGGTCACGCTGATTTCCGCCGCCCTGTTGTCCGGCTGCATCATCGTGCCGGCCCACCGCCACGGTGGCTACCGCGGCGGCTACGGCTACAGCCAAGGCAATTACCAAGGCAACTACCAAGGCGGTTACCAAGGCGGTCCCGTCTACGGCCAGCCCGGCCGGCGTTGATGCGGAGGACGTCATGAAACGACTGACGCTGGCGCTTGCGCTGGCTTCATCGGCCCTGCTGTCGGCCTGCGTCGTGGTGCCCGCCCGTGGCGGTTACTACGCCGGCGGCTATGACAGCGGGCCTGCGGTCGTCGTCGATGCACCGCCGCCGGCGCCCTATGCCGAAGTGGTGCCGGTGATGCCGTATGCCGGCGCCGTGTGGATAGGCGGCTACTGGGGCTGGAACGGCGGCCGGCACAACTGGGTGCCCGGCTACTGGGAGCGCCCGCGCCCGGGCTATCGCTACGAGCCTTACCGCTGGGAACCGCGCGGTGGACGCTGGCACCTGCACGCGGGCGGTTGGCGGCGCTAAGGCGCTCCTAGACCCGTTCGATGACGGTGGCGATGCCCATGCCGCCACCCACGCACAGCGTCACGGCGCCGGTCTGCAGGTCGCGCCGCTCGAGTTCGTCGAGCAGCACGCCCAGCAGCATCGCGCCGGTCGCGCCCAGCGGGTGGCCGAGCGCAATCGCGCCACCGTTCACATTGACGCGCTCCGGGTCCAGCCCGAGGTCGCGCAGGGTCTTCAGCGGCACGGCCGCAAACGCCTCGTTGATTTCCCACAAATCCACGTCACTCGCCTGCATGCCGGCCTGGCGCAGCGCCTTCCGGCAGGCCGGCGTCGTGCCGGTCAGCATGATGGTGGGCTCGCTGCCGACCACCGCCGCCGCGCGGATGCGCGCGCGAGGCTTGAGCCCGGCCGCGTCGCCGCCGGCCTTGGAGCCGACCAGTACCAGCGCCGCGCCGTCGACGATGCCCGAGGAATTGCCGGCGTGGTGGCGGTGCTCGATGGCGCCAGCCTGCGGGTAGTTGCGCAGCGCCAGCGGGTCGAACTTCGCGCCCAGCTTGATGAAGCTGGGGTTCAGCGCGGCCAGCGTCTCGGCCGTCGTTTGCGGGCGGATGGTCTCGTCCTCGGCCAGCAGCAGCGCACCGGCCTCGTCGTGCACGGGCACCAGCGCGTGCTTGAAACGGCCCTCGGCTCGCGCCTGAGCTGCGCGCTGGTGTGAGCGCGCGGCCCAGGCGTCCAGCTCGTGGCGCGTGAACCCCTCCAGCGTGGCGATCAGGTCGGCGCTGATGCCCTGCGGCACGAAGCCGATGGCGTTGACGACGCGCTCGTCCAGCAGCCAGGCGCCGCCGTCGCTGCCCATGGGGACGCGGCTCATGCTCTCCACGCCGCCGGCCACCACCAACTGCTCGAAGCCGCTCGCGACCTTGGCCGCGGCCAGGTTGACGCTTTCCAGCCCCGACGCGCAGAAGCGCGACTGCGTGACGCCGGCCACCGACTGCGCCCAGCCGGCGTCCAGCGCGGCGATGCGCGCGATGTCGCCGCCCTGTTCGCCGATGGGCGTCACGCAGCCCAGCACGACGTCGTCGACGAGGGCGGTGTCCAGGCCGGTGCGCTTCTGCAGCGCCTGCAGCAGCGTGCGCACCAGCCAGATCGGCGGGGCCGGGTGCAGTGAGCCCTCGGGCTTGCCCTTGCCGCGCGGCGTGCGGCAGTGGTCGTAGAGGTAGGCGTCGAACATGGCTTGTCTCCAGGGCCTCACATGGAGCGCGAGGCCAGTTCCTTCATGATCTCGTTGGTGCCGCCGTAGATGCGCGTCACGCGCGCATCGGCCCACAGCTCGGCGATGGGACTCTCCAGCATGTAGCCGTAGCCGCCGAAGAGCTGCAGGCAGGCGTCGGTCAGCTTGGAGGCGAGGTCGCTGCACCAGGCCTTCACGAGGGCGGCGCGGGCCGCGTCGAGCTCGCCCTGCAGGTGCGCGGCGATGGCGGCGTCGACCAGCGCGCGCGCGGCCAGCACGTCGCTCTGCGCCTGGGCCAGCACGAAGCGGGTGTTCTGGAAGTTCCAGATCGCCTGGCCGAAGGCCTCGCGCTGCTTGGCATAGGCGACGGTGTCGTCCAGCGCCCGCTCCATCATCGCGACGGCTTGAACGGCGATGACCAGCCGCTCCTGCGGCAGCTCGGCCATCAGCTGGCCAAAGGCCAGGCCTTCGCGCTCGCCCAGCAGATTTGCCGCGGGCACGCGCAGCTCGTCGAAGAACAGCTCGCTGGTGTCCTGGGCGTGCAGGCCGATCTTGTCCAGGCGCCGCCGCGTCAGGCCGCGCGTGTCGGCGTCGATCTCGGCGACCAGCAGGGACAGCCCCTTGGCGCCGGGTGCGTCACCGGTGCGGCAGACGATGACGATGAGATCGGCGTTCTGGCCGTTGGTGATGAAGGTCTTCTGGCCGCTGACGACATAGTGCTCGCCGTCCAGCCGCGCGCGGGTGCGGATGGCCTGCAGGTCCGAGCCCGTGCCTGGCTCGGTCATCGCGATGGCGCCGACGCGCTCGCCGGTGGCCATCAGCGGCAGCCAGCGCTGGTGCTGTGCGTCGCTGCCGTGGCGCCGCAGGTAGGGCGCCACGATGGCCGAGTGCACGCTGCCGCCGAAGCCGCCCAAGTTGGCCCGCGCGGCCTCCATGACGATGACGGCCTCGTGGCCGAAGTCGCCGCCGCTGCCGCCATGGCTTTCGGGCATGGCTGCGCACAGCAGCCCCTGCGCGCCGGCCTCGCGCCAGGTGGCGCGTTCCATCATGCCGGCGGTGCGCCAGCCTGGCGCGCGTGGCACCCAGCGTTCGGCGAAGAAGCGCGCGGCGCTGGCTTGCAGCAGCCGGTGCTCCTCGGTCATCCAGGCCGACGGGAACAGAGGCAGTGGCATGCCGCTCAGACCGTCGCGATGCCGACCGCCTGCTCCAGTGCCGCGATCTCTTCCTCGACATAGCCCGCCAGCCGGCCGAGGTTGGGCAGCGCGTCCGTCGCGATCAACCCGAAATACAGCGTGCCGGCATAGCTGAACAGCGTGATGTTGAGCAGGTGCGTGGCCGGCAGCGTCGATACCGGGTGCATCTCCAGCAGCGGCGCACCCTTCATGTACAGGCGGTGGTCGGGGCCGGGCACGTTGGACACCAGCGTGTTGCCCATGGGCGTGATGACGTCGGCCAGCTTGAGCATGCCGGCGATCTGGCCCAGCAGGCCGGTCAGGATGGTGTAGGTCTCGACGGCCTCGGGCGCGACCGCGTCGATCATGGCGCGCACGTTGCGCAGCGAGTAGCCGACGTTGCGCAGCCGCACATAGGCGTCGTCGGTGGGCGGCGACAGGTCCACCAGGATGATGCCGATCTTGTTGCCGCCACCCTTCTCGCCCTCGCGGCGCAGGTTGACCGGCATCTGGATGGTGATGGGCCGGTCCAGCTCTATGCCCTCGTCGGCCAGGTAGCGGTGCATGGCGCCGTCCAGGCAGGTCAGCGCGACATGGTTGAGCGTGGCGCGCGCCACCTTGCGGATGGCGTCGATGCGGGCCATGGGCACGGCGGCGGTCGCGAACTGCCGGCCGGGCGTCGCATTGCCGGTGAAGGGCGTGCTGCCGCTGGCCATGAAGGGCAGGGCGATGGCGTTCTTCGTCAGCTTGACGGCCTCCAGCGCCAGCATGGCGGTGAGCCGCCCGATGCCGACGGCGCGCTTGCTGTTGGCGGTGAGCTGCTTCCAGACCGTGCCTGCCACCGCCTGGTCCAGCCGCTTCTTGCGGCCGCTGCCGCTGCGGCGCGTGTGGTCCAGCGTCCAGACCGGCGTGAGGGTGTCGTCGTCCGGTGTCGTGCGCAGCGAATCGACGCCCCAGCGCGTCATCGTGATGCCATCGGCCACCGCGTGGTGCATCTTGTAGTAAACGGCGAACTGCTTGTCCCACAGGCCAGCGATGACATGCACCTCCCACAGCGGCCGGCTGCGGTCCAGCATGGGCTCGTGCAGCTCGGACGTCAGCGCGTACAGCGCCTCGCGGTCGTTGTGGCCAGCCTTCATCTTGTGGAAGAAGACATGCTCGCTCAGGTCCACCGACTCGGCCGTCGTCCAACTTGGCATCAGCCCGGCCGACACGAAGTTGATGACCTGGTCGAACGGCGGCTGCACGTCGCTATGGGTCAGGAACTCTTCATAGAGCTGCTTCGCGAAATTCGCGCCGCCGCCCTTGGGTGTCTGGTGGATGTGCAGGCCGGCGACGTGCTTGGGGCTGGCCTCGTTCTCGGCGATGAAGAACGCGAGGTCGAGCAGGGAGAGTCGGCTCATGTTGTCTCTTGTCGTTCTGAGTCGGCCCAGCATAGGCGCGCACCGGGGCCGGTCAAGGCAGGGGAATCACGCGTCGCCGCTGGTGGCCTTGCGCTTGCCGCTGCGGCGCTCCTTGTCCGCCAAGCGGGTGGCTTCCGCCTCGGCGGCCTTGCGTGCCTCCTCGTCGGCCGCGGCGCGGCGCCAGGCGCTCATTTCCTCGGGCGTCTCCAGCGTGATGCGCCCCAGCAGCCCCTGGCGGTAGTCGATCAGCAGTGCCTCGGCGGCCTTGTGCATCTGCACCGCGCCGCCGCGCACCTTGGCGCCGCGCTTCAGGCCGATGGCTTCCAGCACGGCGTCGTCCGCGCCCAGTTCGGTCAGACCGTAGCGCTCCTGCAGCCGCTCGGGGTAGCGGCGCTTGAGCAGGTGGATCAACTCCAGCGCCACTTCTTCTTCGTCGAAGGCGTTGCGGCCGATGGCGCCGCTGGCGGCGAGGTTGTAGCCGCTCTGCTCGATGGCGATGCGCGGCCACAGCATGCCGGGGGTGTCGAACAGGTAGAAGCCGTTCTCCAGCACGAACTTCTGCTCCAGCTTGGTGATGCCGGGCTCGTCGCCGGTCTTGGCGGCCTTGCGGCCCACCAGCGTGTTGATCAGCGTGCTTTTGCCGACGTTGGGGATGCCGCAGATCAGCACGCGCAGCGGCTTGTGCATGTCGCCGCGCAGCGGGGCCAGCTCGCGGCAGGCCTTGATCAGTGCCCGCGCGGGGGACTTGTCACCCGCGTCCAAGGGGATGGCGCGCGTGTGCGGCTGGGCGTTGTAATGGGCGAGCCAGTCAGCGGTGACCGACGGGTCGGCCAGGTCTTGCTTGTTCAGCACCTTCAGCGACGGCCGGCCAGTGGTCAGCGCGGCCAGCAGCGGGTTGCTGCTGGAGCCGGGCAGGCGCGCGTCCAGCAGCTCGATGACCACGTCCAGTCCTGCCTTGACGCGATCCTTGATCGCCTGGCGGGTGGAATTCATGTGGCCTGGGAACCAGTTGATGGGCATGCGCGGGAGTGTGGCTTTCGAAGGAGGCGGGATTGTCGGGCTTACATCCGGTTGCGGCGCCTGGCCCCGCCTCCCCCAAGATTTAAGGGTTGCGTTTGAGGACAGTATGCGATTTGAAGGAGTTTTGAGCGCCTGGAATCCCGATGCCGGGTACGGCACGATCCGCCCCTCGGGCGGCGGGGAAGAGGTGTTTGTGGGCCTGGCGGCGTTTCCGACCGACGGCGAGGGCCCGCGGCTGGATGAATCGCTGAGCTTTGAAATTGTGACCGGGCGTGACGGGCGCAAGCAGGCGGTGAATCTGCAGCGTGTCAGGCGCGTCCAGCTCGCCCCGGCCCTGCACGAGGCCGCCGGTGGCGGCCGCCAGCATGTTCGGCACGCGCAAAGAAAACGGCGCCTGGGCCTGGTGGCCGGCGCCGTCGTGGCGGTGGTTCTGGTGGTAGGCGGCGTGCAGTGGTGGCAGAGCAAGGCCGGGGACGTGCCGGCGGGGATGCGGCGGTAGGCCGACGGGTCACGCTCATGCCCGCGGCCTGCATGCCGCGGTTCTCCGTAGCGCGTCAGACAGCGCGCAGGCGCTGCTTCGGTCGCTGGCCTTCGCAAGGCGTCGAACAGGCCGCAGGGCCTGTTCTCGGTCCTTGTTCAGTCCTCGTTCTTGAAGACGAGCTTGACTTCGTGCGTGGCCTTCTCGCCCGGCTCGAACTTCCACTCCATCAACGCCGACTTCACGGCGCGGTCGAAGACGCGCTTGGGCTCTGCTTCCAGGATCTCGACGTCGCTGACCTTGCCGTCGGCCTCGATGATCATCTTGGCCTTGACGACGCCGGTGGAGATGCCCTTCTTGGAGGCCTCCGCCGGGAAGTCCGGCGGCACCTTCTTGACGATCTTGGGCGTGGCGTGGGCGGCCAGAGCCAGCATCAGGCTGGCGGCGAGCACGGTGGCGGAACGCAGGAATGACATGGCGAACCTCGGGAAGTGGGGATTTGGGGTCAGGCGGCGCGGAAGAAGCCGACGGCCTCGATCAGGCGGGTCGAGCTGTCGCGCAGCGCGTCGGCGGAGCGGCTGAGCTCGCCGACCAGGCTGGTGTTCTGCTGCGTGGCCTTGTCCAGTTCGTTCATCGCGCCGTTGACGACGCCGACGCCCGTGGCCTGCTCCTGGGCCGAGTGCGAGATTTCCTCGATCAACTGGCCCATGTTGTTCACTTCGTCGACGACGCTGCGGATGGTGACGCCTGCGTTGTTGACCAGCGTCGTGCCGTTCTCGACCTTGACGGTCGATTCCTGGATCAGCACCTTGATTTCCTTGGCGGCGCCGGCCGAGCGCTGGGCCAGCGCGCGCACTTCGGCCGCCACGACCGCGAAACCGCGGCCATGCTCGCCGGCACGGGCGGCTTCCACGGCCGCGTTCAGCGCCAGGATGTTGGTCTGGAAGGCGATGCCGTCGATGACGCCGATGATGTCGCCGATCTTCTTGGAGCTGGCGCTGATTTCTTCCATGGTCTCGACGACCTTGGAGACCACGGCGCCGCCGTTGCTGGCCGACTGGCGCGCGGTCACGGCGATGCCGGCGGCGCGGCGGGTCAGGTCGCTGGCGCCCTTCAGCGTGGAGGCGATTTCCTCGACCGAGGCGGCCGTGTTCTGCAGGCTGGCGGCGGAACGCGTCGTGCGCTCGGCCAGGTTGGAATTGCTGTCGGCGATGGAGCCCGAGTTGGACGCAACCTCGCTGGCGGCGGTCGACACGTCGCGCACGACGCCGGACAAGGCGGTCTGCATGTCCTTCATGGCCTGCAGCATCTGGCTCAGCTCGTCGCGGCCTTCGACCTGGATGTTCTGGGTCAGGTCGCCGTCGCGGATGGCTTCGGCGGCTGCCTGGGCGCGGCGGGCCGGGCCGACGATGGAGCGGGCGATGACGATGCCGCCGCCGATGCCGATGGCGGCCGCCACGGCGACCAGCACGGCGGTCAGCAGCACCGACGAACGGGCCAGTTCACCGCCGGAGGTGGCGAGTTCCTTGCCGCTGTCGAACTGCATGTCGACCAGCTTCTTCAGGCCTTCCTGCAGCGCGGCCTGGGCGGGGCGCAGGTCGGTGATCAGGCTTTCACGGGCTTCGTCGGGGCTGCCGTCGGTCTGCACCTTCTGGAACTTCTCCAGCGCGGTCAGGAACTTGGTCTTGCGCTCCCGCACCTCGCCGACGACGGACTTCTCCTTGTCGTCGGTGGCCGCCTTTTCCAGGCCGGCCAGCTGCGTTTCGGCTTCTTCGAGCGCGCCGGTGATGGCGGCCTTCTGCTTCTTGATGGCGCCGGCGGTGTCCAGCAGCAGCAGGTCGCGCACGGCGCGCGAAATGATGTTCACCTGGCTCTCGAGGGCGTTCGCCGCAGCGATCTTCACGAGGCTGGAGTTGGCGGTTCGATCCAGGTCCTTGGCCAGGCGGTTGGCGTTGGAGGCGCCATAAAAGCCAATCGCCACCAGAAGCAGGATCAGCAGGCCGAAGCTCACCGCCAGCCGTTGGCCAATGCGCAGTTGCGTCAGGAAGTTCATTGCAGTTCAGGTCCTTGCGGTGATCTTCGGGTATCGGCGGCAGGCTGCCGCTCTTGAATCCAACGATGACTGTAGGCCTCGCGGCCTTGTTTTTTTCGGCCCACCCAGCGGCCGCCGCGCAGTGTGTCGCGACCTGTGACCATTTGCTTCAAGGCTGCGCCAGCCTGCCGTGAAGTCGTTCACGTCGCTCCCCTCGCCTCGGGGCTTGCCGCGTCAATGTGCCGCGGCTGCCGAACGCAAACGCAGCACCTCCACGGTGTCGATCTCGCCGGCGCCATGCCCGAAGGACTGGCGCAAATGGCTGGCCAGCGCGGCCAGATCGTCCGCGGACAGCAGGCCGGCAAAGGGTGGCATGCCATACGGCCGCGGGTGGCCGGGCGTGGCCGGCGCGAAGCCGCCGCGCTCGATGACGCGGATCAGGTTGGCCGCGCTGGCCTGGCTGACCAGGCGGCTGCCCGCCAGCGCCGGGTAGGCGATGGCGCCCGATTCGTCGTGCCGGCCTTCGCCCTGCGCACCGTGGCAGGCGGCGCAATGCTCGCGGTAGAGGCCGGCGCCGCGCTCGCGGCGGGCGGGGTCGGGCCGCGCGGGCTCCGGCCGAGCGGTGGGCTGCTGCGGCAGCGCGCGCAGATAGGCGGCCATCGCGGCGAGGTCGGCGTCGTTCAAGGCCGCCGTGCTGCCCAGCACGACCTCGGCCATCGGGCCTTGGGCCGCGTGGCCGTCCGCGTGGCCGTCGCGCAGCCAGCGCTGCAGCGTCTGGGCCGGCCAGCGCTGCACGCCGGCCTCGGCGGGGTCCAGCAGCGACGGCGCCTGCCAGCCCAGGCCGGCCAGCAGGCCGCCGCGGAAATCGGCGGCACCCTGGTCGCCGCCCAGCGCATCACGCCCGGCATGGCAGGCGCTGCAGTGGGCCAGGCCCTGGCTCAGGTAGGCACCGCGGTTCCAGGTCGCGTCATGCGCCGGGTCGGGCCGGTAGACGCCGGGGCTGAAATACAGCGCCCGCCACGCGGCGATCGCCAATTGGCTGCCGTAGATGCCGCGCAACTCATGCGCCCGGCGCGTGGCGGCCGCGGGCGGTTGGGCCTGCAGCCAGGCGTGCAGCGCGTCGGCGTCCTCGCGGGTGACGAGGGTGGTGTTGGTGACCGGGTGCGCCGGCACCAGCAGCCGGCCGTCGCGGCTGGTGCCCAGGTGCAGGGCCCGCCAGAAGTCGTCGCTGCTCCAGCCGGCCAGGCCGGTCGCGTGGGGCGTCAGGTTGGGCGAGAAGACGGTGCCGAAGGGCGTCGGGATGGCGCGGCCGCCGGCCAGGCGCTCGCCGCCGCGGGCCGTGTGGCAGCCGGCGCAGTTGCCCACCGCCGCCAGGTAGGCGCCGCGCTCGAGGCTGACGGGCGTGCTGGACGGCGGTGTCGCGTCGCTCAGGCCGCGCTGCCAGGCCAGCAGCGCGAAGCCGGCGGCCGTGGCGAGCAGCACCAGCAGCACCAGGGCGATCCATGCCCGCCTCATGGCTGCAGCCCCCCGCAGCGCAACGGCGCGGGCGCGGCCAGTGCGGCGGCCGGGTGCGGGTCGGCCGGCATGGGCTGGCCGGCCAGGAACTGCGTCATCGCGTTGATCTCGGCCTCGGTCAGCGTCTTGGCGATTTGCGCCATGCAGTCCGGCGCCAGCGCGCGGCGCTGGCCGCTGCGCCAGGCGCCTAGCTGGCCGTTCAGGTAGTCGCGCGACAGGCCCAGCAGGCCCGGCACGCCCGGCTGCGTGCCGGTCAGCCGCGCTCCATGGCAGGCGGTGCAGGCCGGCAGGCGGCGGGCGGCGTCGCCGCTGCGGATCAACGCCTCGGCGCGGGCCAGCTCGGGCGCCGGCAACGTGGGCTTTTGTGGCGGCGGGTAGGGCAGGTCCAGCGACGCGAAATGCCCGGCCAGCTCCTGCAGATAGGTGTCGGACAGCGGCGCGATCAGCTCGCTCATCAGCCCGTAGTCGCGCCGGCCGTCGCGGAAGTTCAGCAGCTGGTTGTACAGATAGCCCGCCGGCTTGCCCGCCAGGCGCGGGTAGTAGCCATCGGGCGCAGCACGGCCCTCCTTGCCGTGGCAGCCGGTGCAGGCCAGGGCACGCTGCGCCAGCGTGTCGGGCACGGGGCCGGCCTGGCTGCAGGGGCCGATGAGGAGCAGCAGGCTGGCGGCCAGCGCGTTGAGCAAGGGGGAAAGCATGAGGCAGGAGTGTGGCATTCGCTCAGCAGCTTGAGCGTTGCCGCGGGCCGCGCGGCGGGGCGGGCCTCTAGCATGCGGCGCCCCGTCCGCATCCAGGCCAGACCATGTCGATTTCCGCCCCGCTGTCCCTGTTCGCCTTGGTGCTGGCGTTGTCGGGCACGGCGCCCGCCCAGGCGCGCGAACGGCTGGACTGGTCTGCAGGCTGGCGCTTCACTCAAGGCGATCCGCAGGGTGCCGCGGCCTTGCGCCCGGCCGACTTCAAACCCTGGCTGCTGGCTGCCGCCGCGCCGCTGCTGGCCACGGCGCCACCGGCACCGCCCGCCGGCCCGGCGCCGGGCGAGGCACTGGCCTACGCCGCCCGCGATTTCGACGACGGCGGCTGGCGCCTGCTGGACCTGCCGCATGACTGGGGTGTGGAGAGCCCCTTCAGCCAGGCCCTGCCCGGCGAGACGGGCAAGCTGCCCTGGCACGGCGTGGCCTGGTATCGCAAGCGCCTGGCACTGACGATTGGCGACGCCGGCAAGCGCACGGTGCTGGAGATCGACGGCGCGTTGTCCAACTCGGCCGTCTACTGCAACGGTCGGCTGGTGGGCGGCTGGCCCTATGGCTACACGTCCTTCCAGGTGGACCTGACCGGCTGCCTGAAGCCGGGCGCCGACAACAGCCTGGCGATCCGCCTCGACAACCCGCCCAGTTCCTCGCGCTGGTATCCGGGTGGCGGCCTCTATCGCCACGTCTGGCTGACACGCACCGACGCCGTCCATGTGCCGGCGGGGCAGGTGTTCGTGCGCACGCCCGAGGTGTCGGCCGAGCGGGCGACGGTGGCGGTGCGGTTGGCGGTGGCCAACGAGGGCCCGGCGCCGGTCAAGGCCGACGTGACCGTTGAGGTCTACCGGGCCGACGCCAACGGCCGCCCGGTCGGTGCGCCACTCGTGCCGGCGCGCGAGCAGCCGCGAATGCTCAAGGCCGGTGAGCGCACGCTGCTGGACTTCGATCTGCGGCTGGCCAGGCCGGCGCTGTGGGCCGTGGCCTCGCCGCAGCGCCATGTCGCCGTCACCGTCGTGAAGCAGGGCCGGCGCGTGCTGGACCGCGTGGAGACGCCGTTCGGCGTGCGCCGCGTCGCCTTCACGGCCGACGACGGCTTTCACCTCAACGGCCGCCGCGTGCAGCTCAACGGCGTCTGCATGCACCATGACCTGGGCGCGCTAGGCGCCGCCTTCAACGTGCGCGCCGCCGAGCGCCAGCTGGAGTTGCTGCGCGAGATGGGTGTCAACGCCATCCGCACCAGCCACAACCCGCCCGCGCCCGAGCTGCTGGAGCTGACCGACCGCATGGGCCTGCTGGTCATCGACGAGCTGTTCGACACCTGGACCCAGGCCAAGAAGCGCCAGGACTACCACCAGCATTTCGCCGACTGGTCCGAGGCTGACCTGCGCGCCTGGGTGCGGCGCGACCGCAACCACCCGTCGGTCATCCTGTGGAGCACCGGCAACGAGATCCACGAACTGGGCCGCGCCGATGGCCCGGCCGTCTCCACGCGCCTGGCCGAGCTGGTGAGGCAGGAGGACCCGACACGCCTGGTCTCGGCCGCGGCCCATGTGCTGCAGGCCGGCTACAACGGCTTCCAGAAGACGGTGGACGTGTTCGGCTACAACTACAAGCCCAAGGAATACGCCAAGTTCCACGCCGCCAACCCGGCCCAGCCGCTGTATGGCAGCGAGACGGCGTCGACGATCAGCTCGCGCGGCGAATACGTCTTCCCGGTGGACGACAACCCGGCGCTGGGCCGCGCCAACTTCCAGGTCAGCTCCTACGACCTGGTCGCGCCGCCCTGGGCCACGACGCCGGACGCCGAGTTCCGCGCCCAGGACCAGCAGCGCTTCGTCGCCGGCGAGTTCGTCTGGACCGGCTTCGACTATCTGGGCGAGCCCACGCCCTTCAACGACGACAGCAGCAACCTGCTGGACTTCCACAGCGCCGAGGAGCGCGAGCGGGCCAAGGAGGAGTTGCAGCGCCTGGGCAAGATCCAGATGCCGTCGCGCAGCTCCTATTTCGGCATCCTGGACCTGGCGGGCTTCAAGAAGGACCGCTTCTACCTCTACCAGGCGCGCTGGCGGCCGGACCTGGCCATGGCGCACATCCTGCCGCACTGGAACTGGCCGGAACGCGTGGGCCAGGTCACGCCGGTGCACGTCTACACGTCGGGCGACGAGGCCGAGCTGTTCCTGAACGGTCGCTCGCTGGGCCGGCGCCAGAAGGGCGCGCTGGACTACCGGCTGCGCTGGGACGACGTCGTCTACGAGCCGGGCGAACTGCGGGTGGTGGCCTACAAGGCGGGCAAGGAATGGGCGCGCAGCCGCGTCGCGACGACCGGCGCGGCCGAGAGCCTGCAGCTGGCGGTCGACCGCGCGGCGATTGCCGCCGACGGGCGCGACCTGGCCTTCGTCACGGCGACGGTGGTGGATGCCGCTGGCCAGCCCGTGCCACGCAGCAAGCCCCAGCTGCTGTTCACGCTGGAAGGCCCGGGCGAGCTCGTTGCGACCGACAACGGCGACGCGACCGACCACACCGCCTTCAAGTCCACCGAGCGCCGCGCCTTCAATGCGCTGGCGCTGGCCATCGTGAAGCTCAAGCCGGGCGCGACCGGGCCGGTGACGCTGCGCGTGGCCTCGCAGGGGCTCAAGGCCGCCGAGGTGGTGATCCGGCCCTAGCCGCGGCTGCCGAAGATGGCCGAGCCGACGCGCACCATCGTCGAACCGGCCGTGATCGCATCTTCCAGGTCGGCGCTCATGCCCAGCGACAGCGTGTCCAGCGCCAGGCCGCCAGCCTTCAGCTCGCCGAACAGCGCGGCCATCGCGCGGTGCTGGCCCAGCGCCTCGGGGCCGGGCTCGGGCACCGCCATCAGCCCGCGCAGCTTCAGCCGGGGCAGGGCGGCGACCTGGCGGGCCAGCGCGGCGACTTCACCCATCGGCAGGCCGCTCTTGCTGGCCTCGTCGCTGATGTTGACCTGCAGGCAGACGTTCAACGGCGCCAGCTCGGCCGGGCGCTGCTCCGACAGCCGCTGGGCGATCTTGAGCCGGTCCACCGAATGCACCCAGTCGAAGGCTTCAGCCACGGGCTTGGTCTTGTTGGACTGCAGCGGGCCGATCAGGTGCCATTCGATGCCGGCGCGCAGGTCGGCCAGCTCGCCGACCTTGGCCAGGCCTTCCTGAACATAGTTCTCGCCGAAGGCGTGGGCGCCGGCCGCGAAGGCTTCACGCACGGCGGCGGCAGGGAAGGTCTTGCTGACAACCAGCAGGCGTACCGCCTCGGGGGGACGCCCGGCTGAGACACATGCCGCCTGGATGCGGCTTTTGATGGATTGAAGGTTGTCGGAGATCGCCATAATGGTCCGAGCATTCCACGGAACATCATGGACATCACTCAGCTGCTGGCATTTTCGGTCAAGAACAAGGCATCCGACCTGCACCTCTCGGCTGGGCTGCCACCCATGATCCGCGTGCATGGCGACGTGCGCCGCATCAATGTCGAGGCCCTGGACCACCGCGCGGTCCACGACATGGTCTACGACATCATGAACGACTCGCAGCGCAAGGTTTACGAGGAAACCTTGGAAGTCGACTTCTCGTTCGAGATCCAGGGCCTGGCGCGTTTCCGCGTCAATGCCTTCAACCAGAACCGCGGCGCGGGCGCCGTGTTCCGGACCATTCCGAGCAAGATCCTGTCGCTGGAGCAGCTGGCCGCGCCCAAGGTCTTTGCCGAACTTGCGCTCAAGCCCCGCGGCATGGTGCTGGTGACCGGCCCCACCGGCTCCGGCAAGAGCACGACGCTGGCGGCCATGGTCAACCACCTCAACGAGAACGAGTACGGCCACATCCTGACCATCGAGGACCCGATCGAGTTCGTGCACGAGTCCAAGAAGAGCCTGATCAACCAGCGCGAGGTCGGCCCGCACACGCATTCGTTCGCCAACGCCTTGCGCTCGGCGCTGCGCGAAGACCCGGACTGCGTGCTGGTCGGCGAAATGCGCGACCTGGAAACCATCCGCCTGGCGCTGACCGCGGCCGAGACGGGTCACCTGGTGTTCGGCACGCTGCACACCTCGTCGGCCGCCAAGACCGTCGACCGTATCGTCGACGTCTTCCCCGCGGCCGAAAAGGAAATGGTGCGGGCGATGGTGTCGGAGTCGCTGGTGGCCGTCATCTCGCAGAGCCTGTGCAAGCTGAAGGACGGCACCGGCCGCGTCGCGGCGCACGAGATCATGCTGGGCACCTCGGCCATCCGCAACCTGATCCGCGAGAACAAGGTGGCGCAGATGTACTCGTCCATCCAGACCGGTAATTCGCAGGGCATGCAGACGCTGGACCAGAACCTTACCGACCTGGTTCGCCGCAACATCATCTCGGCTGCTGAAGCCCGCTCCAAGGCGAAGTTCCCTGAGAACTTCCCCGGCTGATCGCAAAGGACACGCACCATGGAACGCGATCAGGCCTCCAAGTTCATCAACGACCTGCTGCGGCTGATGCTGTCGCGCAAGGGCTCGGACCTCTTCCTGACGTCCGAGTTCCCGCCCGCCATCAAGGTGGACGGCAAGCTGACCAAGGTGTCGCCGCAGCCGCTGACCGGCCAGCACACGCTGCAGCTGGCGCGGGCCATCATGAACGACAAGCAGGCGGCCGAGTTCGAGCGCACCAAGGAGTGCAACTTCGCGATCTCGCCGCACGGTGTCGGGCGGTTCCGCGTCAACGCCTTCCTGCAGCAAGGCCAGGTCGGCCTGGTGCTGCGGACCATCCCGTCCACGTTGCCGACCATCACGTCGCTGGACCTGCCCGTCGTGCTGCGCGAGGTGGTGCAGCACAAGCGCGGCCTGGTCATCGTCGTGGGCGCGACCGGCTCCGGCAAGAGCACGTCGCTCGCCGCGATGATCGACGAGCGCAACGAGACGACCTACGGCCACATCGTGACCATCGAGGACCCGATCGAGTTCGTGCATCCGCACAAGAACTGCATCGTCACGCAGCGCGAGCTGGGCCTGGACACCGACAGCTGGGAAGCGGCGCTGAAGAATTCGCTGCGCCAGGCGCCCGACGTCATCCTGATGGGCGAGCTGCGCGACCGCGAGACCATGGAGCACGCGGTGGCCTTTGCGGAGACCGGCCACCTGTGCATGGCCACGCTGCACGCCAACAGCGCCAACCAGGCGCTGGACCGCATCATCAACTTCTTCCCCGAGGACCGCCGTCAGCAGTTGCTGATGGACTTGTCGCTGAACCTGCGCGCGCTGATCTCGCAGCGGTTGCTGCCGCGCCGCGAAGGCAAGGGCCGCGTCGCCGCCGTCGAGATCCTGCTGAACTCGCCGCTGATCTCCGACCTGATCTTCAAGGGCGAGATCAGCGAGATCAAGGAGCTGATGAAGCGCTCGCGCGAGCTGGGCATGCAGACCTTCGACCAGGCACTGTTCGACCTCTACGAGGCCGGCAAGGTCACCTACGAGGATGCGCTGCGCAACGCCGACTCCGTCAACGACCTGCGCCTGCAAATCAAGCTCAACAGCGAGCGCGCGCGCAGCGGCGACCTGTCCACCGGCACCGAACACCTCACCATCCTCTGAGCATGAGCACCCGCAGCTACGACCCCGTTCCTTCCCGCCGCGTCGCCTTCCTGGGCCTGGGCGTCATGGGCCATCCCATGGCCGGCCACCTGGCGCGTGCCGGCCATCAAGTCACCGTCTACAACCGCACGGTGGCCAAGGCCGAAGCCTGGGCGAAGGAGTACGGCGGTTCGTTCGCCGCCACGCCGGCCGATGCCGTGAAGGGTGCTGAGTTTGTCTTCTGCTGCGTCGGCAACGACGACGACCTGCGCTCCGTCGTGCTGGGTGATGTCGGTGCGTTTGCCGGCATGGCGGCTGGCGCGGTGTTTGTCGACCACACGACGGCCTCGGCCGAGATCGCCCGGGAGCTGCACGCCGAAGGCGCGAAACGCGGCATCCCCTTCATCGATGCACCGGTCTCCGGCGGTCAGGCCGGTGCCATCAATGGCGCGCTGACCGTCATGTGCGGTGGTGACGCGGGACCCTTCGACGCCACCAAGCCCATCGCGCTCGCCTTCGCCAAGGCCGTCACGCTGCTGGGCGGCCCGGGTTCGGGTCAGCTTGCCAAGATGGTCAACCAGATCTGCATCGCCGGTGTGCTGCAAGGCCTGTCCGAGGCGGTGCGCTTCGGCCAGACCGCGGGCCTGGACATGGTGCAGGTGCTGGAGGTCATCGGCAAGGGTGCAGCGCAGAGCTGGCAGATGGACAACCGCGGCAAGACCATGGTGGTGGGCCAGTTCGACTTCGGCTTCGCGGTCGACTGGATGCGCAAGGACCTGGGCCTGGTGCTCGACGAGGCCCGCCGCAACGGCGCGCGCCTGCCGCTGACCGCGCTGGTGGACCAGTTCTACGCCGACGTGCAGGCGCTGGGCGGCAACCGCTGGGACACGTCCAGCCTGATCAAGCGTCTTTGAATCAAGCGCGCCGCCGGGGCTTGCCCGTGAGCATCGGTGTCCCCTCGGGGGGGCCGTCCAGCGCCGCAGGCGCTGGACGAGGGGCTTACTTCTTCGGGGCGGTGCGAGCGAGTTCTTCCTCGGTAATGATCTCGAAGGCGCGCACCACCTTGCGCACGCCGCTGACCTGGCGCGCGATCTCCGTCGCGCGGTCGGCCTCGCGCTCCGTCACGCGGCCCATCAGGTACACCTGACCGCGTTCGACGACGACGTAGAAGGCGTTGCTCAGCAGGTCGCGCGCCTCGATGAGCTGGGCCTTGATCTTGCCCTGGATGACCACGTCGTTGGAGCGGCTGCTCAGCGAGCTGGCGGCCATGACGGCGGTCTCGTTCAACACCTTCTGCACGTTCTCCACGCCGCCGACGATGCCGTCCAGCGCCGCGCGGGACTCCTCGGAGTTGGCCTCGCCGGTGATCAGCACGACGCGGTTGTAGCTGTTGACGGTGGCATGCACCTTCTCGCCCAGCTGCTCGCGCACGCGGGCGCCGGCCTTGACCTCGATGGTCTCGTCCTCGAGCTGGGAGCCCGAGGTGCGGCGGTCGGTGGCGACGGTGACGCCGCCCACCATCGCGCCGCCGATCAGCAGCGGCGCGCAGCCGGTGGCGAGCGTGCTGGCAAGAACGGCGGCGGTCAGGGTCAGGGTGAGCTTCTTCATCGGGGATTCCATCAAAGGGTTATTCGTCGCTGCCGAGCAGTTGCAGGTCGACGGCGTCGGCCAGCGCATGCAGCAGCACGCGCTGGGCTTCCACAACGCGCGGCTCGCGGCCGTGGCTGACGCGGATCTGGATGTCGGTGTCCTGCAGCACGCCGCGCCACTCGTCGGCCGCGCCGGGCGGCTGGGCGGTCAGCGCAATGATGCTCATCTCCTGCGCGTGGGCCACCGCCAGGATGGGCTGCCAGGCGTCGCGCTGCTCGCGCAGAGGCTCGATCATGATGAGCACGTCGCCCGGATGACCGTGGGCCTGCAGCAGTCGCGCCAGGTCCAGCCCGGCGGCTTCGCGGGCCTGGGCGGCCAGGCTCCAGGCGGCGAGTCCAGGGCGCTCCTGCTCGAAGCGGCCGGCGAAGCGGGCGGCGAGGTAGTCGGCGTCCATGCTGGCCAGGCCCTGGGCGGCGCACAGGATGCGATTGCCGCCGGTGATGGCGTCCACCACCATCTGCGCGGCCATCGCGAGGGGCCGGGCCAGTTGCTCGGCGGCTTGGTAGAGCAGGTCGGCGCTCTCGAAGAACTGCTGCTGGATTCTTTGTTCGATCATCAGAGGGGAATCATAGTCAGCTCAAATCGAAGGCTCCCTGTAACCAGGTGAGTTGCTCACCGTCGAGCGCGACGACGTCGAAACGGCAGGGCGGCGGGCTGGCGTGGCGCAGCAGGTAATGCTGGGCGGCGTAGATCAGCCGCTGCTGCTTCTTGACGGTGACGCTGGCCGCCGCGCCACCGTGCGAGGCATCGGCCCGCGCCCGCACTTCGACGAACACCAGTGTGCCGTCGCGGTCCGTCAGGATCAGGTCCACCTCGCCCGCGCGGCGGCTGGGGCCGGCGGCGACTCGATAATTCCGCTCCAGAAGGCGCAGGCCCGCACGTTGCAGATGGGCCAGTGCCGCGTCCTCGGCCGCAGCGCCGCGGCCCGTCGTGTCCGGTTTAGATCGAGAGCCCCAGTTGAACATCGATGCCTCCCTGCTTTGCCAGGCCGCCGCGGCCGCGGCCGGCGGCCAGCAGTATCCGGCCGCCACGCTCTACCTCGTCGCGACGCCCATCGGCAATCTCGCCGACCTGTCCTTGCGCGCCATCCATGCCTTGGGTCTGGTCGACGCGCTGGCCTGCGAGGACACGCGCCAGGGCGGCTCGCTGCTGCGCCACCTGGGCCTGCACAAGCCGCTGATCGCGCTGCACCAGCACAACGAGCGCGAGGCCAGCGCCAACGTCCTCGCGCGGCTGGCGACCGGTGAGCGCGTGGCCTACGCGTCGGACGCCGGCACGCCGGCCATTTCCGACCCCGGCGCGGTGCTGGTGCAGGAAGTCGTCGCCGCCGGCTACCGCGTGCTGCCGCTGCCGGGGCCCAGCAGCGCGGTGACGGCGCTCAGCGTCGCGGGCGACACGGCGGCGCAGGGCTTTGCATTCGCCGGCTTCCTGCCCACCAAGGCCGGCGAGCGCCGCACGGCTCTTCAGGCGGTGCTGGCGGTCGAAGGCCAGAGCCAGGTCGTCTTCGAAGCGCCGCACCGCATCGTCGAAGTCATCGCGCTGCTGGCGGAACTGGCGCCCGAGCGCCGCGTGACGGTCTGCCGCGAGCTGACCAAGCAGTTTGAAAGCATCCACACGGCCGAAGCCGCGACGCTGCCCGCCTGGCTGGCGGCCGATGCGCAGCGCCAGCGTGGCGAGTTCGTGCTGGTGCTGCACGCCCGCGCGCCCGTGGCGGCGGCGGATGACGCGCTGCCCGACGAGGCGTTGCGCGTGCTGGCGCTGCTGGCGGCCGAACTGCCGCTGAAGCAGGCCGTGGCGCTGGCCGCGCAGATCAGCGGCGCGCCGCGCAACCGGCTCTACGAAGCCGGCCTGGCCCTCAAGCGCGGCGGCGACGAATGAAGAAACCGCCCGCCGCCAGGCCCAGCACGAACAGCGCGGCCGACGCGGGCTCCGGCACGGCAGCGGCCAGCAGGTAGATGTCGCCGTTGATGCCCACGGCATAGAGCGCGCCGTCGCTGCCTTCGCCGAAGCTGGTCAGCGTGCCGCCGCCGAAAGGCGAGGCCAGTGGCGTGGCGGTGCCGCCGCTCAGCGTCCACATGCGGCCGGAGATGTAGTCGCCGAAGACATATTTGCCCTGCAGGCTGGCGTCCGCGCCGCCGCGGTAGACGTAGCCGCCGATGACGGTGGCGTCACCCGCGCTGCGGCCGTAGTCGTACACCGGTTCGGTCAGGTTGGGGGGCGTCGGATCGTTGATGCCGGGCGTCGGGATCGTGCCTTCGCGCACGCGCCAGCCATAGTTGGCGCCTCGGCCCAGGCCGCTCGCTGCCGACGCGAAGTCGATCTCCTCGCGCGCGCCCTGGCCGACATCGCCCATCCACAGGTCGCCGGTCTGGCGGTCGAAGCTGTTGCGGTAGGGGTTGCGCAGGCCATAGGCCCAGATCTCGTCATTGCCGGCCGCGCCGACAAAGGGGTTGTCCGTGGGCACCGTGTAGCCGCCGGCGGCCTGGGGCGTGATGCGCAGCAGCTTGCCAAGGTTGCTGTTCAGGTTCTGCGCGTTGTTGTCGGGGTCGTTGCCACTGCCGCCGTCGCCGGTGGCGATGTAGAGCTGGCCAGGGTCGGCATTGCTGAAGCCCAGCCAACCGGCCTTGTGGTTGTTGCGGCCGGCGGGCTGGGCGATGGAGATGATGGTCTTGGCGCTCGCCGCGTCGGGCCGACCATTGGCACCCAGCGTGTAGCTGGCGACGACGGTGTTCAGCGTTGTCTTGTCGATGTAGTCGACGTACAGACGGCCATTGGTCGAGAAGGCGGGGTCGAAGGCCAGGCCCAGCAGGCCGCGCTCGCCGCCCGTGTCGACCTGGGTGGAAAGGTCCAGCCAGGCGGAGCCGTCGCCACCGAGGATCTTGACCCGCCCGGTCTTCTCGACGACGAAGAGCCGCGAGTCACCGCTGGGTGCTGTCAGGAAGACCGGCTGCTCGAAACCCGAGCCGACCAGTGTGGCGGCGGGCGCGGCCCCGGCCGCGGCCAGCGCAAGGCCGGCCAATGCAAGCAATTTCATGCAGCGCTCCAACGTGGTGCAGGAGCGCTGGATGCTGTGCTTGCGTCGGGTCGGGTGACATCCCTAGCAGCGCGTGGCCAAGGACGGATTTGTTAGCAGGCGTTTCAGCTGCCGGAGCCCGCAGTGCGCTCGTTGTGCTTCTTGCGGTGGGTGTCGCGGCTGGCGCCGTCCTGCATCGCGTGCAGGCGGCGGCGCTCCTTGGCCGTCACGGTGCCGTCGGACCTGGCTTTGGCTTCGGCGGTGTCGATGCGGGCCTGCTCTTCTTCGAGGCGCTGCGTCTCGTGCGCCGTCAGGCTGCCGCTGGCGGCGCCCTGGGCGATGCGCGATTGCTGGTTGGCCTCACGTTGGTCGACGCGCGGCGTCTGGGTGCCGGGGGTCTGGGCGAAGGCGCTCGCGCCTGCCAGCGTCAGCAGGGCGATCAGGGCGTGGGAGTAGGGCTTCATCGCTGTCCTTTCGGTTGGGTTGCAAGGCCCGTGCACAACGACGCGAAATGACCCGCCGCCGACCCAAACTTCGTAAAGAAGCGTAGTCGGCCGCGCCTTCCTAGAATCGCCCCATGATCGCCGTCGAACCCACCCTGGCCCGCCTGGCCACCGCTCGCTCGCAACTGCTGGAGCCCTTTGGCCTGACCGAGGCTTCGCTGTCACAGGCGCTGCGCTTTATCACCGAGCACCGCGTCGATGACGCCGACCTCTATTTCCAGACCACGCGCGCCGAGGGCTGGAGCCTGGAGGAGGGCATCGTCAAGAGCGGGTCGTTCAGCATCGACCAGGGTGTGGGCGTGCGCGCCGTGGCCGGCGAAAAGACCGCGTTCGCCTATTCGGACGACATCTCGCTGGCGTCGCTGCTGGATGCAGCACGCACCGTGCGCACCATCGCCGCGGCCGGGCAGAGCAAGAAGGTGAAGGTGCCCAGCCAGAACCGCGTGGCCGGCAGCCGCGAGCTGTACGGCGTGGCCGACCCCATTGCCAGCCTGGACAGTGCCGCCAAGGTCGCGCTGCTGGAGCGCACCGAGAAGATGGCCCGCGCCAAGGACCCGCGCGTGGCCCAGGTCATGGCCGGCCTGGCCGCCGAGCATGAGGTCGTGCTGATCGCGCGCGCCGACGGCACGCTGGCCGCGGACGTGCGGCCGCTGGTGCGGCTGTCCATCACCGTCATCGCCGAGAGCAATGGCCGCCGCGAGGTGGGCTCTGGCGGCGGCGGCGGGCGCTTCGGCCTCGCGTACTTCACCGACGAGATGATCGCCACCTACGTCGAGCAGGCCGTCAGCGCCGCGTTGATGAACCTGGAGAGCCGGCCCGCGCCGGCGGGCGAGATGGTCGTCGTGGTCGGCCCCGGCTGGCCCGGCGTGCTGCTGCACGAGGCCGTCGGCCACGGCCTGGAAGGCGACTTCAACCGCAAGGGCTCCAGCGCGTTTGCCGGCCGCATCGGCCAGCGCGTGGCCGCCAAGGGCGTCACGGTGCTGGACGACGGCACGCTGCCGGACCGCCGCGGCTCGCTGAACGTCGACGACGAGGGCTGCGCGAGCCAGCGCAACGTGCTGATCGAGGACGGCATCCTGAAGGGCTACATCCAGGACGCGATGAACGCGCGCCTGATGAAGACCGCCCCCACCGGCAACGGCCGCCGCGAAAGCTATGCCCACGTGCCGATGCCGCGCATGACCAACACCTACATGCTGGGCGGCAAGGACGACCCCAAGGAGATCGTCGCATCGATCAAGAAGGGGCTGTACGCCACCAACTTCGGCGGCGGCCAGGTCGACATCACCAGCGGCAAGTTCGTGTTCTCCGCCAGCGAGGCCTACTGGGTCGAGAACGGCAAGATCCAGTACCCCGTCAAGGGCGCCACCATCATCGGCAACGGGCCGGACGCGCTGACCCGCGTCAGCATGATCGGTAACGACATGGCGCTGGACACCGGCGTGGGCGTGTGCGGCAAGGAAGGCCAGAGCGTGCCGGTGGGCGTGGGCCAGCCGACGCTGCGCATCGACGGGCTGACGGTGGGCGGCACCGCCTGACGGCGGCCGGCGCGCCGCGCGCCCTCCTACAGCCGCTTCAGCGGCGGCCGACGAGGCCGAGGCGAGGCTGTCCCTAAGCTGGGCGCAGGTTGCACGCGCCTGCACCGTCGCGTTTGGCGTGCAGGAGGACTCCAGCATGCCCATCTCTGCCTACCTGTTGCCCGTGACGCTGGTGGCGTCCATCGCCGTGACTTCGCTGGCGGCCTGCCGCCAGCAGACGCCGCCGCCGGAGCCGACGACGACGCCGTCGTCAGACACCAGGCCCCAGGTCACGCCCAGCACCGATCTGCGCGGCGCCTCCGACCATGCGGATGCGCCGCCCGCGGTCGGCGCGCTCACGGCGGGTCAGGCCACGGGCGGGGCGCGCAGCGCGCCCATCCAACCCACGGGGGGCGACGGCACGCGCGCCGGGGCCGCGGCGAGTTCGCCGGCCTCGGGCGCGTCCAGTCCCCGCTAGGCGTCAGGCCACGACCTTGACGCTGAGCAGCGGCAGCCCGGCAATGCTGCCTTCCATCAGGTCGCCGGGCACCACGGGCCCGACGTTCTCCGGCGTGCCGCTGAAGATGATGTCGCCGGGCATCAGCTCGAAGGCCTGGGACAGCTGAGCGATCTGCTCGGCCACGTTCCAGATCATCTGGTTCAGGTTGGCGTCCTGCTTGGTCACGCCGTTCACCTTCAGCGTGATGGCGCCCTGCGTGAAGTGGCCCACCTGGGCCACGCGGTGGATGGGGCCGATGGGCGCGGAGCGATCGAAGCTCTTGCCGATCTCCCAGGGCTTCTTCTGGTCGCCCATGCCGCGCTGCAGGTCGCGGCGGGTCATGTCCAGGCCCACGGCGTAGCCATAGACCAGGTTCAGCGCCTGCTCCACCGGCACGTTCCTGCCGCCCCGGTGCAGCGCCGCGACCAGCTCCAGCTCGTAGTGGTAGTTCTTGGTCAGCGGCGGGTAGGGATGCAGGGTCAGCCCGCCCGGCGCGACGAACTGCACCGCGTCGCTGGGCTTCTGGAAGAAGAACGGCGGCTCGCGCGTCGGGTCCGAGCCCATCTCGCGGGCATGCGCTGCGTAGTTGCGGCCTATGCAGTAGATGCGCCGCACCGGGAACAGCTCGTTGCTGCCGGCGATGGGCACGGCTGGCTGGGCGACCGTGAAGGGCACGGCGGCCGCGGTCGTCGTGGCGCAGCCCGTGGCCGCAAGACCGGTGATGGCCGCCCCGAGGGCATGGCGTCGTTGCATGGCTTGTCTCCTGTCTGATGACTGGCATTGGCCGGCAAGCGCTGCATGAGGTCAAGCGGGCAAGCCCGCTGCCCTCAGGCGTGGGCCCTGAGCTCGCGCGCGGCCGTCACCATGTGGCTCAGCGCGGCCTCGGTCTCCGGCCAGCCGCGCGTCTTCAGGCCGCAGTCGGGGTTCACCCAGAGCAGCTCGGGCGGGATGACGGCGGCGGCCTTCTTCAGCAGGCGCAGCATCTCCGCCGCGTCAGGCACGCGCGGCGAGTGGATGTCGTAGACGCCCGGGCCGATCTCGTTGGGGTAGCGGAAGTCGGCGAAGCCACGCAGCAGTTCCATGTCGGAGCGGCTGGTCTCGATGGTGATGACGTCGGCATCCATGGCCGCAATCTCGGGCAGGATGTCGTTGAACTCCGAGTAGCACATGTGGGTGTGGATCTGCGTGTCGTAGCGCACCGGGCTGGCGGCCACGCGGAAGGCGCGCGTGGCCCAGGCCAGGTAGTCGCCCCAGCCAGCCCGGCGCAGCGGCAGTCCCTCGCGGATGGCGGGCTCGTCGATCTGGATGACGGCGATGCCGGCGGCCTCCAGGTCGGCCACCTCGTCGCGGATGGCCAGTGCGATCTGCAGCGCCGTGTCGGCGCGCGGCTGGTCGTCGCGCACAAAGGACCATTGCAGGATGGTGATGGGGCCGGTCAGCATGCCCTTCATGGGCTTGTCCGTCAGGTCCTGCGCAAAGACGGTCCAGTCCACCGTCATCGCCTGGGGCCGCGACACGTCGCCGAACAGCACCGGCGGCTTCACGCAGCGCGAGCCATAGCTCTGCACCCAGCCGTTGGCCGTGAAGGCGAAGCCCGCCAGCTGGTCGCCGAAGTACTCCACCATGTCGTTGCGCTCGGCCTCGCCGTGGACCAGCACGTCCAGCCCGAGTGCCTCCTGCTTGCGCACGGCCAGCGCGATCTCGCGCTGCATCGCCGCGCGGTAGGCCGGCTCATCCAGCGTGCCACGCTTGAAGCCGGCGCGGGCGGCGCGGATCTCGGCCGTCTGCGGGAAGGAGCCGATGGTTGTCGTCGGGAAGGCCGGCAGGCGCAGGCGCTGCCGCTGCGCGAGCTGTCGCGTGGGGAAGGGCGAGCGGCGTCGGTCGGCATCGGCCGGCAGCGCGGCCAGGCGGGCGGCGACGGCCGGGTTGCGCACGCGCGGGCTGTCTGCGCGGGAGGCGCGTGCCGCGCGGGATCGGGTGAGCTCCTGTGCGGTGCCGGCCTCGTCCTCCCAGAGCGCGCGCTTGAGCAGGCGCAACTCGTCCAGCTTCTCGACGGCGCCGGCCAGCCAGCCCTGCAGCTCGGTGTCCAGCGCCGGATCGTGGCGCAGGCTGAAGGGCACATGCAGCAGCGAGCACGACGCCGCCACCCACAGCCGCCCGCCGCGCAGCTCGCGCGCCTGGTTCAGCAGCTGCAGCGCCCGGTCGAGGTCGCTGCGCCAGATGTTGCGGCCGTCGATGATGCCGACCGACAGCTCACGCTGCGCCGGCAGGCGCAGCGCGACGGCCAGCAGCTCCTGCGGCGCGCGCACCGCGTCGACATGCAGGCCGGCCACGGGCAGCTCGCAGGCCAGCGCCAGGTTATCGCCCAGCGGCGAGAAGTAGGTCGCCAGCAGCACCGGCTGGTCGGTCCTGGCCAGGCGGGCATAGGCTTGGCGCAGGGCGGCCTGCCACGCGGCGTCCAGGTCCAGGCCCAGGATGGGCTCGTCCAGCTGCGCCCAGGTCACGCCGCGGGCGGCCAGCCGGGTCAGCAGCTGTTCGTAGGCCGGCAGCAGCCGCTCCAGCAGCGTCAGGCGGTCAAAGCCATCCTGCTTGCTCTTGCCCAGGAACAGGAAGCTCACCGGGCCCAGCAACGCGACCTTGGGGCTGGCGGGCAGCGCGATGGCTTCGTCTACCTCGGCCAGCAGCCGCTCTGGATTCAGGCTGAAGGTCGTGGCGCTGTCGAACTCGGGCACGAGGTAGTGGTAGTTGGTGTCGAACCACTTGGTCATCTCCAGCGCCGGTGCGCCGTCGCCCGACGAGGCACCGCAGCCGCAGGCGTCGGCATGCGGGTGCGTCGCGGTGCCGCGTGCCATCGCGAAGTAGCGCTGCAGCGGCGTCTCCCGGCCGGTGAAGCCGAAGCGTGTCGGCTCGCAGCCGAGCAACTGGATCAGGTTGGCGACATGGTCGTAGAGCGCGAAGTCGCCCACGGTGACGTGGTCCAGCCCGGCCTGGCGCTGCAGCCGCCAGTGCCGGGCGCGCAGCTCGGCGGCCTGGGTTTCCAGCGCATCGGCGGCGATCTCGCCGCGCCAGTGGCGCTCCAGCGCCGTCTTCAGTTCGCGCTGCTCGCCCATGCGCGGGAAGCCCAGGATATGAGTCTTGATCACGTTGAATTTGTTTGTGTTGAATCAGATTCGTGATGATCGGCAATTGCTGACTATGATTCAAACGAAACCTTTTCTGAATCATTACGAGTTCTGTTCATGCGTGCCCCGCTGGAACTGCGCCATCTGCGCACGCTGGTCGCGCTGCGCGAAGCCGGCAACCTGTCGCGCGCCGCGCAGCTGCTGAACCTGACGCAGTCGGCCCTGTCCCACCAGCTCAAGGGCTTGGAGGAGCACTACGGCGCCGAGCTGTTCGCGCGCAAGAGCAACCCGCTGGTGTTCGGCGCGGTGGGCCAGCGCCTGCTGAAGCTAGCCGACCAGGTGCTGCCGCAGATCGACGAGGCCGACCGCGACGCGCGCCGCCTGGTGGACGGCTCGGCCGGCCAGTTGCGCATCGCCGTCGAATGCCACACCTGCTTCGACTGGCTGATGCCGGCCATGGACGCCTTCCGCGGCCGCTGGCCCGAGGTGGAGCTGGACATCGTCTCGGGCTTTCAGGCCGACCCGGTGGGCCTGCTGCACCAGGACCGCGCCGAACTGGCCATCGTGTCGGACGTGGACGCCGACGAGACCGGGGTCGTCGTGCACCCGCTGTTCAGCTTCGAGATCGTCGCACTGCTGCCCAAGGGCCATGCGCTGCTGGCCAAGCCCTGGCTGCACGCGCAGGACTTTGCCGAGCACACGCTGATCACCTACCCGGTGCCCGATGAGATGCTGGACCTGGTGCGCCGCGTGCTGCAGCCCGCCGGCATCACGCCGCCCCGGCGCACCAGTGAGTTGACGGTGGCGATGCTGCAGCTGGTGGCCAGCGGCCGCGGCTTTGCGGCGCTGCCGCTGTGGGCGGTGGAGGGCTATCTGTCGCGCGGCTACGTCGCGCGCCAGCGCATCGGCGAGCAAGGGCTGACGGGGCGGCTGTATGCCGTCAGCACGCCAGCGCTGGCGGCCAAGCCCTTCCTGGCCGACTTCGTGCGCATCATGCGCGAGACCTCGCTGCTGAATCTGGCGGGAGTCAGCCTGCTGTGATGTCGCGCGGCGCGATGGCTGCTTTGCGCGGCGCCGAAACCGCGCCGCGGCCAGCGTGCTAGATTCCGCTCCCATGTCCCGCGCCGCATTTTTTAGCTTTTGGTTTTTTCCCCGCCCCGGCGGTGGAGAGTCCTGAGCGCGCGCGCTGAACCCAGACTCCCTACAAACCGCCGGGCCTCCAAAGCCCGGCGGTTTTTTCATTTCAGAGGTGCCCACGATGAACGCCAAAGTCTCTTCCGTCGAACCCGAAGCCCAGCGCTGGTACTCCCAGGACGACAAGACCAGCGCCACCGATGACGAGCGCATCCTCGACATCACGCCGCTGCCGCCGCCGGAGCACCTGATCCGCTTCTTTCCCATCCGCGGCACGGCGATGGAGGGCCTGATCAGCAGCACCCGCCAGCGCATCCGCAAGATCATGAGCGGCGATGACGACCGCCTGCTGGTCGTCATCGGCCCCTGCTCCATCCACGACCCGGCCGCGGCGCTGGAATACGCCCGCAGGCTGAAGGCCGAGCGCGAGAAGTACGCCGACACGCTGGAAATCGTCATGCGCGTCTACTTCGAGAAGCCGCGCACGACGGTGGGCTGGAAGGGGCTGATCAACGACCCCTACCTGGACGAGAGCTACCGCATCGACGAGGGCCTGCGCATCGCCCGCCAGCTGCTGCTGGAGATCAACCGCCTGGGCGTGCCGGCCGGCAGCGAGTTCCTGGACGTGATTTCGCCGCAGTACATCGGCGACCTGATCGCCTGGGGCGCCATCGGTGCGCGCACGACCGAAAGCCAGGTGCACCGCGAACTGGCCTCGGGCCTGTCGGCGCCCATCGGCTTCAAGAACGGCACCGACGGCAACATCAAGATCGCCACCGACGCCATCCAGGCCGCGGCGCGTGGCCACCACTTCCTGTCCGTGCACAAGAACGGCCAGGTCGCCATCGTCGAGACACGCGGCAACGCCGACTGCCACGTCATCCTGCGCGGCGGCAAGGCGCCCAACTACGACGCGCAGAGCGTGGCCGCGGCCTGCGCTGACCTGGCCAAGTCCAAGCTGCCGCAGCGCCTGATGGTGGACTGCTCGCACGCCAACTCCAGCAAGCAGCACCAGCGCCAGCTGGACGTGGCGCGCGACATCGCCGGCCAGATGCGCGAGGGCGGCAAGAGCATCTTCGGCGTCATGGTGGAGAGCCACCTGAACGACGGCGCCCAGAAGTTCACGCCCGGCCAGGACGACCCGGCGGCGCTGCAATACGGCAAGAGCATCACCGACGCCTGCCTGGGCTGGGACGACTCGCTGGCGGTGCTGGACGTGCTGTCCGAGGCGGTCAAGGCCGGGCGCTGACACAATCCGGGCCATGCAAGCCCGGATCACCGTCATCTTCGAGGCCATCGCGCCCATCGAACTGCAGCTCGACTGCGCCGAGGTGTTGAGCTACGACGCGGCGCGCCGCTGGCTGGACGAGAACTTCGTCCGCCTGGAGTGCGAGCCCCTGCGCGGCTCCGGCAAGGTGTTGCTGGCCGACAAGCTCGTGGGCATCGCGCTGGCCGCCGGCCCGGCCGCGTTCGCCGACGAGGCCTGGGCGCTGGATTACGCCCGCGCCGCGGCCGGCTCGCTGTCCAAGGCCCTCATCAAGATCGATGTGCCCAGGCTTGCGGTTTCCTACTGACGCCCCCACTTGAACTCCTGCCGCGCGGCCCGACCTGAGGCCGCGTTTTGTTTTGATGGACACCTCACCATGACCAAGCAAATCCACGCCTTCCAGGCCGAAGTCAAGCAGATCCTGCATCTCGTCACGCACTCGCTGTACTCCAACAAGGAGATCTTCCTGCGCGAGCTGGTCAGCAACGCCAGCGATGCGTGCGACAAGCTGCGCTTCGAGGCGCTGGACAACGCGGCGCTGTTTGAAGACAACCCCAACCTGGAAGTGCGCGTCAGCTTCGACGAGGACGCCAAGACGCTGACCATCAGCGACAACGGCATCGGCATGAGCGCCGACGAGGCGGCGTCCCACCTGGGCACCATCGCCAAGAGCGGGACGCGCGAGTTCATGGCCAAGCTGGAAGGCGACCAGAAGAAGGACGCCCAGCTGATCGGCCAGTTCGGCGTGGGCTTCTACTCCGGCTTCATCGTCGCCGACCGCATCACCGTTGAGACCCGCCGCGCCGGGCTGCCCGCCGACCAGGGCGTGCGCTGGAGCAGCGAGGGCACCGGCGAGTACGAGCTGGAGACCATCACCAAGCCGGGCCGCGGCACCGACGTCATCCTGCACCTGCGCGACGGCGAGGAAGAGTTCCTGAAGACCTGGCGCGTCAAGTCGACGATCAGCAAGTACAGCGACCACATCTCCCTGGCCATCCTGATGAAGAAGGAAGAGTGGGACGCCGACGCCGCCAAGCAGGTGGTGAAGGACGAGTGGGAGCCGGTCAACAAGGCCTCGGCGTTGTGGAGCCGCAGCAAGAGCGAAGTCACGCCCGAGCAGTACGAGGAGTTCTACAAGCAGATCAGCCATGACAGCGAGGCGCCGCTGGCCTACACGCACAACCGCGTGGAGGGCCGCAGCGAGTACACGCAGCTGCTCTACATCCCGCAGAAGGCCCCGTTCGACCTGTGGAACCGCGACAAGCGCGGCGGCGTGAAGCTGTACGTGAGGCGCGTCTTCATCATGGACGACGCCGAGGCGCTGATGCCGGTCTACCTGCGCTTCGTCAAGGGCGTCATCGACTCGGCCGACCTGCCGCTGAACGTCTCCCGCGAACTGCTGCAGGAAAGCCGCGATGTGAAGGCCATCCGCGAGGGCTCCACCAAGCGCGTGCTGGGCATGCTGGAAAGCCTGGCCAACAGCGAGGAGCAGGCCGACAAGGACAAGTACGCGGCCTTCTGGACCGACTTCGGCCAGGTGCTGAAGGAGGGCATCGGCGAAGACCACCAGAACCAGGAGCGCCTGGCCAAGCTGTTCCGCTTCGCGTCCACGCATGCCGACGCCAACGTGAGCCTGGCGGACTATGTCGGTCGCATGAAGGACGGCCAGGACGTCATTTACTACATCACCGCCGATTCGCTGGCCGCCGCCAAGCACAGCCCGCAGCTGGAGATCTTCCGCAAGAAGGGCATCGAAGTGCTGCTGCTGGTGGACCGTGTGGACGAGTGGATGCTCAGCCACCTGTACGAGTTCGAAGGCAAGCAGCTGCAGTCCGTCGCCAAGGGCGCCGTCGACCTGGGCAAGCTGCTGGACGAGGACGAGAAGAAGAAGGCCGACGAGACCGCCGAGAGCCTGAAGCCGCTGCTGGACAAGCTCAAGGACGCGCTGAAGGACCGCGCCAAGGACGTGCGCGTGACGACCCGCTTGGTCGACTCGCCGGCCTGCATCGTCGTGGAAGAGGGCGACATGAGCGGCCACCTGGCGCGCCTGCTGAAGCAGGCCGGCCAGAGCGCGCCCGAGAGCAAGCCGACGCTGGAAATCAACGCCGAGCACGCGCTGGTCAAGAAGCTGGACGGCAGCGCGCACTTCGACGACCTGGCCCAGGTGCTGTTCGACCAGGCCGTGCTGGCTGAAGGCGGCCACCTGGAAGACCCGGCTGCCTACGTCCGCCGCGTCAACGCGCTGCTCACCGGTTGACCACCACGACGCTGCAGCTGAAGGCCAAGCCCGGATCGTCGCGGTCCGAGCTGGTCCAGGAGCCGGACGGCACCTGGACCGCTTGGCTGAAGTCGCCGCCGGTGGACGGCAAGGCCAACGCCGAGCTGATCGCGCTGGTGGCCCAACGCTTCGGCTGCGCGAAGGCCGCCGTCAGCATCCACAGCGGCGGCGGCTCGCGCTTCAAGCGCGTGCGCGTGGAGACCGGCGGCTCCTAGCGCGCAGCGCGCCAGGGGCAAGCAAAACTATCGATTGAAGATGCCGGAGCCGAGGTTTGCGCAGCGGGTTGTTCGACCACACTGCCGCGCATGCTTCACCCGCCGTCCGCCAGCCAACGCCACTTCCGCAGCAAGCTCTTCGTGCCGGGCGTGCGGGTCGACCTGTTCGACAAGGCGCTGAGCAGCGAGGCCGACGCACTCTCCTTCGATCTCGAGGACGCGGTGCTGCCCGAGGCCAAGGCGCAGGCCCGGGTCGACGTCGCGGCCGCCGTGGCGCGTGCCGCGGCGCTGCCGCGCCGGCCGCTGCTCATCGTGCGCGTGAACGCTTTGGGCAGCGCCTGGTTCGAGGCCGACCTGCAGGCGCTGGTCGGCGCGGGCCTGGACTGCGTCAACCTGCCCAAGGCCGAGTCCGCGGCGGATGTGCGGCACGCGGCGGAGCGCCTGCTGGCGCTGGAGGTCGCTGCCGGTCGCGCGACGTCGGTCGGGCTGCTCGTCAACATCGAAAGCGCCATGGCGCTCAGCCGCGCGGCCGACATCGGCGCGGCGCATCCGCGCGTCGTGGGCCTGCAGCTGGGCCTGGCCGACCTCTACGAACCGCTGGGCATCGCGCGCCACGACGCTGCCAACGTGCATGCAACGCTGCATGCCATGCGCATGGCGGCGGCGGCGGCGGGCGTGCCGGCTTATGACGGCGCCTACCCCGACCTGGCCGATGTCGACGGCTTTCGCGCCGAGGCGCTGATGGCCCGGCGCCTGGGCTTTGCCGGCAAGAGCTGCATCCACCCGCGCCAGATCGCGCCGGCCAACGAGGTCTTCGGCCCGAGCGCAGCCGAGCTGGCCTGGGCCGAGCGCGTCGTCGCCGCGGCCAGCCGGGCCGAGGCCGAGGGCCGCGCCGTCGTCGCGCTGGATGGCCGCATGATTGACGCCCCGTTTGTCGAACGCGCACGCCACCTGCTGAACGCCCACCGCGGAGTGAAGCCTTGACCGAAAGAATCTCTGCCTGGGGCCGGCCGCTCTTCGTGCTGCTGCTGGCCCTGCTGACCTGGGCTGCGCGTGCCGACAGCCTCGTCAATCTGCGCCGAGCCAGCCTGCCGGCGGTGCCCGCGGCCACGCAGCTGCTGGCGGCGGCCGACGGGCGTGTCATGGCCCTCGGTGCCGACGCGGCCTGGCTGCTCGACCCCGCGCAACCCGCGGCCGGCTGGCAGCGCCGGGGCTGGGCCCCGCCCCAGCCCGTGCAGGGCGCGGCCACCGCGGCCGGGCGCACCGTGCTGCTGCTGGGCGCGAACGGCGAAACCCGTGCCGTCGCACGGCTGGAACTGGCGCAAGGCCGCATCACGACCGAGGCGTTGGCGCCGTTGCCGCAGCCGCTGCGGGACGCCCAGGCGACGCTGACGGCCGACAGCCTGTGGCTCGCCGGCCTGGCGGCCGACGGCAAGGCCACGCTGCTGCAACTGCCGCTCGCGGCCGCCGACGCGCGCTGGCAGGCCCACCCGGGCTGGCCCGGCGGCGCCAGGCCGCGCGCCGTCGTCGCCCAGACCCGCGCCGTCTACGTCGCCCAGGCCGGCGAGGGCGCAGCACCCGACCGCCTGTGGCGCTGGACGACCGAGGCGGGATGGGAGCCGCGCGGCGTGCTGCCGGGCCGACTGGCCGGGCCCTGGGCGCGGGCGACCGGCCAGGCCCATGCGCTCTTCGTCATCGAGCCCACGGCCGGCGGTGCGGCGCGGCTGATGAGCTGGCAGACGATCACGCAGTCCTGGGCCGAACTGCCCGGCGGCAACATGCCCGGCGTCGCGCAGGCGCTGCCCTGGCAGGACGGCTGGCTGTGGCGCGACCAGGCCGGCGCCGCGGCCACGCTGGAGATCGAATCCGGCAAGCTGCTGCTCAAGCCGCTGGACTGGGCGGTCATCTTTGTCTACCTGATCTCGATGCTGGGCATCGGCCTGTACTTCTACCTGCGCGAGAAGCGCCAGTCGACGACGGAGTTCTTCGTCGGCGGCCGCAGCATCCCGTTCTGGGCCGCGGGCGTCAGCCTGTACGCGGCCAACACCAGCTCCATCAGCTACATCGCCATCCCTGCCAAGTCCTTCGAGACCAACTGGCAGTACATGACCAACAACCTCATCGCCGTGGTGGCGCTGATGTTCGTCGCCGTCTGGATCGTGCCGCTGCTGCGCCGGCTGGACCTGATGAGCGTGTTCTCCTACCTGGAGACGCGCTTTCACCCCGCCATCCGCATGCTGGCCAGCGGCCTGTTCATGCTGACCCAGCTCGGCAGCCGCATGAGCGTCATCCTCTACCTGCCTTCGCTGGCCATCGCCACCATCACCGGCATCCCGGTGACCTGGAGCATCCTGCTGATGGGCGCCTTCACGATCTGCTACACGGCGCTGGGCGGCATGAAGGCGGTGGTCTGGACGGACATCGTGCAGCTCGTCGTCAAGATGGGCGGCGCGCTGTTCGCGATCGGCTTCATCGTCTGGTCGCTGGACGGCGGCGTGGCCGAGTTCGTGCGCACGGCCGCCGCCGAGAACAAGATCCGCGTCTTCGACTTCAGCTTCGACCTCAGCAAGGCCACCGTCTGGGGCTTCCTGTTCCTCGTGCTGTTCGACGTGGTGCTGACCTTCCCCAAGGACCAGGTGCTGATGCAGCGCACGCTGTCCACCGCCAACGCCAAGGAGGCCGGCCGCTCCATCTGGGCCTTTGCGGCCATCATGATCCCGGGGGGCGTCGTCTTCTACGGCATTGGCACGGCGCTGTTCGTCTTCTACAAGGCCCACCCGGAGCGCATGAACCCGCTGCTCAGCATCGATGCGACCTTCCCACTCTTCATCGCCGCCGAGCTGCCCAGCGGGCTGACGGGCCTCATCATTGCCGGCATCTTTGCCGCCGCGATGGCGACGCTGTCCAGCATCATGAACAGCGTGTCGACGCTGGCGTCGGTGGACTTCTACGAGAAGCTTGTAAAGGCGCCCGACCCGGCGCGCAGCGTGCGCTTCGCCGAATGGATGACGGTGGTCGCGGGCCTGCTGGGCGTCGGCTGTGCGCTGCTGCTGTCGCGCTACGACATCCATTCGCTGTTCGACGTCTCCATCGAGCTGGCCGGCCTGCTCGGCGGCGGCTTCGCGGGGGCCTACACGCTGGGCATGTTCACGCGCCGCGCCAACTCCCCCGGCGTGGCCATCGGCGTGGCCGCGGCCATCGCGCTGACGACGACGGCCTGGTATTTCAAGCTGCTGCACCCCTACCTGTACCTGGGCATGTCCATCATGCTGTGCATCGTCGTCGGCTACCTGGCCAGTCTGTTCTTCCCGGTGCCGACGCGTTCGCTGCGCGGGCTGACCATCTACCGCCAGGACGCCGTGGACGTGGAGTAACCTTCCGGCGCAAGCCAGCCCCCAGAGCTGCGCCAGGAATCGCACGTTGGAGACCCAGTTCCTGCATACCTTCGTGGCCGTCGTCGACCATGGTTCGATGGCAGCCGCGGCGCGCGTGCTCAACATCACACCGGCCGCGGTGGCCCAGCAGATCCGCACGCTGGAGCGCGAGATCGGCGCACCGCTGATCGCGCGAGCGGGCCGCTCGGTGCATGTCACCGAGCCCGGCTCGCGCATCCTGGAGCGCACGCGCGAGCTGCTGCGCGGCGTGGCTGACCTGAGCACCATCGCCACCGACGAGACGCCCGCCGGCGAGCTGCGCCTGGGCGCCGGCACGAACGCGCTGACCGGCCTGGTGCCCGACATCCTGGCTCGCCTCGTCGACCTGCATCCCAAGCTCAAGGTCTTCATCCGCCCGGGCTACTCGCCCGAGCTCTACCGCGCCGTGGAGGCCGGCGATCTCGACGCGGCTGTCGTGCTGGAAGCGCCGTTCCCGTTGCCCAAGACCTGCGGCTGGGAGCTGCTGCGCGAGGAGCAGCTCGTCGTGCTGGCGCCGCGCAAATGGGCCGCGCGCGACCCGCACGAGCTGCTGGGCGGCGAGCCCCTGGTGCGCTACGACCGCACGCAATGGGGCGGCCGCGTGGCCGACCAGTACCTGCAGCGCGCCGGCATCGTGCCGCAGGAGCGCTTCGAGCTGAACGCGCTGAACGCCATCGCCGTCATGGTCGACCGGGGCCTGGGCGTGTCGCTGGTGCCGGACTGGCTGCGCCCCTGGCCCGAGGGGCTGGACGTCGTCTGCCTGCCGCTGCCTCTGCCCAGCGAGCCGCGTCGCATCGGCGTCGTGTGGTCGCGCGCGACGGTGCGGCACCGCCTCGTCACGGCCTTCCTGCGCGAGGCGCGCGCCGTGGCCGGCCTGGGCTGAGGCCAGAGGCATCGGCACACAACAAATTCTTGGGCCTGAACATAGGCCGCGAGGGTGTGAGCTTGTCACGCACTCGCTGAGACTGCGGCCAGCGCCCGCCACGCCACGCCCACCGGCGTCACGTCCAGAAGGCGCGCCCACAGACCCGATGGAAAGCACAACGATGACGAGACAAGCACCGGCCGGCCAGGGCCACATTCCACGTTCGCCGTACAGCGCCGTTGCGCTGGCCGTCCTTGCCGCGCTGGCCGCGGCGGGGGCCCAGGCCCAGCAGGCGGCGGCCGATGCCGACACCAACGCCGACGGCAGCGAGCTCAAGCGCGTCATCGTCACCGGCACGCGCATCCCCAAGGCCGTCGACAAGATTCCCGGCGCCGTCACGCTGATCACCAAGGAGGAGATTGGTCACACGTTGAACATGACCGACGACATGACGGCCGTGCTGTCGCGCACGGTGCCGGGCTATGCCGAGTCGTCCCAGGCCATGAGCAACACCGGCGAGAACCTGCGCGGCCGCATCGCGCTGCGCCTGTTTGACGGCGTGCCCCAGGGCTCGCCGCTGCGCGAGGGCACGCGCAACGCCAGCTTCACCGACATGGGCCTGGTCGGTCGCATCGAGGTCATCAACGGCCCGTCGGCCTCCGAGGGCATCGGCGCGGCGGGCGGCATCATCAACTACCTGTCCAAGGCGCCCACCAAGCCGGGAAGCGAGGTCACGCTGACGGCGCGCCACACCTCGGCCTTCAAGGACGACAGCGCTGGCTGGAAGCTCGGCGCCAACTACGCCTTCAAGGCCGACGACTGGGACTTCATCGGTGCCGTCTCGCGCATCGACCGCGGCATGACCTATGACGGCAACGGCCGGCGCATCGGCCTGAACACCAGCGGCTCGGTGGCCGACTCCCGGGCCGACAACGTCTACGCCAAGGCTGGCTACAACTTCGGCGCCAACCGCGAGCAGCGCATCCAGGCCTCGCTGTCCAAGTTCAAGATCGAGGGCAAGGGCAACTACCACCTGGTCGACGGCGACCGCACGGCCGGCTCGACCAACACCTCCGAGCGGCCCGGCCTGTTTGGCACGCTCAGCGAGATCAACGACTTCTCGCAGGGCACGCTCTCCTACAAGCACAACGACCTGTGGGGCGGCTCGCTGTCGCTGGATGCCTACTACGCCGACCAGAAGATGCGCTACCCGGCCGAGAACGGCGCCGACCGCCAGGACCCGCTGATCGCGCCGCTGGGCACGTTGGTGGACCAGTCCGAAGTGCGCACGCGCAAGTACGGGCTGCGCAATGCCTACAGCCACGGCGACGTGTTCGGCATCGACGGCCTGGAGATGCGCGGCGGCGTCGACCTGACGCATGACACCGCGGCCCAGTGGCTGGCGCTGACGGACCGGCTGTGGGTGCCGCCGATGAACTACAGCAGCGTGGCGCCCTGGCTGCAGGCCTCTTATGACATCGGACCGGTGACCATCTCGGGGGGCTTCCGCCGCGAGGACGGCGAGCTGGAGGTGGCCGACTACAAGACCACCTATTTCCGCAACCGCGTGGACGTCAAGGGCGGCAAGCTCAGCTACAAGGCCAACCTGCCCAACATCGGCGCGGTGTGGAAGATCGGCGGCGGCTGGTCGGCGTTCGTCTCCAGCGGCAAGGGCTTCACGCTGCCCAATGTGGGCATCCCGCTGCGCAACATCAGCTACCCCGGCCAGTCCGTCGCGGGCATTCTGGACCTGCAGGCCGTCATCGTGAAGAACAACGAGGTCGGCTTCAACTGGCGCGGCGCGATGGGGTCGTTCGGCGGCTCGTACTACAAGAGCAAGTCCGACTTCGGCCAGTCCCTGTCCATCGACCCGGTCACCAACGACTTCCTGCTGTCGCGCCAGCCCGTCAACATCAGCGGCTACGAGCTGACCGGCGAGCTGCGCGCCACGCGCGACCTGAAGTTCACGGCGCTGTACTCGCACACCTCGGGCAAGACCTGGTTCACCAGCGGCGGCCCGCTGACCAAGCAGATGGGTGTGCTGGACATCAACCCCGACAAGCTCGGCGCATCGGCGACCTGGCACTTCCTGCCCCAGGCCGACGTGACGCTGGGCGCGACCAAGCTGAGCTCGCGTGACCTCAACGTCGGCACCAGCGCCGAGGAGCACACCAAGGGCTACACGCTGTTCGATTTCAGTGCCAACTGGGACTGGGGCCGCGGTGGCAAGTCCTCGCTGGGCATCGAGAACCTGACCAACAAGTTCTATGTGCTGAGCTGGTCGCAGGTGATCGGTTTCCGCAACTACACCTCGGGCCGCGGCCGCGTCGTGTCGCTGACGCACACGGTGACGTTCTGACGCCAGTGCCCCGACCCGAGCCGACCCGGCGCCTGTTGCTGGCCGGTGCCGCCGCTGCCGCCTGGCCGGTGCGGGCCGAGCCGCCGCTGCCGTCCTGCACGCCGGCCTCGGCCGGCTTCTCCGCCGAGCGCCTGCAGCGGCTGGACGCCTTCCTCGCTGCCGACACCCGCCCCGGCCCGCGGGGGCCGGGCCACCTCGGCGCTGTCGTGCTGCTTGCCCGCGATGGCTGGCTGCTGCATCACCAGGCCCACGGTCATCGCGACCTCGCGCGCCGCGAGGCGATGCCGCGGGATGCGATCTTTCGCATCTACTCCATGACCAAGCCCATCGCGTCGGTCGCCGTGCTGATGCTGATGGAGGAGGGCGCGCTGACGCTGGACGACCCGGTCGCGCGCCATCTGCCGGAGTTCGCCGGCCTCAAGGCCCGCGACGGCGCCGCGCCGCGCCAGCCGCTGACGCTGCGCCATCTGCTAACGCACGCCTCGGGCCTGGCCACCGATGGCGCCGGCGTCGACCCGCAGGCCGCGCCCGACCTCGCCAGCTTCGCCCGCCGGGTTGCCGAGCTGCCGCTCGCGGCCGAGCCCGGCAGCCGTTTCCGCTACGACGGCATCAACACCGACGTGCTGTGCCGCGTCGTCGAGGTCGTGGCGGGGCGGCCTTTCGCGCGCTTCCTCGCCGAGCGCGTCTTCGAGCCCCTGGGCATGGCCGACACCGGCTTCACGGTGCCACCGGCCCAGCGCCACCGCATCGCCGACCTGACCGCCGTGGGTGACGATGGCCGCCTCGTGCTGGCGCCCGGCCCCTCGGCCGCAACCCCTGGCATTGCGCTGCGCGACTACGACAGCGGCGCCGGCGGGCTGTACTCGACGGCGACCGACTATCTGCGCTTCGCCCAGATGCTGCTCGACGAGGGCTGGTGGCGCGGTCGCCGGTTGCTGTCGCCCAAGACCGTCGCGCTGATGCGCATGAACCAGGTCGGGCATCTGGACGTCGGCAACGACCTCGGGCCGGGCGAGGGCTTTGGCCTGGGCGTGTCCATGCTGCTGGACCCGGCCAGGCGAGGCCGCCTCGGTTCCGAAGGGGCCTTCGGCTGGCCCGGTGCCGCGACAACCTATTTCACCGTCGACCCACGCGAGCGCCTCGTGGCCATCTTGCTGATGCAGCATCTGCCCCGTGGCGTCGCGGCCGACCCGCCGCGGCCCACGGCCGCCTTCCACAACCTCGTCTACCAGGCCCTCGAGCGATGAAGCCTCCCGCCATCCTGGTTGCCGGCTCGGCCAACCTTGACTTTGTCGTGCGCGCGCCGCGCATCCCCCGCCCCGGTGAGACCGTGCTGGGCCGCGGCCTCCAGACCTTCCCCGGCGGCAAGGGCGCCAACCAGGCCGTGGCTTGCGCGCGTGCCGGTGGCGTCGCGACCGACATGCTGCTGGCCTTGGGCGCCGACGCCTATGCCGCCGAGCTCGAAGCCTCGCTGCGCGCCGCCGGTGTGACGCCCCACATCGTCCGCCCCGACGGCCTGGCCACCGGCACGGCCTTCATCTGCGTGTCCGACGACGCCGAGAACGCCATCACCGTCGCACCGGGCGCCAACGCCGGCCTGGCGCCGCATCACCTGCCGCCGTTGGCCCGCTACAGCCACCTGCTGCTGCAGTTGGAGACGCCGCTGGCCACGGTCACCGCCCATGCGCGCGCGGCGCATGCGGCAGGGCTCAGCGTGACCTTGAATGGCGCGCCGGCTCAGGCGCTGCCACGGGCGCTGTTGGGCGCGCTGGACCTGCTCGTCGTCAACGAGGGCGAGCTGGCCGACATCAGCGGCATCCGGCATGACGTCGACGCGGCCATTGCGTCGCTGGACGTGCCCTGCGTCGCCGTCACGCTGGGCGCGCGCGGCGTGCGGGCGCGTTGCGGCGCCGCCTGGTTCGAGCAGCCGGGCTTTGCCGTCGAGGTTGTCGACACGACGGCGGCCGGTGACACTTTCTGCGGCGCGCTGGTGGCCGAGCTGGCCCTGGGCGCCCGCTGGCCCGAGGCGCTGCGCTTTGCCTGCGCGGCCGCGGCGCTGACCTGCACGCAGCCCGGCGCGCAGGCCAGCATCCCGGCGCGCGCCGACGTCGAACGCCTTCTGCAGCCCCATTGAAGCCATGGCCGAGTACAAGTTTTCCCACGTCACGACGCAGCGCTACCTGCCCACGCCGGGCAAGGCGCCGGGCTGGCCCTTCGCCGAGATCGGTCATTGGAAGATGGACGTCAACGGCACGGCCGACGACTGGCTGCGCGAGCTGCGCGACTGGCGGCGCGAACACCTCGTGCGCATCGGCTACGACGACGCCAACTACCGCCGCCCCGAGCTGCAATGGGCGCAGCGCAATTTCGTGCACGCGCAGATGATGGTCGAGGACCGCTTCTTCTTCGACGCGGCCACAGGCGAGTACACGGTGGATCGCTACCTGGACGACCTGGTGCAGCGCTACGGCGGCCTGGACAGCGTGCTGATCTGGTACGTCTACCCCAACATCGGCATCGACGACCGCAACCAGACCGACCTTGCCCACGACCTGCCCGGAGGCCTGGCCGGCCTGAAGCGCGCGGTCGACGCCTTCCACCGCCGCGGCGTGCGCGTTTTCCTGCCCACCAAGCCCTGGGACCACGGCACGCGCGAGCACGACGAGAGCGACTGGGAAGCCATTGCCCGCATCGTTGACGCCGTCGGCGCCGACGGCATCAACGGCGACACCTACAACGGCGTGCCGCGGGCCTTTTTCGACGCCTGCGAGCGGCGCGGCCGTTATGTCGTGCTGCAGCCGGAGTCGACCATCTCCTGCGAGGAGCAACTGATCTGGAACGTGCAGAGCTGGGGCAAGAAGGTGCCGCAGGATGTCGTGCCCGTTGTCGCCAAGTTCAAGTGGCTGGAACCGCGCCACATGATCAACCTGGAGAACCGCTGGAGCCGCGACCGCAACAACGACTTCCAGTACTGCTTCTTCAACGGTGTGGGCTACAACGCGTGGGAGAACGTCTGGGGCATCTGGAACGGCCTGACCGACCGCGACGCCGCGACGCTCAAGCGCATCGCCACGCTGTACCGCGGCCTGGCGCCGCTGCTGGTCAGCCCCGACTGGCGCCCCTATGCGCCGACGCTGCAGGCCGGCGTGTTTGCCAGCGCGTTCCCGCTCGGCGGGCGCCGGCTGTGGACCCTGGTGAACCGCAACGAGTACGCGGTCGACGGCGAGCAGCTGGTCGTCGAGCACCAGGCCGGCATGCGCTACTTCGATGCCTGGCACGGCGTGGCGGTGCAACCCCGCATCGTCGGCAGCCAGGCGATCTTCTCGGTGGCGCTGGAGGCGCGCGGCTTTGGCGCGCTGCTGGCTGTGGCGGACGGGGAGCCGCTCGACGAGCCGCTGCTCGCCCGCATGGCCGAGCTTGCGCGCGCGCCGCTGCAATCGCTGGACAAGACCTGGCGGCCGCTGGCTCAGCGACTGGTGGCCATCGAGCCGACGCCGCGCAGTGCCGGCGCGCCCGAGGGCATGGTCGAGATCCCGGCCGGCGACTTCGACTTTGCGGTGGGTGGCGTTGAGGTCGAGGGCCAGACGTGGGCCGGCCTGGACGTGCAATACCCCTGGGAGGATGTGCCGCGCCGCCAGCACCGCCGGCGCATGGCCATGCCGCGCTTCTTCATGGACCGCACGCCGGTCACGAACGCGCAGTTCCACGCCTTCGTGCAAGCGGCGGGCTATCGCCCGACGGACGCGCACAACTTCCTGCGCCACTGGGTTGACGGCGCGCCGCTGCCCGGTTGGGCCAACAAGCCGGTGACCTGGGTCGGCCTCGAGGACGCGCGCGCCTACGCGGCCTGGGCCGGCAAGCGCCTGCCGCATGAGTGGGAATGGCAGTACGCCGCTCAAGGCGGTGACGGCCGTGCCTACCCCTGGGGCGAGGCCTGGGATGCGAGCGCCGTGCCGCCCCCCAACACCGGCCGCACGCTGACGCCGCCGGCCGACGTCGACGCCCACCCGCGCGGCGCCAGCCCCTTCGGCGTGCTGGACCTGATCGGCAACGTCTGGCAGTGGACGGACGAGTATGCGGACGACCACACCCGCGCCGCCGTGCTGCGCGGCGGCAGCGCCTACCAGCCGCAGACCTCGCACTGGTACTTCCCGCAGGCCTACCGGCTCGACCAGCACGGCAAATACCTGTTGATGGCGCCGTGCAAGGACCGCTCCGGCATGCTGGGCTTCCGCTGTGTCGTCGATGCGCGCTGAGGTCCAGCTCGGCGGCCTGCTCGGCGAGGCCGTCGAAGCCAGCCGCCGTGGCCGGCTGCACCGCTTCATCTCGGGGCCGGACAGCCCGGCCATCGCGCTCTTTCTGCGCGCCGTGGCGGACAAGAACCTGGAAGGCGACTGGTATGGCGAGCATGCCGGCAAATGGCTGGTCGCCGCTTCGCGCGCCGCGGCGCGCAGCGGCGATGCCGCGCTGGAAGCGAACGTGCGCGCCGTCGCCGACTTCCTCTGCGCCCAGCAGGAGGCCGATGGCTACCTCGGCACCTATGCGCGGCCGCGCCGCTTCATGGTCAGGCAGCCACCCAAGCCGCAGAGCTGGGACGGTGCCCCCAGCGTTCGGACGTGGGACATCTGGACGCACAGCTACCTGATCCTCGGCCTGCTCGAAGCGCACCGCCAGTTCGGCCAGTCCAGTGGGGGGAGCTGGCTGCAGGCGGCCTGCCGCATCGGCGACCTGTGCGCGCGCACGCTTGCCGACATCGACATCACCGAGCTCGGCAACCACCACGGCATGTCGGCCACCGTGCTGATGGACCCGGCCTGCGAGCTGTACTTCGCGACCGGTGAGTCGCGCTATCTGGCGCTGGCCGAGCGCATCCTCGAACAGGCCGACCGGCACGCCCCGCTGGCCTTGCTCAGCCGGGCGCTGGCCGGCGCCGATGCCGCCGACATCGCCACCGGCAAGGCCTATCAGCTGCTGTGGAACCTGGTCGGCCTGGCCAAGCTGCACCGCGCCACGGGCCGGCCCGAGCTGCTCGACGCCGTGCACGCGCTCTGGCGCAGCGTGCGCGAGCAGCACCTCAGCCTGGGCGGCGGCCCCTGGGGCGGCGTGGCCCACCGCTCGCGCGAAGTCTTCAACGCACCCGGCAGCTTCTCGCCGCAGGCCTATGTCGAGACCTGCTCCACGCTGGCCTGGCTGCAGCTGAACCGGGAGCTGCTGCTGCTCAGCGGCGACGCACGCTACGCCGAGGAGATCGAGCGCACGGCCTACAACGACCTGCTCGGCGCCGTCGCGCCCAACGGCGAGGACTGGTGCTACTACAGCTTTCCCAATGGCCGGCGCGTGCACACCACCTATTGGCGCTGCTGCAAGAGCAGTGGCGCGATGGCGCTGGAGGAACTGCCCACGCTGGCCGTCAGCGGCGGGGAGGCGGCGCTGACGGTGCATCTGCACGGGCCGCTGACGGCCCGCGTCGATCTCGGCAGTGCCGGCGTCGTGGGCCTGCGCATCGCCACCGCCTACCCCTACGAAGGCGACGTGACGCTGACGCTGGATGTGGCCGCGCCGGTGCGCTTCACGCTGCGGCTGCGCTGCCCGAGCTGGGCGCACGGCGCGTGCGCCGTGATCGGTGGCGACCGCGTTGTCGCCGCGCCAGGCGACTACCTGCGCCTGGACCGCGAATGGCAGCCCGGCGATGTCGTCGACCTGCAACTGCCGATGACCGTGGCGCTGCATGAACGGCGCAGCCGCAACGTGCAGGAGTCACGCGCGCCCGACGGCAGCGCGGTGCAGCAGACCGTGCTGGATCTCGGCTACGCCGCATTGACGCGCGGGCCGCTGGTGTACGCCACCGAGCTGATCGACGGCTTCAAGACGGACGAGACCGTCCGGCTGCCCGAGGCACCGCTCACTCAATGCGTCAGCGAAGTGGCCGGCGCCCGCGTGCCGACGCTGCGGCTGGCGCTGGGCTATCGCGCGGCGCTGGATTTCCAGCCCTACTTCTTGGCAGGTGGCCGCGAGGACGGCGCCTGGCGCCTGACGTGGCTGTCGCTGGCACCGCCGACAACCAAGAAATCGTGATGCCTGAGCGAACGCCCGAGCCCTTGGTCGCGGCAGGCTTTGTCCGCAGACTGTGCATCCGACCGCCAAGCCCGACACCGTGAACGCCGCTGCCTTTCCTCCCTCCACCCGCGCAGGCCCCTCCGGCCCGCTGAGCGGCATCCGTGTCGTGGACCTCAGCGCCTACATCGCCGGCCCTTACGGCTGCACGCTGCTGGCCGACCAGGGGGCCGACGTCATCAAGGTCGAGCCGCCGGTCGGCGACAACCTGCGCAACTACCCGTCGACGCTGGCCGCGGAGAGCCGCGCCTTCATCGGCGTGAACCGCAGCAAGCGCGGCGTCGTGCTGGACCTGAAGCGGCCCGAAGACCTGGCCGCGTTGCTGCGCCTGCTGCGCGAGGCCGACGTGCTGGTGCACAACTTCCGCCCCGGCGTGCCCAAGCGCCTGGGCATCGCCCATGAACAGCTGGAGTTGCTGAACCCGCGCCTCATCTACTGCGCCGTGACCGGCTACGGCGAGGCCGGCCCGCTGCGCGACAAGGCCGGCTACGACCAAGTGCTGCAGACGCTGACCGGCATGTGTGCCCTGCAGGGCAAGCGCGGCGGGCCGCCGGAGATCCTGTACGGCTCCGTCGTCGACTACTACGCCGCGGCGCTGGTGGCGGCCGGCGTCGCGTCGGCGCTGTTCGAGCGCGAACGCAGCGGCCGCGGCCAGCACGTCGGCGTGTCGCTGCTGCGCAGCGCGTTGACGATGCAGTCCGCCCGCCTGGTCTGGGCCGGCGGCGAGCCGCTGGACATCGGCCGCGACATGCGCTCCGGCGGCGTTACCGGCATTCATCCCGCGCGCGAGGGCCACATCTACATCTCCGCCAACACGCCGCATTTCTGGGCGGCGCTGTGCCGCATCACCGGCCTGGTCGACCTGGCGACCGATGAGCGCTTTGACAGCGTCAAGAAGCGCGCCGCCAATGCCGGCGAACTGCAGGCGCGCCTGCACGCGGCGCTTGCCGCCCGCACGGCGCTGGAGTGGGAGGCCTTGTTCGGCGACGAAGTGCCCTGCGCCGCGGCGCGCCAGGTCGAGGACATGTTCGAGCACCCCCAGGTGCTGGCCGAAGGCATCGTCGGCGACTTCCAGCACGCCAGTGTCGGCAGCTATCGCGGCGTGACCCGGCCCATCGTCTTCGGTCGCACCCCCGGCCCCGAGCCCTTTGCCGCGCCCACGCTGGGCCAGCACGATGCGCAGCTGAAGCGCGAGCCTTGAACCGACCGGGCGCGGGTCGCGCCGGTGCGCCCAGCCGCTTCAGCGGCGCCCCAGCAACCGTTCTTTACGGGCGCATTTCACGCTTTTGTGACAGTAATGCGACAACACCCGCCGTTGCGGACTTCCGCCGCGGCCGACTCGCGGCTACCCTCCTAGGGTTTTTACCGAGTCTGCGTCATTCCATGGTCCTGAGTGAGTCCTGCGAGCCTGTTGCCCCCGTGCCGGCAGCCATGGTCACCCGCCGCCTGGTGCTTCGTCCGCCCAGGGAAGGTGATCTGGACACGTTGATGGCGCTGTATGCCGACCCGGCCGTGACGCGCTTCTGTGCCGCCGCGACGCCGCATGGCCGCGCCGCGACCGAGGCCCAGTTGCAGGCCTGGATCACGCACTGGCAGACCCGCGGCTTCGGCCACTGGGCGATTGCCGAGCGCGAGAAGCCGGATCAGCTGATCGGCTTTGGTGGCCTGATGCACCGCAGCGTGGCCGGCCACGCCGGCCTGTACCTGTACTACCGCATCACGCCGCAGGCCTGGGGCCGTGGCCTGGCGTCCGAGATGGCGCTGTACGGCATGGCGCAGGCCTTCGAGCAGCGCCACGAGGGCTCCGTCGTCGCCGCCGTGCTGCCCAACAACGCGCCGACGCGCAAGACGCTGGAAGGCCTGGGCCTGCGCCTGAAGGGCACGCTGGCCGACGGCCCCGGCAGCGCCGCGGCACTGCTGTACGAGCTGACCGCCAACCGCTGGGCCACGCTGCCCCGTGGCGAGCCCGAAGCCATCGCCTTCGCGGCCTGATCCTTCAGCTGGCCGGGTCAGGAAAGCGCCGCAGGCCGGCGAGGTCCAACACCCGCAGGCCGCCGTACTCGATGCGGATCAGCCCCGTATCGCTCAGGCGGTGCAGCGCCTGGTTCACCCGCTGGCGCGACAAGCCCACCAGATAACCCAGCTCCTGCTGCGTGATGCGCAGCCAGTTGCCCACGCCCGGGTACAGCAGCGGGTGGAAGAGGGCGGCCAGGTTGCGCGCCACACGCACGTCCGGGTCGTGGATGCGGTCGGTCTCGCGCGCGGCGATGAACTGGCCTAACCGTTCGTTCAGCTGGTCCAGCACGAAGCGGTTGAAGGCGATGCTGCCGTCCAGCAGCGCATGGAAGCTGTCGATGGGCAGGCCCGCGACGACGCTGGGCCGCAGCGCCTGGATGTTGTAGCGGTAGGTCTCGCGCTTGAGCAGCGTGCCCTCGCCGAACCAGCCGCCGGGCGGCACGCCGGTGAAGGTGACGGCCTGGCCCAACGAGTCGTCGTTGTTCATCTTCAACAGGCCGTCGACGACGCCGAACCAGAAGTTGGCCGGCCGGCCGATGCGGCACAGGCGCTCGCCGGGCTCGGCGTCGGCCACCTCCAGCGTGACGATGGCGCGCGAGCGCTGCGCGCCGTCCAGCAGCTTCAGCCAGGGGATGGCGTCCAGCTCGGCCGGCGTGGGCTTGCGGGCGCGCTGGCGCAGGGATGGGGGCTGGTCGGCCATGGGGATGCGGGAAAGTCTCGCCCGTGAAGACCCGTAAATTGTCGTCGCACCGACAGATTGGCGTCAAAGTACTGACCAGAATGCGGCACACAGACGGGGGCTCCAGCCCCTGCAACGGAGACAGGCTTGACCGCGACCTTCCCTCGGCTCTTGCTCGACCATGCCGCCCGCCGGCCCGACGCGCCCGCGTTGCGCGAGAAGGCCTACGGCGTGTGGCAGACGCTGACCTGGGCGCAACTCGCTGCCCTGGTGCAGGAGCTGGCCCTGGGCCTGGCGGCCGCCGGGCTGCGCCGCGGCGAGCACCTGGTCGTCGTCGGCGAGAACCGCCCGCGGCTGTACGCCAGCATGCTGGCCGCGCAGGCGCTGGGCGCCGTGCCGGTGCCGCTGTACCAGGATGCCGTCGCCGCGGAGTTCGTCTTCCCGCTGAACAACGCCGAGATCGCGTTCGCCATCGTCGAGGACCAGGAGCAGGTCGACAAGCTGCTGGAGCTGCGCGAGCAGTGCCCGCAGCTGAAGTGCATCTGGTTCGACGACCCGCGCGGCCTGCGCAACTACGACGAGCCCGGGCTGGCGTCGCTGGACGAGCTGGCCGCGCAGGGGCGCGCGCATGCGGCCGGGCGCACGGACCTCTTCGCCGCCGAGGTCGCGGCGGGCCAGCCCGGCGATGTCGCGGCGCTGTTCTTCACGTCTGGCACGACCGGCAACCCCAAGGGCGTCATCCACACCCATGCGTCGCTGATCGACCGCGCCCAGGCCGGCATGCGCTTCGACAAGCTGACCGAGCGGGAAGAGGTGCTGGCCTATCTGCCGCCGGCCTGGGTGGGCCAGAACATCTTCAGCTACTCGCAGTGGCTGGCCGTGGGCTATGTCGTCAACTGCCCGGAGTCGGCGTCCACGGTCAGCATCGACCTGAAGGAGATCGGCCCCACCTACTACTTCGCGCCGCCGCGGGTCTTCGAAGGCCTGCTGACGACGGTGATGATCCGCATGGAGGATGCCTCCGCCCCCAAGCGCTGGCTGTTCGACCGCTGCATGACGCTGGCCCGCCGCGTCGGCACGCGGCTGATGGATGGCCAGGCGGTCGGCACGCTGGACCGCCTCGCCTATGCGCTGGGCGACGTGCTGATCTACGGCCCGCTGCGCAACACGCTGGGTTTCTCGCGCGTGCGTGTGGCCTACACGGCGGGCGAGGCCATCGGCCCGGACCTGTTCAGCTTCTACCGCGCCATCGGCATCAATCTGAAGCAGCTCTACGGCTCGACCGAGACGGCCGTGTTCGTCTGCCTGCAGCCCGACCACGAGGCGCGCGCCGACACGGTGGGCGTGCCCATCGAGGGCGTGGAGATCAAGCTGTCGGACAGCGGCGAGCTGCTGGTGCGCTCGCCGGGGCTGCTGAAGGGCTATTACAAGAACGAGGCGGCCACCGCCGAAGTGCTGGGCGCGGACGGCTGGTACCGCACCGGCGACGCCGGCTTCCTGACGCCTGGCGGCCACCTGAAGATCATCGACCGCGCCAAGGACGTGGGCCGGCTGCGCGGCGGCGCCTTCGACGGCGCGATGTTTGCGCCCAAGTATGTCGAGAACAAGCTGAAGTTCTTCCCGCACATCAAAGAGGCGGTCTGCTTCGGCGACGGCCGCGAGAAGGTCTGTGCCTTCATCAACATCGACTTCGAGGCCGTGGGCAACTGGGCCGAGCGCCGCAACCTGCCCTACGCCGGCTACACCGACCTGGCGCAGCGGCCCGAGGTCTACCAGCTGATGCTGGAATGCGTCGAGAAGGTCAACGCCGACCTGGCCCAGGACGAGCTGCTGGCCGGCAGCCAGATCAGCCGCTTCCTCGTGCTGCACAAGGAGCTGGACGCCGACGACGGCGAGCTGACGCGCACGCGCAAGGTCAGGCGCGGCGCCGTGCAGGACAAGTACGGCGTGCTGATCGATGCGCTGTACGGCGGCAAGGCCTCGCAGTACATCGAGACGCAGGTGAAGTTCGAGGACGGCCGCACGGCCCTGATCTCGGCGGACCTGCGCATCGTCGAGGCCAAGACCTTCCCGGCCGTCAAGGGTGAGGCCGCATGAAGAAGATCGGCGACGTCGTCCTCGACGTGAAGAACATCTCGCTGGCCTTTGGCGGCGTGAAGGCGCTGACCGACATCAGCTTCGACGTCCGCGAGCACGAGATCCGCGCCATCATCGGCCCCAACGGCGCGGGCAAGAGCTCCATGCTGAACTGCATCAACGGCGTGTACCAGCCGCAGCAGGGCGCCATCACCTTGCGCGGCAAGACCTATCACGGCATGAGCCCGCGCCAGGTTGCCGAGATGGGCGTGGCGCGCACCTTCCAGAACCTGGCCTTGTTCAAGGGCATGAGCGTGCTGGACAACATCATGACCGGGCGCAACCTGCGCATGACGCGCGGCCTGTTCTGGCAGGCGCTGCATGTCGGCCCGGCGCGCCGCGAGGAGAACGAGCAGCGCGAGGCCGTGGAGCGCATCATCGATTTCCTGGAGATCCAGGCGTACCGCAAGACACCCGTCGGCCGCCTGCCCTACGGCCTGCAAAAACGTGTGGACCTGGGTCGGGCGCTGGCCATGGAGCCCAGCCTGCTGCTGCTGGACGAGCCCATGGCCGGCATGAACGTGGAAGAGAAGCAGGACATGTGCCGCTTCATCCTCGACGTCAACGACGAGTTCGGCACCACCATCGTTCTGATCGAGCACGACATGGGCGTGGTCATGGACATCTCGGACCGCGTCGTCGTGCTGGACTACGGCAAGAAGATCGGCGACGGCGCGCCGGACGACGTGCGCAACAACGAAGACGTCATCCGCGCTTACCTGGGGGCAGGACACTGATGGGACCTTTCCTCGAAACCCTGCTGGGCGGCCTGATGGCGGGGATGCTCTATTCCCTCATCGCCCTCGGCTTCGTGCTGATCTTCAAAGCCAGCGGCGTCTTCAATTTCGCGCAGGGCGCCATGGTGCTGTTCGCGGCGCTGGCGATGGCGCGCTTTGCCGAGTGGATCCCGAAGTACACGGGCCTGGACGGCAAGATCGTCGTCAATCTGCTCGCCTTTGCCGGCGCGTTGCTGGTCATGGTCGTGGTCGCCTGGGTCGTCGAGCGACTGGTGCTGTCCAAGCTCGTCAACCAGGAGGGCATCACGCTGTTGATGGCCACGCTGGGCATCGCCTACCTGCTGGAGGGCCTGGGCCAGACGCTGTTCGGCAACGACATCTACAAGATCGACATCGGCCTGCCCAAGGACCCGATGTTCCTGTTCGAGCAGCAGTTCCAAGGCGGCATCCTCGTCAGCAAGGAAGACCTCTATGCAGCGCTGATCGCGGCGGCCCTGGTCGCTGGTTTGTCGTTGTTCTTCCAGAAGACCGCCACGGGCCGCGCGTTGCGCGCCGTGGCCGACGACCACCAGGCCGCGCAGAGCATCGGCATCCCGCTGTCGCGCATCTGGGTCATCGTCTGGAGCGTGGCCGGCTTCGTCGCGCTGGTGGCCGGGATGATCTGGGGCAGCAAGCTGGGCGTGCAGTTCTCGCTGTCGCTGGTCGCGCTGAAGGCGCTGCCGGTGGTGATCCTGGGCGGGCTGACCAGCGTGCCCGGCGCCATCGTCGGCGGGCTGTTGATCGGCGTGGGCGAGAAGCTGTCGGAGGCCTATCTGGGGCCGGCGCTTGGCGGCGGCATCGAGTACTGGTTCGGCTACGTGCTCGTGCTCGTTGTGTTGCTGGTCAGGCCGCAGGGCTTGTTCGGCGAGAAGATCATCGATCGGGTCTGAACCATGCTGTACAGAGAGAACGGCCAGTTCAAGACGACCTACCCGGCGGACAGCCAGATCCTGCCCATCCGGCAGGACCGCATTGCCTTTGCCGTGCTGCTGGCGGTCGCCTTCCTCGTCATCCCGATGGTGTCCAGCGAGTACCTGCTGCGTGCCATCTTCATCCCCTTCCTGATCCTCAGCCTCGCCGCACTGGGTCTGAACGTGCTGGTGGGCTACTGCGGCCAGATATCGCTGGGCTCGGGCGCCTTCATGGCCGTGGGGGCCTATGTGGCCTACAACTGCCAGGCGCGTTTTGAAGGCATGCCGCTGATCGTGTCGCTGCTGGCTGGCGGCCTGGGTGCCACCGTGCTGGGCGTGGCCTTCGGGCTGCCGTCGCTGCGTATCAAGGGGCTCTACCTCGCGGTGGCGACGCTGGCCGCGCAGTTCTTTGTCGACTGGGCCTGCCTGCGCTTGCCCTGGGTCACCAACGGTTCTTCATCCGGCTCCGTCAGCGTCGCCGGCCTGAGCCTCTTCGGCTTCGGCGTCGAGTCGCCGGCGTCGCGCTACCTGCTGTGCCTGGTCTTCGTCGTCGTCTTCGCGCTGGCCACCAAGAACCTGGTGCGCGGCCATATCGGCCGCTCGTGGATGGCCATGCGCGACATGGACGTGGCGGCCGCCGTCATCGGCATCCGGCCCATGCAGGCCAAGCTCAGCGCGTTCGCCGTCAGCAGCTTCATCATCGGCGTGGCCGGTGCGCTGTGGGGCTTCGTGCACTTGGGCTCCTGGGAGCCGGCGGCGTTCGGCATCAACCGCTCGTTCGACCTGCTCTTCATGGTCATCATCGGCGGCCTGGGCTCGATCTCGGGCGCCTTCTTCGGCGCCGCCTTCATCGTCGTGCTGCCGCTGATCCTGGACAAGCTGCCCTATTGGACCGGCCTGCCCATCGACACCGCCACCGCCTCTCATCTCGCGCTGATGATCTTCGGCGCGCTGATCGTGTTCTTCCTCATCAAGGAACCGCACGGCCTGGCGCGGCTCTGGGCGACGGCCAAGGAAAAGCTCAGACTCTGGCCCTTCCCGCATTGACCCTTACGCATTGAATACCCACAACGACAGGAGACAACGCCCATGAAGACCGTCATCGCTTGCGCGGCCCTCGCCGCATTGCAACTCGCAGCACCCGCTGCCCAAGCCCAGGCCAAGGAGCAGTTCTTCCCGTTGCTGGTCTACCGCACGGGCCCCTACTCGCCCAACGGCACGCCCTGGGCCAATGGCAAGCAGGACTACATCAAGCTCATCAACGCGCGCGACGGGGGCGTCAACGGCGTCAAGCTCACGTTCGAGGAATGCGAGACCGGCTACGCGACCGACAAGGGCGTGGAGTGCTACGAGCGGCTGAAGGGCAAGAACGCGACGCTGTTCGACCCGCAGGCCACCGGCATCACCTTTGCGCTGACCGACAAGGTGCCGGCCGACAAGATCCCGCTGATCACGCTGGGCTACGGCCTGTCGGCGTCGGCCGATGGCGGCGTGTTCGCCTGGAACTTCCCGCTGATGGGCAGTTACTGGACGGCGGCCGACATCCTCATCCAGCACATCGGCAAGAAGGAAGGCGGCCTGGACAAGCTCAAGGGCAAGAAGATTGCGCTGGTCTACCACGACAGCCCGTTCGGCAAGGAGCCCATCCCGCTGCTGGAAGAGCGCAGCAAGATGCACGGCTTCGAGCTGGTGAAGATCCCCGTCACCGCGCCGGGCGTGGAGCAGAAGAGCGCCTGGCTGCAGGTGCGCCAGGCCAGGCCCGACTACACGCTGCTGTGGGGCTGGGGCGTCATGAACTCCACCGCGCTGAAGGAGGCCCAGGCCACCGGCTATCCGCGCGACAAGATGTACGGGGTCTGGTGGTCGGGCGCCGAGCCGGACGTGAAGGACGTGGGCGAGGGCGCCAAGGGCTACAACGCGCTGAACCTGAACACGTCGGGCCAGTCGCCCAAGGTCATCCAGGACATCCTGAAGCTGGTGCACGAGAAGGGCCAAGGCACAGGCCCCAAGGACGAGGTCGGCTCGGTGCTTTACACACGCGGCCTGGTCATCCAGGCGCTGGGCGTGGAGGCCGTGCGGCGCGCGCAGGAGCGCTTCGGCAAGGGTAAGGTCATGACCGGCGAGCAGGTGCGCTGGGGCCTGGAGAACCTGGCGCTGGACGACAAGAAGCTCGCGGCACTGGGCCTGACCGGCGTCATCCGCCCGATCAGCACCAGCTGCACGGACCACCAGGGCTCGACCTGGGCGCGCATCCACACCTGGGATGGCGCCAAGTGGAGCTTCAGCAGCGACTGGTACGAGGCGGATGGGCAGATCATCAAGCCCATGGTCAAGGCGGCAGCGGACAAGTACGCGGGTGAAAAGAAGATCACCCGCCGCACGCCGCAGGACTGCCAGAGCTGACGATGAGCCAAGCGCCGCTGCTCGATGTGAACGGCATCGAAGTCATCTACAACCACGTGATCCTGGTGCTCAAGGGCGTCTCGCTGCAAGTGCCCGAGGGCAAGGTCGTCGCGCTGCTCGGCGGCAATGGCGCCGGCAAGACGACGACGCTGCGGGCGGTGTCCAACCTGCTGGAAGGCGAACGCGGCGAGGTCACCAAGGGCAGCATCGAGCTGCGCGGCGAGCGCATCGAGAAGCTGTCGACCTCCGCCATGGTGCAGCGCGGCGTCGTGCAGGTCATGGAGGGCCGGCACTGCTTCGCCCACCTGACCATCGAAGAGAACCTGATGACCGGCGCGTACACGCGCAAGGACGGGCGCGCTGCGGTGGCGGCCACGCTGGAGAAGGTCTACACCTACTTCCCGCGCCTGAAGACGCGTCGCACGAGCCAGGCCGCGTACACCTCGGGCGGCGAGCAGCAGATGTGCGCCATCGGCCGTGCGCTGATGGCCAACCCGAAGATGGTGTTGCTGGATGAGCCGTCCATGGGACTGGCGCCGCAGATCGTCGAGGAGGTGTTCGAGATCGTGCGCGACCTGAACCAGCGCGAGGGTGTGACCTTCCTGCTCGCCGAGCAGAACACCAACATGGCGCTGCGCTATGCCGACTACGGCTACATCCTGGAGAACGGCCGCGTCGTCATGGACGGCGCTGCCAGTGCGCTGCGCGAGAACGAGGACGTCAAGGAGTTCTACCTCGGCGTCGGCGGGGAAGGGCGGCGCAGCTTCAAGGACGTGAAGTCCTACAAACGTCGCAAGAGGTGGCTCGCATGAGTGATGACGCCTGGGAGATCGCGCCGCCGCCGTTCAGTGCGGACTCGGCGCTGCTGACGATGAAGCGCTTCGCCCGCGACCAGCGCGTGCTGGCCGAGCGCGGCGAGGGCTGGATGCTGGGCGCGGATGTCGTGCTCAAGCTGGCCGTGGACGGCGACACGCTCAAGGTCCAGCTGGCCAAGCGGCCCGCGCGCACGCCCGAGTGGGACACGGTCACGCTGACGTCGGCCACCGAGCTGCGCAAGCTGCAGGATGAGATCAAGCGCCGGCTCACGCGCTGGAAGGATGACGAGTGAGCGACTTCTACGACGCGCTGGAGAGTCGCGACCCGGCCGAGCGCGAGGCCGTGTTGATGGCCGCGCTGCCGGCGCAGGTTGCGCACGCGCAGTCCAGCAGCCCCGCCTACACCGAGCTGCTGGCCGGCGTCGAGGCCCAGGCGATCACGTCGCGTGCCGCGCTCGCGCAGCTGCCGCTGACCCGCAAGAGCAGCCTCGCCGCGGCCCAGGCCGCGCGGCGCTCGCTGCGCCTGGGTGGCTTCGCGGCCGGCATGCCGCGGCGCATCTTCCAATCGCCCGGAGCGCTGTACGAGCCCGAGCCCGATGCCGATGGCGCCGACCCGTGGCGCATCGCGCGCGCGCTGCATGCGGCCGGCATCCGCGCCGGGCAACTGGCGCATGTGGGCTTCAGCTATCACCTGACGCCTGCAGGCGCCATGATGGAAGCGGGCCTGCGTGCCATCGGTGCGGCCAGCTTCCCCGGCGGCGTCGGCAACACCGAGCTGCAGTTGCAGGCGCTGGTGGACTTGCAGCCCGAGGCCTATGCCGGCACGCCCAGCCTGCTGCGCATCCTGCTGGAGAAAGCGGCCGAGGGCAGTCATGTGCTGCCCTATCTGCAGCGCGCCCTTGTCAGTGGCGAGGCCTGTCCGCCCGCGCTCGTCGCGTGGTTTGCCGAACGTGGTGTCGACGCCTACCAGTGCTATGCGACGGCCGACCTGGGCCTCATCGCCTACCAGACGGCGGCGCGCGAGGGGCTGGTCGTCGACGAGGGCGTCATCGTCGAGATCGTGCGCCCCGGCTCGGGCGAGCCACTGCCGGACGGCGAGGTCGGCGAGGTTGTCGTGACGACGCTGAGCCCCAGCTACCCGCTGATCCGCTTCGCCACCGGTGACCTCTCCGCCGTCATGCCCGGCGCCAGTCCTTGCGGCCGCACCAACCAGCGCCTGCGCGGCTGGCTGGGCCGGGCCGACCAGTCCGCCAAGGTGCGCGGCATGTTCGTGCACGCCGGCCAGGTGGCCGACATCGTCAAGCGTCACCCCGAACTGCTGCGCGCCCGGCTGGTGGTCAGCGGTGAACTGGCCCAGGACCAGGTCGTGCTGCAGGTCGAAATTACGCAGACCTTGCAGCAAGCCTTCGTGGAAAGCCTGATGCAGACCGCGCGCGACCTGACCAAACTCCGCATCGAGGTAGAACTGTTGCCGCCAGGCAGCCTGCCCAACGACGGCAAACTCATCGAGGACCGTCGTTAACTGTTGGAGACACCCTGATGCGCCGTTCCCTGATGCTTGCCGCGGGCCTGCTGGCCTGCCTGCCCGCCCTTGCCGAGTACCCCGACAAGCCCATCACCATCATCGTGCCCTTCGCGGCCGGCGGCCCCACCGACAAGGTGGGCCGTGACCTGGCCGAGGCGCTGCGCAAACCGCTGGGCGCGACCCTCATCATCGAGAACGTCGGCGGCGTCGGCGGCACGCTGGGCGCCAACAAGGTCGCCAAGGCTTCACCCGACGGCTACACGCTGCTGCTGCACCACATCGGCATTGCCAGTGCCACCGCGCTGTACCGCACGCTGCCGTACAAGACGCTGGAAGACTTCGAATACCTCGGCATGGTCAACGAGGTGCCGATGACGCTGATCGGCCGGCTCAACCTGCCTGCCAGCAACTACGCCGAGCTGACCAAATGGATGGAGGCCAACAAGGGCCAGATCAACCTCGCCAACGCCGGCGTCGGCTCCGCCTCGCACCTGTGCGGATTGCTGTTCCAGCAAGCCGTCAAGATCGACATGACCACCGTGCCCTACAAGGGCACCGCGCCGGCCATGAACGACTTGCTCGGCGGGCAGGTCGACCTGATGTGCGACCAGACCACCAACACGACGGGCCAGATCGAGTCCGGCAAGGTCAAGGCCTTTGCGGTGATGTCGTCCAAGCGCCTGCCCAGCGGCTCGCTGGCCAAGCTGCCGACGGCGGACGAGTCCGGCCTGAAGGGCTTCAACCTGGCGGTCTGGCACGGCCTGTACGCCCCCAAGGGCACGCCCAAGGCCGTGGTCGACAAGATCAACACGGCGCTGCGCGCCGCGCTGAAGGATGCCGACTTCCACAAGCGCCAGGAGGCCCTGGGCGCCGTCATCATCAGCGACGCCCGGCTGGCGCCCGCCGAGCACAAGAAGTTCGTCGAGGCCGAGATCAACAAGCTCGGGCCCGTCATCAAGGCGGCAGGGCAGTACGCGGACTGACGCAAAGCGCCGCATCGTCGGCGCGCCAAAGCACAGGGCGAAGCGCGAGAGCGCTTCGCTTTTTTTGTGCCCCTTGGGCTTTGGCGGCGTCTGTGGGCTGCCGCGCTCAGCCCTCACCCTTGACCCTTGACGCCCTTATCTGTCGGTTGGACGCGACGGGGTAAACACGCTGTTGACGCACCGAGTGGTCTTGTCCAAGAATGCATGTAAACGTTTACATGACCTTTCAACAAGCCGGCACGCGCAAGTGACAGCCGGTACGACGGATGAGACAACCGTTCCCGCCCGGCTTCCTGTGGGGCTGCGCGACCTCTGCGTACCAGATCGAAGGCTCGCCGCTGGCCGACGGTGCGGGCGTCAGCAACTGGCATCGCTTCGTGCGCACACCCGGCCGGGTGCTGGGTGGCGACACGGGCGACATGGCCTGCGACCACTACCGCCGCATGAAGGACGACGTGGCGCTGATGCGCGAGCTGGGCCTGACGGCCTACCGCTTCAGCATCGCCTGGGGGCGGGTCTTGCCGGAGGGGCGTGGCAAGGTCAACGCCGCCGGGCTGGGCTTCTACGAGCGGCTGGTCGACGAACTGCTGGCCGCCGGCATCACGCCGATGGCCACGCTCTACCACTGGGACCTGCCCGCCGCGCTGGACGACCGTGGCGGCTGGCTCAGCCCCGACATGCCGGACTGGTTTGCCGACTACGCGCACGCCTGCTACCGCGCGCTGGATGACCGCGTGCCGATGTGGACGACGCTGAACGAGCCCTGGGTGGTGGCGGACGGTGGCTACATGCACGGCGTGCTGGCGCCAGGCCACAGGAGCGCCTTCGAGGCGGCCATCGTGGCGCACCGGCTGATGCAGTCCCACGCCAAGGCCGTGCAGGCTTACCGCGCGGTCGGGAAGAACAAGATCGGTCTGGTCGTCAACATCGAGCCCAAGCACCTGCCGCCGGACGCGACCGACGCCGACCGCCACGCCGCCCAGCTGGCGGACGCGTACATGAACCGCCAGTACCTCGACCCTGCGCTGCTGGGCACCTACCCCGAGGAGCTGCGCGAGGTGTTCGGCGACGCCTGGCCCGACTGGCCGGCAGCGGAAGTCCAGGCGCTCAAAGTCCCGGTCGACTTCCTGGGCCTGAACTACTACACCCGTGCCGTCGTGCGCCACGACGCCAAGGCCTGGCCCGTGCCCGTCGCGCCGCAGCGCCAGCCGGGCGGCATCTACACCGAGACCGGCTGGGAGCTGCACCCGCAAAGCCTGGCCGACACGCTGGTCTGGATGCACGAACGCTATGGCGGCCTGCCACTGTACGTGACCGAGAACGGTGCCGCCTTCTACGACCCGCCCGTGGCGATAGACGGCCGCGTCGACGACCCGCTGCGCCTGCACTACCTGCGCACCCATATCGCCGCCGTGCAGGACGCCATCACGCGCGGTGCCGACGTGCGCGGCTACTGCGCCTGGTCGCTGTTCGACAACCTCGAATGGGCTTTGGGTTTTGCCAAGCGCTTCGGCCTTGTGCATGTGGACTTTCAGACACAGCAGCGCACGCCCAAGGCCAGTGCGCGCTTCTATGCTGAGGTCATCGCCTCGCATGGCGTCAACCTCTGAAAACTGCATGACGCTCACGCCCGCCACGATCAAGGATGTTGCCCGCGTCGCCGGCGTGTCGGTCGCTACCGTGTCCCGCGCGCTGAACGGCGCCGAGAACGTGCTGCCCCATACCCGCCAGCGCATCCTCGACGTCGCGCGCGAGCTGCGCTACAGCCCTTCCGGCGCCGCCCGCAGCCTCATCACGCGCCGCACCGACACGATAGGCGCTCTGCTGCCCGACCTGCACGGCGAGTTCTTCTCCGAGCTGATCCGCGGCATCGACCAGGCCGCCCGTTCGCGTGGCCTGCACCTGCTGCTGTCCAGCTCGCATGACGACGCGAACGAGGCCGCCGCCGCGCTGCGCGCGATGAACGGCCGCGTGGACGGCCTCATCGTCATGTCGCCGCACGCCGACGACGACTTCCTGTCGCAGAACCTGCCGCCGGCGCTGCCGGCGGTGCTGCTGAACTCCGGCGTCAGCGAGCCGACGCAGCGCGTCTTCGCGGTCGACAACTTCGGCGGTGCGCGCGCGATGACGGAACATCTCGTCGGCACCGGCCGGCGCCGCATCGCCTTCCTCGGCGGCCCGGCCGCCAACTTCGAGGCGCGCGAACGCGAGCGCGGCTACCGCGCCGGCCTGGCCCGGGGTGCAAAGCCCTGGCTGCTGGAAGGCGACTTCTCCGAGGCCGGTGGCCAGCGTGCCGCGGCGGCCCTGCTGGCGCTGCCCGCGGCCGAACGGCCCGACGCCGTCTTTGCCGCCAACGACATCATGGCCATCGGCCTGCTCGGCGCGCTGCAGGCCGGCGGCGTGCGCCTGCCCGACGACATCGCGCTGGCGGGCTTTGACGACATCCCCGTCGCCCGTTACGTGAGCCCCGCGCTCACCACCATGCACGTGCCCATCGCCGCACTCGGCAGCGATGCGCTCGACGCGTTGGCCGATGCGCTCGAACGCCCGCAGTCGCTGACCGCCGAAAGCACCGTCATGCCGGTGCAACTGGTCGTGCGGCGTTCGTGCGGGGCCCGCAAGACCTGAATCCCGGTCCACATCACAAACACACAGGAGACAAGCACCATGAACAACCACCATCCGCGCAGCAAGCCCAGCTTGCTGGCCCGCCACCTCTGCGCCGCCGGCTTGCTCGGCGGCCTGCTGTTTGCTGCGCTGCCCGCGCAGGCACAGACGGCCAACGCCACCGTGCGCGGCACCATCACCGCCGCGGGCGCCACGGCCCCGGCCGGCACGGAGGTCGTCGCCATCAACAAGGCCAACGGCAACACCTACCGAACCAAGACGCTGGCCGACGGCAGCTATGTGCTGGTCGGCCTGAACCCGGGCAGCTACGAGATCCGCGTCGGCGGCGCCGCCACCGGCAGCCTCATCACGCTGTCGGTGGGCCAGAACGCCACGGTCGACCTCGGCGGCAGCACCGCGAACCAGCTCGGCACCGTCGTCATCGAAGGCAGCGCGCAGCGCCAGGGCGTCATCGATTCCCAGGTGGGCACGACCGTCTCCAACAAGATGATCGAGGCCATCCCGCAAGCCTCGCGCAACTTCCTGTCGGCGGCAGACTTCGCGCCCGGCGTGCGCTTTGACACCGACAGCAGCGGCAACACGCGCCTGCGCGGTGGCTCGCAGAACGTCGACTCGGTCAACGTCTTCATCGACGGCGTCGGCCAGAAGAACAACATCCTGCGCGGTGGCGTCATCGGCCAGAACACCAGCCAGGGCAATCCGTTCCCGCAGACGGCCATCGCCGAGTACCGCGTGCTGACGCAGAACTACAAGGCCGAGTACGACCAGGTCTCCAGCGTGGCGATCTCGGCAGTCACCAAATCCGGTGGCAATGAAACGCATGGAAACGTTTACGGCAACCGCACCGGCAGCAACTGGACGTCGTTGAGCCCCATCCAGAAACGCGACGAGGCCAATGGCATCGCGCCGCCCTCGAACAAGCAGGTTGAGGCCGGCTTCAGCATCGGCGGCGCGGTCGTGCCCGACAAGCTGCACTATTTCCTCGCCTACGACGGCAAGTCGCTCGACAAGCCGCGCCAGCTGACCGCGATGAATCTGGACAAGTACCCGGGCAGCCCGGGCGTCGTGCCCGGCATCGCCGCGCAACAGGGCTCGTTCAACAACAAGTTCACCCAGCACCTGGTGTTCGGCAAGCTGTCCGCGGAGATCGACGATCGCCAGCGCCTGGACCTTTCGGTCACCGTGCGCAAGGAAGACGGCTACTCGGTCGACGGTGATCGCTTTGCGCCGAGCACGGCCATCAACAACGTCAATACCGAGCAACGCATAGCGCTGACCCATGAGTACACCGGTGACAACTGGCTCAATGAAGCGCGCATCGGCATGGAACGCTCCAAGTGGAACCCGCAGTCCGACTCTGCTGACCCGCTGGTCCGCTACAAGTACTCGCCCACCAACGCCATCAACAACGTTCAGGACATCTTCTTTACCGGCGGTTCGCCCAACTCGCAGGACCGCCGCCAGAGCGGCGTCTACCTGAAGGACGACCTGACCTACACCGGCATGGCGGGGCACGTCGTCAAGGGAGGCGTGCAGTTCAGGGCGATGAAGTACGACCTCAGCGGCACGGCGTTCCGCGTGGCGGCCATTGACACCGTGCTGAACACGACGACCGGGCAGCCCTACTACAGCGGCCTCACCTGCACCGGCACCAACGTCAGCAGCAATGGCCTGTCCAGCGACCAATGCAACATCCGGCTCGCCATTCCGTCAGCGTCCGCCAACCTCAAGAACAACCAGTACGGCATCTACCTGCAGGACGACTGGAAACTCAGCAAGCAGCTGGAGCTGAACCTCGGCGCGCGTTGGGACTACGAAGACAACATGCTCAACAACGACTACGTGACGCCGGCGGACCGCGTCGCGGGGCTGAACGCGCTGGATGGCCGCACCATCGGCGGCGTCACCGCGCCCGCGGGCCAGACGTATGCACAGTCCCTGGCCAAGGGTGGCATCAACATCGCCGACTACATCTCCACCGGCAACTCGCGCAAGGCCTTCAAGGGTGCCTTCGCACCGCGCGTGGGCGCGTCCTACGACCTGCTGGGCAACAAGGCCACGGTGATCTACGGCGGCTGGGGCCGCAGCTACGACCGCAAGATGGCCAACAACGCGCTGGACGAACTGCAGAAGAACGCCGCACCGGGCGGCGAGATCTGGATGATCAAGAACGACTTCAAGATGCCGTTCGCCGACCAGATGAGCCTGGGCGTGCGCCAGGCGCTGGGCATGTGGAACATGGACGTCGCGGTGTCGAAGATCCACGCCAAGAACCAGTTCATCTGGTTCAACGGCAACCGCGACTTCAACGGCGGCTTCGGCAACTCCAACTCCGTCGATCCGTTCTGGGGCGGCGCGCCGCGCAACTTCGGCACGCTGGTGCTGGGAGACTTCGCCGGCCAGAACAAGGCGACCAGCCTGTTCCTGTCACTGGAGAAGCCCTACACCCAGGCCAGCGGCTGGAGCATGACGGTGGCCTACACCTACACCGACGCCAAGACCACCAACAACGAATGGTCGGACGACATCTTCGACTGGACTTACGGCAAGAGCACCTACGGCTTCCGCCCCGCCAAGGACGCCGAGAAGCATCGCCTGGTGGTGGGCGGCCTGATGGACAAGCTGCCCTGGGGCATGCAGCTTTCCGGCAAGCTGACCGTGGGTGACGGACAGCCGCGCCGTGTGATCGATTGCCACACCGGCTTCGACGGCCCCAACGGCTGCGTCGCCGTCTCGCGCGGCTCTGACACCTTCAAGCAGCTGGACATGGCGCTGGCCAAGAACTTCAAGGTCTACGGCGGCGAGCTCCAACTGCGCGTCGACGTGCTGAACCTGTTCAACACCGCCAACTGGGGCTACTACGACGACTGGGTCGGCGGCCCCTCCACCCCGCCGAAGAACGCGCTGGGCGGCGACAACGACCACTTCGACACCAAGACCGGCGTGCGTGGCTCGATGCGGCAGTTCAAGCTGGGCGCGAGCTACACGTTCTGATCTGAAGTTCGGGGGCCGGCCGTGCCGACGGTGCGGCCGGCTCCCACAATCACTCCCCATCATGAGTTTGCTGACCCGACGCGCCGTGCTCGCACACGGCGCCGGCCTTGCGCTGGCCGCCAACCTGCCCAGCTGGGCCGACACGACGGCACCGGCGCAAGCCGCGGACGCCTTCCTCGCCGACCTGGAACGGCGCACCTTCGACTTCTTCTGGGAGACGACCGACGCCCAGACCGGCCTGGCGCCCGACCGCTGGCCCACGCCGTCGTTCGCGAGCATCGCGGCCGTGGGCTTCGCGCTCAGCGCCTACCCGGTGGGCGTGGCGCGTGGCTACATCACTCGCGCCCAGGCGCGCGAGCGCACGCTGACCACGCTGCGCTTCTTCGCCGGCCTGCCGCAAGGCCCGGGCAAGACGGGCGTGGCCGGCCACAAGGGCTTTTTCTATCACTTCCTCGACGTGAAGACAGGGCTGCGCTTCGGCCGCTGCGAGCTGTCTACCGTCGACACCGCGCTGCTGCTGATGGGCGCGCTGCATGCGCAGAGCTTCTTTGACGCCAAGCAGGCCGACGAGGCCCGCATCCGCGCGCTGGTGGACGAGCTGTACGGTCGTGTCGACTGGGCCTGGTCCCAGGTGCGCCCACCATCCATCAGCCATGGCTGGTCGCCCGAGAAGGGCTTCATCCCCAGCGACTGGAAGGGCTACAACGAGGCCATGATGGTCTATCTGCTGGCGCTGGGCTCGCCCACGCGGCCGGTCAAGCCCGAGGCGTACGACGCCTGGATCAGCACTTACGACCAGCACAGCTGGGGCGAGAGCCACGGCCAGACCTTCCTGCGCTTCCCGCCGCTGTTCGGCCACCAGTTCACGCACTGCTGGGTGGACTTCCGCGGCATCCACGACGCCTACATGCGCGACAAGGGCCTGGACTATTTCGAGAACTCGCGCCGCGCCACCTACGTTCAGCAGGCCTATGCCAAGGCCAACCCGCTGGGCTGGCAGGGCTACAGCGACGAGGTCTGGGGCGTCAGCGCCAGCGACGGGCCGGCCGACATCTCTCTGCAATACACCACCACCGCCGGCAAGACCGAGAAGCGCCGCTTCATCAGCTACGCCGGCCGTGGCATGGGGCTGTACGACGACGGCACGCTGGCGCCCTATGCGGCCGGCAGCTCCATCGCCTTCGCGCCCGAGATCGTCATCCCTGCGCTGATGGCCATCAAGGAGCGCTACCCGCACACCTGGGGCCGCTACGGCTTCTGGGACGCCTTCAACCCCAGTTTCAACTTCCCCGACGTGCGCCTCACGCATGGCCGCATCGAGCCCGGCAAGGGCTGGGTGGACACCGACATGCTGGGCATCGACCAGGGCCCGATGCTGGCCATGATGGGCAACCACCGCGGCGAGCTGGTGTGGCAGGTCATGCGCAAGAACGCCCACCTGGTGCGCGGCCTCAAGCGGGCCGGCTTCACCGGCGGCTGGCTGGGCTGATCGCTGCCGATGCGCCGTCGCCGCCTGCTCACCGCCGCCGCGGCCGCCGCCGTGGCCGGCTGCGCGCGCAACGACGGCACCACCACGCTGCGCTTCTGGGCCATGGGCCGCGAGAGCGAGGTCGCGGCCGAGCTGATCCAGGGCTTCGAGCGCGAGCACCCGGGCGTGCGCGTCAAGGTCGAGCAACTGCCCTGGACCGCCGCACACGAAAAGCTGCTGACGGCATTCGCCGGCGACGCGACGCCCGACCTGGCCCAGGTCGGCAACACCTGGCTGCCCGAGATGCAGGCGCTGGGCGCGCTGGAGCCGCTGGAGCCGTGGATCGCACGCACGCAGATGCTGCAGGCGGCCGACTACTTCGACGGCATCTGGGCCACCAACGCGCCGGCCGGCCAGCGCGTGGGCCTGCCCTGGTACGTGGACACGCGGCTGATGTTCGTGCGGCAGGACCTGCTGGCCCGCGCCGGCGTGGCGCAGATCCCGCAGGACTGGGCGCAGTGGCGCACGGCGCTGGCGCGGCTGCGCGAACACGGCATGGCCACGCCGCTGCTGCTGCCCACCAACGAGTTCGAGCCGCTGCTGGCATTGGCGCTGCAGCAACCCGGCGAGGTGCTGCGCGACGGCGGGCGCTTCGGCAACTTCTCTTCCGATGACTTCCGCCGCGCGCTGGGCTTCTACGCCGAGCGGTTCCAGCGCGGCGATGCGCCGGGACTGACCAACAACCAGGTTGCCAATGTCTGGCAGGAATTCGGCCGGGGGACGTTCGCGTTCTACATCTCCGGGCCGTGGAACATCGGCGAGTTCAAGCGCCGCCTGCCGGCCGAACTGGATGGTGCGTGGACCACCGCCGAGCTGCCGGGGCCCGTGCCCGGTCAGGGTCCGGGGGCGTCCATCGCCGGCGGCGCCAGCCTGGCGATGTTCAGGCGCTCGCGCCACAAGCCCCAGGCCTGGGCGCTGATCAGCTACCTCAGCCGGCCCGACGTGCAACTGCAGTTCTACCGCCTGACCGGCGACCTGCCACCGCGGCGCAGCGCCTGGGCCATGCCCCTGCCTGCAGCTGCGGGTGGCGCCACGCTGGCGCAGGACCGCCATGCCGCGGCCTTCCGCCGCCAGCTGGAGCACGTGCGCGCCACGCCGGCCGTGCCGGAGTGGGAGCGCATCATGCAGGAGATGCAGCTGGCGGCGGCCCGCGTCGTCGGTGGCCGCGAGAGCGTGGACGTGGCCGTGCGCGGCCTGGATGCTCGCGTCGACGGCATCCTCGAAAAGCGCCGCTGGATGCTGGAGAAGGCCAAGGCATGAGGACGACGGGCCGCGAATCCCTCGCCGCCTGGGCCTTTGCCGCCCCGGCACTGATCGTCATCGCGCTGTTCTTCGGCGTGCCCGTGTTCGCCGGCCTGGCGCTCAGCCTCACTGACTTCGACATCTACGCGCTCGCCGACCTGCGCAACCTGCGCTGGCAGGGCTGGGACAACTACGTCCATGTGCTGACGATGCCGCTGTTCTGGCAGGCGCTGGGCAACACCGCTTACTTCGTCGTGCTGGGCGTGCCGCTGTCCATCGGCCTGTCGCTGGCCGCGGCCGTGCTGCTGCAGAGCAAGCTGGTGCGCTTCAAGCCGGTGTTGCGCACGGCACTGTTCGCGCCCGTGGTGACGACGCTGGTGGCCGTGGCCGTCATCTGGCGCTACCTGTTCCACGTCAAGTACGGCCTGGTGAACTACACGCTGCAGTCGGTGGGCATCGACCCCATCGACTGGCTGGGTGACCCGCATTGGTCCATGCCCACCATCATCCTGTTCGCCGCGTGGAAGAACTTCGGCGGCAACATGATCATCTTCATCGCCGCGCTGCAAGCCGTGCCCCACGACCTCTACGAAGCCGCGCGGCTGGATGGCGCGCGCAGCTGGGCGCAGTTCCGCTACATCACGCTGGCCAGCATCGCGCCGACGATGCTGATGGTGGCCATCCTGACGACGGCGGGCTACTTCCAGCTGTTCGCCGAGCCCTATGTGATGACGCAGGGCGGCCCGCTGCAGAGCACCGTCAGCGTGCTGTACCTGATGTACGACGAAGGCTTCAAATGGTGGAACCTGGGCCTGGCCTCGGCCGTGGCCTTCGTGCTGTTCGTCGTCATCGTCGCGGTCAGCAAGGGGCTGATCCTGTTGCAGCGTCGGCTGACGGGGGTGGAGGCATGAAGCCCAGGACCCTGGTCGTCAACGGCCTGCTGTGGGCCTTCGCGGCGCTGGCCGTTTTCCCGCTGGTGTGGATGGTCTGTGTGTCGCTGATGCCGGCCGGCAGCGCGTCCAGCCTGCCGCCGCCGTTGCTCCCCAGGCACCCGACGCTGGTGCATTACCAGCAGCTGCTGGGCGACGGCGGCCTCAAGCGCGCCTTCGTCAACAGCCTGGGCCTGGCCATCGTCAGCACGCTGCTGTCGACCAGCTTCAACACGCTGGCGGGCTACGCGTTCGCCAAGCTGCGCTTTCGCCACCGCGAGCGCATCTTCGGCCTGCTCATCGCCGCGCTGGTCATCCCCGGCCAGGTGGCCATGCTGCCGCTGTTCCTGATGCTCAAGGGCATGGGGCTGGTGAACACCTGGATGGGCGTGCTCATCCCCAGCCTGGCCGGCATCTTCGGCATTTTCCTCGTGCGCCAGTACACGCGCGGCGTGCCCGACGAACTGCTGGAGGCCGCGCGGCTGGACGGCGCCGGGGAATGGCGCATCTTCTGGAACATCGTGCTGCCCACGCTCAAGCCCGTGCTGGTCACGCTGGCCGTGTTCGCCTTCCTGGGCAGCTGGAACGACTTCATGTGGCCGTTGATCGTGCTGACCGACGGCGAGATGCACACGCTGCCGGTCGCGCTGGCCGCGTTGTCGCGCGAGCATGTGCAGGACAGCGAGTTGATGATGGCCGGCGCGGTTATCACGGTGCTGCCGGTGCTGGTCTTGTTCGTCGCCTTGCAGCGCTACTACATGCAAGGGCTGCTGATGGGGAGCGTCAAGTGAAGGCGGTGCTGGCCTTGTTGCTGTTGCTGGCGGCCCAGATGGCCGGTGCGGCGGTGCTCGACGACATGAAGGATGCCAGCCTGTGGAAGGCCACCGCCTCCGACCAGGTCAAGGCCAGCCTGCGCCGCGACGCGAAGGACGACAGCCTCTGCCTGGACTACGACTTCGCCGGCGTCTCCGGCTATGCCGTGCTGCGCCGCGAACTGCCGCTGGACTGGCCTGCCGACTTTGCGCTGACCACCCAGCTCAAGGGTCACGGCGCCGCCAACGACGTGCAGATCAAGTTCGTCGATGCCAGCGGCGACAACGTCTGGTGGGTCAACCGCCCGGCGCTGGCGCTGCCTGCCACGTTGACGGACCTGAGCTTCAAGCGCCGCCACATCGGCTTCGCCTGGGGGCCGACCCAGGACCGCGCGCTGACCCGCAGCCAGTTCATCGAGTTCGTCGTCGTCGCCGGCCAGCAAGGCGGTGGCGGGGCAGGGGCCTTGTGCGTGGGCGCGCTGGGCCTGGAGCCGCGCGAGCCCGCGCCCGCCAGCTGGCCCGAGCCGCGCCGCAAGGTCGGCGGCGGCGAGCTGACGCTGGATTTGCAAACCCTGCGCGAGTTCAACGGTTTGTGGTTTCCCAGCGGCGGCGCCACGCGCATCGAGGCGTCGGACGACAACCGCCGCTGGAAGCTGCTCTCCGCCCGGCCCGGCCGCGCGCTGTTCCTCGGCGAACAGGAATGGCGCTGGCTACGCGTGCGCCATGACGGCGGCCGCAAGCCGCCCGAGGTGCAGCTGCGCGACGCGGCGCAATGGCCGGACCGCAACGCCGCCGTCGCCGAACTGGCCAAGGCCTTGCCGCGCGGCGACCTGCCACGTGCCTTCATTGGCGAGCAGAACTACTGGACCGTCGTCGGCGTGGACGGCGGCGCGCAGCGCTCCGGCCTGGTCAGCGAGGACGGCGCCATCGAGCTGACCCGCGGCGGCCCCAGCGTCGAGCCGGCCGTGCGGCTGGCCGACGGCCGCCTTGTCACCTGGGCGCAGGCGCGCACCGAGCACAGCCTGGTCGAGCAGGCGCTGCCGGTCGTGCAATGGCGGCACGCGGATGTGGAGCTGCGTGTCGAAGCCGGCGCCGACGGCCCGGCCAAGGATCCGCAGCTGCTGGCCCGCTACACGCTGCGCAACCCGACCAGCAAACCGCAGCGCTATGCGCTGCTGCTGACGCTGCGGCCTTGGCAGGTCAACCCGCCGCAGCAGTTCCTGTCGACGCCCGGCGGCATCAGCCCGCTGCCCTCGCTGGCCTGGAAGGACGGCCAGCTCACCGCGGCGGGGTTCAATCTCAAGCCACGCGAGGTGCCCGCAGAGGTGCGCGCCGCGCCCTGGCCCGCCGGCCCCGGCCTGGCTTCCCTGCTGCAAGCGCCGCCGCTGACCCAGCTGGCCAACACCGAAGGCCTGCCCTCTGCCTTGATGCGCTTCGACGTCGACCTCGCCCCCGGCGAGGCGCGCACCTTCGGCTGGGTGTCTGGCGGCGATGCCGGCGCCCTTGACACCCGCCTCGCCGTCGCCGCCGCGCGGTGGCGCGACCGGTTGGGCGTGCTGGAACTGCGCCTGCCGCCGCAGGCCCAGCCCATCGCCGACACCATGCGCAGCGCCCTCGCGCAGATGCTGATGTCGCGCGACGGCCCCGCGCTGCGGCCGGGCACCCGCTCCTACGCGCGTTCCTGGGTACGCGATGGCGCCATGATGGTGGCCGGCCTCGTGCGCATGGGCGAGGCGAAGGCCGCGCAGGCGTTCGTCGACTGGTTTGGCGGCTACATCTTCGAGTCCGGCAAGGTGCCCTGCTGCGTGGACCAGCGCGGCGCCGACCCCGTGGTCGAGAACGACAGCCATGGCCAGTACCTGTTCGCGGTGGCCGAGCTGTGGCGGCACACGCAGGACCGCGCGCTGCTGGCGCGCCACTGGCCCAAGGTGCAGCGTGTCGTCGCTTGGATGGAGAACCTGCGCCAGAGCGAACGCCAGCCTGGTGCCGATGCGCGGTTCAAGGGGCTGATGCCGCCGTCCATCAGCCACGAGGGCTACAGCGACAAGGCCGCCTACTCGTACTGGGACGACTTCTGGGCGCTGCGCGGCTACAAGGATGCCGTGCAAATCGCGCAGGCGCTGGGCGACGGCGCCCACGCCAGCCGCTGGGCCGCCTGGCGGGACGAGTTCGAGGCCGACCTCGGTGCGTCCATCGCCGCGACCGCCCGGCACTACAAGCTGGACCACATCGCCGGCGCCGCCGACCGCGGCGACTTCGACGCCACGTCCACCACGATGGCCCTGAACCCCGCCCAGGCCGACAAGCTGGATCCTGAGCTGCTGCGTGGCACCTTCGACCGCTACGTGGCCGAGGCCGATGTCCGCATCACCGGCAGCAAGCCCTGGAAGGACTACACGCCCTACGAGCTGCGCAACGTCAGCGCGCTGGTGCGGCTGGGCCGCGTGGACGACGCGCACCGGTTGCTGGCCTGGTTCTTCACGCACCAGCGCCCGGCGGGCTGGAACCAGTGGGCCGAGGTCGTGCTGCCCGACGCACGCACGGTGCAGTTCCTGGGCGACATGCCGCACGCGTGGATATCGTCGGACTACCTGCGCGCGGCGCTGGACCTGCTGGCCTACGAGCGTGAATCCGCAGGCAGCGTCGTGCTCGCTGCCGGCGTGCCCGCCGCCTGGCGCCTGGCCGGTGACATCGGTGTGGCCGGCCTGTCCACCGCCTGGGGACGCCTGGACTATCGCCTGCTGCGCCGCGCCGACGGCGGCTGGACGCTGCACATCGACCGCCGCCCCGAGCGCCTGCCAGGTGAATTGCGCCTGGCCTGGCCCGGTACGGCGCAGTTACCGCGCGCTAACGTCGAAACTCAAGGCCTCGCCTGGCAGGGCCGAGAACTGCCGCTGCCCGCCAACGCCACCACCATCCAACTGGAGCCCACGCCATGACCCTCAACCGCCGCCAGCTGTTGTTGACGATGCCCGTCGTCTCGTCGACGGTCTTGAGCGCCTGCGCCGCGCTGCCGCCCACGCCGCCCGAAGGCCTGGCCGCCGGCGAGCAGCGGCCCTGGCAGCTGGCGGGCGAGCGCATGTGGGTGTCGCTGCCGCGTGAGTACACGGCGCGCAGCGAGCGCTGGCCGCTGCTGGTCTTCCTGCACGGCTCCGGCGAGCGCGGTACGGACCTGGAGAAGGTCAAGATGCATGGCCCGCCGATGTGGGCCGCCCGCGGCACCGCCTTCCCGCTCATCCTGGTCAGCCCGCAGCTGGAAGAGGGCGCCCGCTGGGAGCCCGAGCGGCTGCACCGGCTGCTGCAGGCGCTGCAGGCGCGGCTGCACGTGGACCGCAAGCGCAGCCTGGCCACGGGCTTGAGCCTGGGTGGCCACGGCGTGTGGAACTGGGCCAGCGACTACCCGCGCGACCTGGCGGCCATCGCGCCGGTCTGCGGCTTCGGCGACCCGGTCTCCGTCGAGGCCATGCGCGAGGTGCCCGTGCGGGCCTACCACGGCGCGGTGGATGCCGTCGTGCCGTTGGCGCGCCAGCAGGCCTGCGTCGACGCGTTGCTGGCGGCCGGCGGCCGGGCCACGCTGACCGTCTACCCCGGCGTGGGCCACGACTCGTGGACGCCGGCCTACCAAGATCCCGAACTGCTGCCCTGGCTGTTGGCGCAGCGACAAACATGACCGCCCATTCCCTTCGCAACAAGGCCGGCCTCGAGGCCGAGCTGCTGTCCCATGGCGCGCTGCGCCGCCTGCTCGCGCCGGGGTTGATGCTCAACCTCTTCCCGGGCAACGAGCTGGAAGGCGGGCCCGCCAATGTCTGGCTGCGTCGCCGTGATGCCGGCGGCGACTGGCGCGTCGTGCCGCTGCTGGGGCCGCTGTCGCCGCTGCATGTCCATGCCACCGACGGCGCCTTCGAGATGCGCGGCGACTGGGACGGCCTGGCGCTGCGGCTGCAGCTGCGCCTGGCGGCCGACGAGCCGACGCTGTTCTGGCATCTGTCGGCCGAGAACCAGTCGGCGGCGCCCTGCGAGATCGCGCCCGTGCTGGTGCAGGACGTGGGCCTGGCCGACTACGCCGCCGTGCGCACCAACGAGTTCTACGTCAGCCACTACATCGACCTGCAGCCGCTGGCGCATGCGCAGCACGGCACGCTGCTGGCCGCCCGGCAGAACCAGGCCCAGCGCGGCCGTCACCCCTGGCTGCTGGCCGGCTCGCTGCGCCGTGCCGAACGGTTCGCGACCGATGCGCTGCAGGTCTGGGGCGTCGCGGCCCGCGAGGGGGCGCTGCCGCCCGGGCTGCTGGCGGGGCTGCCTGACCAGCGGCTGCAGCACGAACATGCCGTCGTCGCCCTGCAGGACGAGGCCCAGACCCTCGCGCCCTGGGGGCGGGCGACGGCCGGCTTCTTCCTGACACTGCAGGCCGACCATGCGGCCGCCAGCGGCGACGCCGATCTGGGCCGCCTGCCGGCGCTGCTCGCTTTACCCGAGGCGCAGCCCTCCGAGCCGCTGGACGTGCCTGGCCATGCGCCGGCGCCCAGCCTGTTCGCCAGCGCGCCGCTGCTCACCAGCCTGGACCTTGGCGCCGAGGCGCGCCACCAGCTGTTCGCCGGCGAACGGCGCCACGAGGAGTGGCAAGGTGGCCAGCTGCTGAGCTTCTTCACCGCTGACGCCAGCCACGTCGTGCTGCGCGCCAAGGAGCTGCTGGTGCAGCGCCCGCACGGCCACATCCTGCGCAGCGGCGAGCACCTGGTGCCCGACGAGGGCGCGCTGACGTCCACCTGCTGGATGGGCGGCGTCTTCCATTCCATGCTGACGCAAGGCCACGTCAGCATCAACCGCCTGTTGTCCACGCAGCGCAGCTTGCTCGGGCTGTTCCGCACGGCCGGGCTGCGGCTGTTCGTGCGGGCTGAGGGCGGGGACTGGGCGCTGCTGGGCCTGCCGTCGGCCTTCGAGATGCGGCCGCAGCGCTGCCGCTGGCTGTACGCCCATGCCGGCGGCCTCGTCGAGGTGGTGGCCGAGGCCGGTGCGGTGCCCGACGCGATGAGCCTCGTGCTGCGCGTGCTGCAGGGCGACGCGGTGCATGTCCGCGCCAGCCTCAACCTTGCCCTGGCCGGCGACGACGGTGCCGTGGCGCTGCGCCCGGGCTGGGCCCACAGTGGCGACCGGCTGCGCCTGACGGCGCCCGACGGCAGCGAGCTGGCCGCCCGCTTCCCTGGCGGTGGCTTCGACATCGACGCGCCGGGCCTGGCCATCGTCGGCGACGACGGGCGCCTGTTCGACGACGGCGTCAGCCGCGGCGAGCCGCTGTTGTGCCTGGATTTCCTCCCCGCCACCACCGTCTCGCTGACGCTGCGCGGCGCGCTGATCGAGGCCACGTCCCCCGCGCCGCAGGTGCTGGTGCTGCCGCAATGGCAGCTGGCGCATCCGGCGCTGGCGCAACTGCGCGACATCCTGCCCTGGTACGCCCACAACGCCCTCGTGCACTACCTGTCGCCGCGTGGCCTGGAGCAGTACTCGGGCGGCGGCTGGGGCACGCGCGACGTCTGCCAGGGGCCGCTGGAGATGCTGTTGGCGCTGGGCCAGACCGCGCCCGTGCGCGACCTGCTGCTGCGCGTCTTCACCGCGCAGAACCCCGACGGCGACTGGCCGCAGTGGTTCATGTTCTTCGAGCGCGAGAGCGCCATCCGCGCCGGCGACTCGCACGGCGACATCGTCTTCTGGCCGCTGCTGGGCCTGGCGCAATACCTGATCGCCAGCGGCGACGCGACGCTGCTGGATGAGGTGCTGCCCTTCCACGGGGGCGAGGCCGCGACGCTGTCGGCCCACGTGGCGCGCGCGCTGGCCTTGATCCGCCAACGCGTGGTGCACGGCACGGGCCTGGCGGCCTACTGGCATGGCGACTGGAACGACTCGCTGCAGCCCGGCGACCCGGCGCTGCGCGAACGCCTGTGCAGCGCCTGGACCGTCACGCTGCACCACCAGATGCTGCACACGCTGGCGACGGCCCTGGGCCACATCGGCCGCGCCGACGAGGCCGCGGCGCTGGTGGCCGAGGCCGTGGGCGTGCGCGCCGAGTTCCAGCGCCTGCTGGTGCAGGACGACGTCGTCGCCGGCTATGCGCTCTTCCCCGAGCAGGGCGAGCGCGAGCTGTGGATACACCCGCGCGACACGCGCACCGGCCTGCGCTACAGCCTGCTGCCGATGATGCATGCCGTCATCGACGACCTCTTCACGCCCGAGCAGGCGCACCTGCAGGCGGCGCTGATCGAGCAGCACCTGAAGGGCCCCGACGGCGCGCGCCTGTTCGACGCACCGCTGCCCTACCGCGGCGGGCCGTCGCAGCTGTTCCAGCGCGCCGAGACCAGCACCTTCTTCGGTCGCGAGATCGGCATCATGTACATGCACGCCCACCTGCGCTATGCGCAGATGCTGGCCCACCTGGGCCGCGCCGAGGCCTTCCTGCAGGCGCTGACGCTTGCCCACCCGATCGCGCTGACCGAGCGTGTGCCCAGCGCCAGCCGGCGCCAGGCCAACTGCTACTACTCCAGCTCCGACGCGGCCTTTGCCGACCGCTACGAGGCGCAAGCCCACTACGGCCGTGCGCTGGCCGGCGAGGTCGCGCTGGACGGTGGCTGGCGCATCTATTCCAGCGGCCCCGGTATCGCGCTGGGCCTGGTCGTCACGTCGCTGCTGGGTCTGCGGCTGGAGCAGGGCGTGCTGGTCGTCGACCCCGTCATGCCGCCCGTGCTGGATGGCCTGACGGTGCAGCTGACGCTGGCCGACCTGCGCCTGGAGCTGACCTACCGGGTCGGGCCGCGCGGCCATGGCGTCGAGCGCGTGCGCGACGAGGCGGGGCAGGAGCTGGCCGCACAGCGGCGACCGCATGCCTATCGCATGGGTGCGCTGGCGCTGGCGCGGCCTGCGCCAGGCAGCGTGTGCCGTTGGCTCATCGAACTGGGCTGATGGCTACTGCTTCGTGTCCAGGTCGATGGTCCTGGCCGGCTGGCCCTGGTCGTCCAGCAATTGGATGCTGGGTTTGCCGTCCGGTGTCACCATCAACGTCAGGCGCGGCCGGCCCTGCGCGTCGCTGAGCGTCAGCGCGGCGGCTTTGCCTTTCGTGGTGCCCAGGCGCACCCGGTTCGCCGAGTGCAGGCCTTCATCCCGCAGCTGCTGCATCGCAGCCTGGCGATCGGCCGGCGGCAGTCGCCGGATCGCCGTCAAGCGCTCCATGCGCTGCAACACGTCCGACCGCATGCCGTCGGGCTCGTCGTTGATCGCCAGCGTGCTTGTGGCATGGCCGCCTTGCTCGTCATGCAGCAGCTGGATCACCTGGTCCTGCCGGAAACGGTCGAACGTCAGGCTGAGGCCTGCGTTGGGCTTGCCATCGCTGCCGACCTGGCCGTTCTGGATGAAACCGCCGTTCTCGGTGCCCTCGTCGTTGACGAAGATCATGCCGGCGTAGGCCGTGCGGTCGGGGCGGGCCAGCTCGCTGCCCTTCCAGGGCAGACCAGGAAACTGCGCCCGGTTGGAGATCACCAGGCGCAGGGTGCCGTCCGGTTCGCGCACGTTGATGCGGCCCACGTCGATCTCGTCAAAGCGGGTCGGCGGCGCCTTCGCGCCCGTCAGCAGCGAAACCGCAATGATGGCCGTGGCGCTGGCCGCGCAGCCGCTCAGGAAGGCCGTGATCTTGCTCATGTCTGTCCCTTCAATTCATCCGCATGGGGATGGTGACCGGCCCGTCGTTGACGAGGTGCACCTGCATGTCGGCGCCAAACTCGCCGTTCGCCACGACGGTGTGCTGGCGGCGCGCAAACGCCAGCGTGTGTTCGTAGAGCCGCCGTCCAGCCTCCGCCGGCGCGGCGCCGGTGAAGCTGGGGCGGTTGCCGCCGCTCACGTCCGCCGCCAGCGTGAACTGGCTGACGATGAGCAGCCCGCCGGCGACGTCCTGCACGCTGCGGTTCATCTTGCCGGCATCGTCGCTGAAGATGCGCAGCTTCAACACCTTGGCGACCAGCTTCTCGGCGGTGGCCTCGGTGTCGGCGGGCTCGGCGCAGACCAGAATCAACAAGCCCGGCCCGATGGCGCCGACGACCGCGCCGCCCACTTCCACGCGCGCCTCGCGCACCCGTTGCAGCACGGCGATCAAACCAGGTCCTCCTGGTCGATGGTGTGCGCTTCCACATCCAGCGGCAGCAACTGGATGCTGACGCGCAGGCCCGGCACGGCCTTCATCAGCGCCATCTCGACATCGCCGCGCAGCGCCGCGGCGCGGCCCAGCGTCCAACTGGAAGGCATGTGCATGTGCAGGTCGATGAAACGGCGCTGCCCGGCCACGCGGCTGACGATGTGGTCGAAGCGGATGGCCGGCGGCTGGCGAAAGCCCTCCAGCACGGCCTGCACCTGGGCCAGCGATTCGGCGTCCAGCGCCTCGTCCATCAGGCCACGCGTGGACTCGTGCATCAGGTGCACGCCTTCGCGCAGGATGTTCAGCGCCACGATGATGGCCAGCAGCGGGTCCAGCCAGTGCCAGCCCGTCGCCATGACGCCCAGCAGGCCGGCCACGACGCCGGCCGAGGTCCAGACGTCGGTGATCAGGTGCCGGGCGTCGCCCGCCAGCGCGACGGAGCGCACCTCGCGCGCCTTGCGCAGCATCGCCCACGCCATCAGGCCGTTCAGCGCGGAGCTGACGACGGCCAGTGCCACGCCGATGCCGATGGCCTCCAGCGGCTGCGGGTGGCGCCAGCGGTCGACCGCGCCCCAGCAGATGCCCAGTGCCGCGGCGATGATTAGGATGCCCTCGAAGCCGCTGGAGAAGTACTCGGCCTTGTGATGGCCGTAGGGGTGCTCGGCGTCCGGCGGCTGCGCGGCCAGCGTGACCATCGCCAGCGCGAACACGGCGCCGGCCAGGTTCACCAGCGACTCCAGCGCATCCGCGGCCAGGCTGACCGAGCCCGTCGCCCACCAGGCGGCGGTCTTCAGCGCGATCGTCACGACAGCGGTCGCGACGGAGAGCTTGAGGTAGGCGCTGGCTTGCATGCCGGCATTGTGAATTGCACGGCGCGAGTGAGGATTCACGGCGGTCGGCGTGGCGCACTGCGCTAACCTTCGGCGCCCCTCAACCGTGGAGTCATGTGATGCGAACCCTCTTGCGCGCGCGCTGCGTTTGCGTGCTGCTGATGCTGGCTGCCACCGCTGCCAGCGCCGCGGAAATCACCAAGGTCGGCGTGATGTCGGTCCTGGGCGGCGAAGTGCAGCTCGTCATCCGCGCGCCGACCACGGGCACCCGCGTCGATCGCAATGCGAAGGAAGCGCTCAAGGTCAGCGGGTTCGAGAAGTTCGTGCTGCTGGAGGTCGTGCAGAGCGCCCGTCGCGCAGGCCTGCCCGAGCCGCTGGTGCTGGCCCGGCCCGCCAATGGCAGCACGCCCTGGCAGCGCGACCGCCAGGCGGTGCTGGTCACGCGGCCGCTGCTGGAGGCCGCGCAGGCGGCCAAGTTGTCGCACCTCGTGCTGATCCAGCCCGCGCGCGCCGAGGCCAAGCTGCAGATGTTCAGGACCGCGACCGGCGCCGGCCAACTCGAGGGCCTCGGCTTTTACGTCGACACGGCGCTGGAGGTGCAGCGCGTCGACAACAACCAGTGGAGCGTCGGTTTCCTGGCGCCCTACGCCTATTTCGACATGTTCCTCGTCGACGTCGCGACGCTGGACCTGCAGGCCGAGTACCGGGCCCGCGCCAGCACATCTGCCGTCGATCCCGATCGCCAGGGCAACGACCCCTGGGAGGCGCTGTCGAACGAACGCAAGGTCGAGATCTTGCAATGGTTGATCCGCGAGGAGGTCGACAAGGCCTTGCAGGGCTGGGTGAAGCCGGGCGCGGCATCGGCGCCGGGCAGGTGATGCCGCGCGTCTGACGGGCCTGTCAGGCGCCGGCCGCTGCCTGCCTAGAATCGGCGCGATCTCCGGAGTCCCGCATGACCAGCCCCCACACCACCGACGTCTCCCACATCGCTCCGCGCGAGAAGGCCGAGATCCTTTCGCAGGCCCTGCCTTACATCCGCCGGTTCCACGGCAAGACCATCGTCATCAAGTACGGCGGCAATGCAATGACCGACCCGGCGTTGCAGCAGGACTTCGCCGAGGACGTCGTGCTGCTCAAGCTCGTCGGCTTGAACCCGGTCGTCGTGCACGGCGGCGGCCCGCAGATCGAAGGCGCGCTGAGCCGCCTGGGCAAGAAGGGCGAGTTCATCCAGGGCATGCGTGTCACCGACGAGGAGACGATGGAAGTCGTCGAATGGGTGCTGGCCGGCCAGGTGCAGCAGGACATCGTGGGCCTCATCAACGCCGCCGGTGGCAAGGCCGTGGGCCTGACCGGCCGTGACGGCGGCATGATCCGCGCGAAGAAGCTCAAGATGCTGGACAAGGACGACCCGGCCAAGGAACACGACGTGGGCCAGGTCGGCGACATCGTCTCCATCGACCCCAGCGTCGTGAAGGCGCTGCAGGACGACCAGTTCATCCCCGTCGTCAGCCCCATCGGCTTTGGCGAGCACAACGAGAGCTACAACATCAATGCCGACGTCGTGGCCGCCAAGCTGGCCACGGTGCTGCAGGCCGAGAAGCTGTTGATGCTGACCAACATCCGCGGCGTGCTGGACAAGAACGGCGAGCTGATGACGGAGCTGACGCCGCGCCGCATCGACGAACTGGTGGCCGACGGCACGATCAGCGGCGGCATGATCCCCAAGATCGCCGGCGCCATCGATGCGGCCAAGAGCGGCGTCAACGCCGTGCACATCATCGACGGCCGCGTGCCGCATTCCATGCTGCTGGAGGTGCTGACCGACCAGGCCTACGGAACGATGATTTCGTCTCGATGAGACGACATGCTCGTTCGGCGTCGGAGCCGAAGGCGAGGACTGGCGATGGTCAGCTCACGGTGAAGTCGCGCGAGCGCGTTTGGCTTTTCGATCTCGACGACACGCTGCACAACGCCTCGCATCGCGCCTTCCCGGCGCTGAATGCGTCCATGACGGCCTACATCGAGACCCACCTGGGTCTGCCGACCGAAGCGGCCGTGGCGTTGCGCCATGGCTACTTTGCGCGCTACGGCGCAACGCTGACGGGGCTGCAGCGCCACCACGGCGTCAAGGCCGCGCACTTCCTGCACGAGACGCATCTGCTGCCGGGGCTGGACGCTCACCTGCATGGCCACGCCCACGACCTGGCCGCGCTGCGCCGCCTGCCGGGCCGCAAGTTCCTGATGACCAACGCGCCGCTGGCCTATGCGCAGCGCGTGCTGGCTGCCGTGGGGCTGCGCGATGTCTTCGAGGGCCTGGTGTGCGTCGAGGACATGCGCTGCTTCGGCCAGTCCCGCCCCAAGCCGGACGCGCGCATGTTCCGCATCGTGCTGGCGCGGCTGAGACTGCGGCCCGAGCAATGCGTGCTGGTCGAGGACACGCTCATCCATCAAAAGAGCGCCCGCGGCCTTGGCATGGCCACCGTCTGGATGCAGCGCTGGCTGAAACGCGCGGGCGCGGCGCGCCTGCACCGGCGGCCGGTCTACGTGAGCCGTCGGGTGCGCTCGTTGGTGGCGTTGGCACGGTCCCCCCACTTCTGAAGGAAGACGCGAATGGCCGACGGGGTATCCTCCCCCGAGAATCCAGCATCCGCGCATTTGAAGAGCCCACAGAGTCAATGACCCCGTTCTCGGTCCTGATCGTCGAAGACCAAGCCCGCTTCCGCGAGGCTTTCACGCATGCGCTCGGCAGCGTGCCCGACATCGAACTGCTCGGCATCGCACCGGACCTGCCCCAGGGCCGACGCATGTTCGACCAGCTGCAGCCCGACGTGCTCCTCGTCGACCTGGACCTGCCCGGCGGCAGCGGCATCGAGCTGATCCGCCATGCGGCGCAGACGCGGCCGCAGTGCGAGGTCATGGTCATCTCCGTGTTCGGCGACGAGCAACACGTGGTGGCCAGCATCGAGGCGGGCGCCACCGGCTACCTGCTGAAGGACAGCCTGGCGCTGGACCTGCCCGGCCAGCTGCGCTCGCTGCGCGCCGGCGGCAGCCCGATCAGCCCCATCATTGCCCGCCGCCTGCTGGTGCGCCTGGCGCCCGGCGCGCAAGGGGCGACCGGCCCGTCGCCCGAGGCCATGGCGGCCACGCTGGCCGACGAAGAGGTCGTCGCGCTGTCCGAGCAGGAGTCGCGCGTGCTGCACCTGGCGGCCAAGGGCTTCACGTTCGACGAGATCGCGCAGTTCATGCAGGTGTCGCCGCACACGGTGATGACCTACGTGAAGCGGGTCTACCGCAAGCTGCACGTGCGTTCCAAGGTTGAGGCCATCTACGAAGCCCGTCGCCTGGGCTGGCTCAGGGACTAGCATCCCCGCATGGACGCCGCCCAGCCCGCCGACAGCCCGCCCCCAGGTACGACCCCGAGGAAGCGCCCCAAGCCCGGCGAGCGCCGCACACAGATCCTGCAGGTGCTGGCCGGCATGCTGGAGCAGCCGGGCGCCGACCGCATCACGACGGCGGCGCTGGCCGCCAAGCTGGACGTCAGCGAAGCGGCGCTGTACCGCCACTTCGCCAGCAAGGCGCAGATGTTCGAGGCGCTGATCGACTTCATCGAGAGCAGCGTGTTCGGCATGGTCAACCAGATTGTCGAGACGCCGCTGCCCGGCCAGGCCGCCCGCATCGCCAGCGTGCTGCTGCAGTTCGGCGAGAAGAACCCGGGCATGACGCGCGTGATGGTCGGCGACGCGCTGGTCTACGAGAACGAGCGGCTGACGGCGCGCATCAACCAGTTCTTCGACCGCATCGAGTCCTCGCTGCGCCAGGTGCTGCGCGCCACGGCCGAGGCGCAGGGCGCCCTGACGCCCACCGTGCAGGCCAACGCGCAGGCCTCGGTCTGGGTCAGCTTCATCGTCGGCCGGCTGCAACGCTATGCGCGCTCGGGCTTCAAGCGCCTGCCCACCGAACAGCTGGAAGCTTCGCTGAAGAGCATCGGCTAGGCAACGTCGGATGGGCCGGGGCGCGTACCGCTGGCGACCCACTCGACGTCGCCTTCTACACTGGCGGCATGTCCGCCGCTCTTGAGTCCCTGATCGCCCGCGCCGAGGGTCTGCTGACCCGCCTGGAAGCGGTTCTGCCCCACGCCGCCACGCCGCCCGACTGGGCTTCGTCCACCGCCTTTCGCGCCCGCCGGCGGCACGGTTCGCTGTGCCTGGAGCCGGTGCGTGCCATCAGCCGCATCCGCCTGTCTGACTTGCAGGAAGTGGAGCCGCAGAAGGAACGCCTGCTGCGCAACACGGCCCAGTTCGTCGTCGGCCGGCCGGCCAACAACGTGCTGCTGACGGGCGCCAAGGGCACCGGCAAGAGTTCGCTGATCAAGGCCGTGCTGAACGAGTTTTCGGACCAGGGCCTGCGCCTCATCGAGGTCGACAAGGCCGACCTCGTGGACCTGCCGGACCTCGTCGAGCAGGTCGCCCAGCGCCCGGAGCGCTTCGTGGTTTTCTGCGACGACCTCAGCTTTGACGAAGGCGAGGCCAGCTACAAGGCACTGAAGAGCGTGCTCGACGGCTCCGTCGCCGCGGCTGGCGACAACGTGCTGATCTACGCGACCAGCAACCGCCGCCACCTGCTGCCCGAGAAGATGGTCGACAACCTGGCCGGTACCCACGGTGAGCATGGCGAGATCCATCCGGGCGAGGCGGTCGAAGAGAAGATTTCGCTGTCCGAGCGCTTCGGCCTGTGGATCAGTTTCTATCCCTTCAGCCAGAACGAATACCTGGCCATCGTGGCGCAGTGGCTGCGTCACTTCGGCCTGGACGACGCGGCCATCGCCGGCGCGCGCCAGCAGGCGCTGATCTGGGCGCTGGAGCGCGGCTCGCGCTCGGGCCGTGTGGCCTACCAGTTCGCGCGCGACATGGCAGGGCGGGCGCCATGAGCGAAAGAGAGATCACCGAGGTCGCGGTGGGCGTGCTGGTTGCGCCGGACGGCCAGTTCCTGCTGACCTCGCGCCCCGAAGGCAAGGTCTACGCCGGCTACTGGGAATTCCCGGGCGGCAAGGTCGAGGCCGGCGAGAGCGTCGAGCAGGCGCTGGCGCGCGAGCTGCGCGAGGAGCTGGGCATCCAGATCGGCGCTGCCCACCCGTGGCAGATGCTGGTCATGGACTACCCCCATGCCCGCGTACGGCTGAACTTTTGCAAGGTGTACGACTGGCAGGGCGAGTTCCAGATGCTGGAAGGCCAGCAGATGGCTTGGGCCAGCCTGCCGGTGCAGGTCAAACCGGTGCTGCCCGGCACGATTCCCGTCCTGAAGTGGTTTGCCGAGGAGCGCCAACATGCCGGCGCCACTCACCTAGACTGAAGTCATGAGCAGCAGTTGGTTGAATTCGGTGAAGTGGGATGACCACGGCCTGGTGCCCGTCATCGCCCAGGAGCAGGGCACGGGCGACGTGCTGATGTTCGCGTGGATGAACCGCGAGGCGCTGTCGCTGACGGCCGAGCGCGGCCAGGCGGTCTACTGGAGCCGCTCGCGCCGCAAGCTCTGGCACAAGGGCGAGGAGAGCGGCCACTTCCAGCAGGTGCACGCCATCCGCCTGGACTGCGACAACGACGTCGTGCTGTTGACCGTGACGCAACTGGGCCACGAGCCCGGCATCGCCTGCCACACGGGCCGGCACAGCTGTTTTTTCCAGAAACTGGAGAACGGCGTCTGGACCGCCACCGAGCCGGTGTTGAAAGACCCCGCCAAGATCTATGAGTGACGACATCCTCGCGCGCGTCGGCGCGGTCATCGAATCGCGCAAGGGGGCCGACCCCGGCACCAGCTACGTCGCCAAGCTCTTCGACAAGGGCCTGGACGCCATCCTGAAGAAGGTCGGCGAGGAAGCCACCGAGACGGTCATGGCCGCGAAGGACGGCGATGCGCAGAAAGTCGTCTACGAGGTGGCCGACCTGTGGTTCCACAGCATGGTCGCGCTGGCGCATTTCGGCTTGAAGCCTGAGGATGTGCTGAATGAACTGGCCCGGCGTGAAGGACTGTCCGGTCTGACCGAATTCGCCCAACGAGGACAGCAGCAGCCATGAGCCACTCCGACCCCAACTGCCTCTTCTGCAAGATCGTCGCCGGCCAGATCCCGAGCAAGAAGGCCTACGAGGACGAAGACGTCCTCGCCTTCCATGACATCCACCCCTGGGCGCCGGTCCATGTGCTCATCATCCCCAAGCGCCACATCGCGTCCATGGCCGACGTGACCGAGGCCGAAAGCCAGCTGCTGGGCAAGATGGTGGCGCTGGGCCCGAGGCTGATGAAGGAACTGGGTGTGACCAATGGTTTCCGCCACGTCATCAACACCGGCCCGGACGGCGGCCAGGAGGTTTATCACCTGCATTTGCACGTGATGGGCGGCCCCCGGCCCTGGTTGAAAGGTTAGGGGTTGGCCCTCACCTAGAATTTGAGCCAGTCCTCAAGGAGTAAGCATCATGGGTTCATTCAGTATTTGGCACTGGCTGATCGTTCTTGTCGTCGTCATCGCGATCTTCGGCACGAAGAAGCTGCGCAATGTCGGCTCCGACCTGGGCGCGGCCGTCAAGGGGTTCAAGGACGGTGTGAAGGACGGCGGCAGCGACGCGCCGGCCGCCGGCACGCCGGCGCAGCAGGTCACCGCGAACAAGGTCAACGACCCCAACACGGTCGACGTCGACGCCAAGACCAAGTCCTGAGCCTGACGAGTGCTTGATTTCGGCTTTGACAAGCTCGCGCTGATCGGCGCGGTGGCCTTGATCGTCATCGGCCCCGAGAAGCTGCCGCGCGTGGCGCGCACGGTGGGCACCTTGCTGGGCAAGGCGCAGCGCTATGTGGCGGACGTGAAGGCCGAGGTCAACCGCTCCATCGAGCTGGAGGAGCTTCAGAAGATGAAGTCCCAGTTCGAGACGGCGGCGCGCGATGTCGAGCAGAGCGTGCGGCAGGAGGTGGACTCGGCCACGCAGGCGCTGGATCAGACCTGGCGCGACGTGACCAGCGATTCGTCGTACGAGACGTCGTCCATCGCGCCGCCGTCGCCCGCGTACCGTCACCCGAAGAAGAACTGGCGCCTCAAGCGCGGAGCGACGCCGATGTGGTTCAAGCAGAAGGCCGGCGTGAAGCGCCACACCCAGTCCGGCGCCGCCCGCGTGGCGCGCTTCCGGCCTCCCGGCATCCGTTGATGAGCTCCTTCCAGAAACCCGACCACGACGAGCTCGCCGGTACCGAACAGCCCTTCGTCTCCCACCTGATGGAGTTGCGCGACCGGCTGTTGCGGGCCGTGCTCGCCATTGCCGTCTGCTTTGGCGTGCTGTGCCTCTACCCCGGTCCCAGCCAGTTGTATGACTGGCTGGCTGCGCCGCTCGTCGCCAACCTGCCCGAAGGCACCAAGATGATCGCGACCAATGTCATCGCGCCCTTCTTCGTGCCGATCAAGATCACGATGCTGGCCGGCTTCATGCTGGCGCTGCCCATCGTGCTCTACCAGGCCTGGGCCTTCATCGCGCCGGGCCTGTACTCGCACGAGAAGCGGCTGGTGATGCCGCTGGTCGTGTCCAGCACACTGCTGTTCTTCAGCGGCGTGGCCTTCTGCTACTTCTTCGTCTTCAAGAAGGTCTTCGCCTTCATCCAGAGCTTTGCGCCCAAGAGCATCACGGCGGCGCCCGACATCGAGGCCTATCTGGGCTTCGTGATGAACATGTTCATCGCCTTCGGTGCGGCCTTCGAGGTGCCGGTCGTCGTCGTCGTGCTGGTGCGCATGGGCATCGTGTCGGTGGAGAAGCTGCGCGAATGGCGCGGCTACTTCATCGTCGTCGCCTTCATCGTCGCGGCTGTCATCACGCCGCCCGACATCGTCTCGCAGCTGGCGCTGGCCATCCCGATGTGCCTGCTGTACGAGGTGGGCCTGTTCGCGGCCACCCATTTCGTGCGCCACACCAAGGCACCGGAAGACCCCGCCGAGAGCTGATCAGTCCTCTTCGCCGGCCCGTTGCGGTTTGGGCCGCTGTGCGACGGCGAGCTGGAAGCTCAAGGCCTTGCCGCCGCGCTGCACGCCCACGTCGACCTTGCTCAGCGGCTTCAGCGCCGCGACGCTGGCCAGCAGCTCGGCGGGCGACGCGACGGCATGCTCGCCGATGCGGGTCAGCACATCGCCCGGCCGGATGCCGGCCTTGGCGGCGGGTGCGTCGTTGACGACGCCGCCGATCAGCACGCCCTTGGCATCGCCCAGCTTCAGCGCCTCGGCCAGCTCGGGCGTCAGCTCGCGCGTCTGCACGCCGATCCAGCCGCGCGCGACGACGCCGTCCTTCAGGATGGCCGCCGCCACTTGGCGGGCCACGTCGACGGGAATGGCGAAGCCGATGCCCAGCGACCCGCCGCTGCGCGAGAAGATGGCTGTGTTGATGCCGATCAGCCGGCCGTCGGCATCCACCAGCGCGCCGCCCGAGTTGCCGGGGTTGATGGCCGCATCGGTCTGGATGAAGTTCTCGAAGGTGTTGATGCCCAGCTGGTTGCGGCCCAGCGCCGAGACGATGCCGGACGTGACCGTCTGGCCGACGTTGAAGGGGTTGCCGATGGCCAGCACCACGTCGCCGACCTGAAGGCTGGCCGCATCGCCGAGCCGGATGGCGGGCAGGTCGGGCAGCTCGATCTTCAGCACCGCGATGTCGGTCTCGGGGTCGGTGCCCAGCAGCCTGGCCTGGGCCTGGCGGCCGTCGCTGAGCTGCACCTCGATGTCGGACGCGCCCTCGACGACATGGTTGTTGGTCAGCAGCACGCCGTCGGCCGAGATGATGACGCCGGAGCCCAGGCCGAGCTGCGGGCCGCCGCGCGGCTGGCGCGGGCCGAAGGGGAAGCCGAACAGCGGGTCACGCGCGCGGCCCGCCGCACGCGGCGGTGCCTTGCTGGCCGTGATGCTGACGACGGCCGGCGCGGCGGCGCGGGCCGCCAGCGCGAAGCCCGCGCGCACGACGGAGGCGGCGGGAGAGGGCGGTGAGGCGGGCAGAGCGATCTCGCGCGCCGTCGCGGCGACGGGGGCATCACGCCAGCGCGCCGCCTGCAGCCAGTGCGGCTTCAAGGTCGTGAGGACGAAGACCACGCCCAGGGCCACCGTGACCGCCTGCGCGAAAATCAGCCAAAGCCGCTTCAACACCCTCATCCTTCACAAGCCATGACCGACCGCGCCGCGCTGGAACTCCGACTGAACCAGTTGCTGGAGCCGGGACGCTTCAAGGATTATGGGCCGAACGGTCTGCAGGTCGAGGGCCGTGCAGAGGTGCGCCACATGGTGTGCGGGGTCACCGCCAGCCTGGCGCTGATCGATGCGGCCATCGCCGCCAAGGCCGATGCCATCCTGGTCCACCACGGCCTGTTCTGGCGTGGCCAGGACGGTCGCGTGACCGGGTGGATGAAGCAGCGCCTGGCGCGGCTGATCCAGCATGACATCAACCTGTTCGCCTATCACCTGCCGCTGGACGCGCACCCGACGCTGGGCAACAACGCCCAGCTCGGTGCGCGCTTGGGCTGGACGGCCGATGCGCGCTTTGGCGAGCAGGACCTGGGCTTCAGCGCGGCCGTGGCACCGACCGATCTGGACGCGCTGACGGCGCAGTTGCGCGACGTGCTGGGCCGCGACGTGACCAGCGTGCCGGGCGACGGCCGCCCGCTGCGCCGCGTCGCCTGGTGCACGGGCGGGGCGCAGGGCTATTTCGAGGGGGCCATCGCGGCCGGCGCCGACGTTTTCATCACCGGCGAGATCTCCGAACCCCAGGCGCACTACGCGCGTGAGACCGGCGTGGCCTTCATCGCCGCCGGCCACCACGCCACGGAGCGCTACGGCGTGCAGGGCGTGGGCGCCCAGGTGGCCCAGGACCTGGGCCTGAGCTGGCAGTTCATCGACGTCGCCAACCCCGCCTAGCCGGCGTGGGCCAGCGCGTAGGCGATGGCCGCGCGCACCGCGGCCACCTGGGCCTGGACGCATTCTTGCGGCGTCGTGCGCGGGCTGTCGGGATAGACCTCGGTCGTCGTGCTGAAGCGCGCGCCGGTGATGGCGGCGCACAGGCCGCGCCGGCTGACCGCAAAGCTGATGACGCCCGGCGACTGCAACGGTGAGCCGATGATCAGGCCGTTGGCGTCTGCCGGGGCGATGTGGGTGACCTGGGCGACCGCATCGATGACGGCACGCTGGAACGCGGGCTGCGGTTGGTCGATGTCGTCGACGAGGTAGAAGCCATCGGGCACCGTGTCGGGCGTGAAGGCTTCGCCATCGCGCGACGCCAGCGCCGGCCGGAACTCCGACTCGTCCGTGTCGGTCGTCTCGTGCAGGTCGATGTGCATCAGCACACGCCCGCGCAGCGGCGCCAGCAGCGCCACCAGCGCGGTCGACTCGCCCACGGGGCTGCCCGGGCGGAAGTTGCGGTTGGGGTCCAGCGCGTCGCGGTTCCAGCGCTGGATGCGCTCGTAGGCCCAGGGGCTGACGCAGGGCACGACCAGCAGGTTGGCGCGGCCGGTCGTCTCCAGCCCATGCTGCCGGACGAACTCGAGCGCGCCATGCACGCCGCTGGTCTCGTAGCCATGCACGCCGCCGGTCACGACGAGGACGGGCAGGTCGTCGCGCCAATCGCGGCTGCTGATGGCCAGCAGCGGGAACTGCGCGCCGTCGTAGTTCAGCGCGCCGTACTCGTTGACGTCGAAGGCCTGCCGCAGCGGGTCGATGGCGCTGAGCACGTCGTCGGCATAGCTGCGTTGCCGCACGACCTGGGCCCGCCAGGCGGCGACGTCGGCCGCGCCCCACGGTTGTCCCGGCGTACCGATGGAATAGAAGTGCATGTCGGTCCTCGTTGAGATGCGGTCAGGGGCGAGTCTTCTCGCTGGCGATCCACGCGGTGATGCGCTGCTCCAGCATCGCCAGCGGCATGGCGCCCTGGTCGATGACGGCCATGTGGAAGCGGCGCTGGTCGAACCTGGCGCCCAGCTGGGCCTCGGCACGCGCACGCAGCTCCTGGATCTTGAGCTTGCCCATCATGTACGACAGCGCCTGGCCCGGCTGGGCCAGGTAGCGGTCGACCTCGGCCGTCATGAAGGTCGCGTCATGGCCGGTCTGCTCGATCATGTAAGCGATGGCCTTGTCGCGTGGCCAGCCCTGGGCATGCAGGCCGGTGTCGACGACCAGGCGTGCGGCGCGGAACATCTGCGCCTGCAGGTGGCCGAAGCGCGTGTAGGGGTCGCGGAACAGGCCGATCTGCGGCCCCAGCGTCTCGGCGTACAGCGCCCAGCCCTCGCTGAACACCGAGTACTGCGATTGGCGGCGGAAGTTGGGCAGCTCGGCAAGCTCGACCTGGCGCGAGATCTGCAGGTGGTGGCCGGGCACGGTCTCGTGCGCCACCAGCGTCTCCATCGCCCATTTGGGCCGGCGCTTGAAGGCGACCGCGTTGGCGTTGAACCAGCCGGCCGTCGTGCCGTCCAGCGCCGGGCCGTTGTAGTTGTCGGCGGCGCCTTCGCCGGTGTACGCCGGCATGCCGCGTATGCCATAGGGCGAGCGCGGCAGCTGCGTGAAGAGCTTGGGCAGCTCCGGGTCGATGCGCTTGGCGATCTCGCGGTAGCCGGCCAGCAACTCCTCGCCGCTGTGGTTGAAGAACCTGGGGTCGCTGTAGAGGAATTTCTTGAAGGCGGCCAGGTCGCCGTCAAAGCCTGCCTCGGCCTTGACCTTCTCCATGTCGGCGCGCAGGCGCGCGACCTCGCGCAGGCCCGTCGCATGGATGTCGGCGGCCGCCAGCGGCAGCGTCACGTGGCGCAGGATCAGTGCTTCGTAGGCCTTGTCGCCGCCCGGGTAGCTGCCCAGCGAGCCGCTGTCGGGCGCCTTCGCGGCCAACTCGTCCTTCAGCACGGCCAGCAGCCGCCGCTGGGCCGCGTAGAAGTGCTCGCGCAGCGCTGCCTGGCCCTGGGCCTGCAGCGAAGCCTTGGCGGCAGCGTCCACCGTCATGCGGGTGAAGGGCTCGTAGGCCGGGCTCTTGGTGACGTCCTCGGGCAGCTGGCCCTCGATCTGCGCGATGGCCCGCGCCAGCACGGACTTGGGCGTGACCCAGCCCAGCGCCACGCCGCGGCGCAGGATGGCGATCTCCTGCTCGACCCGCGTCGGGTAGGCGGCCAGCCGCGCCAGCCACTGCCTGACCTGGGCCTCGTTGTTGACCGGCACGTTGCGCGCCAAGCCCGCCAGCGCCGACTGCGCGCCGCCCAGCGTGCCCAGTGTCAGCGTGCGCCAGCCGGGGTGGGCCTGCAGCGCGACGTCCTGCTGGTAGCGGTGCGCGAACAAGGCCAGCGAGATGCGGTCGGTGTCGTTCAATGAGCTCGCGTCGACGGCCCGCGCGCGGGCCAGCATGTCGCGGGCGAAGTCGTCGCGCGCGGCCAGGCCGCCCTCGCTGCGGTCCGCGAGCCTGTCGTTGAAGCGCAGGTCGCCGCGCAGGCTGGCCAGTTCCGGCGCGGCGCGGGCCTCGGCCTCCCAGGCCTCGTCGAACAACGCCTGCAAGGCCTGGTGGGCCTTGGTGTCGGCCGCGCGGACCGGTGCGGGCAGGTGCAAGGCGATGACGACGGCGACGAGCAGCAGGCGCAAGGGCATCTCCAGGGCGGGCAGGGTGGGCGCGCAGTCTGCCAGCGCGGCCGCGGGGGTGATGAAAGAATGCCGCATGACCCCGGATAACTCCCTAGAGCCGCCCCTCCTCGTCAGCATGGGCGACGCCTGCGGCATCGGCCCCGAGATCATCGCCAGCCTGTGGCGGCGAGATGCGGCGCAGGGTGCCGTCGTCGTCGGCGATGTCGCCGTGCTGCGGCAGGCCGTTGCGGCGACCGGCGGCGGCCTGGCGGTCGCACAACTGCACGCGCCCGACGAACTGCACCGCGTGCCGCCGCACTGCCTGCCGGTGTGGCAGCCCCAGGGCCTGCCGGCGGACCTCGTCGACGTGCCGCTGGGCCGCGTCGATGCCCGCGCCGGCGCGGCGGCGGCGCTGTGCATAGAAGCGGCCGTGGGCCTCATCCAGGCCGGCCAGGCGCGCGCCCTCGTCACCGCGCCCATCCACAAGGAGGCGCTGCATGCCGCTGGTTCGCCCTATCCGGGCCACACCGAGATGCTGCAGGCGCTGGCGGGCGGCGTGCCGGTGCGCATGATGCTGGCCAACGAGGAGCTGCGCACGGTGCTGGTCACCATCCACTGCTCGCTGCGCGATGCGATCGCGCGCGTCACCCGGGCTTCCGTGCTGGAGACGCTGCGCATCACCGGCGTGGCGTTGCAACGCATGGGCATCGCGGCGCCGCGCATCGCCGTGGCCGGGCTCAATCCGCATGCGGGGGAAGGGGGCCTGTTTGGTGACGAGGAGATCCAGCACATTGCGCCGGCCATTGCCGATGCCCGCGCCGAGGGCTGGGATGCCAGCGGCCCGTTCGCGCCGGACACCGTCTTCATGCGCGCGCGCCGCGGCGAGTTCGATGTCGTCGTTGCGATGACGCATGACCACGGGCTGATCCCCGTCAAGTACCTGGGCGTGGAGCAGGGCGTCAACGTGACGCTGGGCCTGCCGTTCGTGCGCACCAGTCCCGACCACGGCACGGCCTTCGACATCGCCGGGCGCGGCATCGCCGACCCGTCCAGCCTGAGCGCAGCGCTGGCGATGGCGCGGCGCCTCAGCGCCGCAGTGGTGGCCTAGCGGCCGCCCAATGCGGCCAGCTGCGCGCGCGTCCGCGCCGTCGCGCGCTCCAGCAGGTGGGCGTGCTCGAAGGCGCGCATGCGGCCGGCCTCGCAAAGCTTCTTCAGCATGCGGGCCGTCATCGTCACCGTCTCCTGATGGCGGTTGCCGTGCGTGAAGATGAAGAAGCTGCGGCCCGCGCTGATGTGGGCCAGGCGCATCTTCTGCCACTCGTCGCCGGTGTGCATCTGGTAAGCGAAACCGAGCTCCATGTTGTCGACCAGCAGCGCGCCGCTGCTGGGCTCGGGCGCGCTCTCTGCCGCCGGCAGGCCTTCGATGGAGATGTCGACGGCTTCCAGCGGCGCGGTGGCCGCGTCGTTGCCTGACAGGTCCAGGTCCAGTTCGCCATTCCAGTCGACACCGGACTCCTCGACCAGGCCCAGGCTCTTGGCCTCGGCCGGCGTCAGGCGCTGGCTGGCGTCCAGGTCGCCGGGGAGGGTCTCGCCGGCCATGGGCTTGGCGAGGTCGGCCTCGGCCGGCGGCGGGACACCGAAGATCTGGTCGAGCTGGCGCACGAGCAGGTTGGTGTCCAGCGCGCTCGGCGCCTGGCCCTTCAGCGACTCGGCGTGAGCCGGCAGCAGTGCGCCGAAGAAGTCCTTGCGCGGCCCGTCCGGCCAGCGGATCAGATCCAGCCCCTCGTTGAGGGTGCGCATCAGGTTGGGCAACTCGCGCAGGAAGTCGGCGCGCGCGGCGGTGCCGCCCTTGGGCTGCACGCTCATGACCAGGCCGCGGCCCAGCGTGCGCAGGCGCAGCGCGCGCTCGGGTGCGCCTTCGCGCGAGGCCAGCACGATGGCCTGGCTCCAGACCTGGGCCAGGAAGTTGCGCAGGAAATCCTGCATCGGCACCTTGGCCAGCGCCTGCTGCAGTTGCAGCGCATAGCGCTGCTGCAGGCGCAGGTCGGTCTCGCGGCGCTCAACGACGGCGGCGGCATCGCCGGCAGCCTTCAGCGTGTTGCGTGTCTGGTCGGCGATGAAGCTTTCCAGCGCATCGAGCTTGGCCGTGTAGACGTCCATGCGATCGAAGTCGCCGCTGGCCACGTCCTGCACCAGGTCGCGCACATGGGCCAGGAAGGAGCGGCCGGGGTCGTCGCTGAAGTCGTCGAAGGCGCAGGCCAGCGAACCCATGCGGTTGACGAATTGACGCACCGGATGGCGGCGCGACGAGAAGAAGGTTTCGTCGCCCAGCGCGACGCGCAACACCGGCAGCTGCAGCCGCGCGAGCAGGCGCGCCATCTGCGGCGGCACCTTGGGGTCGGACAGGATCTGGTCGAACAGGCTGCTGACGACGTCGATGACCATGTGGTCCAGCCGGCCCGTGGAGGCCTGGCGCAACTCGTCACGGTGCTGGTGGATCAGGTTCGTCGGCAGGGGCAGCTGGCCCCAGGCGCTGGGCTCGCCGCTCAGCGTGTCCAGGCCCATGCGGCTGGAATAGCCGTCGTGGCCCGATTCATAACCCACGGGCGCCTGCGCGAGGCGGCGCAGCAAATCCATCATCTGCGGGTCGACGCGGCCCATGCCGCCGCCACCGCCACGGGCGCCGTATCCGCCGCGCCCGCCGCCGTGGCCCAGGCCGCCGTGGCCCGAGCCGCCGTGACCGGTGTTGCCGTAGCCCGAGCCGCCGCCGTAGCCGCCGCCGCGGGTCGACATGCCGCCGTGGCCGGAATCCAGCTCCGCCGGCTGGCTGGCGGCACCCAGGCCACCGTGGCGCGACATGCTGCCGTCCGGCGTGGCGCGCACGCGCAGGTCCTGCGGGCGCAACCCCCGTGAGCGCAGCAGTTCGGCGATGTCGGCGTAGCAGCCGCGCATTTCCTGCGCCAGCGCGCGCGTCAGCTCGTCCGTCAGCGTCTGGCGGGTGACCGGGTCGTCGGTGATGGCCTGGACGGCGTCCAGCAGCGCCTGGCCTATCAGTTCCGGCCGCAGCGGGTTGCGGTCGCCGACCTGGATGCCGGACACATAGGACTCGACCTCGCGCAGCTCCCACTCGCTGTGGTGGCCCAGCGCCAGGCCGATGCGGTCGGCCGCGACCAGGTTGTTGACCTGGTCGTCGTCCATCAGCGACAACTCGCCCCAATCCTTCTTCTTGGTCACCGGAGCGACATCCGGTTTGGTATCGGTCTGTTCGGCAGCTACCTGCTTGCGCAGGCTTTGCACGAAGCGCTGCGAGAACACGCCTTGTTGCTGGCGGAACACGAATTGAGCCGCGAGCAGCGTGTCGCGCCGTTTGACCTGGCCGGCGGACAAGGCCGACAGGCCCAGGCCTTCCGCGCAGCGCTCCGCAGCCTGCTCGCCCGCAAGGCGGATGCGGGTCAGGGAGGCTTCAAGGTGCGGATTCAGGCGTATCTCGGGCGCGTTCATCAACAAAATGGCACAAGCTGCGCCGAAAGTATCGCGCCTGCAACAAGCTGGGGTTTTCAGCGAGTTGCCAAATTCGTGGCAAAAAAAAGCCCGGTAACCATTGCTTACCGGGCTGGCGCGTTGGGAACAGCGGTCAGCGCTTCAGCGAATCGCGGATTTCGCGCAGCAACTGGATGTCTTCGGGCGTGGCCGCCGGCTCGGCGGGCGCGGCTGCCGGCTCGTCGCGCTTGAGGCGGTTGATCTGCTTGATCATCAGGAAGATGACGAAGGCCAGGATGATGAAGTTCAGCGAGACGGTGATGAAGCTGCCGTAGGCCAGCACGGCGCCTTCCTTCTTCGCGTCGGCGAGCGTCGCGGCCGTCTGACCGGCCAGCGGGATGAAGTAGTTGCTGAAATCCAGGCCGCCGAAGATCTTGCTGACCACCGGCATGATGACGTCTCCGACCAGGGAGTCGACGATCTTGCCGAAGGCGCCGCCGATGATCACGCCGACCGCCAGGTCGACGACATTGCCCTTGACGGCGAACTCCCGGAATTCGGAGAAGAAACTCATGTTTGGCTCCCGCTGACAGCGTTTGAAGTGGTTGGGCGCCGATGTTGGCGCCAAGTCGGTGGACCCAGAAGCCGGGTAAACCTGCGGTCGGCAGGCGCCGCTCCTCGCTGGGCGCGAGTGAGCGTCCGCTAGAATCCTGGGCTGCCCCGATCAGAAGTCTCTTTAGAGGACCCTCATGAGTGACCAGCAAGTGGACCAAGGCAAGCGTACCTGGTTGATTGCAACCGGCTGTGCCGGCGCCGTTGGTGGCGTTGCAACCGCCGTGCCCTTCGTCAGCACTTTCGCGCCGAGCGAGCGCGCCAAGGCCGCCGGTGCCCCCGTCGAGGTCGACATCTCAGCCATCAAGCCGGGCGAGAAGCTGACGGTCGAATGGCGCGGCAAGCCGGTCTGGATCGTGCGCCGCACGCCCGAGCAGGTCGAGGCCCTGAAGAAGAACGATGGCCAGCTGGCCGACCCCAATTCCGACCGCAAGGCGTTCCCGACGCCTGAGTACGCGAAGAACGAGTACCGCTCGATCAAGCCCGAGTACTTCGTCGCCGTGGGCATTTGCTCGCACCTGGGCTGCTCGCCCAGCGACAAGTTCACGACCGGCGCCCAGCCCTCGCTGCCGGACGACTGGACCGGTGGTTTCCTGTGCCCCTGCCACGGCTCCACCTTCGACATGGCCGGCCGCGTCTACAAGAACAAGCCCGCGCCCGACAACCTCGAGGTGCCGCCCTACATGTTCCTCACTGACAGCCGTCTGCTGATCGGTGAAGACAAGAAGGCCTAACAGGAAACACGGGACGAGACATGGCTGAATTCAAGGATGCTCCCGCAGGCGCCTCGGTAGGTGTGAAGACCATGACCTGGCTGGAGAACCGGTTCCCGACCGCGTTCGACGCCTACAAGGTCCACATGTCGGAGTACTACGCGCCGAAGAACTTCAACTGGTGGTATATCTTCGGCTCGCTGGCACTGCTGGTGCTGGTGATCCAGATCGTCACCGGCATCTTCCTGGTGATGCACTACAAACCGGATGCGGGCCTAGCCTTCGCGTCGGTCGAGTACATCATGCGCGACGTGCCTTGGGGCTGGCTGATCCGCTACATGCACAGCACCGGCGCGTCGGCCTTCTTCGTGGTCGTCTACCTGCACATGTTCCGTGGCCTGATCTACGGCAGCTACCGCAAGCCGCGCGAGCTGGTCTGGATCTTCGGCTGCGCGATCTTCCTGTGCCTGATGGCCGAAGCCTTCATGGGCTATCTGCTGCCCTGGGGCCAGATGTCCTACTGGGGCGCGCAGGTCATCGTGAACCTGTTCGCCGCCGTGCCCTTCGTCGGCCCGGACCTGGCGCTGATGATCCGCGGCGACTACGTCGTCGGCGACGCCACGCTGAACCGCTTCTTCAGCTTCCACGTGATCGCCGTGCCGCTGGTGCTGCTGGGCCTGGTCGTGGCTCACTTGCTGGCCCTGCATGACGTCGGTTCCAACAACCCGGACGGCGTCGAGATCAAGAAGGGTCCCAAGGATGCGCAAGGCCGCCCGCTGGACGGCGTGCCCTTCCACCCGTTCTACACGGTGCACGACCTCTACGGCGTCTGCCTGTTCCTGATGGCCTTCACTGCCATCATCTTCTTCGCACCGGAACTGGGCGGCTACTTCCTGGAGTACAACAACTTCATCCCGGCCGACCCGCTGAAGACGCCGGCGCACATCGCCCCGGTCTGGTACTTCACGCCGTTCTACTCGATGCTGCGCGCGACGACCGACACCATGGTCAACGTGCTGTGCGGCGTCGTGGCCGTCGCGGCTGTCGTGAGCTTCCTGAAAGGCAAGTTCGGCGGCGCGGCCAAGGTGGCGCTGCTGGTGGTGGCTGCCATCGCGATCTTCCTGCTCAAGGGCCTCGACGCGAAGTTCTGGGGTGTGGTCGTCATGGGCGGCGCGGTCATCATCCTGTTCTTCCTGCCCTGGCTGGACCACAGCCCGGTCAAGTCCATCCGCTACCGTCCCGACTGGCACAAGTACATGTACGCCGTCTTCGTCGTGCTGTTCCTGATCCTGGGCTACCTGGGTATCCAGCCGCCGAGCGAGATCGGCACGCTGGTCGCCCAGGCGGGCACGCTGTTCTACTTCGGCTTCTTCCTGCTGATGCCGTGGTGGAGCCGCATCGGCGAACCCAAGCCGGTGCCGGAACGTGTGACCTTCCACGCCCACTGAGCCGCGGAGCAACAACACAAATGAAAAAGCTGATCGCTATCCTGCTGGCCACCCTGGGCCTGGCCGGCGCCGCGCAAGCCTCCAGTGGCGGCATCGAGTGGGACAAGTTCCCCAAGGAAAAGATGTCGGACATGGCAGCGCTGCAGAACGGCGCCAAGCTGTTCGTCAACTACTGCCTGAACTGCCATGCCGCCGCCTACATGCGCTACAACCGCATGCGCGACATCGGCCTGAGCGAAGCCGACATCAAGAACAACCTTCTGTTCGCCGCCGACAAGGTCGGCGAGACGATGAAGGTCAGCCTGGATGCCAAGGACGCCAAGGCCTTCTTCGGTGCCAACCCGCCCGACCTGACCGTCATCGCGCGCTCGCGTGCCGACGGTGCCAAAGGCTCCGGTGCGGACTACCTCTACACCTACATGCGGAACTTCTACCGCGACGACACGAAGGCGACGGGCTGGAACAACCTGGCCTTCCCCAGCGTCGCGATGCCGCATGTGATGTGGGAGCTGCAAGGCCAGCGCGCCGCCAAGTTCGAGGAAGTGGCAGACCCGCACGACCACGCCAAGAAGACGCATGTCTTCGCCGGCTACCAGCAGCTGACGCCCGGCACGCTGACCGAGCGCCAGTACAACGAGGCGGTGGCCGACCTGGTCGCCTACCTGCAGTGGATGGGCGAGCCGGCACAAGGCCAGCGCTTCCAGCTCGGCGTCATCGTGCTGATCTTCCTCGGCTTCCTGACCGTGTTCGCGTGGCGTCTGAACGCCTCGTATTGGAAGGACGTGAAGTAAGCCCGTCCATCCCGGCGCCGCCTCAAAGCGGTGCCGAACCACGCAGTGGGGCGCGCTTCGGCCACCCACTGCGTTTGCTTTTTCAGCGTGGCCTTACCGCCGCGCGTTTTGATTGACTGACCCCTCGGGAGCCCAAGCCATGATGGTCCTTTACTCCGGTACCACCGACCCCTACTCGCACCGCTGCCGCTTCGTGCTGTTCGAGAAAGGCATGGACTTCGAAATCCGTGACGTTGACCTGTTCGCGAAGCCCGAAGACATCGCCCTGATGAACCCGTACAACGAGGTGCCCATCCTCGTCGAGCGCGACCTCATCCTGTACGAATCGCACATCATCAACGAGTACATCGACGAGCGCTTCCCGCACCCGCAGCTGATGCCCGGCGACCCGGTCGCCCGCGCCCGCGTGCGCCTGTTCCTGCTGAACTTCGAGAAGGAGTTGTTCGCCCACGTGAACATCCTCGAAGGCCGCGGCACGACGACCAAGGCGACCGACAAGCAGCTCGAGAAGGCCCGCTCGCAGATCCGCGACCGCCTGACCCAGCTCGCGCCGATCTTCCTGAAGAACAAGTACATGCTGGGCGACGACTTCTCGATGCTCGACGTGGCCATCGCCCCGCTGCTGTGGCGCCTGGACTACTACGGCATCGACATGTCCAAGAACGCGCTGCCGCTGCTGAAGTACGCCGAGCGCATCTTCAGCCGCCCGGCTTACATCGAGGCGCTGACGCCCTCGGAAAAGGTCATGCGCCGCTGATGGACCAGACCCCGGCCCCCGGCGGGGCGGGCAATGGCACGTCCACCCGCCCGTACCTGATCCGCGCACTGCACGACTGGTGCACGGACAACGGCTTCACGCCCTACATCGCGGTGCACGTCGACCGCTCGGTGCAGGTCCCCATGGAGTACGTGTCCAACAACGAGATCGTGCTGAACGTCGGCTTCGATGCGACCAGCGGACTGGACCTCGGCAACGAGTTCATCCAGTTCAAGGCGCGCTTCGGCGGCGTAGCGCGCGAAATCGTTGTGCCGGTGGACCATGTCGTGGCCATCTACGCTCGTGAGAACGGCCAGGGCATGGCCTTCCCCGCGCCCGAGGCATTGGCCGAAGGCGCGACGGCGCCCATCCCCAGCCCCGTGGCAACCGCACCTGCAGAGCCGCGCCGCAGCGGCCTGCGTCTGGCGAGCGAAACGAGCGACGACGACGGCGATGACACGCCGCCGCCGGACGCGCCCAGCGGTGGCCCGCGGCCTTCGCTCAAGCGCGTGAAGTAGGCCAGCCCGCCAAACGCCTAGAATCCAGCCCAGTTTTTCGCCGGCTTAGCTCAGTTGGTAGAGCAACCGCCTTGTAAGCGGTAGGTCATCAGTTCGAATCCGATAGCCGGCACCACCACAAAGAACCCACTGCCCCCGCGGCAGTGGGTTTTTCATTTCTGCAGCAGCTTGATGCGGATGTGCGCGGGCAGCCCGGCCTGGGCGAGCAGCGCCTCCAGCCGTGGCAGCAGATGACGCAGCTTGGCGGCGACGGCCGCGTTGGCCACCAGCAGGCTCCAACCGTCCTCGTCCAGCGGACCGGACTGCACGCTGGCCAGCAGGTTGCCGGGCAGGGCGGGCGCGATGACGCGCAGCCGCCGCCGCGACGCTTCCAGCCGCTCGCCCAGCCGGGCCAGGCCCTCATGCTGGCGCAGCGCCTGCGCCACCGGCATCGGGTCGGGCACGCTGGCGCGCTGACCTTTGGGGGCGAGGTAGCGGGGCGCGGACGACATGGCGGCAGTGTAGTCAGCCTGCCGGCCCGGCAGGCTCGGGCCCGAGGGGCCGCTGCTAAACTGCGCCGTTTTGCGCGGCCAGGCAAACCCGCCTTGCATTGCTTCGCCGCGCCCTCAGATTCGCGCGTCCCGCTGGCTCAGCCGGCGCCCGCTCAGCCCCACACCTTTCGCAGCATGTTGCCCAAGCTTCTCACCTCGATTTTCGGTAGCCGCAACGAGCGCCTGCTCAAAGGCTATCGCCGCACCGTGCAGCAGATCAACGCGCTGGAGCCGAAGTACGAGGCACTGAGCGACGACGAGTTGCGTGCGCAGACGGCCGAGTTCAAGCAGCGCATCGCCGCCGGCGAGACCGTCGACGACATCCTGCCCGAGGCCTTCGCCGTCTGCCGCGAAGGCAGCAAGCGCGCGCTGAAGATGCGCCACTTCGACGTGCAGCTGATCGGCGGCATGGTGCTGAACGCCGGCAAGGTCGCCGAAATGCGCACCGGCGAAGGCAAGACGCTGATGGCCACGCTGCCGGTCTACCTGAACGCGCTGACGGGCAAGGGCGTCCACGTCGTCACGGTGAACGACTACCTCGCGCGCCGCGACGCCGAGTGGATGGGCAAGCTGTACACCTTCCTGGGCTTGTCGGTCGGTATCAACCTGCCGCAGATGCCGCGCGAGCAGAAGCAGGCGGCCTACGCCGCCGACGTGACCTACGGCACCAACAACGAATACGGCTTCGACTACCTGCGCGACAACATGGTCTACGAGACGGCCGACCGCGTGCAGCGCGGCACGTCCTACGCCATCGTCGACGAGGTGGACTCCATCCTCATCGACGAGGCGCGCACGCCGCTGATCATCTCGGGCCAGGCCGACGACCATACCGACGTCTACCTGAAGATCAACGCCATCGTCCCCGGCCTGAAGAAGCAGATCGGCGAGCTGGACCCGCGCACCGGCGAGGGCGTCATCGAGCCGGGCGACTTCACGGTGGATGAGAAGTCCCACCAGATCCACCTGACCGAAGACGGCCACGAGAACGCCGAGCGCCTGTTGGCCCAGGCCGGTCTGATCGCCGAAGGCGGCAGCCTGTACGACGCGGCCAACATCACGCTGATGCATCACCTGAATGCGGCGCTGCGGGCCCACCACGTCTATCACAAGGACCAGAGCTACGTCGTGCAGAACGGCGAGGTCATCATCGTCGACGAGTTCACCGGCCGCCTGATGTCGGGGCGCCGCTGGAGCGATGGCCTGCACCAGGCCGTCGAGGCCAAGGAAGGCGTGCAGATCCAGGCCGAGAACCAGACGCTGGCGTCCATCACTTTCCAGAACTACTTCCGCATGTACGGCAAGCTGTCCGGCATGACGGGCACGGCCGACACCGAGGCCTACGAGTTCCAGGAAATCTACGGCCTCGAGACCGTCGTCATCCCGCCGAACCGCCCGACCATCCGCAAGGACGAACTGGACCTGGTCTACAAGACCGACAAGGAAAAGTACGCCGCCGTCATCGAAGACATCCGCGCCTGCCACACGCGCGGCCAGCCGGTGCTGGTGGGCACGACGTCCATCGAGAACTCGGAGCTGATCTCCGGCCTGCTGAACCAGGCCAAGCTGCCGCACAACGTGCTGAACGCCAAGCAGCACGAGAAGGAGGCGCAGATCGTCGCCCAGGCCGGCCGCCCGGGCGTCATCACCATCGCCACCAACATGGCGGGCCGCGGCACCGACATCGTGCTGGGTGGCAACGTCGAGAACCAGGTCAAGTTCATCGAGGCCGACGACACCATCCCGGCCGACGAGAAGGCACGCCGCATCCAGCAACTGCACGATGAGTGGCAAGGCCTGCACGACAAGGTCAAGACCGAGGGCGGCCTGCGCATCATCGCCACCGAGCGCCACGAGAGCCGCCGCATCGACAACCAGCTGCGTGGCCGCGCCGGCCRCCAGGGCGACCCGGGCTCCTCGCGCTTCTACCTGTCGCTGGACGACCAGCTGATGCGCATCTTTGCCGGTGAGCGCGTGCGCGCCATCATGGACCGGCTGAAGATGCCCGAGGGCGAGGCCATCGAGGCGGGCATCGTCACGCGCTCCATCGAAGGCGCCCAGCGCAAGGTCGAGGCGCGCAACTTCGACATCCGCAAGCAGCTGCTGGAATACGACGACGTGTCGAACGACCAGCGCAAGGTCATCTACCAGCAGCGCAACGACATCCTGGAGGCCGACAGCCTGGTCGCCCAGATCGAGTCGCTGCGCGGCGCCACGCTGACCGACGTCGTGCGCACCTTCGTGCCCGTCGAGAGCGTGGAAGAGCAGTGGGACCTGCCCGCGCTGGAGCAGGTGCTGCGCGACGAGTGGCAGATCGAGCTGTCGCTGACCGAGCTGGTCAAGAAGAGCGACTCCATCACCGATGAGGACCTCGTCGAGGCCGTCATCAAGGCCGGCGACGAGCTGTTCCAGAGCAAGGTCGACCGCGTCAGCATCGAGCAGTTCAACCCCTTCATGCGCATGGTGCTGCTGCAGAGCATCGACCAGCGCTGGCGCGAGCACCTGGCCGCGCTGGACTATCTGCGCCAGGGCATCCACCTGCGCGGCTACGCCCAGAAGAACCCCAAGCAGGAATACAAGCGCGAGGCCTTCGAGCTGTTCTCGCAACTGCTGGACCTCGTGAAGATGGAAGTCACCCGCACGCTGCTGAACGTGCGCATCCAGAGCCAGGAGGAGGCCAGCGAGGCCGCCGAGGCCATGGAGCGCCGCGCCGAAGCCGTGTCCAACGTGACCTACCAGCACCCCAACGAGGATGGCTCCATCAGCCAGGACGTCGACCCGGCGACGCTGCTGGAGCAGTACGGCCATGTCGGCCGCAATGACCCCTGCCCCTGCGGCAGCGGCAAGAAGTTCAAGCTCTGCCACGGCAAGCTGGCCTGATCCAGCCGTTTCATGTGCCTCACGGGCCGGCTTTGCCGGCCCGTTTTCATTGAGGCGCAGGCCTCGCAGCCCCACCCATCTGGGGGGAAAACCGTGCGTTTGGGCACATATGCCACCCCACGCCACGCGCATGAGGGGTGCTCGGGCCGCCGTCGCCCCCCTAGAGTCCAGCCCATGCCTCGGAAAAGCCCGGGTAGACCCTGATAGAGAACCAGAAAGCACGTCATGAAATCGTTGTCTGCAGCCCTCACCGCCTTGAGCCTGGCCTTCGCCGCTGCCACCGCCGCAGCCGCCCCGGTGTCGTTCAGCTTCAGCAATGACACCGTCATGTCGGACGGCAACGACCCCGCTTTCTTCAACGACACCTACGACTTCGTGCTGAACGCGCAGACCCTGCTCAGCGGCGTCGTCAACACCATCACCCCCGAGCCGGTCGGCCCCTACGTGAACATCACGTCGGCCTTCATCCAGGCTTCGTCTGGCGGCCCCATCTACACGCTGACCGAAACCAAGAGCGTCAACTGGGACGCCGACGAGTTCGGCCTGGAGACCTGGACCTTCAACCCGCAATGGCTGGCCGCCGGCAACTGGCAGCTGCACGTCATCGGCGAAGGCTACGGCGTGAAGTCGCCCGAAGGCTATGACGCCGACCTGGCCGGCCGCAGCAACGACCTGCCCGAACCCGCGGCGCTGGCCCTGGTGGCCGTCGCGCTGGCCGGCCTGAGCCTGGCCCGCCGCCGCGCCCGCTGAGCCCTGCCCACCCAATTCACCGAGCCTCAACATCATGTTCAAGCCTCTTGCCCTCGCTGCCGCCCTGCTGGCCAGCACCTCGGCCTTCGCCGACGTCAGCATCAAGTTCACCGGCAAAGACGCCAACGATCCGGTGCTGAGCACGTCGATGACGACCAACTACGCCACCGGCGGCCTGCACTACGACGACTTCGCCGGCGGCAGCTTCCTGGCCTATTGCATTGAGCCGGCGCAGCCCTATGCGCTGACGTCCAAGGGCTTCAAGACCTACACGGTCGGCAGCTTCTCGGGCAGCCAGGCCACGCTGCTGCAAGGCCTGTACGCCAGCAGCTTTGACTCGGTCCACTCGGGCAACCAGCAGGCCGCCTTCCAGCTGGCCATCTGGGAAATCATGAGCGACGCCGGCGGCACGCTGAGCATCGCCCAGGGCAGCGGCAGCTTCTTCCTGAAGACCGCCGGTGTGCCGGCCAACCAGCTGGCCTCCGCCAACTCGGTGCACGCGCTGGCCGCCAACTACCTGTCCGCCGCGCAGAGCTACAACGGCCCGGCCACCTACAGCCTGGCCAAGCTCAGCAACGCGACCTACCAGGACCTGGTCGTCGCGACGGCCGTCTCCGCCGTGCCGGAGCCGCAAAACTACGCGCTGTTCCTGAGCGGCCTGGGCATCATGGGCCTGCTGGCCCGCCGCCGCCTGCCGCGCTGATCGCGCGCCCGGCAGACGCAAAAAGGCTCCTTCGGGAGCCTTTTGCTTTTGGTTTCGCCGGGCGTTCCTACAATCCGCGCGCTTTCCCTGACTCCCACCGAGCGCGCCATGCCCGTCAATCTCTCCGCCCCCGATCCCGCCTCCCTGTTGCCCGTGCCGGGCGTGCGCCTTGGCGTGACGATGGCCGGCGTGCGCAAGGCCAACCGGCGTGACCTCAGCGTCATCGCGCTGGACGAGGGTGCGGCCGTGGCCGGCGTGTTCACGACCAACCGCTTCTGCGCCGCGCCGGTGCAGGTCTGCCGCGAGCATCTGGCCGGCGGCTCGGCCATCCGCGCGCTGCTGATCAACACCGGCAATGCCAACGCCGGCACCGGTGCCGACGGGCTGGCCCGTGCCCGCGCCACATGCCAGGCACTGGCCGACCTGATCGGCTGCGCGCCGGAGCAGGTGCTGCCGTTCTCCACCGGCGTCATCATGGAGACGCTGCCGGTGGACCGCATCACGGCCGGCTTGCCCGGTGCGCTGGCGGCGCTGCGCGACGACGGCTGGGCGGAAGGCGCAGCCGGCATCATGACGACGGACACGCTGCCCAAGGCCGCGTCGCGCCGCATCGAGATCGGGGGCGTGCCAGTCACGCTGACCGGCATCTCCAAGGGCGCCGGCATGATCCGGCCCAACATGGCGACCATGCTGGGCTTCGTCGCGACCGACGCCAACATCGCGCCGGCGCTGCTGCAGCCGCTGGTCAAGGAGGCCGCCGACGCGTCGTTCAACCGCATCACCATCGACGGCGACACGTCGACCAACGACTGCTTCATGCTGATTGCCAGCCGCAAGGCCCGGCACGCCGAGATCACGTCGCTGGACAGCGCCGACGCCAGGACGCTGCGCGACGCGCTGATCGCGCTGGCACAGGAACTGGCCCAGGCCATCGTGCGCGACGGCGAGGGCGCGACCAAGTTCATCGCCGTGACCGTCGAGGGCGGCCGCGACGAGGCCGAGTGCAAGCTGGCCGCCTACGCCATCGCCCACTCGCCGCTGGTCAAGACGGCGTTCTTTGCCAGCGATCCCAACCTGGGCCGCATCCTGGCGGCGGTCGGCTATGCGGGCATCACCGACCTCGACCAGGGCCTCATCGACCTGCACCTGGACGACGTGCACGTCGTCACGCGCGGCGGGCGCCGCCCCGAGTACCGCGAGGAAGACGGCCAGCGTGTCATGAAGCAGAGCGAAATCACCATCCGCGTGAACCTGAACCGCGGCGCGGCGACCACGACGGTCTGGACCTGCGACCTCAGCCACGACTACGTGACCATCAACGCGGACTACCGGAGCTGAGGGCGGCCAGCAGAAACCCTTTGGGGTTATTGCTGTCAGGGCTTCATCGCATGACGACCGGCGCCGGCGGGGCGGGCACCGAGAATCGGCGGCTTCTCGAATCCAGGATCACGCCTGATGAAGCTCACCCTGTCTGCCGTCACCCTCGCAGCCGTTCTCGCCACCAGCGCTCAGGCACAGTCGTTGACCTACCCGGCCACCCGCAAGGTTGACCAGGTCGACGCCTATCACGACACCGCCGTCGCCGACCCCTACCGCTGGCTGGAAGACGACAACAGCGCCGAGACCAAGGCTTGGGTCATCGCCCAGAACCAGGTCACTGACAAGTTCCTCGAAGCGATGCCGCAGCGCCTGCCGGCCCGCCGCATCTACACCGAGCTGTACAACTTCGAGCGCTTCGGCATCCCCTTCCAGGAGGGCGGCCGCTACTTCTGGAGCCGCAACGACGGGCTGCAGCAGCAGAACGTCATCTACACCGCCAAGTCGCTGAAGGACAGCCCGCAAGTCGCGCTGGACCCCAACACGTTGTCCAAGGACGGTACCGTGGCGCTGTCCGGCCTCGTGCCGTCGCGTGACGGCAAGCTGCTGGCCTACGGCATCGCCGGCGCCGGCTCCGACTGGCAGGTCTGGAAGGTGCGCGATCTGGCCACTGGCCAGGACCTCGCCGACAAGATCGACTGGGTCAAGTTCAGCAGCGCATCCTGGACGGCCGATGGCAAGGGCTTTTTCTACTCGCGCTACGACGCGCCCAAGGAAGGTGCCAAGCTGACCGGCGCCAACTACTTCCAGAAGCTCTACTACCACCGCCTGGGCACGGCGCAGGCCGAGGACGTGCTGGTCGCCGAGAACCGCGACGACAAGGAATGGGGCTTCGGCACCGAGGTGTCGGACGACGGCGAGACGCTGATCATCAGCGTCTGGAAGAGCGCGGGCAGCAAGAACGGCCTGATGGTGCTGCCGCTGCCCAAGGGCGCGTTCGCGGGCGGCAAGCCGCAGCCCATCGCGCTGGACTTCGATGCCCAATACAGCCCGGTGGCCGTGACCGGCGGCAAGCTGATCGTCAAGACCGACAAGGGCGCCCCGCGCGGCCGCCTCGTCGCCATCGACCTGAAGAACCCCGCCGCCGCGGGCTGGAAGACGCTGGTGGCCGAAGGCCCGGACGCGATGACCGGCGCCTCCGCGGTCGGTGGCCGCTTCCTGCTGAGCTATCTGCATGACGCCGCGACGCTGGTGCGCGTGCACAGCGCCGACGGCAAGCCGCTGACCGAGGTCAAGCTGCCCGGCGTCGGCACGGCCAGCGGCTTCGGCGGCCGCTGGACGGACAAGGAAACCTTCTTCAGCTACACCAGCCTGACCACGCCGGCCGAGATCCATCGCTACGACGTCAAGACCGGCAAGATCGAGCTGTTCAAGAAGCCCAAGACCGCCTTCAATGCCGACGACTACGAGACCCGCCGCGAGTTCGTCACCAGCAAGGACGGCACGCGCTTCCCCATCTTCATCGCCGCCAAGAAGGGCGTGAAGTTCGACGGCAGCAACCCGACGCTGCTGTACGGCTACGGCGGCTTCGACATCGCCATCACGCCGGCCTACGGCGTCACCGCGGCCACCTGGCTGAAGATGGGTGGTGTCTACGTCATCGCGTCCATCCGTGGTGGCGGCGAGTACGGCTCGGCCTGGCATGACGCCGGCACCAAGCTGAACAAGCAGAACGTGTTCGACGACTTCATCGCCGCCGGCGAATGGCTGGTGAAGAACAAGGTCGCCAGCCCCGCGACGCTGGCCATCAACGGCGGCTCCAACGGCGGCCTGCTGGTCGGTGCCGTCGCCAACCAGCGCCCGGACCTGTTCGCCGCCGCTGTGCCACAGGTGGGCGTGATGGACATGCTGCGCTACCAGAACTTCACCATCGGCTGGGCCTGGGCGACGGACTACGGCACCAGCGACGACGCCGCGATCTTCAAGGCGCTTTACGCCTACTCGCCGCTGCACAACATCAAGAGCGGCACCAAGTACCCGGCCGTGCTGGTGACCACGGGCGACCACGACGACCGCGTCGTGCCGGCGCACAGCTTCAAGTACGCCGCCACGCTGCAGGCCGCCGACACGGGCGTGGCGCCCAAGCTGATCCGCATCGAGGTCAACGCCGGCCATGGCGCCGGCAAGCCGACGTCCAAGATCATCGAGGAGCGCAGCGACATCCTGGCCTTCATCGCCAACACGATGAAGCTCGAAGTCAAGTGACGGCGGGGGTCGCGATCCGCGACCTGGGCGTCGCCGATGTCGACGCCTTGCTGGGTCTTTACCAGCACCTGAATGCCGGCGACGCGCCGCCTTCGCAAGAGGCGGTGCGCGCCGTGTTCGCGCACCCGGGGCTGCGCCACTTCGGCCTGTTCGTCGATGGGGCGCTGACGGCGAGTTGCAACCTCGCCGTCATTCCCAACCTGACGCGCGGCGGCCGCAGCTACGGCGTCATCGAGAACGTCGTGACGCGCGCCGATCACCGCGGCCAGGGCCATGGCCAGGCCGTCATCCGGCACGCCATCGCGCAAGCCTGGGCCGCTGGCTGCTACAAGGTCGTGCTGACCACGAGCCGCAAGGACCCCGCCGTGTGGGCCTTCTACGAACGCTGCGGCTTCGCCAGCGGCGACAAGCGCGCCTTCGTCGTCCGCCAGCCCGCGGCCTGACGCCTCACCACTTCATCTCGCCCTTGTTGACCTTGGCGCCGATGTCCAGCGCAATGGCCAGGCCCGCGTCCGGGTAGGCCTGCTGCATCGCGCCAACCAGCGCCGCGGCATTGGCCGCCTTGCCCAGCTCGGTCTCGAAGTGGGCCAGGTAGTCCTGCGTCCAGCGCAGTTGCGCGGCGTCCTGCGGCGCGCCGGCCCGGCTGTGGCCGGGGATGACGCGCAGCGGCTGCAGCGCGGCCATCGCGCCCAGCTTGGCGCGCCAGTCGGCGCGCTCCTGCGCGGTCTGCGAGTCGGCCGTCCACACATGCAGGCCGGCGAACACGTTGACGCCCCCGGCGATGGTGCGCAGCGATGGGATCCAGACATAGCTGCGCCCCGGCAGCGCGTCTTCCAGGCCGCGTACCTCCAGCGTCTCGCCTTCCAGTTCGATGACCGGCGTGGCCAGCGCCTCGGGCAGCGGCACGGCCTGCGGCGCGTTGGCGCCCAGGCGCGGGCCCCAGACCTGCAGCTTGGTCGGCAGCGTGGCCGCCATCTTTTTCAGCGTCGGAGCCGTCGCGACGACACGGGCCTGCGGGAAGAACTGCTTCAACAGCCCGACGCCGAAATAGAAGTCCGGGTCGGCCTGGCTGATGTAGATGGTCTTCAACGTCTTCTTGCTGTCCAGCACCATGCCGGCGATGCGCAGCGCGTCCGCGCGGGTGAAACCGGTGTCCAGCAGCACGGCGTCGGTCTTGCCGCTCACGAGCACGGCGTTGACGTGGAAGCTGCCGGCGTCGGCGTTGTAGACCTGCAGGCTCAGCGGCGCCGGGGTGGCCGCCTGGGCGTTGGCGTCGGTGACGTGCAGGCCGAGGGCCGCGAGCGGCAGGGCGAGACGGCGCAGGGTCTTGAGGCTGTTCATGGTGATTCCTGGATGGGTGGCCGAAGCGCCTCACTCTATTTGCGTCGAATAAATAGATAAATGCCGATAGAGTCGATGGTTTGTCAACTCAATCGCGCAAATCATGGACCGCTTGATCGCGATGCAAGTCTTCGTCGAGGTCGCCGAGCGGGGCAGCCTGACCCAGGCGGCCGACGTGCTGGACATGTCCCGCGCCATGGTCTCGCGCTACCTGGAGAGCGTGGAGCGCTGGCTGGGCGCGCGGCTGCTGCAGCGCACGACGCGGCGCGTCAGCCTGACCGAGGCGGGCGCCGGCGCGCTGCTGCGCTGCCGGCAGATGCTGGAGCTGGCCCGCGAGGCCGAGGCGGCCGCCGGCGAGCAGCGCCTGGCGCCGCGCGGCCGGCTGCGCGTGACGGCCAGCGCCTCGCTCGCGCAGGCCCGCCTGGCCGCGGCGATGGCCGACTTCCTTGCGCTGCACCCCGACTGCGAAGTGGAACTCGTCGCGCTGGAGCGCGCGGTCAACCTCGTCGAAGAGCGCATCGACCTGGCCGTGCGCATCAGCAACCAGCTGGACCCCAGCCTGGTCGCCCGGCCGCTGGGGCGTTTCAGCTCCGTGCTGTGCGCGGCGCCGGCCTATCTCGCGGCCGCTGCGCCGCTGGCCACGCCCGAGGACTTGCGCCAGCACCGCTGCGTGACCCATGCCTACGTCAACCGCAACGACTACGCGCTGCAGCACGACGGCCAATGGCTGCGCGTGCCGGTGCGCTCGGTGCTGCAGAGCAATGATGCCGGCGTCATGCACCGCGCCGTGCTGGCCGGCGCGGGCCTGGGCATCCTGCCGGGCTATCTCGTCGATGAGGACCTGGCCGCTGGCCGGCTGCAGCGCCTGCTGCCAGGCTACGAGCCCGAGTCGCACGCCATCCACGGCGTCTACCTGTCGCGCCAGTACCAGCCGCTGGCGCTGCGCCTGCTGCTGGACTTCCTGGCCGAGCGCTTCGCGGCCGGCGTCTAGAAGTTGACGGCCTTGGTCTTGAGGCCGCGCGCTACCAGCGTCGCGTTGATCAATTGCGCCTGCTCGCGGCTCGGGAAGGGCCAGACCGTGGCGCGCCAGCCCTCGGGGGTCTGGATGACGTCGGCCTGCAGTGCGTCCGGGTTGCTGTGGACGCCGACCAGGCCGGCTTTCATCTTGGTCAGCAGCACCTCGGCATCGGCCTTGCTGCCGGGCGGGCCAACCAGCGCGACGGCCGTCTTGCCCGGCGTCTCGGCCAGGCGCACCAGGCGCGGGTCCGGCGGCTCGGCCTTGCTGGCTGCGGCTGCGGGCTTGGGCGCTTCGGCGGAGGGCGGCGCGGTCTTTTCTGCCGGTGATTCCTCGGCCTGGGCGGGCTTGCTGGAGCGCAGCGGCGGCCGCTTGATGCCGTCAGTACGCTCGACCAGGCGCGGCCGGATGTCGGGCGGCGGGCCCTCGCCGGCCGGCTCGCTGGCGCTGGGTTCAACCCCGGACGCCGCCGAGGCTGCTACGGCGGCGGCGTCCGGCCGCGAGGCGGGTGCGGATGCCGGCTCCGCGACCGCGGAGGCAGGCGCCGACGCAGCCGGCACCGGCACGGTCACCTTGGGTTCGGCCGCGTGCTTGGGCCACAGCGCCCAGGCCGCCATGGCCAGCAACGGCACCAGCACGGCGGCGGCAATGCCGACACGAATGGGGTCCCACAGCCGCCTTCCGGCGATCTGTGACGGGATGCCGCGGCCGCTCAACACGCGCGTGCGGCTGCTGTCGACATCGATGCCGGCCGTCATCAGATAGAGCTCGAAGGGCCAGCCGCTGTGGGCGGCGGCCAGCCGCTCGTCGATGACGATGACGCGCCAGGGCTTGCTTTCCGGCGTGGCGGGCGGCTCGGCAAAGCCATGCGCGAGCGCAAAGCGCTCCACGCGCGCGGGGCTCAGCCCAGGCAGGAATTTCTCGTTGAAGGCGCGCCACTGCGTGCGCGGGCGCCGGCTCAGCAGGCGCGCCAACCCTTGCAGGCGCTGCGACCAGACAGCGAAGCGCGAAATCGGCGGCGTGCCCGCCAGTTCGTCGAAGCTGACGGCATCGGTCAGCACGGGCTCCACCAGGCCGCCGGCCTGCGCGGACGCGCGCACAAAGGGCAGGGCCACCACACCGATGGTGTGCACATCGCCCACGGCGATGCGACGCGCGAGCGGGTGGCGGTTGTGCCAGGCAACGATCTGTTCGGCTAGGCGCTCCATGACTCATGGATCATCGCCCAGCGCTGCGCGCGGCAGCCCGCCGAACAGCGCCGCGAACTCAGCCCAGTTGCTTCAGCAGCCAGGCGTTCAAGTCCGCGATCTCCTCGGCGCAGACCGAATGCGGCATCGGGTAGTCATGCCATTCGACGTCGTGGCCCAGCGCCTTCAGCGCGTCGCGGCTGGTGGTGCCGCGGGCCAGCGCAACGATGGGGTCTTGCGTGCCGTGGGCCAGGAAGATGGGCAGGTCGGCATTGGCCGTCGACCGCTCGGCGGCCGTCGTGGCGGCCAGTGGCACATAGCCTGACAAGCCGACGGCGCCACCCAGCCGCTGCGGGTAGCGCAGCGCCGTCATCAGTGCCATCGCGCAGCCCTGCGAGAAACCCATGACGATGATGCGCTCGGCCGCCACGCCGCGTTCGCGTTCGCGGTCGATCAGCTCGGCGATCTGCTGCTGCGACTCGCGCAGGCCGGCTTCGTCCTCCTGGCGCACCAGGTCGGTGACGAGGATGTCGTACCAGGCCCGCATGCGGTAGCCGCCGTTGATGGTGACGGGCCGCTCCAGCGCGTGCGGGAACACGTAGCGGATCGCGCCCAGCGTCTGCAGGCGCAGCTCGCCGCAGATGGGCACGAAGTCAAAGCCGTCGGCGCCCAGGCCGTGCAGCACGATGATGGTCGTGCGCGGGTGGGAGCCGGTCTCGATCTCATGGGTTTCAAGCATGGGGTTTCCAGTTGTCGCGGGTCAGTTCGAAGCGTTTGTCGCCGTGGGCGTCCAGCGCTTCATCGGTCGGCCGCCAGCCGGCGCGGCGGTAGAAGGCCTCGGCGCGCGAGTCGGGCTGCGTGCCCAGGTTCAGGCGTGTCAGGCCTTGCGCGAACAGCCAGTCCACCATGACGTCGTGCAGCACCCGGCCATGGCCCTGGCCGTGCAGCGCCGGGTCGACAAACATCGCCCAGATGTTGCCGTCGCGCGCGTCGCCGATGGAGAAGCCGGCAATCCTGAGGTTCGGGGCCGGTTCGAGCTCGACGACCCAGCCGCGGCCGTACTCCTCCAGGTAGGGGTACAGCAGCGCGTGGTCCAGCCGGCCCGGCGTGAGGCGGTTTTCGGTGACCAGGTAGCGCACGCGCCAGATCTCGTCGGCGTCGTCGCGGGTGGCTTGTCTAAGGCGTGACATGACGTCATTGTCGCGACAGTCGCGGCCACGCTCGCGGGCCATGATGGCGGCCATGGGAAGCCTCTACCTCGTCCGCCACGGCCAGGCCAGCTTTGGCGCGGCCGACTACGACCAGCTCAGCGCCAAGGGCCACGAGCAGTGCCGCCACCTCGGCGCCTACTGGCGCGAGCGCGGCCAGCGCTTCGACGCCGTGTTCACCGGCACGCTGCGGCGGCACCGGCAGTCGCTGGCCGGCATCGTCGAAGGCTATGGCGAGGACTTGCCCGCCACCGCGCTGCCCGGCCTGAACGAGTACGACAGCGAGGCCGTCGTGCGCGCCATCCACCCCGAGCCACTGGGCGCGCCGACCGACCCCGAGATGGTCAAGCAGCATTTCCGGCTGCTGCGCCAGGGCTTGCTGGCCTGGATGCGCGGCGAGACGGCGCCGGCGGGCATGCCCGCGCATGCCGACTTTGCCGCCGGCGTGGCCGACGCGCTGGCCCGCGTGCTGGCGCTGGGCGTGGGCAAGCAGGTGCTCATCGTCTCCAGCGGCGGCCCCATCGCGACGGCCGTCAGCCAGGTGCTGTCCACGCCGCCCGAGACCTTTGTCGAGCTGAACCTGCGCATCCGCAACTCGGCCGTCACCGAGTTCGCGTTCAACCCGAAGCGGCATCACCTGGTGACGTTCAACACGCTGCCGCACCTGGACACGGCCGAGACGCGGCTGCACATCACGCACGCCTGACGCCGGCCTGGCCCGCATGGGCCATTGCCGCAGGTGCCGCGCTGGCTCTTCTGGGCGAAGCGGCGCGGGCCGCGGATCGGCAGCATGAGGGCTCCTCAACTGCTGCCGCAAAACCGTCATGTCCGCACCTCGTCTGCACCTTCTCACCACCGCCATCGCCCTGGTCGCCGCGCTCGCGCAGCCGGCGCAGGCGCAAGGCTTCCAGTTCAGCCAGGGCGGCTATGCCGACGGCGCGACGCTGACCGGCCATTTCGCCGGCAGCGACCTCGACGGCGACGGCTGGCTGTACGGCTACGAACTGACCGAGTTCCAGCTGAACTGGTCCGGCAACCGCGCCGTGCAGGCCTTCAGCCTGGGCTATGACGAACGCGCCGGGCTCGAATTCGAGCTGGGCAACGGCACGCTGTGGCATATGGCCGCCTTCAGCCAGAACGACGAGGGCGTGCGCTTCTTCAGCTTCGACAGCAAGGGCTGGCCGAGCTACATGATCCCGGGCGTCGTCACCGACGAGCGCCTGGGCCTGGTGTCGCTGAGCTGGGAACCGCTGCAGGTCACGGCCGCCGTGCCGGAGCCGCAGAGCGTGGCCTTGCTGCTCGGCGGGCTGGGCGTCATCGGCCTGTGGAGTCAGCGCCGCCGCGCTCGCTGAGCGTCCTCGACAATGGGCGGCTATGGCCGCGCCGTTGTTCACCTCCCTCGTCACGCCGCCGCCCGCGGCCACCGCCCCCGCGCACGAGCGCTTCCTGCACCTCGCCCGCCTGGCGCTGGCCGGCGGCCAGTTCGGCAAGCTGCTGCTGTCCGGCCCGGTCAGCGATGACGAGGACGTGGAGCGCCTGACCGTGCGCCTGGTGGAACTGCGCGGCGAGCCGGCGTTGAGCTTCCTGTGGCGGCACCGCACCAAGGACGTCACCAAGAACCACTCGCCTGAGGCGGGCCTGGCCGCGATCGCCACGCTGCTGGGGGCGCGCTTTCGCAATGCCCATCTGCACACCGCGACCGAGGAGGTGCAGTTCGCCGTCAGCCGCAAGGGGCGCGAGACGCTGCGGGTGACGCGCGTGGATGGCGCCGAGGCGGTCGCGCCGGCCGCGCATGACAAGGCCAAGCACCGCCCGCTGGACATCGCCCACCCGGTCTGGTCGGCGCTGGGGCTGACCCATCTCGTCAAGGGCGAGCCTGCGCTGGTGCCGGCGATGGCGCGCAAGTGGAAGCAGATCAACCGCTTCGTCGAGATCCTGTCCTCGGCGGTCGAGGAGGCCGGCCTGCAAGGCCAGGCGCCTGTCCGCGTGGCCGACTTCGGCTCCGGCAAGGGCTATCTGACCTTTGCCGTGCACGACTGGCTGCAATCGCAGCACATGCAGCCGCGCGTGACCGGCATCGAGCTGCGCGACGACATGGTCAAGCTGTGCGGCGCCATCATCGACAACGAGGGCCTGACCGGCCTGCGCTTCGACCAGGGCGACGTGCGCACGCAGGCCGTGCAGCCGCTGGACGTGATGATCGCGCTGCATGCCTGCGACATCGCCACCGATCACGCGCTGCACGTGGGCCTGCAGTCGGGGGCGAAGGTCATCATGAGTTCGCCCTGCTGCCACAAGGAGCTGCGCCCGCAGATGACGCTGCCGGCCGTGCTGCGGCCGATGCTGCAGCATGGCATCCACCTGGGCCAGGAGGCCGAGATGGTGACCGACTCGCTGCGCGCGCTGCTGCTGGAGAGCCAGGGCTACCGCACCCAGGTGTTCGAGTTCATCGCGCTGGAGCACACCAGCAAGAACAAGATGATCCTGGCCGTGAAGGCGCAAGGCGCCGCGGCCGAGGCGCTGGCGGCGCGCCGGCCCGAGTTGCTGGCGCAGATCGCCGAGATCAAGCGCTTCTACGGGCTGCGCGAGCAGCGGCTGGAGCAGTTGCTGGCGGCTTAGGCCGCATCAGCCCGGCAGGAAGTCGAGCGCGTTCGCCAGCTCGAAGCTGCGCGAGTCGACGGCGGCTGCCTGTAGCTTTCTTGAGCATGGGCGAGCAACGCGGCAGTTCGGATGCCGCGCAGTCTTGGCGTGCCGCCAAGCCCCTCGCCAGCCCGTGGCGACGAATTGCGGACGGCGAGGCGCGAGATGTCGCATGCGCCGCTTGGCAGGTGGCTAACGGCCCAAGGCCATGCAGCCCGAGTGGATCGCCAGCATGTCTGGATGAGGCGGCGTTACGCCGTCGCGTCCGCGTTTGCCGCCCGCAGCGGGTCCGACACTTCCAGCCAGTCCAGGTCGTTCTCCAGCGTGTGGAAGGCGTCGTCGCCGATGTCGCCGGCGTCGCGCATGGCCAGCAGCACCTGGCGGGCGGATTGCAGCGCGGCGCGGTAGCGGTCGTCGTACTCGGCGCCGAAAGAGGCGAACGCGCTGCCGCTTTCGTGCAGTGGCCGGCCCAGGTGCATCTTCAGGTTCTTGCGCACCAGGCTCACGGCGGCGGATCCATCAACGGGCAGCTGCGCAAAGGCGGCTTCCAGCATGCGCTGGCGCGCGGCATGCTCCTCGTGCGCGACGGGGTCGCCGTCCTGCAGGTTCAGCGCGCGCAGCAGCGCCTTCAGCGTGAGCCCCTGGATCAGCAGCGTGCCCAGCACGACGAGGAAGGCTGTCAGCACGATCAGGTCGCGTGCCGGGAAGCCCTCGGGCAGCGCGAGCGCCGCCGCCAGCGTGACGATGCCGCGCATGCCCGCCCAGGAGATCACCAACCCGCTGCCCACCGTGGGCCGCAGCATGGGCCGCGGCGGGTTGAAGCCGTGGCGGCGGTCGCGCCAGCGCACCACCGCGTTGAAGGCCATGTGCCAGACGATGCGCACCCCGATGACCGTCGCCAGCACGGCGGCCGCCACGCCCAGGTATTGCTCCCGCGCGGGCGGCGCGAGGCCGATCAGGATGGGGCGCACCTGCAGGCCGATGAAGATGAAGGCGAAGATGTTCAGCGCGAACACCACCGTGGCCCACACCGCGTTGGTGGGGATGCGGATGCGCGCCGGGATGCGCGCCGGCGCCATGCGCCCCAGCGTCATGGCGAAGCAGACGGTGGTCAACACGCCCGACAGACCCACGTGCTCGGCCAGCTGCCACACGGTGATGGTGCCGATGAACTGCAGGATGATGGCCGTGGGGATGTGCTGCACGCGCTCGAACAGCCGTTGCGCGAGCAGGCCCAGCGCCGGCCCGGCAACCAGGCTGCCCAGCACGGCCAGCAGGAAGGTGGGCGCCACCGCCTGTACCGAGAAGCCGCCGGCCGCGACCGCCCCGACGGCGAGCCGGTAGATCAGCAGCGCACTGGCGTCGTTCAGCAGGCTCTCGCCCTCGAGGATGCCCAGGATGCGCTGCGGCGGGCGCAGGGGCCGCAGCACCGCGGTGGCCGCCACGGCGTCGGGCGGGGCGACGATGGCGCCCAGCGCGATCGCGGCGGCCCAGGGCAGACCCGGCACCAGTGTGTGGGCCACGACGGCCACGGCCGCCGTCGTGAGGCCGACCGCCACGATGACCAGGCCGACCAGCGGTGCCCAGTTGTCGCGCAGGTCCCGCAGCGAGGCGTCGTAGCCGGCGTCCACCAGGATGGGCGCCACGAACAGGGCCAGCACCAGGTCGGGGGGCAGGCTGGGGCTGGGTGCGCCGGGCACCAGGGCCAGCAAGGCGCCGCCGATGGCCAGGAACACGGGGTAGGGCGCACCCACGCGCCGCGCGGTCGCGGCCAGGACCACGGCGGCCACGAAGAGGATCAGGATCTGTTCGAGCGCCGACACCGGCTGGAGTATGGCGACCTCGCCGCGGCAAGGGAAGGCGGGCCGCCCCGTTTCAGCGGCTGTGGCGCCGCCGGGCGATCAGCCCCAGGCAGCCCAGGCCGGCCAGGATCATGGCCCAGCTGCCCGGCTCCGGCACGGCCATCGCGCTGGTGACGAAGTGGCCGTCGGTGGCCGCGCCGTTGGCGGCCGTGAAGCCGTAGAACACCGGCGTGCCGACCAGGCCCAGCTGGTCGAAGTCGACCTGCGCGCTGACGCTGAAGCTGCCCTGGTTGAGATGCTCGATCGTGCCCATCAGCGTGCCCGTGTTGTCGTTGTTGCCGGACGGCGTGTAGCGCACCGCGGCATACCACTGGTAGTCGGGGTCGCGGATGGCGTCGCCCAGGCCCGTCTCGGTGGCGGCCAGCGGCGTTGCCGAGCCGCCCGCCAGGATCTGCAGGCTGGGCGAGACGGGTTCGCCGTCGAAGTGGAAGGTGTCGATCGCGAATGCGACGCTGGCGCTGCTGATGCCGTCATAGCCCAGGCCGGAGCCGGTGCCGCCCACGCCGGTCGCGCTGGTCAGCGTGAAGGTCAGGCCGTCGCCGCGCAGGTCGGTGCTGACGGGGATGAAGAAGTGGAAGTCGAACGTGAAGGCCTGGTTGAAGTCCAGCGCCAGCGCGTCCGGCGCGAAGCCGGCGCCGGCCTGGCCGCCGCTGGCGGGCGGCGTCAGCACGAGGTCGCTGTAGATGAAGCCGTTGCCCGGCGCCTGGTTGTGCGCCGTGGCGCTGCCGAACAGGTGCCAGGTCGTGAAGTCGCGGTAGCTCCAGGCCATGCTGACGCCCTGGTCGGCATGGGCGCAGGCGGCGGTGGCGAGCAGGGCGGCGGCAAGCAGGTGGCGGGCGGTCTTCATCGTGGCGACTCCTCGGGTTGGGAGCCCCAGTCTTGATGCCGCCCGTTAGGCAAACGTTAGCGGCGAGGGCCTGCCGGCCCCCGCGGTCCGGGGGGCTCTTACGGCCGGCGCTGCCGCTGGCGCACGATGAGGGCGATGCCCAGCAGGCCGGCCAGCATCAGCGCGAGACTGCCCGGCTCGGGCACCACGGCGGCCTGCTGGACGCCGCTGAGGTTCAGGCGCCAGAAGCCGCCTTTCTGGTCGTTGGCGTTGATGTCGTAGCCGGGCTGGTTCCAGTCCACCAGCTTGATCGGCGCATCAGCGTCGTAGCTGAAGCCCTGAGGCAGCGTGGTGCCCAGCGCGTCGTTGGAGCTGGCGTTCAGCACCAGGCGGTAGCTGCCGGCGGTGGCGGCCGTGAACTGCAGGCCGGCGTCGTAGTAGCCCGCGCCGGCATGGACGAGGCTGCCGCTGTCGTTGTCGGCGTTGACGAGGGTGCCGGCGCTGGCGAGATACAGCTGCGGGTCGAAGTTCAGGCCCGACTGCCAGGAGTCGGTCCACAGGCTGACCTGCGCGCCCGCGGCGACCTGGAAGTCGATGACGATCTTGTCGTTGTGGTTGACGGCCTGGCCGGAGAAGCTCAGGTCGGCGGCCTGGGCGCTCAGCGACAGCGCGGCGGCGGCGAGAAAGGCGAGGGCGTGCTTCATGTCGGTTCCTTGGTGAGCAGTCATCAGGGCGCCAGGGCCGGCGGGGCGGGGCGCGGCGTCGTCTGGACGGACGCACGCAGGTGGTTCTCGCCGTGCCGCACTTCCCAGGCGGTGGCGAAGGTCTCGATGTTGCTGGGGCTGGCGACGGTGTCCACGTACCACCACTCGCCGACGACGCGCTCGCGGTTCACGTCGACCAGCATGTAGCCGCGCCGCGTCAGCTGCACGTACTTGAAGTGCGGGTTGTAGAACTTGATCGCGCCGGCGATCGCGCCCGTCGTGTCGGTGTCGATGCCGGGCGACGTGACCGAGGTGCCGACGAACTCGACGCCCAGCGAGCCGGCGCCGGTCGTCTTGTCATAGGCCGCCGGGTTGTAAGGGTTGGGGTGCAGGTCGGCGGCCCAGCTGCTGTGGATGTCGCCGGTCAGCACAACGAGGTTGTCGACCTGCGCGTGGCTGGCGTCGCCCTTCAGCGCCGCGTACAAGCGGTTGCGGGCCGGCTCGTAGCCGTCCCACTGGTCGCTGTTGATGAAGTACAGGCCGGGGTCGGTGGCCTGGTTGCTGCCGGGGGCCTTGAGCTGCGCAAACATGACGCCCTGGCCCAGCAGCTTCCAGCGCGCCGGCGTGCTGCGCAGGCGGCCGACCAGCCAGCTTTCCTGGGCGTCGCCCAGCAGCGTGCGGCTGGCGTCGCCGTAGCCCGGGTCGCTCGTCGCGAAGCCGGCGCCGAAGGCGGTGGCATGCGTGGCCGTCGTCAGCTGTTCGGAGCGCGCGCTGATGCGTTCCTCCAGCATCAGCAGGTCGGCCAGGTCGCCGTAGGCAAAGCCGCGGTGGTTGTCGCGCAGCCTGTTGACGTCGACCGGGCGCACCGGCATCCACTCGTAATAGGCCTGCATGGCGGCGGCCACGCGCGCGCTCCAGTCGCCTTCGCTGCCGGGCTGGTGGTTCTCGGCGCCGTCCTTGAACGCGTTGTTGGCGGTCTCGTGGTCGTCCCAGATGGCGATCAGCGGGTGCTGGCGGTGCATGGCTTGCGAGTCGGCGTCGCGCTTGTACTGCGCATGGCGCAGCCGGTAGTCCGTGAGCGTGACGATCTCGTGGGCCGGCTCGGTCGCGCGCACATTGCCGTACTGGGCGGTGCCGTACTCGTAGAGGTAGTCGCCCAGGTGCATGACCAGGTCGAGGTCCGCCCGCGCGGCGATGCGGGCGTAGGCGTTGAAATAGCCGTAGGCGTGGTTGGAGCAGCTGACCACGGCCATGCGCAGGCTGCTGGCGCCGGTGGTGGGCAGCGTCTTCGTGCGGCCGACCGGGCTGGCTGCGCCCTCGGCGCTGAACTGGTAGTAGTAGGTCGTCGCCGGCTTCAGGCCGGCGGCGTCCACCTTGACCGTGTAGTCGCGGCCCGGGTTGGTCTTGGCGCTGCCGCGCTGCACGACCTGGCTCAGTGCCGGGTCGGTGGCGATGACGTAGCTGACGGTCACGGCCGGCTTGGCGGCGGGTGGCGTCACGCGTGTCCACAGGATGACGCGATCGGCGAGCGGGTCGCCGCTGGCCACGCCGTGCTGGAACACCGTGCTGCCGGCCGCCTCGGCGGTGAGCGGCAGCAGCGCGGGCGCGGCCACCAGCGCCACGGTGCCGGCGCCGGAGCGCTTGAAGAAATCGCGGCGGCTGCTGCCGGTGCGTGCGGGCTGGACTTTGGTGGGGCGACCCATGGCTGACCTCGGTGGTTTGGCCGCGACTATCGCGACGGCGTTTGACGGCACTGAGTCAGCAAAACCATGAGCCGGACCATGACCTGCGCCACCTATCATTTCGCGCCATGGCTCTCGCCCACACCAAGACCCGCGCACCCCGCCCCCGCGAAGGCCTGCTGCTGCCGCGGCCGGCGCTGCTGCACGCGGTGCGCCAGGCGCTGGACGAGCAGCGCGTGCTGCTGATCTGCGCGCCGGCCGGCTACGGCAAGACGGCGCTGCTGACGCAGGCCCTGGCCGCGCAGGCCGACGCCACCGCCATCGCCTGGGTGGCGCTGGACGAAGGCGACGACCTGGGCCGCCTGCTGGACTGCCTGTTCGCCGCCTTCGAGCCCTATGACCCGCCCTGGCGCACGGCGCCCGAAGGCCTGCGCGACGCGGCGCTGCGCGGCGGCACCGAGGTCGTCACGGTGGCCGACGCGATGCTCAATGCGCTCGAGGCCTGCGAGGTCGAGCGCGGCCTCATCGTGCTGGACGACGCCCACCACCTGGTCGATGCGGCCTCGCTGCAGTTCCTGGACCGCTGGCTGGCGCGCATGGGCTGGCGCTGGCGGCTGGTGCTGGCGGCCCGCCACGAGCCGCAGCTGCGGCTGGCGCGGCTGCGCGCCGCGGGCGAGCTGGCCGACCTGGGCCCGGGCGAACTGGCGCTGGCGCGTGACGAGGTGGGGCAGCTGGCCCAGGCCGCCGGCCTGGATGAGGCCGCGGCGGGCGAACTCTTCGAGCGCAGCCAGGGCTGGCCCGCCGGCCTGCGGCTGGCGCTGGGCATGAACCCCGGCGGCCAGCGTCTGCCCGCGGCCATCGACCGCGCCACCTTCGACTACCTGGCCGCCGAGGTGCTGGACCGGCTGGACGCCGGCCTGCGCGGTTTCCTGCTGCGCACCAGCGTGCTGCACGAGCTGGACGCCGCGCGTTGCCAGGCGCTGGGCGAGGACGCCAACGCGGCGGCCTGGCTGGCCGAGATGGAGCGGCTGTCGCTGTTCGTCACGGTGGTCGACCTGGCGCCGCACACGCTGCGGCTGCACCAGCTGTTCCGCGACATGCTGCAACAGCGCCTGCGCCAGGAGCAGCCGGACCTGCACCGCCAGCTGCTGGAGCGCGCCGCCGTGCTGGAGACCGACGCGCTGCGTCGCCAGGGCCTGCTGCTGGCCGCCGGCCGGCCGGAGCATGCCGCCGAGCTGCTGCTGGGCGACGGCGCGCTGCTGATGAACCAGCTCGGCGCGCAAGGCCTGCTGGACCTGACGCGCCGCTTCGAGCCCCAGTTCGCCGAGTCCAGCCCCGAGCTGCACCGGGTCAAGGCGCTGGCGCTGTGGGTGCTGTGGGAGGCGCAGCAGGCCGAGTGGCATCTGAGCCGCGCCGAGGCGCTGTTCGACGCGCGTGGTGACGAGGCCGGGCTGCGCGCGTCGCGCGCCCACCGCAGCATCCTGCTGATCGCGCAAGGGCGCCTGAACGAGGCCGAGGCCTTGCTGCGCGACCTGGACCCGTTCGCCCTCAGCGGCGAGCTGCGCCGCATGACGCTGCTGGGCCGCGCCTGGCATGCGCTGGAGAGCTGCCGCTTCGACGCCGTCGCGCCGCTGTTCGACGCCCTGGTCACCGAGCTGCTGCAGACCGCGTCGCTGGAGGCCTGGTACACCGGCTCGCCGCCGCCGCGCCAGATCAGCTGCCTGGGCATGGCGCCCGTGGTGGACCGCTGGTACCTCGGCGCGATGCAGGTGCTGGGCGATCGGCCGTTGCCCTTCGGCGTCAACGCCCACATGGCCCAGGCCTGGAACCTGTTCTGGCAGGGCCGCCTGCCCGAGACCCAGCAGCTGCTGGCGCGCGCCGAGGCCGATGCGGCCTGGTTCGGCCGCCTGGTCATCGCGCGCAACCACGGCCAGGCGCTGCACGCGATGCTGGACCTGATCGCCGGCCGCCACGACGAGGCGCTGGAGCTGATGCGGCTGCGCCTGGCCGAGCATGTGCCGGGCTATGGCGCCTGGGGGCAGTGGCATGCCAGCTTCTTCATGGCCCGCGTGGCCGCGGCCGGCGGCAACCGCGCGGCGCTGGCCGAGGGCCTGGAGYGGCTGGCGCGCGTGGGCGCGGACCTGCCCGACCTGGCCATGCCGCACCGGCCGCGGCCGCTGCTGGGCCTGCAGGCGCAGCTCGCCGCGCTGGATGGCCGGCGCGACGAGGCCATCGCCGCCTGGCGCGGGCTGCTGGCCGACGGCGAAAGCGGCGACCTGCTGGGCCAGATGGCCGAGGCCCGCGTGCGTCTGGCGGCCGCCTTGCTGGAGGGCGGCGACCGCGCCGCCGCGGCCGAGGCGCTGGCGCCCGCGCTGGCACGCCGCGAACCCGGCGGCCTGATGTGGGCCGTGCCCCGGCTGCTGCAGATGGCGGCGCAGGACTGGGGCGACCTGCTGGACGCCGCCGACCTGGCCCGCCTGCGCGGCTGGGCCGACGCCCTGCGGCCCGCCACGCTGGCCGCCGCTGCTGACGCGGCCACGCCGCTGCTCGACGAGCGCCTGTCGCAGCGCGAGGCCGAGGTCATTGCGCAGATCGCCGCCGGCGCCAGCAACAAGCACATCGCCCGTGCGCTGGACCTGAGCCCCCACACCGTCAAGCGGCATGTGGCCAATATCCTCGACAAGCTGGGCCTGAACTCACGCGGCGAAGCCGCCGCGTGGTGGCGTGACCGTCAGGCCTCCACCAGGCCCGGCACGCTGGCCTGACCCAGCGCCCGGCACAGCTTGGCCCAGGCGCTGTCGTTCAGCAGCGGTCGCATCGCCGCCATGACGGCGGGCTGAACCTGCGGCGGCAGGCCGCCCAGCACCAGCGCGCGCTCGGCCGGGGTCAGTGACGGCACCATCCAGCGCAGCGTCTCGCTCATCTCGCGCGGGCCCAGGCTGGCCAGGATGCGGCCGTGCAGCGCGTGCAGCTCCTCGTCGCTGTAGGCGGCCCACAGCGCCTGGTTGTGGCGGCTTTCCTCCATGCCCATGTGCTCGAAGTTGTGGGCCACGAAGCCCGCGAGGCGCCGATACAGCCGTTGCGCGGTGGCAGCCGACGGCATGGCGCGCAGCGCGGCGGATTCGGCGCGCAGCGCGGCGATGACATCCAGCTGGTCGTCATGCTCGGACTCGATGGCCGCGCTGGCGCCGGCGCGCCGGGCCTCGATGGCCGGGTGCATGAACTCGTTCTCGCGCTCGATGTGGTGGCGGGCCGCGTCCAGCAGCGCATCCAGCTGGGCCAGGCCGCTGGCCAGGTCCAGCGGGTCGTCGATGTCCAGGCGCGAGATCGTCATCAGCGTGTCGCACATGAAATGGCGCAGCGCCTTGTGGATGTGGGCGTAGAGGTCGAGGCGGGCGGGGGTGGTGGTCATGCAAGGCTCCTGTTGAGGCCGCCAGTGTTCCGGCCGGCGCCTTTGCTGCCATCGCTCTGACGGGCCATGCCCGATGGGCCATGCCATGACCGACGTCATGGCTCTTCGGTGCCGACCGCGCTGGCCCGTCAGGGCGATGCCCGGGCGGGGGCCGCTCGGCACAGTGCGAGCCATGCACCGCCTCGCCTTCATCCTGCTCTGCACCGCCGCCCCAGCCTGGGCGGCGCTGCCCGAGCGCCTCAGCCAGACCGGCCTGGGCGAGGCCAGCGTGCGTGCCTTCGAGCCGCGCTTTGCGCTGTGGTCCGACGGCGCGGCCAAGCGGCGCTGGATCGCGCTGCCGCCGGGCACGCAGGTCGATGCCAGCCAGCCCGACGCCTGGCACTTCCCCGTCGGCACGCGGCTGTGGAAGGAGTTCAGCGTCGCCGGCCGCCCGGTCGAGACGCGGCACTTCGTGCTGGGCGCGGACGGCCGCTGGGAGTTCGCCAGCTATGTCTGGCAGGGCGCCGACGCGGTGCGCGCGCCGGCCCGCGGCCAGACGCTGGCGCTGCCCGGCGGCAAGCGCTATGAGATCCCGTCGGTGGGCGACTGCATCGCCTGCCACGGCGGCGCGCGCAGCCCGGTGCTGGGCTTCGCGGCGCTGCAGCTGGGCCCGGCCGTGCCGGCACTGCTGCGCGAAGGCCTGCTGCGCGGCGCGCCCCCCGCCTGGGCCACACAGGCGCCGGACTTCGTCGCCACCAGCCCTGCCGAGCACGCCGCGCGCGGCTACCTGCACGGCAACTGCGGCCACTGCCACTTCGACGGCGGCGTGCCGGTGCCGCTGCGCCTGGCGCTGGACGTCGGCGGCCGGCCGGCGCCGGTCGATGCCGCCGCCGTGCTCAGGCGCGCCGGCACCCGCAACCCCTATCAGCAGATGCCGCCCCTGGGCACCCGCGAGATCGACAGCCAGGGTCTCGCGCTGCTGCAACACCACTTCAACCCGGAGGTCCGTCCATGAAAGCCTTGATCCCTTTGCTCATCCTGCTCGCGGGCAGTGCTCACGCCGCCGACCGCATCGAGCGCGGCCGCTACCTCGTCAACACCAGCGGCTGCATGGACTGCCACACCGCGCTGAAGATGGGCGCCAACGGCCCCGAGCCCGACATGGCGCGGCGGCTGGCCGGCCACCCGCAGGAGCTGGTCATCAGCGCGCCGGTGGCCGCGCCGCCCGGCCCCTGGATGGCCGTCACCGCCGTCACGGCGACGGCCTTCTCCGGACCCTGGGGCGTCAGCTTCACGGCCAACCTGACGCCCGACGTCGAGACCGGCATCGGCCGCTGGAGCGAGCAGGACTTCGTGCAGACGCTGCGCACCGGCCGCCACCTGGGCCGCGGCCGGCCGGTGCTGCCGCCCATGCCCATTGCCGTCTACAGCCAGATGACGGACGACGACCTCAAGGCCGTGTTCGCCTACCTGAAGTCGCTGCCGCCCATCCGCAACAAGGTGCCGGAGCCGCTGGCGCCCGTCCAACCCTGACCCCCAAGGAGTTCCCGATGAAGCATTTCAAATCCGCCGCCCCGCTGGGCCTGTTTTCCGCCCTCGTGTCCGCCCTGGGCCTGGTGGCCGCCGGCGTGCTGAGCCTGCCCGCCGAGGCCTTTGCCGCCGCGTCGCCCTGCGAGGACAAGGCCGCGCTGCAGCGCCGGCTGGACGACTTCGATGCGCGCTGGAACGCCAGCGACGCCTGGGGCCTGACGGCGCAGTTTGCGATGGACGGCAGCCTGGGCGCTGCCAGCGAGGCGGGCCGCCAGGCGGTCTACCGCGAGCTGGTCGAACGGCTGGGCCGCGCGCAGCAGCCGCGCCAGACGCGCGTGCTGCGGGCCACCGACGTCGGCCAGGCCTGCCTGGTGGATGTGCAGGTGAAGACCGGCGAGCGCAGCGAGGCGGGGCTGTTCCTGCTGGCCCTCAGCCGCGAGGGCGGCATCGTCGCGATGCGTTGAAGACCAACACCTTGGCGTGCCGCATGGTTCACCCAGGCCCTGCGCCTTGCAGCAAGGTTTCAGCGGCCGAGATTCGGGTTGACCCTGATCCGGCACCCGAACACAATCGCGACCCCTTCACTGACGGCTTTGCCATGAATCCAGCACCTAGTTGCTGGCCTTCGCCGTCCAGTCTGTAGCTCTCGACCTTGCGTCGGGCCGGCTGCACCTCGGGCGGTGGGGGCTTTGACGACCTTCCACTTCCCGGGACAGCGGGCCTTCCCGAACGGCGTTCTGCCGCGCGGCTTTCTTCCCGGACACCTTCGTGACCCTGCGGCTCCAACGAGTCGCCGCATGCTTCCGCCGTGTCCGCAGCACGGCGGCGGGGAGACACCCGTGCAACAACGCATCATCAGCAACGCTTTCCTGTACCGCGCATTCCTGAACGCCCGTGGCAGGCTGCCCGACACCAAAGCCCTCGCCCGGCGCCTGGGCCCTGGGCTGATCACCGGCGCCGCCGACGACGATCCCAGTGGCATCGCCACCTATTCGCAGGCAGGCTCGCAGTTCCGCTTCGGCCTGGTGTGGACGCTGCTGCTGACCACGCCGCTGATGATCGGCATCCAGATGCTCTCCGCCCGCATCGGCTGGGTGACGGGCCAGGGCCTGGCTGCCAACATCGCCAAGGTCTGCCCGCGCTGGCTGACGATGGGGCTGGTGGCCCTGCTGGTCGTGGCCAACACCATCAACATCGCCGCCGACATCGGCGCCATGGCCGAGGCCGCCCGCATGCTGATCGGTGGCTCGCGGGTGCTGTTCATCGTCGCCTTCGGCGCGCTGTGCGTGCTCGGTCAGGTGTGCTTCTCGTACCAGCGCTCGGTGCGCATCCTGAAGTGGCTGACGCTGGCGCTGTTCTCGTATTTCGCCGTCGTCCTGGTCGTCCAGGTGCCCTGGCGGCAGGCCACGGTCGAATCGCTGCAGCCCTGGGCCTTCTTCCCCGCGGATGCCAGGCTCAGCGACTACGCCAGCATGGTGGTGGCCATGCTGGGCACCACCATCAGCCCCTATCTGTTCTTCTGGCAGGCTTCGCAGGAGGTGGAGGAGATGCAGACCCGGCCGCACGCGGCCGAGCTGCGGCGGGTGCCAGCCTATGCACAGGAGCACCTGTTCCGCATCAAGCAGGACACCTACATCGGCATGTCCTTCTCCAACGTCATCGCCCTGTGCATCGTGCTGGCCACGGCCGTGACGCTGAACATGCACGGCATCACCAACATCCAGACCTCCGGCCAGGCAGCCGAGGCGCTGCGGCCGGTCGCCGGCGAATTCGCGTTCGCCGTGTTCGCGCTGGGCATTGTGGGCACCGGCCTGCTGGCCGTGCCAGTGCTCGCGGGCTCAGCGGCCTATGCGGTCAGCGAGGTCTTCGGCTGGAAGGCCAGCCTGGCCCATGGCTTCCATGAGGCGCGCGGCTTCTACGCCATCATCATGGCCGCGACAGGCATCGGCGCGCTGATGAGCGTGTTCGAGCTGGACCCGATCAAGGCGCTGGTGTGGAGTGCCATCGTCAATGGCGTCATCTCGGTGCCCATCATGGTCGTGATGATGTGGATTGGGCAGTCACGCCCCGTGATGGGTGACCTGACGATATCCAGGCGCCACTGCGTCTTCGGCTGGGCCGCCACGGGCGTCATGGCCGTCGCCGTCGCGGTCATGTTCCTCACGGCGTGAACGCTTGGCGCTGCGCTCTGCAAAGCGTCACACAACTTCGACCATCATGCGCACGACGTTGCGCATGCAACCGGCGCCTTGGTCCCGCAAGGCGCCGCTCCACGCGCGCCGGAGAATCCCATGCACTTCGCCTTGCTGGCCTGGCCGGCACCACGCCGCCCTATCCAGACCTCTGTGTTGACGCGCCGTTGGCGCCATGTCGAACGGTTTCGCGGCAGCCTTGCCGACTGGGTCAAGACGATGCTGGCTTCGGCAGCGGGGCTGCTTTGCCCGGCGTCTGGCCATGCGGCAGGAGGCCACCATGCCGTCGACGACGCTTCCATTCTTGACCCGGGCCAGTGCCAGGTCGAAACCTGGCTTGAACAGGGGCACCAGCATCAACTGCAGCATGCCGGCCCGGCCTGCCGCGTGCTCGGGCTGGAGCTCGGGTTGAACCTGGATCGGTCGGCAACGAAGGGCGAGCCGGTGCTGCGCAATGCCGGTCCTCAGGTCAAGTGGGCGCAGGAAATGCAGCCGGGCTTGAGCTGGGGTTTGGTGTGGTCCGCCACCTGGCAGAACAACTCACCCGGTTTTGCCGGGCAGGCGCTTTTGCTGCCGTTGAGCTGGTCGCCCCGTGAGGACTTGACCCTCCATTTCAATGTGGGCCGTGATTTCCATCGACGGGCAGCCGACCTCAGCCGCTACGGGATGGCGCTGGAATGGCAGCCCACACCCAAGTGGCAAGGCCTGATCGAGCACTGGGACGACGGCATGCGAGCCCACCATCGCGTCGGCGTGCGCCATCTGCTGAACGAAAGCCTTTCGGTCGACATCAGTCGCGCTCAGCCGCGGAGTCGCTCGGGTGAGGCCTGGTGGAGCTTGGGCTTGAACTGGGCCTTCTCTCGCTGAGCACGCGCGCCGTGGCGTGAACACCGGATGGCAGCCAGCGCGAAGGCCAAGGAAAAAGCCCCGCCCGGCTGGGCCGGTCGGGGCGCAAGAGCGCTTCACGCCGCCCGGGACTCGCACCTTGCGGTGCAGTAGGGCTGCGGCGTGCATCACAGCGCAGGCGGCCGGTCGCGGGCGGCACGGTGAGGTGCTGCGGGCGGGCCGAAATCTTTGTGCTCGTCGTCGCGGGCGGCTCGCGTACCGCCTCGCACAGGGGCCGCAAACGTTGCCGGGGGCCTTGCACTGGTGACGGGCTGAATCATCGGCGGTCAGCCCCGGTTCGAAACGGCGAAGAGCCGGGGCAGGCGGGCGTTTATCCGCGCGAGTCACGCGGCTCACCGTATCAGTGGCTGTGTGCCGCCGAGGCCGACGGCTTGACGATCAGCCGCACCGCAGGGGCGCCGGGCGCGGGTTGGCCGGCGGCCGGGATGTCGGCCCAGTGCCATTCGCCCTCGGTGCAGACCTGCCGCACCTTGAACCACAGCGGCCCAGGCTCGGCCGGCAGCGTCGCGCGCAGCACGAACTCGTCGTACCAGGCGTCGGGCAGCTGGTCGGCCTCGCTGCGCGCGGTCCAGCGGATCTCGGCGGCTTCGTCGGTGACGGACTTGCCGTGGCTGTCGTACGGCTGGGCCAGCGGCGCGCGACGCACGCTGAGCGTCCAGCCAGGCTTGGGCATCGGTTTGGCGCCGCGCAGGCCGGCGGGCAAGGTGACGACGATCTCCTTCGTCGCCGCGCCGCCCGCGCAGCCGTGGCCCACGCGCAGCACGGCCTTGTAGGGCTTGCCGGCCTCCGCCTCGGGTTGCTCCAGCGTGATGTGAGCCTGGGCGCCGGTGGCGGCGGCCAGCAAAAGCAGTGCGATGGGTTTCATAGGTCGAAGCGCAGGTTGGCCAGCCAGGTGCGGCCGGGGTAGGGGTGGAAGTTCCAGTACTGGGCGTTGTTCAGGTTGTCGACGCCGGCGGTGGCGCTCCACTGGCGGTTGATCTGCCAGTGCAGTTTCGCGTCCATCGTGAAATAGCTGGAGAAGCCCTGGTAGGCGCGGCCATGGTCGTCGGCATTGTTCAGGTTGCCGTATTGCGTGCTGCCGTAGCGGGCGCCGAGGCTGGCGTGCAGCGACGGTGTGACGGCGTGGCTCAGCAGCGCGCTGGCGCGCCACCGGGGCACGCGCGGCTGCTGTCGGCCCAGCGTGTCGCCGGGCGTGCTGACGAAGCCGTCGTTGGCCTTGATGCGCGAGTCGGCGTAGGTGAGGCTGGCCTGCCAGCGCAGCGCCTTCGTCGCGTCGCCGGAGCCCACCAGTTCCAGCCCGGTGGTCTGGACGCGGGCGATGTTCTGCACGCTGCTGACCGACTGGCCGTTGATGACCGAGGTCTGCGCATAGAGCGCATCGTGCGTGGCTTCGTGGAAGAGGGTTGCGCGCAACTGGGCCGCGGCACCGCTGTACAACGCGCTGAGTTCGCGCGTCCAGCCGCGCTCGGGCCTGAGGCCGGGGTTGGTGGCGGGGTCGGCCTCCACGTAGGCGCCCGTGCTGCTGACGCCGCCCTGGAACAGTTCGCCCACCGTCGGCCAGCGCACCGCGCGGCCCAGCGACAGGCGCAGGTCGACGTGCTCGCTGAAAGCCCAACCCAGCGCCGCCTTGGGCGACCAGGCGGTCTCCTGGCGGTGGGCATAGCTCACCGTCTGGCCGCTGGCGGCCGTCTTGCTGCCGTGGCTGGCGCGCCAATGCTCATGGCGCAGGCCCAGCACGGCGGTCAGGCCGTCGCGCAGCGTGATCGCGTCCTGCGCAAAGGCGCCGCGCAGCCGCGTCTCACCGTTGAAGGCGGTGAAGGGCGTCAACGTGCCGCCCTGCAGCCAGTCGCTGGCGTTGACGACGCGCTGGCGCCAGACGTAGCCCTCCTGCTGCAGCCCGACGTCCAGCGAATGCGCGTCACCGGCCTTCCAGTTGGCCTTGGCCGCGAGCGTCGTCCAGCCGCTGCCGTCCAGGCTGGTCACGCGGCCGGCGCCGCCGCTGCGGGCCAGCGGCTGGGCGCTGCGGTCCTTGGCGTAGTCGTAGTGGCTGGCGGCCAGCTCCCAGTTCAGCCCGCTGGCGGCCTGGCGCTTCAGCGTGGCGCCGACGATGCGGTGCTCGGCCTCGTCGTGGCTGAGGCCGAACTCGTTGGCCGTCAGTGTGTAGCCCTGGCCGGCGATGCTGACCGGGCCGGCGAACACCGGCTGCCCGGCCGCGTCGCGCAGCCAGCTCCGGCTGCCGCCGTCGGCGGTGTTGCGCCACAGGCCCAGCAGCGCCTGGGCGCGCAGTTCGGGCGACAAGTCCCACGCGGCACGCAGCTTGGCCTGGTCTTGCACGGTGTGCATCTGCGTGGCCGAGCCCAGCAGCCACCAGGGCGTGCCGAAGCGGTCCAGCCCGGCGACGGCACCGGTCACGGCGACGGCGTTGGCGGCCGGCGCGGTGCTGGCAACGGCGCGGGTCGGGAAGGTCAGCGGCTGGCCTTCGTTGTCGCTGCGCGCCAGGCTCAGCCACCAGCTGACGGTGGCGCTGCCGCTGCCCAGCGATGCGCTCAGGCGCCGGCCCTGGTAGCGTGCGCTGTCGCCGCCGTAGGCCCAGCGCTGCTCGTACAGGCCGGTCTCCACGTGGGCCTCGAAGGCCTGCGCGCGGCGGGTCTGGTAGTCCACGACGGCGCCCATCGCGTTGCCCGAGTAGGCGGCGGAGAACGGGCCGTACAGCACGTCCACGCGGGCGATCTCCTCCGGCGCCACCAGCCCCCAGCGCGGCGTGAAGGCCGCGCCGTTGCCGAGCAGGTTGGCCAGCGGGATGCCGTCGACGAAGACCAGCGAGCGCGCGCTGTTGCCGGTGCCCGAGGCGCGCGTGGACAGCACCGCGTGGTTGTAGTCACCGGGGTAGCGCTTGCGCACCAGCAGGCTGGGCAGGTACTTCAGCGCGTCCTCGGCGTCGGTGGCGTTGATGCTGCGGGAGATGTCGGCGGCGGTCAGGCCCTCCAGCGTGGTCGGGATGACGGTGGGCAGGGAGGTGGCGGCGCTGCCCTGCACGCGCACGAGGCCCAGGGCCTGGCGGGGGGCGGCCTCGGCCGGTGTGGCGGCGTGCGTGTCGGGGTCGCACTCGTCGCAGGCGAGGGCAGGGAGGTTGGCGGCCAGCAGCGTGGCGGCCAGCGCGAAAGGCGTCTTGTTCATGAAGTGCCGAGAACGGAGTCGGCCGTGCAGGGTGCGCGGCGTTACCCGCCGATGACCGGCGGGCAGGGCGGTGGACTCAGCTCAGCGAGGGTGGCGCGCGCGCCGCGGCGGGGCGCCAGGCGTGGGCCGTTTGCGGCGCGCGCCAGAAGCGCTCGGGGGCGGCGAAGGTGAGGTCGTTGCGCAGCGTCGCCGTGTCGGCGGGCGCGGGCGGCGTGGCCAGGTCGGCCCAGCTCAGGTGGCAGGCCGCGCAATGGCCGTGGGCCAGCAGGTCCAGCGCCTTCTGCACCGGCTGGGGTTCCTGGGCCTGCGCGCTGTTGGCGGTGGGCGCGCGGCAGATGTCCTGCCAGGCGCTGAAGTCACCGCGCGCATGCGCCAGCGCGGCGCTGATGCCCGGCGCCAGCAGCCCCAGCACCAGCACGGCCAGCAGCCACCAGGACTGGCGGCGTACGCGGGCGCGATGCAGGGTGGGCATGTCTCGATTCTAGGCAGGGTGCGGGGCTGCCTAAGATCGCGGTCGGCCGGAGCCTGATGCAACGCGCCAAGGGGGAGACATGAACGACGAACTGCAACGACGCGTCCTGCTGGCCTGGGCCGGCCTCACGGCCCTGGGCAGCGCCAGCGCCGCACCGGCCGACGAGGCCAAGGTGCCGCCACCGCCGCCGCTGGAACACGCGGCCGCCGACGCGCCGCTGGGGCAGACGCTGGACGGCAAGGCCGTGCGCTTGAACGACTTCGACGGCAAGCCGGTCATCGTCTTCTTCTGGGCCTCGTGGTGCCCGTACTGCCGCAACGAACTGCCGATGCTGGAGCGCCTGCAGACGGCCACTGGCGAGCGCATGCGTGTCATCGCCATCAACGTCGAAGAGCGCGCCGTCTTCAAGAAGATCCACCGCGCGCTGGCCGACACCAGCAAGATGCTGCACACCTTCGACCCGGGCGAGGTCAGCGCCAAGGCCTTCAGGAAGCCGACTTCGCTGCCTTACACGCTGGTGCTGCGGGGTGACGGGTCGGTCGCGGCGCGGCAGTCGGGCTGGGGCGATGGCAGCCTCGAGTACATCGTCGAGCATGTCAACGCCGCGTTGGCGGCCGCCAAGAAGGCGACTGGCTGAGGCCGAGCGGGGCGCCGGTCAGAACCGGTGCCGCATGCGCACCGAGAAGCTGTTGCCGCTGGACAGCCCGGCGACCTTGTCGCTCATGCCCCTTACGCCGAAGTCGCAGGGGTCACGTCGGCGCGTCCACCATCCTGGGGTTGTGCTTGTCGGCGTTGCAGTCCGACACTGGGGCGATGGATGCGACCGCCGTACCGCCCCCCAAGCCCTGGCCCGCCCGCGTGCTGGGCTGGATGGGCGCGGAGGCGCCCAAGCTCATCGCCAGCGTCGTCGTGCTGGTGCTGGGCTTCTGGATCAAGGACTCGGTGGACCTGGCCATCAAGCAGCGCCAGCTGGATCTGTCCTACACCAAGGAGATGCTGGGCCTGCTGCAGAAGCTCACCGAGGAGGAAGACCTCGGCAAGCTGAATAACAACGCCGTCGTGCTGGCCTCGTTCGGCGAGCCCGCGCTGCCGGCCTTGCTGATGGAGCTGCGCCGCCCCGACCTGCACGCGGTGGCCGCCACGCGCGGCCTGGAGGCCATGGCCGTGCGCGAGCCGCAGACGCTGTGCCGGGTCTTGCCACCGCTGCTGCTCAAACGCAACCAGCATTACGACATCGGCGCGCACCGCACGCTGGTGACGCTGATCGGCGACAACGGCTGCGCCAAGGCGCTGCCGCAGCTGCGCCGCTACCGCGACCTCGTTAACGCGGCGGTGGCCGGCAAGCCGGACGCGCTGCGCGAGCGCATCGGCGGCGAGATCGCCGCGCCAGCGGAGGCGTTTCCGCGCCTCAAGCAGACGGTGGACGAAGCCATCGCCAACCTGGAGTGATCCCTATGTGGCGAACAAGCCTTCTGACCTTGCTGTTCAGCGCGAGCGCGCAGGCCGCCGTCGTCAACTGCGCGCCGGCGCCGGGCCGCTTCACCGTGCTGCTCAGCGAGTCCAGCGGCGGCGCGCTGCCCGATCGCGCGGCCATCGACCGCTTCCTGAACAAACTGCAGTTCGAGCTGGACCAGGAGCGCGACGAGCACTGGATCAATCCCGGCGCGACGCCGGTGGCCTTTCGCGCCTGCCCCAAGCGCGCGCCGGCGCTGGACGGCAGCGAGTTCAGCGCCGAGGTGGTGGAGCAGCTCCACGACCAGCGCGTGCTGCTGGAGGTCTGGGGCGTCGTCGACCGCGACGGTACGCCGCCGGCGCTGTCCGCGCAGATCAACTACCTGCTGGTGCCGCTGCGCTTTGCGGCCGACCAGCGCGAGACGGTGCCGTCCGGCCTGCAGCGGCTGCGCTACCCCGAGGCCGGCGCGGTGCCGACGACCGACGCCGTGCAGCTGATCTCGCGGCCGCTGGACCTGGACGCCTTCATCGCCAGCGCCCTGGGCCTGAAGCTGTTGCGCGAACGCGCCTACGAGCCGGCCCACGCCAACCTGTGCCGTGCGACCAGCCTGCTGGGCGCGATGCTCAAGCGCCCCATCACCGGCCGCAGCAAGACCGAGCTGACGGCGCTGCACGCCTTCGTGCAGGACAGCGCCGGCCGCACGCTGCGCGAGGCGCTGGCCGACGCGGCCTACCCCAAGGCCGGGCTGCTGCGGCTGCAGAACCCGGCCCAGCCCTGCGCGGGAGGCCAGTGATGCGCCGCCTTCTCGCCACCTTGTCGCTCGCACTGTCGTGCGCGCTGCCCGCGCGGGCGATGGACATCCGCGCGTGTTCGGCGCCCGTCGTCTTCCGCGGCGCGGCCGTCAACGCGCTGGTGCTGCCCTGGCGGGCCGACGGCGCCACCAGCCGCGACGCCGTGCAGTCGGCCAGCCGGCAGATCTCGTCGCTGGCGCACCTGCAGCTGCTGATGGCGATGCTGAAGTACAGCTCGGTGGGCGCCGTGGACCTGGTGGCCGAGCCGGGCCGCAACTGCGACGTCGACAACGTGCTGGCCACCGTCAGCCGCACCGGCACGCCCACCGGCACGCTGGCGCGTGGGCAGGCGGTGCTGGCGATCTGGGGCCGTCTGTTCGAGCAGGACGGCGAACTCTTCCTGCAGACCTATCTGCGCTTTGCGCGCCAGGGCGCGCAAGGCCTCGCGCCGGAAACCATCAGCCTGGACTGGGGCGGCGCGACCTTCGAGGCCACGTTGCCGGCGCAGGCGCTGTCGTTCGCGCCGCGGCGCATCCGCCTGGACGAGCTGGCGCGCATCGACGCGGCCTCGCGTGCCGCGCTGCAAGTGCGCCAGCAGCCCAGCGAGGCGTCGCCCGGCGTGGAGATCGGCCGCTCGATCCAGCAGAGCTTTCCGTACGCCATCGTCGAGGCGCGCGGCGACTGGATGCGCGTCGCGCCCATGCGCCCGGGGCTGCCGGCCGGCTGGATGCGCGCCCGCCCGGCCGGTGACGCCGCAGACTGGCAGCTGGCCCGCTGGCTGCCGGAACTGGACTTCGCCGACGCCATCGCCGGCTGGTTGCGCCTGCAGGTGGGTGGCCTGCAGCCGGCCGAGCGCGAGCGCGTGACGCGTGCGGTCGAGGCCGGTCTGGCCCGTTACGAACAGGCGGTGCCCGGTGATCTGGCGCCCAGCGCCTGGGGCCTGGGTGCGGCACTGCGTGGCCAGCTGGCCTGGACGCAGGGCCGCCGTGCCGACGCGGCCGCACTGTTTGACAAGGCCTTGCTGCGCCTGCCTGCCAGTGCCGCCGGCACCAACCTGGCGGCCGTGGCGGCGCTGGCCGGCGCGAAGCCCGACGCTGCTGTGATGGGCCAGTTGTCGCAGCGGCTGCTGGCCGCGCTGGCGCTGTCGCCGAAAGACCCGCAGGTGCGGGGCAATCTGCAGGCGCTGTACGGCGTCTACGCCAAATACCCCGAATGGAGCCCCTGGCCGCCGGCCGAACTGGCCGAGCGCCGCGAGATGCTGAGGCTGGCCTCAGGCGGCCAGTAACTCGGCCACGGCACGCGCCACCACCTGCGTCGCGCGCTTCAGGTCGTCCAGCACCAGGTGCTCGTCGGCGCGCTTGGCATTGCTCTCCAGCACCGTGCGCGGGCCGGCGCCGTAGATCGCGGCGGGGATGCCGTGGGCCGTGTACAGCCGCACATCGGTGTACAGCGGCGTGCCGGAGGTCGGGATGGCTTCGCCGAACACCGCCTGGCCGTGCTTCTGCAGCGCGGCGATCAGCGGCGCCGCACCGGGCAATGGCTTCATCGAATGGGCCAGCAGCAGTCGTTTGATCTCCAGCTTCACGCCGGGGCTCTGCGCGACAGCGGCTTCGATCAGCGCGCGCACCTCGGCCTCGACGGCTGCCGGGTCTTCCTCGGGAATCATGCGGCGGTCCAGCTTGATGACCACCTTGCCCGGCACGACGTTGGTGTTGCTGCCGCCCTCGATGCGGCCCACGTTCAGGTAGGGGTGGGTGATGCCGGGCACGTCGGACAGCCGTGTCTTCAGCACGTCGTTGTGGGCGTAAAGCGCCGTCAACAGCTTGGTGGCGGCCTGCAGCGCGTCGATGCCCGTGCTGGGGTAGGCCGCGTGCGAGGCCAGCCCGTGCAGCGTCACCTCCATCTGCAGGCAGCCGTTGTGGGCCGTGACGACCTGGTAGCTGAAGCCGGCGGCGATCAGGAAGTCCGGCTTGGTGAGGCCTTGCTTCAGCAACCAGCCGGGGCCCAGCTCGCCGCCAAATTCCTCGTCGTAGGTGAAGTGCAGCTCGACCGCGCCCTTGAGCTTCAGCCCCGAGTGCTTCAGCGCCCGCAGCGCGAAGGTGTAGGTCGCGAAGTCGCTCTTGCTGACGGCCGAGGCGCGGCCATACAGCTTGCCGTCGACGATCTCGGCGCCGTAGGGCTCATGCGTCCAGCCTTCGCCCGGCGGCACCACGTCGCCATGGGCATTCAGCGCGATGGTTGGGCCATAGCTGCTGAAGCGGTGGCGCACGATCAGGTTGGTGATGGACTGCATGCCCGCCTTCTTCACGGCCGGCGCGGGCACGGCGTGCTTCTCGACCTCGAAGCCCAGCTCGGTCAGCAGCTCCGCGGTGCGGTCTGCGTGTGGGGCGTTGTTGCCGGGCGGGGTGTCGGTGGGGATGCGGACGAGGTGCTGGAGGAAGCGGACTTCGTCGTCGAAGTGGGAGCGGATCCAGGCGTCTACGCTGTCTTGATGCGGATTCATGGTGTTTGATCAGTGAACTTGCAAGCACTGGCCGTGGCATGGTTGGCTCTGTAGCCGCACCCAGGGCATTCGCGGGCATCAAGAAGCCGTTTCAGCCAATGGCCGACGGAATGCTTCGATACGGCATGCCAGCAAAGGCTCTTTCCGCAGTGGGGGCAGCGAATCAGTACTACGGCCAAAGCTGCAGTGACGCAGAACAGCAGAGAGCCGGCGATTGTGCCGACAGCGGAGTAGAAGCCCGTCGCCATTGCGAGCATGGAAATGATCCAGAAGCCGCGAACGAGCCGAGCTCTTCCTCTGAGTTCCGTGAGTAGCGGCGGCGAATCGTGCTCATCCATCAGATGCGCCCTTCCACCAAGTGCCGGAACGCAGTGGTTGCGAGCTCCGCGTCATCCACCGTCACCGACTCCAGCGGGTTGTGGCTGATGCCGCCATTGCCACCGCGCACGAACAGCATGGCTTGCGGCAGCAGTTCATGCAGCTTCATCGCGTCGTGGCCGGCGCCCGAAGGCAGGCGGTGCAGCGGCAGGCCCAGTTCGGTGACGGCGGCTTCCCATCGAGCCTGCCAGGCCGGGTCGCTCGGTGCGGCATTGGCGGCCAGCGTTGGCTGCAGTGTGAAGCTCAGGCCGCGGCGCTGGCAGATCTCATCGAGCTTGGCGCGCACGTCGGCGTCCAGCGCGTCGCGTGCCGCGTCGGTCGTCGCGCGCAGGTCCAGGCTGAAGCGGCAGCGGCCCGGGATGACATTGATGGAGCCCGACGGCACTTCCAGCATGCCCACGGTGCCGACGACGTCGGGCACGGCGGCGGCGCGTTGTTCGGTGAACAGGATCAGCTCGGCCACGCCCGCCGCGGCGTCGCGGCGCTGGCCCATGGGCGTGGTGCCGGCATGGCTGGCCAGGCCGACGATCTCGCCGATGTAGCGGCGGCTGCCGTTGATGCTGGTGACGATGCCCAGCGGCAGGTCCAGGCTGTCCAGCACCGGGCCTTGCTCGATGTGGACTTCGACAAAGCCGAGGTAGCGCGAAGGGTCGCGCTGGACGGCCTGGATGGCGTCCATGGTGCCGGCCAGGCCGGCCGCCTGCATCGCGTCTCGCAGCGGGATGCCTGCCGCGTCGGCCTGGTCCAGCCAGGCGGGCTGGAAGGCGCCGATCAGTGCGCTGGACCCGAGGAAGTCGGCCGGGAAGCGCTGGCCCTCTTCCTCGGAGAAGCCGACGACTTCCAGCGCAAAGGGCAGGCGCTTGCCCTGGCGATGCAGCTCGCGCACGACCAGCATGGGCACGAAGATGCCCAGTCGCCCGTCGAAGCGGCCGGCGCGGCGCACGGTGTCGTAATGGCTGCCGGTCAGCAGCCTCCGGTCGCCCGTGCCGTTGTAGACGCCCACGACATTGCCCACCGCGTCGCGACTGACCTCGTCAAAGCCGCCCTCGCGCATCCAGGCCATCAACTGCTCGGCGACGGCCGTGTGCGTGGGCGTGGCGTAGGTGCAGGTCAGGAAGTCCTCGGTCTCGCTGTGCTGGGCCAGCGCGGCGGCCCAGTCCCAGAGCTGCTGGCCCAGCCTGGGCTCGACACCGAACTTGTCGTTGAGCCGGATCTCGGCGATGCGGTGAATCTGTCGCAGGCACTCGGCGCGCTCGACGTCCGGGTGAGCGCGCAGCCGGCGCTCGAAGGTCGCGATGATTTCCTGGCGCGTGAAGCCGGTGCCGCGCGGCCCGCGCACGGCCAGGATGAAGGGAAAGCCGAAGCGCGCGTTGTAGTCGGCGTTGAGCTTTTGCAGCTTGGCGAACTCTTCCGGTGTGCAGGCGGTGAGGCCGGCCTTCTGCTGCTCGTTCGTCGACTCGGCCGTCAGTTCACCGGCGACGGCGGCCTTGCCGGCCAACTCCGGGTGGGCGCGGATCAGGCCCAATTGCTCGTCCACGCTGGCCTCGCGCACGACGCGGGCCAGCGCCACCTTCAGTGCGGCCAGAGAGCTGAACGGGCGGGCCGCCGCAGCGCGCTCGGCGATCCACGGCGAGTGTTCGTAGGTGCCGTCCAGCTGCGCGACGAAGTCGGCCGTGCTGGCGTTGTTGAGGTCGTCGAGTTTCATCATTCCCAGACGAAGGCCGTCTTGGCGTTAAAGGGGTGAACGGTTTTCCAGTGCCGCGCGATGTCCAGCCGGCGGCACACCCACACGCGGTCATGGGCCTCGATGTGGTCCAGGAACTTCTGCAGCGCGCGCAGGCGCCCCGGTCGGCCCAGCAGCCGACAGTGCATGCCGATGCTCATCATCTTGGGCGACTCGGCACCTTCGGCGTACAACACGTCGAAGCTGTCCTTCAGGTATTCGAAGAACGGCTCGCTGTGGCTGAAGCCCTGCGGCAGCGCAAAGCGCATGTCGTTGCAGTCCAGCGTGTAGGGCACGACAAGGTGCGGCGCCAGCTCGCCGTTGGTCTTCCTGACCTGCAGCCAGAAGGGCAGGTCGTCGCCGTAGTAGTCGCTGTCGTACTCGAAGCCGCCAAAGTCGGCCGCCAGCCGGCGCGTGTGCGGGCTGTCGCGGCCGGTGTACCAGCCCAGCCCGTGCGGGTCGCGGCCCAGCGTCAGGCGTTGCATGGACGCCATCGCCTGCGCCATGTGGGCGCGCTCGGTGTCCTCGTCGATATTCTGGTAGCTCACCCAGCGCCAGCCGTGCGAGGCGATCTCGTGGTCCAACTCGACGAAGGCCTGCGTCACGTCCGGGTGGCGTTCCAGCGCCATGCCCACGCCGAACACGGTCAGCGGCAGCGCGCGCTGCTCGAATTCCTTCAGCAGCCGCCACACGCCCACGCGCGAGCCGTACTCGTAGATGCTCTCCATGCTCAGGTGCCGCGCCGGGAAGCTGGGCGGATTGAACATTTCCGACAGGAACTGCTCGCTGCCGGCGTCACCGTGCAGCACCGAGTTCTCGCCGCCTTCCTCGTAGTTCAGCACGAACTGCACCGCCACGCGGGCGCTGCCGGGCCACTGCGCATGGGGCGGGTTTTCGCCATGGCCGATCAGGTCGCGGGGGTAGCGGGGTGCGTTCATCCCTAAACTTTGCCCCAACTGAGGAGTTTTGATGGGCAAGTTGACAACACATGTGCTGGACACCGCCAACGGCTGCCCGGCTGCCGGCATGGCCGTGCGCCTGTACCGCTTCGACGCCGAAGGCCCCAAGTGGCTGCGCAGCCTGCACCTGAATGGTGACGGCCGTGCCGACGGTCCGCTGCTGGACGGCGCCACCCTCACGGCCGGGCGCTATCGCCTGGTCTTCGAAGTGGCCGCCTATTTCCGCGGCCGCGGCCAGGTGCTGCCGGAGCCGGCCTTCCTGGACGAAGTGCCGCTGGACTTTGGCATCGCCGACGAGAACGGCCACTATCACGTGCCGCTGCTGGCGTCGCCGTGGAGCTATTCGACCTACCGTGGCAGCTGATCCTCTGATCCTCGTCACCGTCGCCCGCACGACCGGCAGCGTGCCGCGCGAGGTCGGGGCGTGGATGGCGGTGGCGGCGGACGGCATCACCGGCACGGTGGGCGGCGGGCATCTGGAGTTCGACGCCATCGCACGTGCGCGCACGGCGCTGGGCGGCGGCGAGCTGGCCGATGAGGTGCGCTACCCCCTCGGCCCCTCGTTGGGGCAATGCTGCGGCGGCGTCGTCTGGCTGCGCTTCGAGCGCATCTCGGCGGGTGAGGACCTGAGCGCCCGCCTGCCGCGGCCGCCGCTGCGGCCCATGGCCTTGTTCGGCGCGGGCCACGTGGGCGACGCCATCGCCCGCATCGCCCGCGACCTGCCGCTGGCCTTGCACTGGATAGACAGCCGCGAGGGGCAGTTCCCCGCTGAGCCGCCTGCGCAGGGCTGGCGCCAGGAGGTGTGCGAGCCGGCTGCCGAGGCCGTCGCGGACCTGCTGCCCGGCTCGGCCGTGCTCATCATGAGCCACAACCACGCCGAGGACTTCGACATCGTCGCGGCCTGCCTGAAGCGTCAGCGCGAACGCGGCGACCTGGCCTTCATCGGCATGATCGGCAGCCGCACCAAGTGGGCGAGCTTCCGTCAGCGGCTGGACGCGCGGGGCTTCAGCGCGGCCGAGCAGGCACAGGTCGTCTGTCCCATCGGCGTGGCCGGCGTGGCCGGCAAGCAGCCGGCCGTCATCGCGGTGGCTGTGCTGGCGCAGATCCTGGCGTTGCCGCCGGCGTCAGCGTGAGGCTGCGGCCCGGCTGGGCCTGCAGGCGGTTGTTCTGCGCGGCAATGTCGCGCTCGTAGGCGCTCCAGGCCTGCTGGATCTCGCCGCGCTCGCGCATCGCGCGCAGCGCCTGCTCCAGTGGCGCCACCCAGGCCGCCCGCGACTCGTGCACGCCGTGGAAGAGCGTGGCGCGGCTCAGCGGCGTCGGCACGCGGCACAGCGTGCCCTGGCGGGTGTCCACGGGAACTTCGGCCATCCAGGGCGTCGTCAGCACCAGCGCGTAGTCGGCAATGCCCGAGTCCAGGTTGAGGAAGGCGTCGCTGGGCGTGTTGGCCGGCATGCGCGCGGCTTCCGGGATCAGCGCCTCCGCCGCGACCATGCCGCGCTGGTAGCTGACGCGGTGCCTGGCGAGTTCCTCGACCGGCAGCGCATTGGGGCAGGGCGGGCGGGCATAGGCATACACGTGCAGCGTCAGCAGCGGCACGTCCACCTTGCGCACGAAGGGCGTCTGCTCGAAATAGGCCTCCACCCGCATGGCCACCGCGTCGACGCGGCCGTTGCGCAGCTCCACCTGGGTGCGCGGCAGCGGCCAGGGTGCGAACTCGACCTGCAGGCCCAGCGTGGCGTAGGCCTTGCGCAGCAGCGCCTCGGCCGGCGGGAAATAACTGCGCTCGACATTCGTGGCGATGCGCACGGCCGGCTGCTCCTGGGCCTGGGCCGGGGCCGCACCTGCCGCCAGCGCGGCGACCGCCAGCAGGCGCATGCCCAGGCCGTGAAAGGCGGGCTTGCGGCGTTGGCGTGATGGCATGGGCCGATTGTGGGAGTCCAGCCTCCTGCGTGCCGCCGCGGCGCCACGCCAACGTGAAGCCGGTCACGGCGCCTGCATACACTGCGGGCCGTCGCAGCGGTGTCGGGCCTGCCGGGAGGAGCGGGGGCCTGCGGACGCGACCCTGGAGGCTCCACAGCACCCGCCGTGGTGGAGCCGTGGAGAACCGCGACCTTGGACATCTACCTGCTCGACTGGGCCAACCTGCTGCTGCGTTGGCTGCACGTCATCACCGTCATCGCCTGGATAGGCGCGTCCTTCTACTTCGTCTGGCTGGACAACCACCTCGTCAAGCCGACCGCCGACGACCTCAAGGCCAAGGGCGTGGACGGCGAGCTGTGGGCCGTGCACGGCGGCGGCTTCTACAACCCGCAGAAGTACATGGTGGCGCCCAGCAACCTCCCCAAGGACTTGCACTGGTTCTACTGGGAGAGCTACTGGGTCTGGATGAGCGGCATGGCGCTGTTCGTCGTGCTCTACCTGTGCAACGCCAGCCAGATGCTGATCGATGCGCGCGTGCACGCCTGGGCCGCGCCCTGGCAGGCCGTGGCGGTGTCGCTGGGCTTTTTGCTCGTCGGCACGGCCGTCTACGACATCGCCTGCCGGGCGCTGGGCCGCACGCGTGACGGGCAGATCGGCCACGACGGCCGCGTGATGGCCGTCGTGGCGGCCTTCGTCATCGTCGAGAGCTGGCTGGCTTGCCAGCTGTTCGCCGGCCGCGCGGCCTTCCTGATCGTCGGCGCGACGCTGGCGACCATGATGACGGCCAACGTGGCGCACTGGATCATTCCAGGCCAGAGGAAGGTCATCGCGCAGATGCGAGCCGGCCAGAAGCCCGACCCCATCCATGGCCAGCGCGGCAAGCAGCGCAGCGTGCACAACACCTATTTCGGGCTGCCAGTGCTGGTCGCGATGCTGAGCAACCACTACGGCATGCTGCACCAGCACCCGCACAGCTGGGTGGTGCTGTGCGTGCTGATGGCGGCGGGCGTGGCCATCCGCCAGTTCTTCGTCAAGCGGCACAAGGGCGTCAACAGCTGGGGTGCGTTGGCGCTGGCGCTGGCGCTGCTGGCCGGGCTCATCGTCTGGATGGCGCCCAAGCCACAGCCTGCTGTCGCGGCAGTGGCACCGGTCACGCTGGAGCAAGTGCAGGCCGTTGTCGCCCAGCGCTGCGCGATGTGCCATACCGGCGAGGTCGCTCAAAAGAGCGTGCGCCTGGACTCGGTCGAGGGGCTCAACAGCCGCAAGGCGCAGATCTACCAGCAGGTCATCGTGCAGCGCGCCATGCCGCTGAACAACGCCACCGGCCTCACCGAAGACGAACGCGCCCTGATCGGCCGCTGGGCTCAACAACCATGACCCTTGACCCGCGCGCGCTGCTGCGCCAGCTCTACGACGTGGCGGTCGCCAGCGCGCTGCCGGGCCGCGTGCTCGCCGCCCACCTGCCACCGCAGCCGAAAGGTCGAACCCTGGTGCTGGGCGCCGGCAAGGCGGGCGGCGCGATGGCGCAGGCGCTGGAGGCCGCCTGGCCCGCCGACGCACCGCTGTCCGGGCTGGTCATCACACGCTACGGCCACGTGCCGCCGGGCTACAAGCCGCGCCGGCTGGAGGTGGTGGAGGCGGCACACCCCGTGCCCGACGCCGCTGGCCTGGCCGCCAGCGAGAAGTTGCTGGCGCTGACACAGGGGCTGACGGCCGACGACCTGGTCATCTGCCTGATCTCGGGCGGCGGCTCGGCGCTGATGAGCCTGCCGGCCGCGGGGCTGACGCTGGCCGACAAGCAGGCCGTCAATCGCGCGCTGCTGAACAGCGGCGCCTCCATCGCCGAGATGAACTGCGTGCGCAAGCACCTGTCCGCCATCAAGGGCGGGCGCCTGGCCGCCGCCTGCGCGCCAGCCCGCGTGCTGACGCTGACCATCAGCGACGTGCCGGGCGACGACCCCGCCGTCATCGCCTCCGGCCCCACGGTGGCCGACGCGACCACCTGCGCCGATGCACTGGCCATCTGCCGGCGCTACAAGCTCGAGCTGCCGCCCGCCGCCCGCAACGGCCTGGACTCGGGCGCCTTCGAAACGCCCAAGCCTGGCGACGAGCGCTTCGACGGTCACGAGTTGATGATGCTGTCCACGCCGCAGCTGAGCCTGGCGGCCGCGGCCGACGCGGCGCGCGCGCAAGGCATCGCGGCCCACATCCTCAGCGACGAGATCGAAGGCGAGTCGCGCGTCGTGGGCGGCGTGCACGCGGCGCTGGCGCGCGCCGTCGCACGCCGCGGCGAGCCTTTCGCCAAGCCCTGCGTGATCCTGTCCGGCGGCGAAACCACGGTGACGGTCGACGCCGGCAAGCCGGCCGGCAAGGGCGGCCGCGCGACGGAGTTCCTGCTCGGCTGCGCGCTGGCGCTGCAATGCGAGCCAGGCGTGTTCGCGCTCGCCGCGGATACCGACGGCATCGACGGCGTCGGGCCCCATGCCGGCGCGCTGCTGACCCCCACCAGCCTGGGCCGCGCCCGCGCGCTGGGGCTGAACCCCCAGGCGCTGCTGGACGCGCACGACAGCGCCAGCTTCTTCGCGCCGCTGGGTGATCTGCTGGTGCCCGGCCCTAGCTTCACCAACGTCAATGACTTCCGCGCGTTGCTGATCGTGTAGCTTGGGTTAAGCCGTGGCGCGGCTCGGGGCTTCGTCCTAGACTGGGTCGCACCCCTGTCGGGGCAAGGAGTCCGCGATGACCGCAGCCGCCGAGCGTTTCTTCGTCAAGCACAACGCCCTGCCCACCATGCCCGAGGTGGCCTCGCGGCTGCTGAAGAGCTTTGATGACGACAACGTGGGCCTGGCCCACATCGCCGCGCTGATCGAGAAGGACGGGGCGCTGACGGCCAAGGTGCTGCGGCTGGCGAACTCGGCCCACTACAGCCCGTCGCACCAGATCGCCACCGTCGTCGATGCCGCCCATGCGCTGGGCCTGGAGACGCTGCGCAACCTGGCCATGGCGGCGTGCCTGAGCGGCGCCTTCCCCCAGGTGCAAGGCCTGGACCGCGCCACCTTCTGGCGCCACAGTGTGGCCACGGCCAACTACGCGCGCATCCTGGCGCGCATGCTGGGCACCGACGCCGCCACGGCCGACACCGCCTACCTGGCCGGCCTGATGCTGCGCACCGGCCAGCTGCTGATGGCCATCGACGAGCCCCACCTCGTGGCCGACGTCGAAGCCCACGCGGCCGAGCCCGGCAGCCGCTTCTCGCTGGAGGAACACCGCTTCGGCTGCACGCATGCCGACGTGACGGCGTCGCTGGCCGCGCACTGGCATTTCCCGGACGCGCTGGTGGAGGCCTTCAAGGACGCCAACACGCCGCTGGAGATCCGCCCGTTCTCGCTGATCGCCGCCGTGCTGCATGTGGCCGAGGTGCTGGCCGATGCCGCCGAGCACCATGATGAACCGGTGCATGCGTTGAAGGTCGCCGTGCCCGAACTGATCGAGCACCTGCACCTGGACCTGGAGCTGCTGGCCGCGCGCATTGCCGCGACCGGCGACCCGGCGGCGGAGGTGGAGCAGATGCTGCATTGACGTTCACCCGCCCGGCCATGCCAGAGCCACAGGCTCTGGCATGGCCGGGCGCAGCCCGCACAATCGGGCCGGTATGCCGGGAGGACGTGGATGAGTTCGAAAGTCTGGCCAGCACTGCTGCTGAGCTTGTCGGTGGTGGGCGTGGCGGCGCAGACGCCGCCGCTGGCCAAGCCTCCCGCCAAACCCGCCGCCAAGGCCGTGGCGGCTGCCCACCCCGCCGTGCCGCCCGGTGCCGGCTACCGCTTCGGCGCCGCGCCGGCCTGGGTCAAGCCGCTGCCGCCCGCGCCCGCCGCCGAGGCCAGGCCCCAGCCCGTCACCGGCGCCAAGGCGCGCCGCGAGCCGCTGGTGGACATCCAGGTGCAGCTGGCGCCGAAGTCCGCGACGGCCACCTATGTGCATCTGCAGCGCGAGGCACTGGACACGTCCACGCTGCGTGACGTGTCGGAGCCGCAGATCAGCTTCAACCCGGCCTACCAGCAACTGGTCATCCACCAGGTCGGCGTGCTGCGCGGCGGCCAGCGGCTGGACCGGCTCAAGGATGCCCGCGTCGAGCTGATGCGCCGCGAACAGCAGCTGGAGCGCCAGATGATCGACGGCGTGCGCACGGCGCTGGTCGTGCTCAGCGACGTGCGCGTGGGCGACGTGGTGGACCTGGCCTACACGCTGGCCGGCGAGAACCCCATCTTCGAGGGCCGCTATTCGGCGATGATGCAGCTGGCTTCGGACGCACCGGTCGAGCGGCTGCACCTGCGCATCGAGGCGCCGCTGGAGCGCAAGCTGGCGGTCAAGTCGGTGGCCAGCGACGTCGTGCCGGAGCGTTTCGAGGAGGGCGGCCGCCAGGTCATCCGCGTGCTGCGCGAGCGCGTGCCCACGGTGCCCGACGAAGCGAGCACGCCACCCTGGTTCAAGGTCTACCCGGCGCTGCAGATCAGCGAGTACGCCAGCTGGGGCGAGCTGGACCAATGGGCGCAGCGGCTGTTCGCGGCCGAGGCTCAGCCGGCCGGCGTCGCCACCAAGGCGGCCGAGCTCAAGGCCCAGGGCGGCACCGCCGAACAGCAGGTGGCCGCCGCGCTGCGCTTCGTGCAGGACGAGGTGCGCTACTTCTCGGCGTCGCTGGGCGAGAGTTCGCACCGGCCCAAGCCGGCCTCGCGCACGCTGGCCGAGCGGCTGGGCGACTGCAAGGACAAGACGCTGCTGCTGAACAGCCTGCTCGGCGCGATGGGTTTCGATGCGCGGCCGGCACTGGTGTCCATGGCGCGCAACCGCGGCATCGCGGGCTACCTGCCGTCGCACGACCAGTTCGACCATGTCATCAGCCGCGTGAAGCTGGGCGACGCCGTCTACTTTCTGGACCCGACGATGAACGGCCAGGGTTACTCGCTGCAGCAGCGCGGCTATTTCCCCTACGGCGCGGCGCTGGTCGTGGGTCTGGGCGATGCCGGGCCGCAGCCCGTCGTGCCGCCCGCGTTCGCGCAGGATGCGTTGAGCTTCAGGCAGGACTGGGACCTCAGCCAGCTCGCCCGCCCGGCCCAGCTGAGCACCTCGTTCAAGGCCACCGGGCTGGCCGCCGAGCGCTGGCGCGGCTACCTGGCCACGGCGGGCCTGGAACGGCTGGCCGAGTCCATCGGCGGCGCCTATGTGCGCCTGCTGCCGGGCCTGGTCAGCACGGGCCAGCCCGAGGTGGTGGACGACCGCGAGACCAATGAATGGGAGCTGAAGCTGCGCTTCGAACACCCCAGCATGGGCCGCTACCAACGCGGCTGGCTGGAGCTGGACCTGCCCGCCGCCGAGCTGGCCGACGCGCTGCCGGTGCCGCCGGAAGCGCGGCGCCGCTACCCCTACCAGCTGGATGTGACCCGCGTGGCCGACCTGCGCGTCAGCGTCACCGGGCCGCGCGCCATCGGTGGGCCGGCGCCCGCGCCACAGCAACTGGCCGACAAGCACCTCGCGTTCTCGACCCGCGTGGAGGTCAGCGGCGCGACGGTGCAGTTCATCAGCCGCGTGGAGCGCAAGGCCGACGAGGTGCTGCCGCAGGATGTCGACGGCTACCGCGAGCGCGTGGGCCGTGCGCGACAGATGCTGGGCGCGCAGCGCGTGCGCCTGAACCTGGTCGACCGCAAGGCGCTGGAGGCACCCTTTGTCGAGATCGCGCAGCGCATGGCCAAGTTCCGCGGCGGCGCCAAGCCCGATGCGTTGTGGGAGATCCTGCTCAGCAACGAGATCAACCGCCTGATCGACGCTCAGCTGCTGACGCAGGTGGCGCCCGGCAGCCGCCTGGCCGCCTGGGCGCGCGTGGAGCGAGCGCAGGCCCACAACCATCTGGGCGACTTTGCCCTGGGGCTGGCCGACGCCGATGCGGCGCTGGCCATCCGGGCCGACGGCGAGGAGGGGGCCACGGCGCTGGAGGCCAAAGGCGTCGCGCTGGTCGGCCTGGGCCGGCCGGAGCAGGCGCTGGCGGCCTTTCACCAGCAGGCCCAGCTGGGCGGGGCCGGCGGCAGCTGGCTGGGCACGGCGCACTACATGCTGGGCGACTACGCGCGCGCCGAGGCCACGCTACGCGACAGCGCCGCCAACGCCAGCGGCGAGGCGCGCCACTTCACGCTGCTGTGGGTCTACCTGGCCGCCGAGCGCCAGGGCGGGCGCGGCAAGGCGGCCATCGCCGACGACGTGGCCCGGCTGGATGCAAGCGGTGACGACTGGGGCGGCCAGTTGCTGCGCTACCTGGGTGGCGCGCTGGACCGCGACGCGCTGATCAAGGCCGCCAAGGCCAAGCCCGAGCAGGAGCGGCTGCGCCTGGCGGAGGCCTATTTCTTCATCGGCCAGCAACTGGCGGCCCAGGGCCGGCGCGGCGAGGCGCTGCCCTGGTTCGAGCGCACGCTGGCCACACAGGCCGTGCCCTACCGGGAGTTCACGCTGGCGCAGTGGGAGCTGAAGCGCCAGGCGAACTGAGGCTCAGAGGCAGCCCGGCGCGGGCGTCGCGCTGGGGGCGCCGTAGCTGAACTGCGCCCAGCGCGGCGGCTCGGCCGCAGGCTGCAGCACGAAGGCGTGATGAAAACTGGTCTCGCACAGCTCGGCCAGCTTCGGCCCGCCCAGCGCCGCCAGCACGGCGGTCACCGTGTTGCTGTGGCCCACGACCAGCACGACGCCGGACTGTGCGCGCACCGCATCCGTCACGGCGTGCACATGGCCTGCCTTGGCATCGACGACCTGCGGTTGCACGCCCAGCGCCTGGGCCAGCGGCGCGGCCGTGTCGCGCGTGCGGCGGAACTGCGTCGTCAGGATGGCGTTCACGCGCAGGCCTGCCAGCGCCTGCGCCAAGGCCTGGGCGCGCTGCTCGCCGGCGGGCGTCAGAGCCGGATCGCCGGCGGGCTCGGTGGCGCGCTCGGCGTGGCGCACCAGCACGACCAGGTCGGGCAGGGCCACGGCCGGGGAGATCAGGGCAGCTGTCAGCAGACAGGCCGGCAGCAGGACAGACAGGGGCTTCATCGCGCTTCCCAAGGGAGGAGCCACCATTCTCGCCACGCCCTGCCAGTTACCATGCCGGCCCCATGCCGCACGCCTTTTTCCACGCCCCATGACCCTGCCGTTTGAACTCCAGGTCGGCTGGCGCTACACGCGCGCCGGCCGCGGCGGGCGGCGCAACCGCTTCATCAGCTTCATCTCCGGCGTGTCCATCCTGGGCATCGCGCTGGGCGTGGCCGCGCTGATCATCGTGTTGTCGGTGATGAACGGCTTCCAGCGCGAGGTGCGCGACCGCATGCTCAACGTCATCGCCCACGTCGAGCTGCTGAACTACTCGGGCCAGGCGCTGCCGGACTGGCATGCGACGGCAGACAAGGCCAGGCAGAACCCCGAGGTCATCGGCGCGGCGCCTTTCATCGCCAGCCAGAGCCTCATCGCGCGCGGCGAGGACATGCGCGGCGCCATCATCCGCGGCATCTCGCCGGCGGAGGAAGCCCAGGTCACCGCGCTGGGCGCGCAACTGAAGGACGGCGTTTTCGCGCGGCTGCAGCCCGGCGCCTGGAACATCGTGCTGGGCGCCGAGCTGGCCCGCCAGCTGGGCGTGGGAGAGGGCGACAAGATCACGGTCGTCGCGCCGGGCGGTCAGGTCACGCCCGCCGGCGTGCTGCCGCGGTTGAAGAGCTTCAACGTGGTTGGCACCTTCAGCGCCGGGCATTACGAGTACGACTCGGGCCTGGCGATGATCCACGTCGACGACGCCGCCAAGCTGTTCCGCACCGAAGGCCCGACCGGCGTGCAGCTCAAGCTGCGCAACGTGCACGACGCGCGCCGTGTTGCCGCTGAACTGGCCCGGCACATGGGCCCCGAGATCCTGGTGCGCGACTGGACACGCTCCAACGCGACCTGGTTCGACGCGGTTCAGATCGAGAAGCGGCTCATGAGCATCATCCTGACGCTGATCGTCGCCGTCGCCGCCTTCAACCTGGTCTCCACGCTGGTCATGACGGTGACGGACAAGCAGAGCGACATCGCCATCCTGCGCACGCTGGGCGCCAGCCCGCGCTCCATCATGGGCATCTTCATCGTGCAGGGTGCCGTGTCCGGCGTCATCGGCACACTGTCGGGCGTGGGCCTGGGGCTGCTGGTGGCCTGCAACATCGACGTCATCGTGCCGGCCATCGAGCACCTGCTGAACGTCAGCTTCCTGCCGGGCAGCATCTACGTCATCAGCCAGATGCCCAGCGACCCGCAGAGTGGCGACATCGTGCCGATCGCGCTGGTGTCGCTGGTCTTGTCCTTCCTCGCCACGCTCTACCCGAGCTGGCGCGCGAGCCGCGTGCAGCCGGCAGAGGCGCTGCGCTATGAATGAATTTGTTGTCCAGGCCACCGGCCTGACCCGCCGCTTCGAAGAGGGTGGCCTCGACGTCACCGTGCTGCGCGGCGTCGACCTGGCCGTGCAGCGCGGCGAGACGCTGGCCATCGTGGGCGCCTCGGGCTCCGGCAAGTCCACGCTGCTGCACCTGCTGGGCGGGCTGGATTCGCCCACCGCCGGCAACGTCACGCTGATGGGCAAGCCGCTCGCGCCCATGGACGAGGCCGAGCGCGGCCGCTGGCGCAACCAGCACCTGGGCTTTGTCTACCAGTTCCATCACCTGCTGCCCGAGTTCTCGGCGCTGGACAACGTGGCCATGCCGCTGCGCATCCGCCGCCAGACACCGGCCGCCGCGCGCGAAGAGGCCGCGCAGATGCTGGCCCGCGTGGGCCTGAAGGCGCGCGTGCTGCACCGGCCGTCGGAGCTGTCCGGCGGCGAGCGCCAGCGCGTGGCCATCGCCCGCGCGCTGGTCACGCGGCCGGCCTGCGTGCTGGCTGACGAGCCCACCGGCAACCTCGACCGCGACACGGCCAGCGCGGTGTTCGCGCTGATGCTGGAGCGCGCCCGCGAGCAGGGCACGGCCTTCGTCCTCGTCACCCACGACCGCGACCTGGCGGCACGCTGCGACCGGCAGCTGCTGCTGGTGGCCGGCCAATTCCAAGCCCAGCCAACGCCCGCATGAATCCGCGTTTCGTCCTCAAGCTCTCGTGTCCTGACCGGGCCGGCATCGTCCACGCGGTGACCGGCGTGCTGCTGCAGCAGGGCGGCAACATCCTGACCTCGCACCAGCACGGCGATGCCGACCATGCGCGCTTCTTCATGCGCATCGAGTTCGAGGCGACAGCGGAGGAGGGCGCGCTGCAGGCCGCCTTCGCGCCGCTGGCCGCGCAGTTCGACATGGACTGGGAGCTGGTGGCCCGCGCCCGCAAGACGCGCGTGCTGCTGCTGGTGTCCAAGCTGGGCCACTGCCTGAACGACTTGCTGTTCCGCGTGCAGACCGGGCATCTGCCGATCGAGATCCCGGCCATCGTGTCCAACCACCGCGACTTCTACCAACTCGCGGCGTCGCACAACATTCCCTTCCACCACTTCCCGCTGCTGGGCGCCACCGACGCGCAGAAGGCGGCGCAGGAAGACAAGATCCGCGAGGTCGTGGCGGACAACCAGATCGACCTGGTGGTTCTCGCGCGCTACATGCAGATCCTGTCGCCCCAGCTGTGCCGCGACCTGAGCGGCAAGGCCATCAACATCCACCACAGCTTCCTGCCCAGCTTCAAGGGCGCCAAGCCCTACCACCAGGCCTATGAGCGTGGCGTGAAGCTGATCGGCGCGACGGCCCACTACGTGACCAGCGACCTGGACGAAGGCCCGATCATCGAGCAGGAGGTGGCGCGCATCGACCACAGCATGCCGCCCGAGCAGCTCGTGGGCATCGGCCGCGACATGGAGTGCGTGGCGCTCGCGCGGGCCATCCAGTGGCATGCGGAGCATCGCGTGCTGCTCAACGGCAATCGCACCGTCGTCTTCCGCTGAGGTAGAACATCAGGCATGTGGATAGACACCCACTGCCACCTTGACGCGGCCGAGTTCGACGCCGACCGTGACGCGGTCGTCGCGCGTGCCCGGGCCGCGGGCGTCACGCAGATCGTCATTCCGGCCGTTGCTGCGTCCAACCTGGACACGGTTCGCCTGCTGGCCATTGAGCATGATTTCGCCTACGCGCTGGGCATCCATCCGCTGTGCGTGATGCGCGCCGCCGAAGGCGACCTGGCCAGGCTGGCCGAGGCGCTGGAAACCCACCATGCCGACCCGCGCCTGGTGGCGGTCGGCGAGATCGGCCTGGACTTCTTCGTGCCGGGCCTGGACCTCGACATCCAGCAGCACTTCTACATCGAGCAGCTCAAGCTGGCCAAGCGCGCCGGCCTGCCGGTGCTGCTGCATGTGCGCCGCAGCGCCGACAAGCTGCTGGCCGGCCTGCGTCGCGTCGGCTTCACGCACGGCGGCATTGCGCACGCCTTCAACGGCAGCGAGCAGCAGGCGCAGGCCTTCATCGATCTGGGCTTCAAGCTGGGCTTTGGTGGCACGCTGACCTTCGAGCGCTCGCTGCAGATCCGCCGCATCGCGGCACAGATGCCCGAGACGGCGCTGGTCATGGAGACGGACGCGCCGGACATCCCGCCGCACTGGCTCTACAAGACGGCCGAGGAGCGCGAGGCCGTCCCGGGGCAGGCGCGCAATGAATCGTCGCAGCTGCCGCGCATCGCCGAGAGCCTGGCTGCGTTGCGCGGCTGGAGCGTCGAGAAGACCGCCGCGATCACCAGCGCGAATGCGCGCGCCGCATTGCCGCGGCTGCGCTGATCAGGCCTCGCCGAAGTTCAGCGTTAGCTCGACGCGGTCACCCACGTGCAACACGCCCGCACCGTTGCCGCGTGCGTAGACGCCGAACTGCACCGGCGCGCCCGGCGCCCGCTCGGCACTGAGCTGCGTCAGCGCGTCCAGCACGAACGGCTGGGTTTCGCCACTGACGGGGTCCACGGTCGGCACGACGCAGCGCACGCAGACCGTCGTGCGCTTGAGCGTCAGTGCGCCGATGCGGGCCTCGACCAGGATGTCTTCGATGAAGGGCGGCAGATCCCCGCCGTCCTCGGCACTCAGCAGCAGGTTGGGTCTTGCACGCTGGGTCGGCCCGCTCAGCGGCTGGACGAGGGCGTCCTGCCAGGACTGCAGCGAACCCTCGCCGACGATGTGCAGTGCATTCAGGATGGGCCGGCGCTGCGCCTCCATGCTCAACCTGACCAGCCGCAGCCGCTCGCCCGTGGTCGCCTTCAGCAGCGCGGCGGCGTCATCGCCGGCATCCCAGACCTGCAGGACATCGAAGTCCTGGCGTTCGCCGTTCCAGCCGCGCACGTCCAGCGCGTCGCCGCCCTCGCCCGACACGGTCAGCGACCGCCCCTCGGCGCGCAGCTCCAGGTCCGAACCGACCAGCCGCGCATGGACCAGCGCCAGCCGCGGGTGGGCGCCCATCCAGGTCAGCTCGCCGCCCGCATCGACGATGCCCCAGCCGCGGTCGGCGACCGGCCAGCCGTCGGCGTCCAGCTGCAGCCGGTCGACCGCCTCGCCGGCGCAGGATTTGACGGGGTAGCGCCACAGCCCGGCGACACGGGCAATCAGATCGGCCATGGTGAGTTTGCTTTCCTCTTCAGCGGTTGCGCGGCGCGATCGGCGTCTCCGGCACCGGGTAGCCGGCCGTGCCGAAGGTCGCGACGACGGCCTTGTGAGTGTCGAAGTAGACCTGCCAGTAATGGTCCGTGTGGCAATAAGGCCTTACGCACAGCAGCGGGCCTTCGGGCGTGAACTGCAGGATCTCGATGTCGGGCGCCGGTGTGGCCAGCACATTGGGAATGGCCGCGATGGCCGGGCGCAGGCGGGCGATGGCGTCCAGCGGGTCCACGCTGTTGGCGACCTTGGCCAGGCAGTCCACCCGCCGGAAGGCCTGCGCGGAGTAGTTCTGGATCGCACCGCCGAACACGGTGTTGTTGCCGACCAGCGTGTGCACGTTGTCCGGCGTGTTGATGGTCGTGCCGAACAGGCCGATCTCGGTCACCGTGCCGGTCACGCCGCCGGCCTGCACGAAGTCGCCGACCTTGAAAGGCCTCAGCACCTGCATGAAGACGCCCGCGGCGAAGTGCGTCAGCAGCCCGCCCCAGGCCGTGCCGATCGCCAGGCCGGCGCCGGCCAGCAGCGCGGCGAAGGAGGTCGTCTTGACGCCGAAGATGTCCAGGATCGCCAGGATGAGGACCAGGTTCAGCAGCACGCTGAGGATGGAGCGCAGGTAGGTGGCCAGCGTCGAGTCGATGCGCCGGCCGCGCTCCAGCGCGGCCGAGAAGACCCGCAGCGCGAGTGAAATGAGCCACCGACCGATGACCCAGGCGGCGATGGCCGCGAGAATCTTCAGGCCGAAGTCAACGCCCTGGGTGCTGAGAAACAGCCAGATGGCTTCCGTATTCATCATGTCGAGACACTCCCTGTGAAGACGCCCGTATCGTCGCAGTCCGCGGCGGCCATCGCCAACCCCCCAAACCCCGAGTCTGCGCGGCTCGTGGGCCTGGCGCCGGTGTTCGACGCGCGGGCGCGGCTGCTGGTGCTGGGCAGCTTCCCAGGCGCGGCGTCGCTGCAGGCGGCGCAGTATTACGCCCACCCGCGCAACGCCTTCTGGCCCGTCATGGCGGCGCTGCTGGGCGAGGCCGACCTGGCGACGCGACCCTATGCCGAACGCCTTCAGACGCTGCGCCAGCACCGCGTCGCGCTGTGGGACGCCGTCGCCGCCTGCCGGCGCGAGGGCAGCCTGGACACGGCCATCGAAGCGGCAGAGCCCAGCGACCTGAGTGAGCTCGTCGCCCGACTGCCACAGCTGCGGGCCATTGCCTGCAACGGCGCGCTCGCGCATCGACAGACACTGTTGGCGCTGGGTGATGTGGACCTGCCCGTGCTGCGTCTGCCGTCGACGAGCCCGGCGCATGCCGGCCTGCGCCTGGCCGACAAGGTGGCCGCGTGGCGGGCGGCGCTCGACGTGCACCTGACTTCTGGCTGAGTCCGGGCCTGCGGCCAGACTGCGCCGCATGACGATCACGCGACGCGACTGCCTGGCCGCCGCGCTGGCGGCGCCGGTGCTGGCCGTGGCCGGCAATGAACTGACCGGCGACTGGCAAGCGACGTTGACCCACCCCGCCTTTCCCGGCGACACGACGTCGCTCGGTCTTCGTCTTGTCGCCACCGCAGCCGGCGGGCTGGACTTGCTGCTCAGCGCGCCGGCCATTCATGCCTGGGATGTGGCGATGGGGCCGGCCGAGGTCAGGGGCGAGCAGCTGGTCATGATGGGCGGGCGCTGGACACTCCAACGCAGCCGCGACGGCCAGCACCTGCTCGGGTCCGTGCCGGCCTTCCTGAGCCCCCGCACCAGCCTGCCCGCCGTCTTCGAGCGTGGCGCGTTGCCGCGACCCGTGCGCGAGCCTGCCGCGCTGCCGGCGCCCACCGTGCGCTGGCGGCTGGCCTTGAGCGCATCGGCCTGGGCTGACCTGCTTTGTGCCGGCGACACGGTCTGGGCCGGCGACGATGGTGGCCGCCTGCACGCGGTGGATGCGGCGTCGGGCCGTCCGCGCTGGCAGGCGCAGACCGGCGGCGCGCTGCGCGCCCAGCCGACGCTGGCTGGCGAGCTGCTGCTGGTGCCCTGTGACGACGGCCAGCTTTACGCCTTCAGCGCCGCGGACGGCCAGCAGCGCTGGCGGCTGCGGCTGCAGGGTGCGGCCATCACGCGCACGACGACCGGCAAGCCCGGCGCGCGCTTCGATCGCTTCGGCGCCGCGGCGGTCGTGCGCGGCGACCTGCTGGTCACGGCCAGCCATGCGGGCGAGCTGGCGGCCTGGTCGCTGGCCGACCGGCGCCTGCGGTGGAAGGCGGACCTTGGCGGCCCGCTGCTGGGCACGCCGGCGTTTTCGGGCGGGCGCGTTGTCGTCGGCAGCTTCGACGGCAGCGTGCGCGCGCTGGACCTGGACGGCGGCCGCGAGGCCTGGCGCTTCGACACCGGCGGGCCGGTCGTGTCCGCGCCCTGGGTCGTCGACGGCCGCGTCATCGTCGGCTCGCGCAGCTACCAGTTCTTCGCGCTGAGCCTGGCCGACGGCCGCGAGCTGTGGCGGCGCCAGACCTGGTTCTCGTGGACCGAATCCTCCGCCGCGGGTGCGGCGGGGCAGGGTTTCGTCGGCGCCAGCGACACGGCCGCGCTGAGCAGCTTTGAGCCCGGCGGCGGCCGGCCGCTGTGGCGGCTCGATGTCTACGGCTGGGCCTGGGGCCGGCCGCTGGTCGATGCGCGGCGCGTGGCCATCGGCACTTCATCCAATGGCGGCACGCGCGGCCCGGGCCGCGATCAGCGCGGCGGTGTCTGCTGTTTCGAGCGGCGCAGTGGCCGGCCGCTGTGGCGGCTGCCGCTGGAGCAGCCCGGCGAAGGCCCGCAAGGTGTGGCGGCCAGCCTTGCCCTGGCCGCCGATGGCACCGTGCTGGCGTCAACGCTGACCGGCGAGCTGCTGTCCTTGGCTTAGGGCCTGTTCACGCTACGGCAACGGGCCGCGTTGTGGCCAGAACAGCCGTGAGCAAGGCGCAAACCGCAGCCGGGTTGGACACCCGGCGAGGATTTGCAACGCCGCGCGCGGTTGTTCTGGCCACAACCCTTCGGGAAGGCCGGCAGCCAGCGGCCACTCGGCGTTGCATCGCTTGCCCGCACGAGAGTGCGGGC